>NZ_JXDF01000012.1 GCF_001308195.1 Apilactobacillus kunkeei | reverse complement strand
CAATCCCCTGTAGAATACAGAAAATCAGTTGCCCAATTAAAGAGTTAGAAAGCTGCTTTTATTTATTTGTTCAAAATAATAGTTGCAGTTCCAACGATAGCTTCTTTTTTATTGGCTTTTACTTGTGTAGCTTGAAGTATTGGCCGTTCTTCTTTAGAAGGTAACCCATACCCTTACCTTGGATACTAGTACCGTTCATGTACTTAGCGCTCCAAATCTTGATATGTGTCTTTGAATCAATTGGTTCGTTGGTTGATTTTTGCTTTTGTTTGAATAATGAAGGATACTTCTTCTTCAACATTGACAAGAACTTGCCACCAAACTTGTATTGGTAATCCTTCTTGCTGCTCTTAGTACTTGCAACGTATAATGCGTTGTTGATTTGATCCTTCTTGTTCTTAGGTTTCTTACCAAAACCATCGATACGAGTAACAGTAGTTAATTCTTGACCGTTTAAGTCATATAGTTGGTTCATAACATAGTCGGTTAATGTGTGAACACCTTGAGCATGTAATGCCTTGTTGGCGTCGATTAATTGATCCACAGTACCGTACTTAGTTGACTTACCATCCATACCTAGGTTGTAACGATCAGAGAATGCATAACCATTTTCTTCAGTAGTATCAACGAATGATGAATCGTTGTGAACTGGCATGTAGTGACCTGGGAATTCAAAGTCAGTGATTCCTAATTCCTTGAATAGGCTTGCGTTTTTCGCAATCACAACATCGGTCTTCTTGCTGTTATTCTTAGTAATTGGTTGTAATGATGAGAATCCTTCGTAAGCAACGTGTGAATCTAGAGCTGCGTTTGAATGGAATGTCTTACCATCTTTACTCTTCTTAGTTGAAGCTTGAGTTCTAACGTCTTGGTTATCACTTGCTCCTACTGGTACCCAAGTTGATAGGTAACCTGAAACCATTGGGTTGCTTGCACCAAATACTTGAGTGTTGTCTAGGTGTAGGTAACCTTCAGCATCTGTCTTAACAACGTACTTGCTTGCTTCTTGATCATTGTGGAATACAGTCAAACCATCCTTGGTAGTCATTAATTCTGGACGGTATTCTTGGTTCTTGTGGTCTGCACCCATGTAAATCTTGATTGGGCTAGTGATTGATACATCTGGATTGTTTGAAGTTACTGATAAGTAACCTGATTGACGACCAGTTGCACTAGTGCTGGTTGGTGTTAAGTCACCTTGACCGAAACGAACTGAAGTCAAAATGTCGTTTCCTTGCATTCTCATTTGTTGTCCACCAGAAACGTATTTAACACGGTCTTTTAGCATGGTAGTGATTGAGTCGAAGTATGGTGACTTGGTAGCCATGTATTGGTCACCTTCTAGGTATAGATCACCATAGTAGACACGAGGAACTACATCCTTGTTTGAAAGTAGTAATGAGTAAGCTGCTGGAATGTTGTATTCTGCATACTTCTTGTTAGTTGCGAATTGGTCTTGATCGTAAATCTTGATAGCCTTGTTCAATACTGCCTTAGTAGGAGCATTTGGGTTATCCTTTGAAATATCAGAGATGATGTTAGCGATAAATGTTTGCACACCATCATGAACGTTTAGGAATGAGTAGTTTGGAGTAACTTGGTTTTCAGTGTAGTCATCTCCACGGTTTACCCAGTCATTTGTGATAACTTGGCTAAGTTGACTACGCTTACCTGGAGCTAAGGTAAATGGATATACTAATGTGTTAGTGTTATCCATATCATGAGTTAATCCCTTGTTACCGTCTTGAGCAACTGATACACGTGATTCTGGTGCACCATCTTCAAGTAGGTTCAAGTGAGCATTAGCTTTAGCGTCTGATGTCATGTTGAAACGCTTAACTTGGAAGTTTTCGATTAACTGAGTAATGTCGTAATCCATACTTCCAGTAGCATCTTCTCTACCACCATCGAAGTTACCGTTTGCACCCTTGCCTAAGATTGAACTGATATTCATTAGGTAGTAGAAGTTGTTTAAATCTTCTGCTTGAACAGTTGGGTTTGAGTTATCAACATCATTAGCTAATAACAATTCATAGTTCTTGTAGTTGTTCTTCTTTTGCATGGTGTAAGCACGACCTAGCAATCTGTATCTAGAATTGGCATTCTTGGTAGTCTTGCTGTTAACGTACTTAAAGCTTCCACCTTGTAGGTTACCCCATCCATATACCGGCTTTTCACTCTTAACATTCCAGATGCTTTGAGTCTTGATGAAACCTGTCATGGCAGTGTGTAGCCAATTAACATGCTTAGTCTTAGTAATGGTCTTTTCAATGTTAGTTTGGATGTTTAAAACAGCTTTATGAAGCTTCTTAGCATCACTCTTAACATTGTATTTCTTCTTGTCATTAATGTTTAGTGACTTATTAAAGTAGTTAGCATAGTTAGCCTTAACAGTCTTACTTGGCCACCAGTACATTAGAATTGGTCTGTAATCTTTTTTAGTTGATTTTGACCACTTCTTACCATTACGGTAAATCTTCTTTGGTTGGTACCAAGTATCAGCAGTTAAATAACCATCAATGTTAGTTACGTATTTTTTAGTAAACTTAACTGGTGCATTGAATTGGTTAAATTGCTTAATTTGACTATCACTAAATGATCTAGGCTTGATTAATGTGACTTTCTTGTATGTAGTAGTCTTAGTTGCACTAGCATTTTTATCAGTGGTTGTTGTTTGGTTGTTAGTAGTATTGTTAGTACCATTATCCTTGCTGGCATCACCAGTAGCTACTGTAACATTGTTGTTATTAGTAGCTTGGTTAGCGTTAGCAGTGTTATTGGTAGTTGCAACTGTTGTGGTTGCTGGTGTTGTAGCAACTGGCGTTGTTGTAGTTACTGGTGTTGCTGTAACTGGTGTTGTGGTTGCCGGTGTTGTTGTAACCGGTGTTGTAGTTGCTGGTGTTGTAGTTGCTGGTGTTGTAGTTGCTGGTGTTGTGGTGTTGTTACTGTCATTACCAGTCACAGGTGCTGGAATTGGAGTAGCGTTTGATGCGTTAACTACTTGGTTGTTAGTGTTGGCATCTGTACCGTTTGAGTTCGCAGCATTGGTACCAGCTGGGTTATTGTATTCCTTATCATTCTTACCATCTGAACTATCACTATGAGCACTTGCTTCACCAGTTATAACTGTTGAAGTTGCAGTGCCACCCTTATCAGTATCACTCTTGGTAGTAGTAGTGTCTGTGGTAGTTGTAGTGCTTGCGCCTTGTTGGGCAGCTGTGGTAGTTGCTGTGGGTTGGACAGTAGCTTTTACAGTCGTCTTATCAGCCGCAGGAGTTGCATCAGCATGAGCTGTTGCTTGGGTCATGTAGAAACCAGTTCCCATGGTAACGGCTACAACGGCAGCGATTACCCATGATTTACCAGATTTGTACATTCTATAATGTAACTTTGAATCTTGGTTATAATTCATAACTTAAAAACCCCTAACTAAAAATTTATAATTGAAACAAAAGGAATTATATACTTTATATAATCATTTTTAAAGAAAGTTTTAAGTTTATTTTAAGTTTCAGATGATTTTTAAAGTTATTGTAATATAAGAATGCCTATAAATAAGGTCTATAATTCATTTTGCTTCAAATATTACATGTTTGTTACTTTTAAGAAATCTAGGCTTTTAAGCTTATTATTTTTTAATTTTTGCCCCTATTAGTGATCGATTTAAATAATCTGATTTAAGACACATCAAATAAGAATACAATAAAATATAAATGCCATTTTTAGACACTGTGTATAATTTTCTATCATAATGGTTAAATCTTTCTAAAGGCACCAATCCACCACCGCAAAGCCATTTAGCCAATAAATTGATGCTTTTACTTTATAAATTTGCCATATACGATGAAGGATTTTTTATTTTCATCTTTCATTCTAAAAACCGGATTTACTTTTCTCTCATATTAAAGTTGTAAAATACGAATATTCCTTTTCAATATAGCTGATAACTACTAAGGGGGAGAAAAATTGAAAAAGAATAACAATAAGACTGTACGATTACTATGTATATTCGCAAATTTATACCTATTAATCTCTAGTCTGGTATTTGGTCTAATCCTTTTGGAGACCTCCAATCGGATGGAAACTGAAGGATTTTCCCAAATATATAGCTGGTTTTACGTCCTCTCGCTAATTACCCTAGTAATTTGTTTGATTGCACAACTACTAATTATGTTCATTGGAAAAGTGCAATTAAAAAAGCTAGCCATTTTTGAGATTGCCTTCGTAATTTTTGAAGTCATTCTCTTCACGTTAGACGTAATTGACTGGCCACTTATGATTAAGACGATCTTAACTGCCTTAATCGTGTTGGTTTTACATATACTATAATCTTCTCTAAGAATCCTTATCTGCCATATGATAAGGATTTTTTAGTAAATAAAAAACGCCACTATCAAGTGACGTCTGTGTATTAAATGTTATTTGTAATGAATATTGAGATCAATGCCAATGCTGCTGGCAAACCTTGTGTGATGATAATCTTCTTGTTAGCGGTAAAGCCACCAAAGATAGCGGCAACGACCACAAATCCTATAAATAGATATAGGTTAAAAGTTGCAATTGATTGTGGTAGAACAAACATCGTCAATAGAATGCCGACACCAATAAAACCATTGTATAGTCCTTGATTAGCCATACTAATCTTAGTCTCAGGTGTAAATAGGTATTCCATCGATAAATCAAATGCCTTTTGAGCTATCTTGGTACGACTAAAGAACATTTCTAAGATCATGATGAACAATGCTTCAATCGCGACAATTAACGCTAATACATCACTGATAATTTGCAAACTAATCACCCCTTACCATTCTTTTAACTCGATTCTAACATATTAAAAAAATAATATTTATTGGCCTAGTGTTATTTATGATTTATTTAAACAAGTGATGCTACCTTAATAAACATCTAGGCGTCTATTATCTTGTGATTAAAATCATTTGTAGGCGATTATTTTAATTTTTTTATAAAACATTTTGTATAAATAAAAAATGTTAATAACTATCCTAAAAACGATGAATATTAATGAATTTAATTTTCGTATAAAATGCACTAATTGTGACATTTTCACTATATTTTAAGGTGATTATTGATATGTTAATCTATAAAAAAATATAGGAGAACGTATTATCAAATTTATATATGAAATTTATAACAACAAATCAAACAAAGCATCAAAAACTCGAAAGGAATCCTTAAAAACATCCTATTAAAAGGTTGCTAACATATTCGATCGTAATATTAAACGAATGAACAAATTCGGCGACGAAAAAAGATTCACCTTATATGCCTTATTATCTGCAATTCTGATGGCCATACTTATTGACCTCTTGGTTGTCGCGATTAGTTATCTATAATGAATCAATTATTTAGATTGATTAAAATAATATGATTGTTATCATAAAGTTTATTTGTTATTAGCTAGATAAAAGCTAGTTGATTTACAAAAATATATACAAAAAATAAAAAGCACCCTCACTTAATCGTGACGGTGCTTTTTTATGTACGCTTAGAAACTGAGTATACTGGATTCGAACCAGTAAATTAAGGATTCAGAGTCCTCTGCCTTACCAATTTGGCGAATACTCAATAACTGATTACATAATTAATATTAATACTCAAAATACCCTTATGTCAACGGTTATCAGCATTGACAGTGCTAAAAATGAATAGTAGTATAAATATATAGTGATTGATTAGTGATATTGCCCGCTGGTCAAACTGGTTTAAGACGTCGCCCTCTCAAGGCGGAGTTACGGGTTCGATCCCCGTGCGGGTGATAACAAAAAAAGACAGCCATTTGGCTGTCTTTTTTGTTTGCTAGTAACTAATGGCTTTATAGCCACTTCTCTTCCATAGCTTAGTTAATTCCTTAACTGTAATCGTCTTGTTCAACCCATCTTCAGGATCAAAGTAGAAAAATACTCGGTGGTTAAAACCAAATAGGATAATACATTGATTATCTCGTCTGCCCCATAACATCACAGGACGGTTACGATTAATCTGGCTTCTCACACGACGGTATGACTTCTTAGTCAAATCTTTATATGAGCCAACACTGTTAACTAGGATGCTCTTAAAGGTTACATCGGATAAATTATCAGTAATCTTGCCTAACTTTTCGTACACGTCAAAATCTGGTCTAGAGAAATGAACCAATACTGATAACGCCTTTTCTTCGTTAGAAGCCTCGGTATTATCATTACTAGCCTGTAGATTTAAGATTCTGTAATTTTTACGAATGAATTTGTTAGGAATCCATCCGGCATCACTTTCGTTTTCAAAGTGAAACCATAGATGTTTTTGATAGAAGCCGATTTGATCAATTTCAAATTTTGCCTTTTCGTCTGAATGATTGAATGCTTTGCGTTGATGCTTTCCCGCTTGCATTTCATTGACGTACCACTTTTCCATCTTACGGTGTTTTAAACGCACGTAAAAGTGTGGCACATTTTCGTTTGCAATTGAATTGCTTTTCATTAATTCACCCTCATTTATTTAGGTATAGACTCCATTATAACAATAAAATGGTGTAAAACGCACCCTAAATGGTGTTTTATATGATAATATCGTTTCACTGTCCTTATAAATATGGTAACATTGATATGTACCTTTTGGGGGCGTTATGGATTCGACGGGTATAGTTCGAATTCGGATTGCGTTCGCAGCGGCGTCTGCTCAACCGTCCAGTTTTTAAATTATAACTGCAAACAATAATTCAAACAACGTCGCTTTAGCTGCCTAATAAGCAGTCTACGACAATCCAACTAGCTTTGCCTAGTGGCTAACTTGGGTTTTATAATTGATAGGCTTACGTTACTTGCTCACACCTGAAGTTAAGTAAAAGAGATTAATCAGGTTAGCTGATCATGTTAACCCCGGAATACGGTGCTTTGGTCAGTGAAACTTCAAATAGTATCCCTATGAGCGTAGATATTCGAATGGCGATATGCTCGGACGCGGGTTCGACTCCCGCCGCCTCCATTGTTTAGAAAAAAGCTGTTGTAATTAATGATGAAAATCATTGTTACAACGGCTTTTTTCATACCCTTTAGTTTTTACAACTTACAGCATTCATTATTAATATCTCTCAAACTATCTTTTGTGAAGATTTTAAAAAAACACAATGTGGATTAAAGTTATTTTAATAGTGTTTACAAAGCCATGGAAAAAAATACGTAAATAAACATCAACTCTTTATTAATTAATACTGTATGTATCAATGATGTAAGAAATCAATGATCTCTTACTTTCGTTATTTTCTTTTAATTATTTTTCAAAGTGATAACATATTATTTGAATACATAAATAAGGAGTGTTTTATAATGAAAAAATTATTTAGTTTAGGATTAGTTGTAGTTAGCGCATTTACTTTGGCAGCTTGTGGAAATGAAAAAGCAACTAAACAGAGTGGTAGTTCCAATTCATCTAGTTCAAATGTAACTTCAAGTTTCAAAAACATCCATAATAAATCTATTATCACAACTGATAAAGGGACACTCTCTCTTTACAAGGCATATGCAGGGCCAAGCTACGATGATAATAATAAAGTGCAATATGATGTTATCCTTACCAGTTTTAAAGTAACTAACAAGACTAACAAAGAACTTTCTGCCTCTCAAATTTCCAACGACACTCAACTAAATCCATATGCTTTGCATGATGGAAAATACGATTCACTTGATCAACCCATTGTTTTGGGATCAGTCTATAAATCAAATGACGAAAAAAATTCTAATAACTACAATAAACTAAACTCTGCAGGCGATGAATGGACTAATTCAAAGATTTTGCCACATAAGACTTCAATTGTCGTTAATCCTAACCCAATTGTCATTGCTACAAGTAACCCTAAAAATGAATATTTAAAGTTAGAACCTGTTCAAGTAAATAAAGATTCCTCATTTATTGATACTAAGAATAACAAATTGACATTTGATAAAATAAACGGTCAGAACGTTAAAAATCCTACTGACATTCTAAATTAAACAAAAAACACGAAAGAATATTATTCTTTCGTGTTTTTATTTTATTAAAACTTTAATCTAGTATTTATTTTCAGCAGCGTACTCTGCTTCTTCCATTGTAAATCTTCCACCATCACTTGATGTCAAAGTAGCAATTATTTCTTCGTCAGAATAACCATATTCTTGATAATATTTTATTGCTTTAGCTAAAGCATTTTGTTTCCAAACGATTTCTTGAACTTGATCAACACCATATTGTGCATCACTTGGTGAGTAATTTCCACCTTCTACAGAAGTTAATTTTTTATACACTTGTGCTTTTGACAATTGACCACCCAATGACATTTCATCAGCATCATCAGCTGCATTTTGTTGACCTAATGTAAGGTTTTAATTAGAGTCATCGTCGTAACTATTACTATCATCAACACTGCTATTTGTTTTATTAGTATCAGATTTTTTATCTTTACTATCAGTATCTTCATTTTCTGGCTTAAATTGTTTATGAATTGCTTTAGTAATTTTATATGTTCCTATTGTACTTGCATCAACTAATTTAGATAACTGATCGTCAGTAAAGTCGTCGGAAGCATCATGTTTAATTCCATCAAATGAAGAAATTAAAAATCTTAATTGTGAACCTACTTTGTAATCAGTATCAGAACTAATGTAGTTTATGCTTACGTATGCATCAAACTTATTATTTTTTACAGTTGCCAAACCGTCTTCATCAGAATTATTAAATGCATCTGTAGTAGTATCAGGATTAGTTTTATTGTCAGTTGAAACAAAGATCTTAGAACTATTTGGTGCTTTAGTTGTTCCTGATACCTTTAAGTAATCATGAGAACCATTCTCGCTAATACTTTTAATATTTACCTTGTAGACTTTAAAAGTATTTTCTTTTTTCTTATGACTGCTTAAATCACTACTCTTTTTTTGATGATGTGTAGTTGTATCATTGCTATCCGCATTACTAAATGTATCTGGAAGCGTTGTTACAGTAAGCATAAAAATAAAAAAGAAAGCCAAAGCTGCACATCCAAAATAACGTTTGGGATGTGCAATACCAAACACTTCTTTAGTATTGATGCGTAGTCTGTTAACAAAAAATGTACCCATTAGTCCAATCAATGCAATATCAAGTACGATTAACATGATTACATTGATTAGTGAATGGATTTTTAGGAAAAAGAATAATTCCTTAAGTAAGAATAAGATTAATGCACAAGACATCAATGAATATAAATGACTATCCAATGCATTTATCTTATTAACCCTTTTCTTTATATATTGGTATAAAATATATGAATTCATTCCCCAGGATAGGAAAATAAGTAACAAATTCAAATTTGACATTAATTAAAACCCCTCATATTTTTTTCGAACAACATTTTAGCATATGAAACAGTATAATTTGACGAGTTATCCATGAGATATTATTAAGAACTTGATGGCACAATCCTTATCATATCAATCTTATAAGAATATTGATAAGGAAATATAAGTTTGATAAAATTATATAGTTAGTATAAAAATAAGGGGTTAATTATGATAGATTCAAACAATTATACACAAACATCAAATGTAAAAAATATTCCAAGTAACAAACCATCCACCTATATCTTAAGAGTATTAACTGGTTTTATAATTGGTATTGTTCTTGTGATTCTTAGTAGCTTAATTTATTTCGATGAATCTGCATTCCTAATGTTAATTCTATTTTTATTAGGTCTAGTCGGATTCCCAGTATTTATGTACAAAACTGATAAAGACGTCGTTAAATAGAAAAAAGGTCATAGCAGATACAATTAAGTATCTATTATGACCTTTTTATTTATATGAACATCTTTTGTAAGTAAGCCTTTTTTTGTTGTTTTAAATTAGATATTTTTTCATCTTGAACATCTATCATACTATTAAGTTCAATTAGAAAAATATCTATTTTTAATTGTTCTCTTTTTTCTGGTAAAACAACGTTTATTTTCTTCAAATCACTACTCTTTATCAACTTTCTACCTGATCCTACAGAAAATTTCTTTATATTCTTATTTTTTAAAACGCCAGACAGAAAGTTCTCGTATTCTGCCTCAATAAAAATAGTATTATCTGTTATTTTCATTTTTCCGGAATTGCAATAAGTTGAACCAGCATCGCCAACACGTGCTACCAACAAGAAATTACCATCATAATCAAACTCATTATCATATCCTATAACTCCGGTTGATCCAGCAATGGGATATTTTCCATGATTAGAGCTATTGTATACACTTCTACCAGTATTTATATTATATACATTACCTAATTTATCTTCCTTCCACTCTTCACTAAACCCACTAAATCTCAATCTAGGCAATAATTTTCCATCTTCTGGGAACATCTTTTGTAGATATCCTTGTTTTAGTTTCTTTAGTTGTTCTAACTTTTTAGTTTGAAGTTCAATAATCTTATCTATCTTTTCAAAAAATGAACCAATTTTTTGTTGTTCATAAACGCTTGGATAAACAATCACTAATGTTCTTAAATCAGAATTATATAGATGCACTACTGAATTACCTTGTGCTAATCTAGATAACCTCTTATGGCCTTTACCATATGTAATGGATAAAGATAAAAATGAACTATTCAACTCATTATTTGGATGTAATATATTTAGGTCTCCACCTAATATAATATTATTAGCATCAATATTTGTTGCCCTAGCAATGTCGTCTCTAGTTTCACCTGATGATGGAACTACAACGTCTCCTCTCTTACTATAACAAGCTTCAATCTTTATGTTATTAACAAATGTTTTTACACTAGACAAAGTATTTTTAAAATTGGTGTACATACTTCCATAAAGTAAAATAGGTTTGCCATCCTTTACCAAATCATTTTTTGAAAAACCTTTTCCTTTACTGAACTCACATAAATCTTTAGCTAAATTATATTTCCATTCATCTTCGAAGTCTTTAAATCTTAGTTTAGGTACATTATTTTCTTTCAACATAAAAAGCTCTTTTCTCCGTAATCATTAACTAATCTATATTTTATCATATAGAATCATGATATATACATCTGAAAATATATTCATTCTTTTACTCAAAAAGTCACAAAAAATATTTAATAAATATCTTTTGTGACTTTTTAATTTATATGAACATCTTTTGTAGATACGCTTTCTTTTGTTGTTTTAAGGAGTCTATTTTTTTTGATTGATTATTTATAAACTGATCTAACTTAGAGAAAAATTTACTGATTTTTTGTTGCTCTCCTATACTTGGTACTAAAAGATTTATTTTCATCAATACATCAGCATTTAGTTTATATCTACCATTACCCGTTAAGTATTTTTCATATCTAATAAGTTTTAGAGCATATGACATAAAACTAGAATCTGATTTATTATCTTTACTTTGCAATACATGAGCATGGTTATTTACCCATATATTACCTTTTGTAAATATCACTGGATAGTTATTTACATCACTAGCTCCATCTTCAGCAATTAGAATATTATTACCAGTATGAGTGAAACTTTCAACATATCCTTGTATTCCATTAGCACCGTAATATGGAACATTCCCAGAAACCCTATCCTGTTCTTTAACAGGAACACGCTTATTATCTAAACGTGTCGTGATTTCAGAAATGTTTTTCTTTTTCCATCCCCCACTAAATCCACTAAATCTCAACCTAGGTATTGATTCTCCATCTTGTGGGAACATCTTTTGTAGATATCCATGTTTTAGTTTCTTTAATTGTTCTAGCTTTTGTATTTGAAGTTCGATAATTTTATCCATCCTTGTAAAGAATGAACCAATCTTTTGTTGTTCATATTGGGAAGGAAAGTTTAACGATATGCTGCCAAATGCCTTCTTATTAATATTCAATAGTCCATCCATTCTAGCACCAGAAGTAATCAATTTCCTAAGTTGCCTATCAGGGATTTTGGATTCGAACAATTTTTCAATAAAATTTGAGTCACCATTTTTCAATTCAAAACTATGGTATACCCTTGGTACAAGTGCTTTGTCATAATTCCTTAAGCAGAAGACTGCACCATATTCAGCAAGTTTAGAATTTCCATGGTTATAAGACAATTGACCCTTTTTTAGTAAAGTATAATTTTTTAACTCATTACCTGCTAATACAGTTCCGAATCTATCTTTTTGATTCATCCACCCTTTTCCTGCAGAAATTGTTAAAACGGGGAGACCTTTATCAGTTCCATCATTTCCCTGAACAAAGTTAACATTATTTTCTAAAATATCATTCTTCCATTCACCACTAAATCCTCTAAATCTAAGTCTAGGCACATTAGTCTTTGTCATTCTTATCCACATCCGTTTCAACTAAATCGGCTGCCATTTCATCGAATTCTTTTTGAACCTTTGCGATTTCAGCATCAAGATCTGCGATGTTTTGTTTTACTTCGTTAATATCAATATCTGGTTCTGGTTCGAATGTATCAACATAACGAGGAATGTTTAGATTGAAATCATTTTCTTTAATTTCATCGTAACTTGCGACGTGGGCATACTTGTCGACGTCTTTTCTGTTTTTGTAGGTATCGATGATTTTTTCGATATTTTCTTCGGTGATATTATTTTGGTTCTTACCCTTTTCGAATTCTCTAGAAGCATCGATGAATAGAACGTCTGAGTTATCCTTATTCTTCTTCAACACCAATACTAGAGTAGGAATACTTGTTGAATGGAAGATGTTGGCTGGTAGACCGATTACTGCATCGATTCTGTTATCTTCAATCAGCTTTTCACGAATCTTACCTTCCTTAGCACCTCTAAATAGGACACCGTGAGGAAGCACAATTCCCATCGTACCGTTTTCCTTCAAGTGGTATAAGCCGTGTAATAAGAATGCAAAATCAGCCTTAGACTTTGGAGGAAGTGCTCCATAATCTCTGAATCTTGGATCAGCTAGACGTGAGTCATCGTTATCCCACTTAGCTGAGTATGGTGGATTCATTACAACGGCGTCGAATTGGTATGGTTCTTCAACAGGCCAATCCTTGTCCAAGGTATCACCATTACGTAGTTCCATGTCTTCGTATGAGACACCGTGAAGCATTAAGTTCATACGAGCCAAGTTGTAAGTAGTGGTGTTTAGTTCTTGACCGTGGTACTTGATTAGTTCTGGTCTATCCACGTGTTGGGCCACGTTCAATAGTAATGAACCTGAACCAACGGCTGGATCATAAATAGTTCTGATTTGGTCATCCCCACCATTACGTTTGTAAGTCACAATTTGTGAGATGATGTCAGATACTTGGCGTGGAGTATAGAATTCTCCGGCCTTCTTACCAGCATCACTGGCGAATTGGGCGATTAGGTATTCGTATGCATCCCCCAATACATCCCCATTGTGACCGAATAAATCAATGCTGTTTAATGCCAACATGGTTTCACTAATGGCGTGGTTTCTTTGACGAATAGTTCCACCAAGCTTGTTACTGTGTAAATCAACATCTTGGAATAAACCGTCGAAATCGTTGTGTGAACTTTGGTTATTGGTTGATAATTCTAGTTCATGCAAAGCGGTTTCTAATTGTTCAATTTCAAAGCTACCATCATTAATGTTATCTATTAGTGAACTGTATAGGTTTTCTGGTTCAATGTGGTATCCATTCTTGTTCAATAGTGATGACATAGTGGCTTCTCTAGTCTTAATGTCACCAATCATGTTATTTGGATCCAAGAATTGTGTGTATTGTTTCTTTAATTCTGCATGGTTATTTTCATCCATACGGTTGCTTTCAGCAAAGGCCTTTAGTGCTTTTACTGATAGGAAACGATAGAAAATTAATCCTAATAAATAGTTCTTGTAGTCAGAGGCATCCATGTTACCTCGTAATGCATCAGCGGCACTCCAAAGAGCGCTTTCTAGGCTTTGTGTTTTTTCTTCAGGCATGTTCATTCTCCTTATAGGTATGCATCAATATCTTTATCAATAAATGAATTGATACTTTGATTTGCTTTAGCGTTATAAATAATTGGTATCTTAAGATTATCATCGCCTTGTTGTACAGCGGCGTGGTCTAAGTCACCATGGTCGATGAGATTTTGTAGGTGAGAACCTTCTTCAATGT
Organism: Apilactobacillus kunkeei; assembly: GCF_001308195.1. Lineage (GTDB taxonomy): Bacteria > Bacillota > Bacilli > Lactobacillales > Lactobacillaceae > Apilactobacillus > Apilactobacillus kunkeei_C. The sequence goes on along the minus strand of NZ_JXDF01000012.1, from coordinate 129,206 downwards.
TTCGATGGCGTTCTGTTGCGACCCGTTTTAGTTCTTCTGGATATAATCCCCACTTGTCAGCGAATTCATTTACCAAACCATTTAGTTTATTAGTCTTATATTGTTGAACAAAATCATCAAACTTATCTGGTTCAACCACGTGTTCATCCAAGTAGGATAAGATTTCACGTAACAATGCAGCTTGCTTTTCGTGACCAGACTTTTCGTACTTATTAATCTGTTCTTGAATTTCAGCTTCTTTTTGAAGGTAATCAGTCATGTTTTCTTGATATTCTTCATCAGTATCATAACTGTTACGGATATCAACCAACTCTTTTAATAGACCTGTGATGTAGTCATAATCTACTAAGACGGTTGATCCAATTGAAAGTGAAAAGTCCAAATTACTTAGTTCGTCGTCTTCATCATCATCTTGATTTTCTTGGATTTCGGACTTAATACGTTGGAACTTACCAATGTAGTGTTGGACTTCATCTTCACTAATCCCGAATTCTTCTTCGGCATTATCCCAAGTAAAGTCGTTATACATTGTTAATGAGTTCAATTGTGTATTAACACGTCTAAATGTCTTTACAAAATCAACCTTTGCTTCCTTACCCTTTAAATCATCGGCGGCATCAGCATTTGGTGCGATGCGTTTCAAATGAGCAACTTCACTCTTGAACTTAGCCACCGCATCCATGTACTTAGGACGCATTAGTTCTTCGTATGAACCTTCACCACCGTATAAGCGGTAAGCATCTTCTTCATTTTGTTGAGAGATAGCTGGCTTTCTAAATGTGACGATTTGACCTTCACGTTTTAAATCATTATTTTCCAAACGGTTGGTTCTTGAATATGCTTGAATCAAGTTCGCGTATTCGAACATCTTATCGACAAATAAAGTATTCAAACGTGGTGCATCAAAACCAGTCAATAATCTGTTCACAACAATTACTAGGTTGATTTCTTGATCACGTTTTAAATGGGCATAATAAGATTCACGACGAGCAGTTCTCTTCGCAACATCTTCGTTATAAAGATTAATTTCTTCATTGTTGTTATGGAAGTTGGTATCAAACATGGCGTTGTAGTCGGCTATTGCTTCATCCATTCCATCCATATTTTCCTTGTGCGCATCATCGTTTTCAGCTAGTGAGTATGTAATTGCAACACGAGGCCAATCTTTATCGACATCATTTGGATGTAATTTCTTACGTTCCTTGAATTTTTGGTAATAACGAATGGCCATTGGAATTGAACTAGTGGCCAAAATTCCATTGTAATTACCTTTACCTAGACTCATCTTCTTAGGACCTGTGGTTAAGATATAATCAACAACTTGATCCAAATGTTCATCTTTTTCGTATATATCATTTGGAAGGTATGATTCCTTTTCCACATCAGACATTTCGCTTAGTTCATTTTTGATGTCATTTTCTTCTGAGATGGTTAGTTCTTGGCCCTTTTTCTTTAGTTCCTTAGCGGTCTCTTTTTGCATGATTTCTTCAACGATTTCATTAACGTTGGCAATGGTGTTCACATGTTCAACGTTAAAAGGAAGAACTGCATGATCTTCTAGAGCGTTAACTAAGGTATAGCGGTGACATTCTTTACCGAATAGTTCTTGGGTGGTAACTCCACGGTCACCTTGGAACTTCTTTCTATTTTCATGGAAGATTGGGGTTCCGGTATATCCGTACCAATTGGCATTCTTGAATGCATTGCTGATATCTTGACGCATCTTTCCGAATTGGGAACGGTGCGCTTCATCAACGAAGAAACAAATTCGTTTATCTAATAACTTAGATTGAGATACTCTGGTATTTCTTCCTTCGTCTTGAGCTTGTTCTTCCGCATTAACTAAATTAGCCATCTTTTGAATCGATGAGATGATGATGTTATTGCCACCCTTTAATAAGGCCTGACGTAATTTCGAAGTATTGTCGGTCTTATTGATGGTCATATCATCGTTTGATGCGTAAGCTCTAAAGTTACCAACCGTTTGATCATCTAATGCCTTACGGTCAACTAAGAAGACAACTCTATCAACTGAAGGCATTTGAGCAGCCAATTTAGCGGTCTTGTATGATGTTAATGTCTTACCAGAACCGGTGGTGTGCCAAACGTATCCATTCTCGTGTTCTTTAATACGTTTTAGCACCGCTTCAATCGCGTAGATTTGGTATGGACGAAGTAATAATAACTTCTTACGTTCTTCATCAATGGCTTTGTATTCACTGACTAGTTTATGAGCCATTGGAATATTCAATGCTGACTTAGCAAAGTCCATCCCATTTTCGACAGGATTGTTATCCTCGTCACGCCACTTGAAGACAAATGACTTGTTGAATTCATCAGGACGAGCGTTAGCAAAGTAAGCTGAGCTGTCAGGACTCATGATGACAAACATTTGTAGTAATGAGTAAATGTCAGTGTATTTGTTTTCGCCGGCGTACTTTTTGATTTGGTTAAATGCTTGGTTAATTTCAACCGTTGATTTCTTTAATTCAATTTGAATTAATGGAAGACCATTGATTAATAAAGTCACATCAAAACGACGATCTGAATCATCGTCATTTGAACGTGGTCTGATGGCTTGGCGGACGATTTCATAACTTGAATGTCCTCCGCCAACATCTGCCTTCCAGAATATGTTTAATGTAACAGTCCCTAGTGATGCGTCGTCTCTTGGAATCTCAATCTTACCAATTCCATTTTCGGCATCTAGGATTTTAGCAGCATCGTATGGACTCTTTACATTACTGATGCGAGCTTTAACACGGTTAAACTCCTCATCAGTTAGTTCCTTATGTTTTAACACTGCAATATTGTTTCTATTAAGTTTTTCTCTGAAGTTTTCCCATAATTTATCGGGTGTAGCTTCGTATAAATCTTTTCGTTCTGTCCACTGATTACTTCCAATCGTTAATTGGTGGACAATTTCTTTTTCGAAATCTAATTCGCTTTGCGTTCTATAATTGGCCATATCAATTCACCTTAATATATTGTGTGTATAGATTTATTGTATCATAGGAAGATTGTAATTAAAGCGGCAATTATAGACGTTTATAGAACGTTATAAAATTTAAAGACAATGTGTTTAATTTTGTATAAATCTCCATTTCAATTTCATTATGATATACTTATTTTCATATAAGTATAAGGAAGCGATAATGTGAAGAAAATCATCAGTGCTTGTTTAACCGCCGTTGTTGTATTATCAAATGCTTTCTCGTTTGGGATTACATCATCAGCCAACAGCATTCAGGGTAATAAAGGTATGACATTGGATTGTGCGCGATCGTTTTACTCACCTAAATTAATCCGTAAATACATTGATACCCTGTCCAAAAATCATGCGGAATTCATGCTACTACATTTGACCGACAATGAACGATTTGGTGTCGAAAACAGCTATCTGGGTCAAACTACGAAAAAGGCCAAGGTCAAAAATGGTATCTATTTCAATCGTAAGACTCACAAGGCATTTCTAAGTAAAGCTCAACTAAAGAGTCTGATTAAATATGCCCAAAAAAGACACATCGAGTTAATTCCAGAAATCGATCTCCCTGGACACGACAAAGGAATTCTAAAACTACTTAGTTATACCAAATCCGGTCGTCGTTTGAAGAAACAACTGGTATATCGAGACGGCTATAATGAATTCAAACTTTCCAAGAAAGGCACCCTAACGCTTTCTAAGAGAATCTTATCCGAATACCTGCCACTATTACCTAAGGGCAATCATATTGGCATGGGCGCTGATGAAATCTCATTGGATAACAAGACTGAGGAAAATAACTTCGTTAAATACATCAACTCGATTGATTCATTTGTAAATAGAAAGGGTTATAAACTAACCGCCTGGAATGATAGTTTTCATAAACGAACCATCAATAGGTATCATAAAAACATTACCGTCTTCTATTGGAGTCAAAATGGCCAACAAAGTGATCCTGACGACAGAAAAGAACTAATCAGATTAAGAGCCACCCTTCCTCAATTGGTCCATCATGGTTTTAAGGTAATTAACTGTAACTTCTACTATCTATATGTAATTAACTTCCCTAAGATGTACACTGCACCATCTCGTTTTCATTGGAAGGAACTTCTAGACAAATGGAATGAACGCGTCTGGGACGACAATAATACATCCGATATTTACAAGGGTAATCAAAAGATTGACTCCGCCCTATGTATCTGGAGTGAACCACACGAAAAATACAGTTCAGCTAAGATATACCAACTATCACAAGAATATCTAAATGAGTTCTTGCAACATCAAGACTAATCTAAACGAAGAGTTATTAAGAGACTTTCCCGCAATCCAAGCTGCTCATATGGAATGAGCATGGATGAACGAAGATTACACCACTATTCGTGAACACCACCTCTTTGATATGCAAGAATTTCCACAACTATAAAAAAAGAAGCCAGGATGGCTTCTTTTTTTATTGGACATGTTCAACTAACTTAATCATCTTAGACTCTACCAATGAGTTTGGACTACTGCCCATTTCATCAGTTGGTACCGTCATTTCGTATTCTTGATAGTAATTGACCCACTCTTCATCAATCTGCTTGCCTTGTCCAAATCGTAATGGCGTTAGCTCAAATACCCCTTCTTTTTCATAGGCATGTGTCACCAATTGTGAGCAGTAAAAACTAGCATGTTGATTCAAAAAGAGATTGTTATAAGGTTTGCCAAGCATTGCTTTCGCACGACCAATCACTTCGTCTCTATCGATATCCTTAGTCACTCGATACAAGTCGATGTTTTGATCGTTTCGGTCATCTAAAAACTGACTCATCCTTTGTTTGACGACTCCACGGTTAGGAATCGCATGAATCACAAACGCTTCTTCATCGTTTACGTAAACTAGCGCAACATGGGAATAGTTATGTTTAATAGATGTTGAATTAGCAATTAAGTTAGAAAATTCGTCTTTCTTTGGTTCGATTAGTAATAAATCCGCATTTTTCATATTTAAATTCTTTCTTATTTTTAATATTTAAATGATAACATTATCGAGAATTTTATGATAACTGATATTGATAGAAGGAAGGGAAAAACGATTCGTAGAGACGTTGTTACAGGTGGGTTTCAACTCATCGGATCATTTATCAACCTATTCATATTTACATACATAGCATTACCACTAATTATTGGTGACAATACTAACCAACAGACTATTCTGTTGGGTGTATTAATCATCTTTATTAACCTATTCCAGGTTATCTTTACCTTCATTTCTGCCAGTAAGAAGAAACTGCTATCAGCATCGTTTATCATCTTATTGATTGAAATCTTTATAATCGGTCTAGGTAGTCACTTTCCGTTTAAAGAAACACTTATCATATCACTATCAACAATTGTGCTAGCAATTCAGATAATGATGTTCGACTAAAAAAGGGCCAGTATGGCTCTTTTTTTAATACATGCGGTTAAAGTAATCCACGTAGTATTGATGATTCTTCAATCTAATCTTTGTCACGGAAGTGTTGTCAGGTTCAATCACAGACATTGGATCATCTTGTTGTCTTAATGCCACCAACATGGCTGACTTCACAGTAAAACCATGTGATACCAAGATGAACTTGCCATCTGGATACTTCGCAGCGACTTCTTCCATGAACTCACTGACGCGTTGTTCGACGTGTTCAAAGGTTTCCCCATCGGCTAGCGGTGCATAACTAGGTAGTACATCCTCTAGTTCTTCATCGAAGACTTCTGGATAGGTCTTCATCAATTCGGCATTGGATTGACCATCCCACTTACCATATGAAATTTCCAACAATCGTTCGTCTTTTTCGATCGGTAGACCGACTCCAGCATTTAAATAATTAGCAGTATCTTGAGTTCTTTGAAGTGGACTTACATAGATTTTATCGGCAAAACTAATGTCAAAATGATCATGTAAATGCTGTGCTTGTTGCTTCCCTAAATCGGATAAGTAGGTGATTTCAGAGTTAATCGTCCCCTGCTTTAACCCCTGTTGATTGGCGAATGTTTTACCGTGGCGAACAAAATAAAACTCAGTCAAAATAAAACTCTCCTTTCAATGAAACACGTATATTTTGATTTATTATAACATTTTTGTTTGCAAATTATTATATGAGTGTTAAAATTTGGTTAAATTAAAGGAGGAGGTAATTAAAATGTTAAGAAATACAAATATTAATAATTTAATTGTCTCTTCCTGGTCTACACATCCATTTATGTAGGCCTATTTATACGAAACTTGTGCCCTGCATAGATGGTTAACATTTTGTGGGGTCTAAAAGACAATACACTTGAACTAGTGGCCCCACAGAACTGTCTCTGTGGGGCTTTTTTATTTCGTTTAATCTATTTTTGGGAGTGAGAATTGTGACTGTATATAATTTTTCAGCTGGTCCAGCAGTAATGCCGAAACCAGTTATTGATCAGATTCAACGTGAGATGCCATCGTTTAACGATAGTGGCATGAGTATTTTGGAGATTTCACACCGCAGCACCCTGTTTGAAAATGTATTAAATGACGCTAAGCAAAACATCAAGGACCTAATGCATGTTCCTGATAACTACCATATTCTATTCTGCCAAGGTGGTGGGACCGGTCAGTTTGCTGCTGTTCCGTTGAACTTAGCTAACCACAGAGAAAAGATTGCCTTTCTAGATAGTGGTCATTGGAATAAGAAGGCCTATCAAGAAGCAGAACAACTGGGATACGGAATCGATATCATCAAAGACGATGGACAACTTCCATATCCAAGCGATAACTTTGACGAGAATCTTTATGATTACTTGCATGTAACCATCAACAACACGATTGAAGGCTCTACATACCATCCCAATCATTTACCAAATGTCAAAGACATCCCATTAGTTGGTGATATGTCTTCCAACTTCATGGCTGAATCATATGATGTAAACGACTTTGGCCTTATCTTTGCGGGTGCGCAAAAGAACTTGGCTCCAGCTGGCCTAACAATCGTTATCGTAAGAGATGACCTAATTGATCCAGCCAAACATATCCCAACCATTCTTAACTACGAAGCCTATGCCAAGAAGAACTCAATGTTTAACACTCCACCGGTCTTCCCTATTTACGCTGCCAAACTAACCACTCAATGGTTATTAGACAACGGCGGAATTGCCGAAATGGAAAAACGCGATATTCAAAAGAGCAGCATGCTATATGACTATCTTGATCAATCAAGCCTATTCCATAACAACGTCAAAAAAGATGAACGCTCATACACCAACATCGTCTTCACTACCAATGACGATGACCTAGATGCACAATTCGTCGACTTCGCAGCCGAACACGACCTAATTAGTCTAAAGGGTCACAGAAGCATCGGTGGACTTCGTGCCAGTCTATACAACGCAATGCCTGTTGAAGGTGTTGAAAAACTAATTGATGTCCTAACTAAATTCGAACAAACTCGGGGGTAATAATTATGTATAACGTTAAAACTTTTAATGCCATTTCACAGGATGGTTTAGACAAATTCAGTGATAAATACCAGATTAACCAAAGCGATAATCCAGACGCATACCTAATCCGCTCAGCCAACATGTTAGATGCTGACTTCCCTGAAAAACTAAAGGTAATTGTCAGAGCCGGTGCTGGTTTTAATAACCTTCCAATCGATCGACTATCAGAACTAGGCATCGCCGCCTTCAACACTCCAGGAAGTAACGCCAATGCCGTAAAGGAAGTCGTCCTATCAATGATTATTGCTTCTGTTCGTCATCTATTCCCCGTAGCGAACTTCTCAGCTAACAACTTACATGCTGATATCTCAAAGATGAAGAAAATCGATCCACGTTTCAAAGGAACAGAAATCAGAGATAAGACCCTAGCCGTGATTGGTTTAGGTCACGTCGGTTCACTAGTAGCCAACGCCGCTAACGACCTAGGCATGGATGTTGTCGGATACGACCCTTACCTATCATCAGACGCTGCTTGGCGCATTGAAAGTGATATCACTCGTGCCAACACCCTAGAAGATGCAATTAAGGATGCCGACATCGTCACCGTCCACGTTCCTAAGAATGACGAGACTACCGACCTCATCGATGGTGATGCAATCAATCAAATGAAGACTGGCGTAAGCATCCTAAACTATGCGCGTCTGGGCATCGTGAATAACCAGGCCGTCGTTGATGCTTTAGATGAAGGAAAAGTTGCCTCATACATTACCGACTTTGGTGATGACGTCTTAATGAATCGCGAGGATGTCGTCATCACTCCACACATCGGTGGATCAACCGTCGAAGCTGAAGGAAACGGTGCTGTCAGAGGTGCTAAGATTATTCAACGTTACCTAGAAACCGGTAACCTATCACAATCATTGAACCTACCAAACATGAACGTTTCAATGCACTCACCTTACCGCATTACCTTGATTCATAAGAACATTCCAAACATGGTTGGTCAAATCGCCACCAAAGCAGCCGACAACAACTTTAACATCAATCAAATGAGTAACGGTGCTAAGGGTGAAATGGCGTATACAATGGTCGATTTTTGTGACGAACCAACTGAGCCATTATTAAACGATTTAAAATCAATCAACGAAGTTATTCGAGTTCGCGTTATCAAACGCAAATAAAAAAGGAAGCCCCAGCGGGCTTCCTTTTTTGTTTATTTGTATTTAGTATCAGCTGATAGGATAACAATGTTTACTTGAACGGTAATGTCGGTTCTAATCACTCTTAAACCAATTCCGTAGTATCTTAATCCATCTGATTCATTGCCTAGTAGTTGGGCCTTGTGGCTATCACCTGAAGCGCCATCATCAGTAATCATTTCGTTAAAGTACCTAACGTAATCTGAGACGTTGTAGTAGTTCTTATCTAGAGTGGCATAACCATTTGATTCATAGATATCGTTTTGGTTCTTAACAATCTTCATTCTTTGACCATCTAAGATAGCAGCCTCTTGACGATGACGTTTGCCATCTCTGGTAGTGTAATGTGAAGCTTCCCCCATGGTTGGATCAACGTAGTTGGCACGTTCTTGCGCAACCTTGTCTAATCCACGACTTGAAACCCATGAACCGTTATCAGTCTTTTTTCTTTGATTTTGGACAAAGTTAACAAACTTAGCTCTGATTCTAGATTTGATTTGACTATCAGATAGTTGAGTTAGTTGTCGACTATCTAAGTCGGAAGAATCATTGATACGTGGTGATAGTTCATATGTAGACTTGGTAGTCACCTTTCTTTTCACAACGTATAAATCAGATGATTTCATCCAACCTGATTTCTTACTACTCTTGCTTTGGACTAACTTATATGTAGTCTTCTTAACCTTAGCACTTTTCTTTTCGTATAGTGATTCTTTTCCGAAGTATTTTTTAGCGGATTTAGTTTTAATCTTTTTAATTTTTTGTGAGTCGTATAAGCTGGTATCTTTTTTCAAGCTAACCTGTGAATCTGATGCGTTAGCCTCAGCTTTAGCGTGTTGCGTATTTGCCATCATTAAACCTGATGAAACGATTCCTGCAATCATCACTGTCTTCAAAATTTGCTTAAGTGATAAAATGATTATGCCCCTCTCTTAAATTCTTAATTTTTTCTTAAGATTACACTAAAGATTATATAATGTTTAATTAGTTTAAGAAAGGTGTAAATTGATAAATTTTTTCTAAAGAAAATCACTTATTTTTATACAGATATTCCAACAAAGTAAATCAAAAACGGATACTTATAACAAGTATCCGTTTTTGATTATACAAGAGTCTTATCGTTTCTATTATTTTTTATTTGATTTTAATTTCTTTAAAACAATCTTAAACAAGATTTTTTGAAGAAAATTAGGCTTTTTCTTAGCAGCGATTTCTAGTCCATTTTTAAATTCGACCATTAAATGCCATTTGTGACCATCAATAATTTCTTTAGGAGCAGATGCTGGTAGGAAAACGCCAAGTTTAACTTCCATTCTGTTTCCTCTGTCCTTTAATTGATGCATCCCTAAAATTGTAGTATCAAGTCCATTATCAGCTAAATAAGTTTTTCCCATCATAACGATGTCAGTATCTTCATCTGGTTGAATTGGGTAATCCTTGCTTCCAGCTGGTTTTAAATCTAAATATGATGGATCCTTGTACATACCAAATGTTTCAATAATTCTTTGTTCACCTTTGTTATTAGCATCAAAGAAGTAGTGTTCAGGGTGAATCGTTGAAGGCATGTACAAATCATTCTTCTTTGATAGTAATTGGTTAAACATCATGAATTGTGGAAGGGAAATGTTTTCCGTCTTAACATCAACAATTGCTTGTTGGTATGGTTGTGAGAAATCTGCAGTTTCATTGATTTCTTTCCACATTTGATCACTTGACTTAATTTCATCGCTGAATAGTTCTAGTGTCTTTTCTTTACAAATTTCTTCTCTTGTTTGAGCCAATGCTCTCTTGGCATCCTCTAGACTAAGTGATAGCAATTCAGATTGTGTCTTTTCGACACCGTCCAATTTGATTGAAATCCCTTTTTTACCAAAGATTTCAAAGACATGATGATAACGTTTCATTTCCATTTCTTCAATTTCTGCTAAAGAAATTTTCTTGCCGTCCACTTCAAATTGCATTTTGTAATCCTTCATTTGTATTCACTCCTTTATTTATACACTAATTATATTACTTCTTAATTACTTGCCAATTATTTGGCACAATCATTTCGTTTTTAATTGAAACGGTGTTTTCTTTTGTTTCATTACCAACATCAAATAAATTCTTCATAAGTTTACTTGAGTACTTCCAAGTGGTCTTAGATGTCTTTACATATGCTTTTTGACCAGAAACCATGCGGTATGTTGATCTTTGTTTAACAGCTTCAACAATGTCTTTCTTGTTTGGCACAAAATGAGCGCTTGGTTTTGCATCAGTAGATTTGTCTTTGTATACCAATACATAGTTATCAGTACCAATCTTCTTTACGGCCACAGCCTTGACTGGTGAAATTGCTGGGGTAATTGAGTGAACCTCTGTAGTTGTGACAGTTGTGACTTTTTTCATCCCATAATGATTACTCATATTCATTGATAAACCAATTATGGCAGCCAATAGTACTAATGTTGAGATAATTCCACAAATCCATTTTAATACTGGCTTGCTAATTACTAACCATGATACAAAAGTCAAAATAACGAATAGACCAATTATCCATAAAATCATTTTGTAACCTCCTTCTTGTTGTTACGACTAATTAATACGAATAATAGTCCAACAACTGCGAATGCTAAACTGATGATAAATACTACTCTGAATCCGTAGATTGATGCATCTAAAGCTTTATCAGCATATCTTAGTGGATCAGTGTGTGCCAAACTCTTTGCGGGTGCATTGTTGTTAGCGATGTTTTGAATTACTGAAGTTAGAATTGCAACAACGATACTTGAACTTACTTGTCTCAATGTGTTGTTAGCGGCAGTTCCATCAGCACCCTTCTTAGTTGGTAATGAGTCCATGGCAGCTGTGGTTAATGGCATCATTACAGTTGCGATTCCCATCATTCTAATTGCGTATAGTACAGTGATGATGATGGTTGGTGTTTCAGCATTGATAAATACAAATGGTAGAGTTCCTAAGATTAATAGTAAGAAACCAACAATACTTAGTAGCTTAATTCCTACCTTGTTGTATAAAGCACCAGCAATTGGTGACATGATACCCATGAATAAGGCACCGTATAGTAATGTTAAACCAGAATCTAGTGGAGTTAATCCTCTTACGTTTTGTAGGTAAGTTGGTAGTACCATTTCAATTCCATACATTGCCATAGTAGCAAGTAGCAATGAAATAGTTGGAATAGTGAAGTCCTTGTTCATAAATACGCGAACGTCTAGGAAAGGAACCTTCATTCTTAATTGTTTTACGACAAACACTACTAGGAATAAAACTCCAATTAGAATTGGTAGGATTACTTCTTTGAAGTCACCCCAGCCTTGTGAACTTACGTTAGTGAATCCCCAGATGAATAGTCCAAATCCAGCAACTGAAAGAATAAATGATGTAATGTCTAATTTTTGCTTAGTATTTTCAACAACATCCTTTAGTAAAAATGGTGCTAATACCGTTGCCAAAGCAATAAAGATAAGTGGAATGATGAAGATGTTTTGCCATGCATTACTTAGTGTGAATCCTAAAATGTGGTGGCTCTTGTTTAGAATCCAACCTGTTAATGTTGGTCCAAATGCTGGAGCCATCCCAACAACTAATCCCATCATCCCCATTGCAAATGCTCTTTCTTTAGGACTGTACATGTTTAAAATCACAATTTGCATTAATGGTAAGATGATTCCAACTGCGACTGCAGCAACAATTCTTCCGACTACGAAGATCCACCATAAGTTACTTTGTTCCGGAGTCAACATACTGATTAAAATACCAATTAGTAATAATCCATATGCAACTACGTGTAACCATTTAGTTGAGAAACGGTTAGCCAAGAATGCGCTGACCGGAACCATTGCCCCATTAACTAATAGGAACCAAGTGGTAGCTTGTTGTGCTGTACTTAAATTAATATTGAAGGCGTGCATTAGAGTTGGTAATGCCGTCCCCAATGATGTTTGCATTAATGCCCCAGCCATTGCAGCTAGCATCAATACAAGTAATATCAATGAACGATTGTATTTCTTTTCTTGCATTTTTCATTCTCCTCTCTATGTGATACAATTTGTATCAGTTAACGAAGATTATTCTAGCAGAATTATCAGAAAGGAGAAGACCTTTTAGTGGAACAAAATCCGCTAAAATGTCGCAGCAATAACAATGAGATATGGAACACAAGAGAACATTCGCGTTAAAAAACAGATTGTTAACGGTCTTTTCAGCCTATTAAAGAAAAAGGCGTTCACCGATATTTCCGTCTCTGATTTAATCAAGGAGTCCGGTGTATCAAGATCAAGCTACTACCGAAACTTCTATAATAAAGAAGAAATTATCGACTTTTATTTTGATAACATCCGTGATTCCGAGGAGATAACTACCATTTCTTCAAACGACTTAGTATCATTTTTAGACCAACCTCATTTGATTACCGAGGCATTCACCTCGTTATATCAGGAAAAGGATAACTTGATCCTTCTTTTGGAAAATCGTTTAGGTGATTATATTTATGGATTATTTAACGAACGTGTCATGAATATCGCTGGTGACATGCCAGCCCAGTCAATTGATCGTTATAAGCTCTACTTTTATAGTGGTGCGGCGTATAGTTTCCTAGTCAACTGGCTAAAAGACGGATGCATCGAATCCCCCGAACAAATGGGAAAACAATTCATTATGTATTTAAAAAATGGTATCCAATAAAAAAAGACATCGCGCTTAGGCGATGTCTTTTAATTTATTAAATTCCACGTTGGTAAATCCAACCAATGAACTTACCTTCGTAATAACATTTGTAGTAATAAGTCTTCCAACCATCTTTAATTGCACGACCAGTAATGTGGACTGTCTTACCTGCGTATTCACTTGCTGTTCCCATTGTCTTGAAATCAGCAAAATGACTTTGTGTTACATGGTTGTAGAATCTGTAGTTACTATTTAGTTTAACTTTTTTGTGCATGTTAACTTTAGAATAACTAATGTGTGGACCTAATCCATTTTGGTTGATCCAACCTAATAACTTACCATTTTCGTATACACGGTAGTAAGTGCGACCATTTACGGTTGCCTTTAAATCTACCGTTACATTCTTACCATGGAATGTACGACCATAGTGAGTTCTGTGAAGTTCACTAAAGTAGTTGTTTCCAGGAACATGGTTGTAGAAGTTATACTTAACGGCTGTCTTCACAGTCAATGTCTTGTTTTCCTTAGTGTATGTCACATTAGATTTTGGCTTACTTGGCTTGTTATTGTTATTGTTGCTGTTATTTGTAGCATCAATAAACCAAGAGCTATTCTTTTGTGTTAATACGCTTGCATCAACGTATTGGTTCAATGCTGGAGAATAGAAGTGATCTGTGTATTGCCATAAAACATGTTCTCTTTGTGGTTCATTTGTTTGGTAAGCTGCTAACCAGTAACCATCATATGAACTAACGGCATCGGCGGCATGAGAAGCCATGAAGCTTTGGTAGGAATAGAAAAGAATCTTTCTATTACCAACTAGTGGTCTCAAGGCATCAACCCATGCTTTGGTAGCGGCATTAGTTCCACCTGACTTAACAGTTTGTTGTTCATAATCGTTAACATAGAATCTAGCTTCTGGAGCACGACTGTATAATGTCTTTGCTTCGCTAGCTGCATCTGAAGGACTGGTGTATTGACTAAATGAATATACACCGTATGGAACACCATACTTCTTCATTAAAGCAACGTTGTGGGCAAATGTCTTATCATGGTAGGCACTACCAAATTGAACACGAAGAATTACGAAAGGCACTTCGTTCTTCAATGTCTTCACTTGATTATCGGTGAAGTTACCTTGCCATTCAGATAAATCGTAAACGTTGTTAGATACGGCATTACTCTTCACAGATGTGAATGAAATACATAGTACCCCAATCAACGCGACCCCAAAACTCATCAATAAATACTTTAGTTTATACATACTCTCATCCTTTAACAATTATGATTACCTCTATTGTACAATCTAAATATTGCAAGAATACTATACACAAGTTACAATTTTTCCCAATTTCTTTACAAATTATTAAATATTTGGTTACAAATTGTAAAATTTTTAATCTTGACATTTTTAAAAACAACAAAAGACGCCTATTTAGGCGTCTTACTATTTAACATTTAAGATGATTTTACCAGTGTTTTGTTTCTCACGCATACAAGATAAAGCTTGTTCTGATTCGGATAAATCAAACTCGTTGCTGACATGTAATTTGATCTTATCATCGGCTAACAGGTCATAGACATCATTACTGAAGTCACTGATTAGTTTGGCCTTGTATTCGTTACTTCTAGGTGACAATAATGTTCCAGTAATTGAGATTCTTTTACCAATAATATCCATGATATTAACGTCTTTAATCTCACTTCCACCAAGGTTACCAATTAGAATGATTTGGCCGTCCATTGCAACTGATTTGATGTTTTGTTGATAATAACTGGCACCGATGAAGTCTAAGATTAAGTCGGCACCATGCCCGTCGGTAATTCTTTGCACCTCTTCTGCAAAGTCACTATTGCGATAATCAATTGCGTAATCGGCACCATAGTCTAAACAAATATCGGCCTTCTTGGTACTAGATGTTGTAATGACGGTAGCCTTGGTAAGTAGTTTAACCAATTGAATTGCGGCAGTTCCTACCCCACTGGCTCCCGCATGAATTAAGACAGTTTGATTATCTTGTAGGTTCCCAATCGTAAATAGTGTTTGATAGGCGGTTAGAAAGCTTTCAGGAATGGTGGCCGCTTTTTTGTAATCAATGTTGTCTGGAATTGGCATTAATCGTTCTGACGGAACAGCGATGTATTCAGCATATCCGCCGTCATCAATCAATCCCATTACGCGGGTTCCTTCATTATACTTTGTATCATTTCCGTTAACGACTTCCCCAGCCATTTCCAATCCTAATACAGTTTCTTCTGGTTTAACCTTTTGATCCGCCCATAACAAATCAACATGGTTAACGCCGACTGCATGGATTTTGACCAAAACATCCCCATCTTTTAGTTCTGGCATCGGTGCATCAACCAAGGAATTCGATTTTTTTGCGCTGGCAATATTAACCACTTTCATATATATAAACCTCACTCTTTTATTTTCATTTAAGATAGACAACGTGTCTAATCGGTGTATTTACTAGTTTCTAAAAAAATATATTAGCTACTTTTAACCCAGTGATTAAATTCATTTTATTTCGTTTAATACTTCTACTGGTATATATTAATTTTGTTACTAAACTTTTAGTTAACGATGCCGCCACATCGTGCTATTATCGACTTGAAGCTGATAACTTGATACACCTTTTCAACTCAGCTTGTTATCTTAACTTACAAACTAACTCTACATAAAAAGTGCGGCTCAATAACCGCACTTTTTTATTTTAGTGGACCATCAATAAATTGAGCGACTCCGTTTCCAAAACTCCAATCTTCATCGGTATTGGTAGTCAAGTTAATCATTAAGTCGGTCTTCTTGATGCCTAGCTTGTCTTCTAATTGTTCAGCCAAGTCGTGGTAGAACTTCAACTTCTGTTCCTTAGTTCTTGGTCTGGTAGTAAGACTAAATACAACAACGTCGTTAGTACGATCAAAACCTAGTCCGGTATCTAGAATGTTCATTTCAAAATCTTCATGTTGAGTTAGAATTTGGTATCTATCCCCATCTGGAGCACCAAAGCAGTCTAGCATGACATGGTAAGAAATATCCATTAGTTGCTTTAAGTAATCGCGGTCATGGCCCTTGATTACGTCAATATTCATTTTTGGCATTTTACGTTCCCCTTACATAAAATAAGTTATTTAATGAAACCATTATCCAATATGTACATATCTAATGCAATCAATACGCTTTTTTGTCTTTGCCCTACTTTTATATTGTAATTAATGTCAAAATAGTGGTAATATTTAAATGTGAAAAATAGTTAATATGATAGAACTATAAATACGGATGAGTAGTTGATGAATCTTATCAGCGAGTTAAGGATAGTGAGAGCTTAATAATACTTTCATCAATGAATAACACCTATTTGTTTTCGTTTTGAATCTTTAGTAGAGACGAACGCACATCAAAGCGTTATTTGATTGAGTGGCCTATTTATAGGCACTTTAGGTGGTACCGCGGAACTTTCGTCCTAATTTTTGGGGCGGAAGTTTTTTATTTACCGCTATTTATAGTTTACGGAAAGGCGTGAATCACATGACACAACTTAGTGTTAAGGATCTATACACTAAAGATCTAGAAGATAACACAACAGTTTCTCTTGAAGGTTCAATTAAGACCATTCGTGGTTCAAAAAACATCAGTTTTATCGAATTAAACGATGGTTCTTGCTTCAAGAGTGCTCAAATTATCGTTAAAAAGAGTAACGAAAACTTTGAACAAATCAGCAAGCTTCCAATCGCTTCAACAATCACTGTTGAAGGTGCCTTTGTGAAGACTCCAGATGCCCCTCAACCTTTTGAAGTGCACGGAGAAAAGGTAGAACTAGTTGGTCGTTCAGACTCTGACTACCCTCTACAAAAGAAGAAGACTTCTTACGAATTCCTACGTACTATCGCTCACTTGCGTCCACGTACTAATACTTTCTACTCAGTATTTAGAATTCGTTCACTAGCTGCATTTGCAGTTCACGAATACCTACAACACAATGACTTCGTTTACGTTAACACCCCAATCATCACAAGTAGTGATACTGAAGGTGCAGGTGAAATGTTCAGAGTTACAACTATGGACATGGACAACCTTCCAAAAGATGACCAAGGTCACGTAGACAACTCAAAGGACTTCTTCAAGACTGAAACTAACCTAACTGTTAGTGGTCAACTTCCAGAAGAAGCATTCACTATGGCATTCAAGAATGTGTATACTTTCGGTCCTACTTTCAGAGCTGAAAATTCACACACTCCTCGTCATGCTTCTGAATTCTGGATGATTGAACCAGATATGGCATACACTCGCCTACCAGGTATGATGGATGTTGCTGAAGGTTTACTAAAATACGTTATCAACTACGTTTTAGATTATGCTAAGGATGAACTAGAATTCTTAGATGAAAACGTTAAACCAGGCCTAATTGAAAAACTACAAAAGACTGCTAGCGAAGACTTCGCCCGTGTTACTTACACTGACGCTGTTAAGTTACTTCAAGATGCAGATGTAGAATTCAAGGTTCCAGTTGAATGGGGAATTGATTTACAATCAGAACACGAAAGATACTTGTGTGAAGATGTCTACAAACGCCCTACTTTCTTAACTGATTACCCAAGAGATATCAAGGCATTCTACATGCGTGATAACGACGATGGTAAGACTGTTGCCGCTGCTGACTGTTTAGTACCAGGAATTGGTGAAATCGTCGGTGGTAGTGAACGTGAAGAACGTTACGATGTCTTAAACGACAAGATCAAAGAATTTGACTTAAACCCAGAAGAATACGACTGGTACGAAGACCTACGTAAGTACGGTGAAATCAAGCATTCCGGTTTCGGTATTGGTTTCGAACGTTTAGTTATGTACGTTACTGGTATGGAAAACATCAGAGATGTTATCCCATTCCCACGTGAACCAGGTAGCGCTAAATTCTAATAAGTTTTAAAAAGAGCATTCGTTTAGAATGCTCTTTTATTAAAGGAGATTTTACAATGAAAAAAGTTGGTATCATCATTGGTAGTAGTCGTCCAAGTAGAATCAGTCCGGAAATCGCAGATTGGTTAAACCAACAACTATCTTCAGATCAGTTTGAAACAGAAATCATTGATTTAGCCAAAGTTAACCTTCCCTTCTTAGATGAAGAAGAAGTTCCAGCCAAGCAAGAATACAAACAAGAACACAGTATTGATTGGAGTAGCAAGATCAAATCATTGGATTCGGTCGTATTATTATTCCCTCGATACAACTGGAGTTTTCCAGCCGTCTTAAAGAATGCGGTTGATTACTTGGCAGTTGAATGGAAAAACAAGATTGTGGCACTAGTGTCATACGGAAGCCACGGTGGTCTTCAAGCACAAATGTCATTTAACATGATTGCAGTTGGATTAAAGATGCAACCTACCAGCGTCAATCCACTATTAACCATTAACGGTGAAATGTTTGATGAAGACAACCACTTCAAAGACATTAACAATGCCTTCTCCTCTCAAGCATACAAGGTTGAACTACTAAAGGAAGAACTTAACCATCTTCTATAGACAAAAAAGACAAGCAGATTATTCTGCCTGTCTTTTTATTTTGCCATCAGGATTAATTTCGAAGATGCCTAAATCACCCTCGTGACCCAATTGAATCTCCTCTTTTGAAATTGCTTGGACAATAAATAACAAATCATCAACATCAAAACCACGTGGAACCATGATTAGTTGATTATCTTCTTTGGCTAAGTAATCTGATAATGCCTTTTCAGCGTCAATAAACGTTTCAACCTTGGTTGATTGATTAACTAAATTCGTGTCTGGAAAGAAGTAACCAAACTCACCTCGAAACTTAACCTTGATGAGGTTTTTATGACGTTCTAAAACTGTAATTACTCTACCCATGGTTTTCCCCTCAATCGTTTTTAATAATCATAATTATACCGATAATTCATGATTGTTTGAAATATTTTAGCTTTTCGCCACAAACGTTAAAAATTCTTTAAATTACGCGTCATAATGATTTCGACTCATTAGTTTGAATTATAATTAAGATAAGCCAACTAAAAGAGGTGAAATTCATGAATAGAATCAATGAATTTGATCCATTCTCATTTATTGTCGGTATCTTAGGTGTCATTGCTGGAATTATTTCAGTATCTAGACCTGATGTAGCATTTAGTACTGTCGTACTTATCGTTGCGGTATTCTCAATCATTAGAGGTATTTTCAAACTTACCCACATGACTGATATCTTCGACTCAAAGGGTTGGATCATTTTTAACAGTATTTTGGATATCTTAATCGGTATCTTAATGCTATTCAACGGTGCATTCGGAATGTTATACATTGCAATCTTCTTTGCAATCATGTTCATCCTGGACTCACTAACTGCATTATCACTTGCTAAATACGTTAAAAACGTCAGCCACGGTTACTACATTATGGATGTTATCTTTGCTATCCTAGGTGTAATAGTTGGTATTTTATTACTAATTTCTCCAGTAGCATCTGCTCTATCAGTTGCTTTCTTGGTTGGAATTTTCTTCTTAGTGAGCGGAATCTTAATGATCGTTCATTCAATTTAAATCCAATAAAAAAAGACCTGCCAAAAACTGGCAGGTCTTTTTTTATGCTTAATTATTCTAAGTGACCGATTAAGACTGCTGAAACCACAATCATTAGTAAACCGATAACTGTAAAGATGATTTCTTTTCTGTTTTTGTTTTCCTTTAGAATAATTAGACCACCTAAAGTTGAAACAACAACGTTCATTTGAGTTAATGGGAATGCGTTAGCAACACCGTTTAACTTCAATGAAGTTAGGTATGCTAGAGTACCTAGTCCACCTAGTAAACCAATGATTCCACTCTTGAGTGTAACCTTTGATTTTAGGTAACCAAATGCTTCTTTACCGTTCAATACGAATGTAACGATAACAGCACCTAAGAACATACCGAATGTTTGTGGTAGTAATCCAACTAATCCAGAAGCATTAGTAATTCTTGGGAATACTGAACATGCAGTGTAACCAAATGATCCGATGATTAGTAGAGGCATACCAGCCTTGTAATCAAGCTTCTTTCTAACAACTCCCTTGTCCACGTAACTGGTACAAGTAGTTCCTAGAATTAATAGTGCGATACTTAAGAAACCAATTAACTTGGCTAATGGAGAACCCCATTCACCGAAGAAGATAACCCCACAAAGTGGAATTTCAATTAATTGAAGACCAGTTGAGATAGGCATTGCAGTAGAAACGTTCATCTTAGTGAATGAGCTGAATTGCATGTATTGAGCAACGGCCCATGCAACCCCACCTAAGAATGGCCATAGGAATTCTTGGAATGAAATCGCAGGTCTAGTAAATAGGTAGATAATAATACCAATTGCTAATTGACCATATCCAGTTCCTAACACTTGTTCAACAGGTTTACCACCAAACTTAGTAGCGATTAGTGGTCCTACCCCCCATAGAAGAGCGGGTAATATTCCGATTAAGATATCCATCTTAACACTTCCTTTTATACTCTGATTATAATTATAATATCTATTTTCATTTTAATGAAGTAAGTCGAAAGTGACTACTCCACCATTTAACATTTTTCATTATACATTTATCCTAATGCATAGTAAAGCGCTTACATAAAAAATTACCATTTTTACTTTCTCTTAATATTTCAAGCCGTTTTATAACTTCGACCAAATAAAAAGCCAACTATGAAATGCATAATTAGCTCGTTACTTTTATAAATCGTGATGTTTCTTTAGGTAGTAAATCATCCAGTAGATAATAACTACGGTGATAACTAGTGTGAAGAACCATGACCAACTACTGTTAGCGAATGGTAAGACGTTAACGTTCATCCCATAGAATCCACTAATAATTGGTGGAATTGCTAGGATTAATGACCAAACAGTCAACACCTTCATAACATCGTTTAGGTTGTTATTAATGATGTTACTGTATGTATCTTCAATTTGACTAACAATTTCGTCTAGCACGTCGAACATGTACTTACTTTCCTCGTATTCAACGGCGACGTCATCGATGTGTTGATCTTGACGTTGGTTAAATGAAATTGGAATTTCAAAGTTATCACTAGACTTTTGTAGTTGATTGATTGACATGATATTGGCAGCGGTAGCTGTCTTTAGGTATACCAAGTCATTCTTTAGAATCGCAATTTCGTTTAGATGACGATTGTTAACACTATTCTTACTACGCTTGTTTTGTAGATTTTCAACAGATTCATTGATTTGATCTAGCTTGTTCATGTATGGCTTGTTGATTCTTTGTAGCATGTTAAACACCATATCAAACTTGTTACATCTAGTTTCTTGTTTGATACGGTATCTTGAATCACTCTTGGTGATAATTAAGTCATTTGTAAATGCAATGACAACCGGTGAAGTTTGTACGTTTTCATCTTGTCCACTGATTAGCGCGCGCATAATCATGACGGAGTACTTCTTAACCGGGTCATATTCAAAACGTGAATGTTCATGGGCATCTAACATATACCCTTTTAAGATATTTGGTAGTTTGTAGTCATCGATGGTTTCAACAACTTCCTTGGTGTTGGCATCGACCATTTCAACCCATGTTGAATCAGTTAGTTGATGAATTTTAATCAATTAAATTGCCCCCTTTTATTTCGCACGTCAATATATTTTTATTATTCCAGTATCACTTTCATCAGTCAAACCATAACATTAATCTTAAAAAAAATTTATGATATACTTTTTTAAGTATAAATATAGGAAAGGAACTGATTTATTATCAGCAATTATATTAAAGTCGCACTATTGATGGCTTCAAGTCTATTCATGCAATTTCTAGATGCGACAATCGTAACAACTGCTTTACCGTACATCGGAAGAAGTCTTAATGTTCCTACTTCTTCTCTTTCACTAACGGTAAGTATCTACTTTATTACTATGGCTATCTTCATCCCATTAAGTGGATGGATTGCTAAACGAATTGGTAAGAAAAACGCCTGGTTATTGGCAACCTTACTATTCGTCTTAAGTTCATTAGGTGATGCCGTTGCACCTACATTCTCATTCCTATTAGCGAGTCGTTTTATCCAAGGTTTTGCCGGATCACTAATGACTCCTACCGCTCGTTTAATCATGTTGGAAAAGACACCTTCAAACCAACTACTTAGAATGGCTAACTACCTAGTATGGCCTGCACTAATTGCTCCGGCAATTGCCCCTATCATTGGTGGGTTCTTTGTTAAGTATCTTACTTGGCAATGGATTTTCTTAATTAACGTACCAATCGGACTATTAGCAATTATTATCGGTATTAAATTAGTTGAAAAAGATACTCAAAAGAGCCGTACCAAGTTTGACTTCTTAGGATTCATCGAAATCGCTATCTCATCTGGTTTCATCCTAATCGGTGCTGAAATCGCCACTTACGGTAGAGAATACTGGCCTACAGCTGGGATTTTAGTATTAATCGGTCTATTAATGATTCTAGTAGTCGGCCATCATTTATCACATGTGGATAACCCACTATTTGATATCAAGGCATTGAAGGTCAGCTCATTTAGAATCTATCAAACCGGTGGAACCTTCCTATGGTTATCCGTTGGTGCCCTTCCTTACCTATTAACAGTGTACTTACAAACTGTTTTCCACTGGTCAGCATTGGTTGCCGGATATTATGTCATCTTCGTATTCATTGGAAACATTGGTATCAAGCCATTTACAAACGTAATTATTAGACATATTAAGTACAAAGCTTCATTATTAATAGCATTATTTACTGTTGGAATCAGTACCGCTGCACTGGCATGGATTCAACCCACTACGATTGGTTTCATCATTGCTGGTCTAGCCTTTATTTCAGGTTGTGGTCGTTCATTAGCACTTACCTGCTATAACGCCGTTACATTCTCTGAAATTCCAATGAATGAAAGAAACTCAGCCAATACATTAAGTTCAGTATTGCAAACTATGGCACAAGGTTTGGGAGTTTCTTTGATCACCGTTGTTGTATCAGCACTATCAAGTTTTGTCAGTGTTAATACCGCATACGAATATGGATTTATCTTCTTAGGAATCCTAATGCTATACCCAATCATCGAAGTATTTATTCAACCTCGTGATTTCGGTAGCAAGGCATTATAAAAATAAAAAAGATGGTATCGAATTGATACCATCTTTTTTGGTGGAATTTTATCCACGACCATCTTTAAATTCTGGGTATAGTTTCATACCACCATCAACATAAATGGTTTCACCAGTTACGTATGATGACTCTGTAGAAGCTAACCATGCAGCGGCAGCAGCCACTTCTTCTGGTTTACCAATACGATTCATTGGAACTAATTCAGCTGTTTGTGCGTATAATTCTGGATCTGCGAACTTCTTAGCATTGATTGGTGTGTTAATTGCACCAGGCGCAATTCCGTTCACACGAATGCCTTGTTCAGCGTATTCCTTCGCAACTGTTTCAGTGAATAGTTTGCTTCCACCCTTTGATGCAGCATAATCTGCAAAGTGTGGCCATGAAATCAATTGGTGAACTGAAGACATGTTGATAATGTTTCCTTCACGTTTGTGATCCAAGAAGTAATTCAATGCTGCCTTGGTACCTAAGAATGTACCTGTTAAGTTAACATCAATTACTCGTTTCCAATCTTCAAGCGCTAGCTTGTGAGTTGGAGTTTCCTTTTCCATTCCAGCGTTGTTGATAAATAGGTCCATATCACCAAATTGTTCAACAGCTGTCTTAACTAACTTGTTTACGTCTTCTTCTTTTGAAACGTCAGCTTGGACGGCAACTGCGTCTCCCCCGTTTTCACGAATTTGGTCAACGGCTTCTTGTGCCCCATTTTGATCTGAATGATAGTTGAACACTAACTTCATGTGTTCTTGTGCCAAACGAAGCGCAATGGCTTTTCCAATTCCCTTTGAGGCACCAGTAACTACCGCTACCTTTCCATTTAAATCTGTGTACATTAAAATCATTCCTTTCCAAAAGAATTCATTATTTTAATTATGACACAAATTCCACAAAATGAAATTTTCTGACATTAAATTAAGATAATCTTTAACAATGACAACACTAACAATAATATTAAGTTGATGAAAGTAAATTCCTTCAAAAATTTGCCACTCGCATGTGATGCATTCAGTGATACTTGTTTGTATGCCAATAAATTGGCCAATGAGGCAACCAAAGTCCCAAGTCCACCAATCGACACTCCATAATAGATGGATTTAAAATCAGCAGAAAATTTGGACAACAACACGGCCGAAGGAACATTACTGATGAACTGACTGGTGATAATCGATGTTATATAGGTATGAATGCCATCTTGTGTGAACTGATGAATCAATGAAACGACAAGATCAATGCGGCTTAGCATCCCCACAATCAAGAAAAAGAAGACAAACAACAATAATAGTGAGTAATCCACATCGGCGATGCTTCTAGGAGAAAATATTTCAACTACTACTAGAGTAATCAATGTATCAATCCAAATTGATAACAATGAAAACTGGGCTAGTAAGACTAATACAAACAATCCGGCAATCATTAATAAATGAATCTTATTGATTTTAATGTCTTCAGTTGGTGTTTCTTGTAGTGGTTTGTTTTCACTAAACAAGACTAATACCAGTATCGAAATCATCCCCATTACCAACAGTATCAATGAATTGGCAAAGAAAGACTGAATTGAAATATGGTAAAACTCAACTAAGAACACATTCTGTGGATTCCCAATCGGTGTAAACGCACTTCCTAAGTTGGCCGCAATCGTAATTAACACCGTCGGATACACTATCGATAGCTTTAACTGTTTAGCAATCAAAATATATAATGGTACTAGTGTAATGATTGCAACGTCATTGGTCACAAACATGGATAATACAAAGGATGTGATTGTAATATAAGCAGTTATTTGGCGTGTTGTTTGGACATGGTTTATAATCGAGTTACTTATGTAAGCTAAAATCTTTGCTCGTTTAACTAACGAGATGATTAACATTAGGTTAAACAAAATCATGATGGTGTCTAAATCAATGTCTTTGATGTTCATTGGTTTGAATATTAATAGGATTAAAAAGATTGCAGCTACAATCTTTAAGACCGTATCTGAAATAATATTTTTGAAAATTGTTCGTATCAATTTTTTGCACACCGTCCTAGTAATAATATTGATGTTACTAACCTATAATTTAACATTTAAAGAAATGTTTTTCAGATTTTTCTTTAAACTAGCTTAAATAAGTGGTAAATTGTACTTTATCAATGTGTGAATTTTACATAATTACTTTTGGAGGATTTAGTCATGAAAGCTAAATTTGATAAGATTTCCATTATGGGAATGCTAATCACCTTAGGAATTGTCTATGGTGATATCGGTACTTCACCTCTATATGTAATGAATTCAATTATTGGTAATGCTGGTAAGATGTCCAACATCAAACCATTCTACATAATTGGATCAATTTCATTAATCATATGGACATTAATGGTGATTACAACAATTAAATACGTATTGATTACGATGCGTGCTGATAACAACGGTGAAGGTGGTATTTTCGCCCTCTTCGCTTTAGTTAGAAGAAAAGCAAAATGGCTAGTTTGGCCTGCTTTAATCGGTGGTGCCGCATTGTTAGCCGACGGTACTTTGACCCCTGCGGTTTCCGTAACGTCCGCTCTTGAAGGTTTGAAAGGCCAACACTTTGGTCCGATTTCATTTAGTAATTCACAACAAAACGTCTTAATCATTACTTCATGTGTACTTTTGGTTTTGTTCTTAATCCAAAGATTTGGAACTGGAATCATTGGTAACTCATTTGGACCTGTAATGTTTATCTGGTTTACCTTCCTAGCAGTAATGGGAATTGTGAACCTACTAAAATACCCTGCTATCCTAGGTGCCTTTAACCCAGTATATGCGATTGAAATTCTATTCAGTCCCGTTAACAAAGCTGGTATTTTTATTCTAGGTAGTATCTTCTTGGCAACTACCGGTGCTGAAGCATTGTATTCAGACATGGGTCACGTTGGTAAGAAGAACATCTACGGTACTTGGCCATTCGTTTACTTTGCCCTAATCATGAACTACTTAGGACAAGGTGCTTGGGTTATCAACAATGCTCATAACCCTCAATTTGCTAACTTAAGTAACTTAAACCCATTCTATGAAATGCTTCCTGATTCACTTCGTGGATTTGCGATTGTAATTGCAGCTTTAGCCGCAATCATCGCTTCTCAAGCATTGATTACTGGATCATTTACTTTAGTTGATGAAGCAATTGGTCTTAAGTTCTTACCTCGAATGATTGTTAGACATCCAAGTAACGTTCGTAGCCAAATTTACATTTCAACTGTTAACTGGTTCCTATGTATCGTTACCTTCATCGTTGTTTGGTCATTCGGTAGTTCAGAAAGAATGGAATCTGCATATGGTTTAGCAATTACAATTACTATGCTTATGACTACTGTTCTTCTATTCGAATACCTATCAGGTAAGATGAGAAGACTATGGGCTTTCTTCATCGCTGCATTCTTCGCAGTTATCGAATTTACATTCTTCATTGCAAGTATTATTAAGTTCGTTCATGGTGGTTTCGTTACTCTAATCATCATGGGTGCTATCCTAATCGTCATGATTCTATGGTACTTCGGTAACAAGCGTCGTGACCATTACGAAAAGGAAAGCGAATACGTTTCACTTACTCACTACAAAGATCAACTATCTGCTTTGAGTGAAGACGAATCAATTCCGCTATACACTTCTAACTTGGTATACATGACTAAGATTAAGAACGACTACCAAATCAAGCGTAGTACAATGTATTCAATCTTAGACAAGGAACCAAAGCGAGCTAAGGTATACTGGTTCGTTACTGTTAATGAAACAAGTAATCCTTATGAAAGTAACTACACTGTTGACTTGTTGGATACTAAGAACGTTGTTGACGTTCAACTATACCTTGGATTTAGAAAGCAACAAAGTGTAAGTATCTACCTACACCAAATTGTTAACTACCTAATCAAGCAAGGTGTTATCGATCCACAAAAGCAAAAGTATACTTCAAATGGTAAACCTGGTAACGTTGGAGACTTCAAGTTCGTTATCATCAACGAACGTCCTTCTGACTTAGCGTTGAACTCAGAAATCAATGCCTTTGACAGACAATTAATCTCTGGACGTATCTTCCTACAAAACATCACTGCTTCCCCTATCTCATGGTATGGTTTGGAATTCAGTAATGTTATCGAAGAATCTTCTCCACTATTTATTACCATGCAACATGATCAATATTTAGTACAAAGAAAGATTTACCACTCAATTCATACAAGACATAACATATAAAATAAAAAGGACTTACCAAATTGGTAAGTCCTTTTTTTGTGTGCTTAATTCATCATTTCATCAATGGCTGCGGCCATACGGCGAACACC
This sequence comes from Apilactobacillus kunkeei, assembly GCF_001308195.1. GTDB lineage: Bacteria > Bacillota > Bacilli > Lactobacillales > Lactobacillaceae > Apilactobacillus > Apilactobacillus kunkeei_C. Next base: position 101,530 of record NZ_JXDF01000012.1, on the reverse strand, counting down.
TTCATGAATTTGATCTGCTTTCATGTTGGAGAAGTTCATTCTAAATGTTCCTGGGATTACTTCATCAGGATAGAATGGTTCCCCTGGTACAAAGGCAACATTATGCTTAACACAGTTGTTAAATAAGTCCATGGTATTAACGTTTCCGGGTACTTCTACCCAGATAAACATTCCACCTTCTGGATTACTATGCTTAACGCCTGCTGGGAATTGTTCATCAATTTCCTTTAACATAAGAGATGCACGTTCGTAGTAAACATCTGAAATAGCCTTAATATGTTTGTCTAAGTCGTTGTCTTCCATGTATTGAGCAACGATAAATTGTGATAAGTTATCTGAATGTAAGTCAGCAGATTGCTTCATAACAACGAACATATCGATAAATTTCTTATCAGCCACAATCCATCCTAATCTCATCCCTGGGGCTAAGATCTTTGAGAATGTGTTCATGTACACCACTGTTCCATTCTTATCAAAGTGTTTAACTGGTGGTACAGCAACACCTGAGTATCTGATTTCACCATATGGGTCATCTTCTAGAATGGTTACACCATGTGCTTCTGCTAATTCAACCATTTTAGCACGACGTTCAGCAGTCATGGTACGACCGGTTGGGTTTTGGAAGTTAGGAATTGTGTAGATGAACTTAGTATCTGGATATTCACTTAATTTTTCATCTAAGGCATCCATCTTCATACCTTCTTCATCCATATCAACACCCACAACCTTGGCTCCATAACTTCTAAATACGTCTAACGCACAAAGATATGTTGGTTTTTCAACTAAGATAACGTCACCTTTATCAACCATCATCTTAGCAACTAAGTCGATTGATTGTTCTGAACCAGTGGTAATACAAACATTATCCACAGTGGTTGTTACTTCTTTGTTGGTTTGCATTCGCTCAACGATTAATTCTCGTAAATGCGGGTTACCGATTGCAGCGGTATATTGTAATGCTTCAGCACCGTGTTTTTCAAAAACCTTATCGGCTGCTTCGTGCATTTCCTTTACCGGGAATAATTCGGGTGCAGGTAGCCCACCAGCAAATGAAATGATTTCTGGATCACCAGCTACCTTTAAAATTTCTCCCACCACATCATTATCTACATTCGGTACACGACTTGAAAACTTGAAATCCATACAAAATCACTCCATTCTTAATAAAAAAGTTAACGCCTTTTTTTGCGTTAACAATAATATAGTACTGTGAGATTAAAATTTCAATAGTTTTCTAATCATTTTCTAATAATAATATAAATTATCTAGTAAAAACGACGTAAATACAGAATAGAAGGATAATTATTTCGATTATCAGTAAAATAATGCGATATAAGGCCCTTTCTCCTTTTTTATGGGTAAATATGTATGTTGTGTACATAAGCACCATTAGAACGCTAATAATTCCAGCTAGGATAAATCCAACAACATACATTACATTTGATCCACTGATTCCACTAATAATAAAAATGAGTGGAAAGATGTATAATGCGATATTTAATAATATTTCCTTAATAATTGTTTTCATGAATAATACTCTCCCGTTGTTAATATACCTAATCCTATCGTCGATAAGTGATATCGAATTGGTTTAATAATAACACGACAAATGTCGTACTTTTTTAATTTTTTTCAAATTTTTTATTGTCATACTAAATATCATCATTTATAATAAATAGTACATATTCAAGTCATCCCACTAAATGTTGCTCGTTATTTAGCTATTATTTTTTCGCAGCATTAGAAGTGGACACATATTATAAAAGGAAGTCATCAACCTACCGATGACTTCCTTTTTTTGTTATCCAACGTGATTTTCTTTTAGAATCATGGCCACTTCTTTTTCCATTTCTGGTGTCTTGGTCCATTCTTCAAAATGATCCATGCTTTCATCAGGCATTTCAAAATTTTCATTAATGTAGTTTTCGTAATTAATAACGTGTTCTGAATGCGGAATGTTTAGTTGCAGGATTCGAACTTCCTTAATAAAGCCTCGTTCTGCAGCTAGTTCAGCTCTCCCGTTTTGAACCATGTTACTAATTTCCATGTACTTGGTACCATCTAATCTAGTAATTTGTTCAATTAAATCCAATGTTTCATGACTCTTCATTTCTTTAGCCATCTTAATTTAATCTCCCCTCGCAAAAAAAATCCGTTCAAAGAAAACGGATTTTTTGATTATTTAATAGTTGCCTTTACTGATGATGTCTTCTTTTCAGTAGCGGTCTTTTTATGATGTTTCTTTGTAGTCTTCTTGTTATCTTTAGCAACACCCTTAGGTAATACTAACTTCTTAGTTGGTTTTACGATTGATGCTGGGTGTTCAATGATGTGGCTTAGTGGATGTCCTGAAACGTTAACTAAGCAGAAGAATAAAGTAGCGATAGTTACTAACCAAGTAAATAGAACTGATGTCTTAGGCATCTTTTCACTAATTACTGAGCCGTAGAAACGCTTCTTAACCTTAGCGGCAACATGCTTATCGTCTGGATGTTGTGCTTGTTCTTCTTCAGTAACTTGTCTTTGGTATTCATCGATATCAAAGTCTTTTTGAATTTGTTTTTGTTCTGCTTCAAATTTAGCCTTATCTTTCTTAGATAGCTTCTTGAACCATTCAATAAACTCACGGTACTTAGTAGTTACTTCTTGAGTTTCACCAATCATTCTTAGCTTACCGTAGTTAATCCAAGCAACACGGTCACATAAGAATTCAATTTGTTTTAGTGAGTGAGAAACGAAGATAATAGTCTTACCTTGTTCTTTAAAGTCAGCAATCTTGTCCACACACTTTTGGTAGAAAGTATCATCCCCCACAGATAATGCTTCATCAATGATCAAGATGTCAGGGTTAATGTGTACGGCGATTGAGAATCCTAGACGTGATTTCATACCTGATGAGTAACTCTTAACCGGTTGGTCCACAAAGTCACCAATATCAGCAAATGAAACGATGTCGTCCATTAATGCATCGATTTCTTCGTTAGTTAAACCTTGCATCAATGACTTCAATCTAATATTTTCTCTACCAGTTAGGTTCTTTCTTAGACCTGCACTAATAGCAACGATTGAAGTGTCACCCTTTACATCAACATAACCAGTTGTTTGAGGAATAATTCCAGAAATAATGTTAGAAATAGTTGATTTACCTGAACCGTTAACACCAATTAAACCAAGTGCTTCACCTGGTTTAACTTCAAAAGATACTCCCATTAGTGACCAGAAATGAGGAACATCAGTCTTAATGGAGAAAAATGATTTTAATTTATCAGCTTGTGTTTTGAACAAATCGTACTCTTTAGTTACGTTTTGAACCTTAATCTTATAATCTTCAGTCATTCTTAATACTTCCTATATTTTATTTCGATTTAATCATTATAAAACTAACTACCAATTATATCAAATTAATAAAAAAGTAGTGATTTGGCAGAAATCCAATAATTCTTATGATTTAAAACGATACGATACCAAGTAGTGTTGTACTCAGTTCTAATTCCCTTTAAATTAACGCCAACCTTGTAATCCTTTGGTACCTTTACTTGTGACCAAGCGGTCTTTTGAATGTGCTTATAGGTACCAGGAATATGGTTGTATAGAGCAAACTTACCGTAGTTATTCAAATATGCATGTCCTGATGCTTTTGCATAAACTGATGACTTAGTGGTTGTCTTCTTTTTTGCAACCTTCTTAGCCTTCTTTTTAGTAACTTTCTTCTTTTCGGCCTTGGTGTAAGTAACACCTGTCTTGTTTATCCAAACATCTCCTAGGTTGGAAACATTGATACGGTACCAAGTGTTTTCCTTACCGTGATAAGTGTAGGTAGCAATTTGGTTTACGTTAAATGTTTGATCCTTATAACTATTGGATGAACCTAGTGATTTAGCTAATGTTTGAGAATTGAAAGCATTGCTGTATAGTCCACGGTTTGCGTGACTTAGTTTTGCCTTACCATTGTAATCTTTAACGTGAATGGTTGGAAAATCAATGGCCTTAGCACTTACCCAATAACTCTTGGCGTGCTTGCTAGTCTTGATTCGATACCAAGTAGTACTTGCACCCTTGTAGGTACGCACAGCTAAACAATCGACGTATACGTTACTTCCTGCTTTTAGATGACTAGGCCAATTGCCGGTCTCATTATTATCAGTAGTATCTTTAACGTGAGTGTATAAGTTGTAATTTGCAAACTTAGATGATAATTGGAAAGTTTCTAGCGGATTACCATATGTATAAGTAGCAGTCGCTAGTGTCTTCTCAGGCTTTGTAGTTGTGGGTTGAGTGTTAGTAGTATTATTTGTGTTTGTCGTATTACTACTACTATTTGTGTTTATGTTTGTCGTGTTGCTACTACTATTTGTATTTGGCGTGCTTGGAGTACTTGGCGTACTTGTATTGTTATTGGTATTAGTAGTAGTTGATGTTGTATTACCGTCTAAGGCAGTTAGGTTATAAGTATTAATGATATTAGTTAACTTAGTAGCATAACTTGGATCGGTTGCATAACCATCTTTTTGGATGTTGGTTGCTGCTTCGAATCCGTCCTTAGATTGTGACTTAAATACGTTGGCATAACGTGAATTAACAGTTAGAAAAGTGGCGTAGCCTTGAAGACTGTCTATCACACTGTTATAGCTCTTAAAGTATGCGTCAGTGCTATATGCTTGTCCCTTGGAATTGTATTCCGAAGTCTTTAGCTTAACACCGGTACCATCAAATGATTTAATACCAAACAAGTTGTTAGCAATTTGCGTTAAGTAACTAGTTCCATAACCACTTTCTAGTGCTGCTTGAGCAACCATTGTTGAAGCATATAGATTATTGCTTTTTGCAATAGATTGAGCAATTGGTGAAATTGTTGAAATAAAGTTGTCAGCAGTTAACTGTGATCCCAAAATATTATTGGTTGAAGCATTAGTAACGTTTGTGGTAACAGTAGCTGCAGTGGCAGTATTATTTGCACCATTGTCTAAATCATCCGCATGTGAAACATAAACATGTCCTGCTGAAATAACGGCACTGGCACTCAGGACATACAGCAATGATTTGACGATCGGTTTTCTTCTCATAATTATTCTCTCTCCATTAAAAATCTTTTTATTCTCTCTTATCTCTTTACGCCTCTACGGCTGGCACTAAGACGGTTTTGTTGTTCCTTAAACTTATTAAAAGTCTTGTCCGCCTTAGCTTGTTTATTCGAATTGTTTTTTGTTTTCTTAGTAAATTTCATCAAAAACACTCCCAGTTAATGATTATAACATGTCACAGTAAATTTTTATAAAATCTTATAAGAAAAATTAGTCTCTTTTTAATTTTCATCAAATAAAAAAGAGTGCCAAAGGCACCCTTTTGGTTATTAAATTATTGAACAGTAACACTCTTAGCAAGGTTTCTTGGATGGTCAACATCTAATCCCTTGTTCAAACTAGTGTAGTAAGCCAATAGTTGAGCAGGAATAACACTCAATAGTGGTGTTAGTAGTTGATCAACGTCTGGAATAACGATGTCATCGTTATCCTTAGCAAGTGATTCAGTAGCAATGGTAATTGCCTTAGCACCACGAGCCATGGTTTCTTCTAGGTTACTTCTAGTTAAACCAGCAGTGTTTGATTGAGTAATGATACCAACAACTGGTGTGTTTTCTTCAATCAACGCAATGGTTCCGTGTTTCAATTCTCCTGAAGCGAAACCTTCAGCTAGAATGTATGAAATTTCCTTTAGTTTCAATGATGATTCTAGTGAAACGAAGTAGTCAATTCCTCTACCAATGTAGAATGCACGGTTAGCATTAACGAAGTACTTCTTAGAAATTTCGTTAATCATTTCTTTTTCGTCAACAATTGATTGCATACCTGTGGCAACGAAACCTAATTGTTGTTTCAAGTTAAAGTCCTTAGCAGCCTTAATTTCTGATGATTCACCTAAAGCCTTAGCTAGGATTGCTTCAACAGTAATTTGTGCTGTGTAAGCCTTAGTTGATGCAACTGAGATTTCTGGACCAGCATGTAGTAGCAATGTGTAGTTTGATTCACGTGAAAGTGTTGAGTTAGCAACGTTTGTAATTGTTAAACTCTTGTAGCCTAATTGGTTTAGGTTAACTAATACTTCACGACTATCAGCTGTTTCACCACTTTGACTTAGGAAGATAAAGAATGGTTTCTTTGAAAGTAGTGGCATGTTGTAAGCAAATTCTGAAGAAACATGAACCTCAGTTGGTACTTGTGCCAACTTTTCAAATAGTTCTTTACCAACTAAGCCGGCATGGTAACTAGTACCAGCAGCAATGATGTATAGACGGTCTGATTCTTTAATTGAATCTAATAGGTCGTCTTCGATTACTGGATCACCGTTTTCATTTAGGTATTCAGCTGAAAGTTTTCTCATAACGTTTGGTTGTTCGTCAATTTCTTTTAGCATGTAGTATGGGTAAGTACCCTTGTCAGTGTCACTAGCATCGATATCAACATGGAATGGTTGTCTATCGGTGACGACTTCACCATCTTTGTTTTCGATAGTTACTGAATCTGGTTTAACAGTCACAAAGTCACCGTCATCCAATTCTAGAAAGTCATGAGTAACATTTAGCATTGCTAGAGAATCTGAACATACAACGTTGCAGTCTTCCCCTAGACCGATTAATAGCGGACTCTTGTTCTTAGCAACGTAGATAGTGTTTGGTTCTTCTCTATCCATTAATTGGAATGCGTATGAAGCACCCTTTAATAGTGATAGAGTCTTCTTAAATGCTTCTTTAGCATTTAGGTTTTCAGTTACAGCGAAGTGATCAACTAGTTGAACAACAACTTCTGTATCTGTTTGTGAAGTGAATTCAACATCACTTAAGTATTTTTCCTTTAAATCACGGTAGTTTTCGATAACACCATTGTGAACTAGGTAGAATCTCTTGTCTTGTGAGAAGTGAGGATGTGCGTTTTCGACAGTTACTCCCCCGTGAGTAGCCCATCTGGTATGCGCAATTCCTGCACTTCCGTTAATCTTCATATCATTTACGGCGTCTCTTAGATTACTAATCGCACCGGTTCTCTTTACAAGGTAATCCTTCTTACCTTCATCGTTTACGTATAATCCAGCAGAATCATAGCCACGGTATTCTAGTTTTTGTAAACCATTAACTAAAATATCAACGGCATTTTTGTTCCCTGTTACACCAACAATTCCACACATATTATATTTTCCTTTCACTCTATATTTATTAATTGTTTTAAATAAATTTATATCTTTTTTATCATTTTCGACATATTCTAGATTACAAGTTTTAATTATCAATGTCAATCGATAAATATCAAATTGGTATAGTTTATGAAAAAAATTCAAAAAATTGCGTCATGTTGGTATCAATAAGCGTAATAGAAACAAAAATTAAGATTAAATTCGACTCATTTTATACCATTTAAAAAATTGGTATGGACAAATTTACGGTGAAAAATGGCAATAAAAAAAGCAATCTAATTAGATTGCTTTTAATTTTTTATTCAATTCCAAAACGTTCTTGAACAACGTCTGCAATACGTTTAGTGTAGCCATCTACTAATTCTTGTGTTGGGGCTTCTGCCATCACACGTAGAAGTGGTTCAGTACCACTAGGACGAACTAGGACACGACCGTCACCGTTCATTTCTTTTTCAACTTCAGCGATAACTGCCTTCACTTGATCATCAGCTTGGGCACCATCTTTATCGCTAACCTTAACGTTGATTAGTTGTTGTGGGTACTTAGTTACTTCACCAGCAAGTTCTGATAATTTCTTACCAGTGTCCTTCATTACGTGTAGTAATTGTAAACTGGTTAGTAGGCCATCACCGGTAGTGTTGAAATCTAGGAAAACGATATGTCCTGATTGTTCTCCACCTAGGTTGTAACCAGATTTGTTCATTTCTTCAACAACATATCTGTCACCAACCTTGGTTTGAACGTTATGCATACCATTTGCTTCCATTGCCTTGTACATACCTAGGTTACTCATAACAGTAGTTACCACAGTATCTTGTTTTAGACGACCGTGATCTGACATGTACTTACCACAAATGTACATAATCTTGTCACCATCAACTAGTTCACCGTTTTCATCAACAGCTAAACAACGGTCACCGTCACCATCAAATGCTAATCCAATTTCAGCACCTTGTTCTACAACCATCTTTTGTAGTTGTTCTGGGTGAGTTGAACCAACTTGGTCGTTAATGTTGATTCCATTTGGCATAGTTGCCATGGTTTCAAATTCGATACCTAAGTCAGCGTATAAACGTGAAACTAGGTTACTTGTTGCACCGTTTGCTGAATCAACGCAAATCTTCATACCTGATAAGTCATCAGGAACAGTTTGTTCTAGGAAACGAATGTATTTTTGACTACCTTCTGAGTAATCATCAACACTACCTAGACCCTTAGCTGATGGACGTGGTAAATCATCTTGGTCAGCTTCTAGAATTGCTTCGATTTCTTCTTCTAATTCATCTGATAGCTTGTAACCATCTGAACCAAAGAACTTGATACCATTGTATTCAGCTGGATTATGTGAAGCGGTAATCATAACACCGGCAGCTGCTCCTTGAGTTCTAACAAGGTAAGCAACACCTGGAGTTGTAACGACACCTAGTTGAAGAACTTCAATTCCGACTGATAGCAATCCGGCAATTAAAGCACTTTCTAACATTTGACCAGAAATTCTTGTATCTCTAGCAACTAATACTTGGGGTTGTCCTTCAGCTTGGCTGTGCTTGGTTAAAATGTAACCACCGGCACGTCCACATTTGAAAGCTAGTTCAGGGCTTAAATCTTTGTTAGCTACCCCTCTAACTCCGTCTGTTCCAAAATACTTCATAATTTTATCTCCATTCATCATTCGATTCTTTAAAATCTATTGTGGAATAACTGTTACTTTGATGTTTTCAGGATCGAAACCAGTAACGTTATTTAGATTCTTATCTAGTTCCACATTAATCACTTTCTTTGATGTAATTCCAGAAACATCAACATAAGCGACTACTTTATCAATTGATTCTAGCTCTTTTTTCGTTCCAAAAACCTTCACCTTATCAGTGTCTGATGTTAGTTCGTATTTTTGATTACTTGAGCCATTTTCAACCTTTAATTTTAGTGGAACGTTTTTATTATTTCCACTACTAATTGGCAAGTTAACAGATGTTGTTGATGGCGTCAAGATGACGTTAACAATTCTACCCTTTGAGTCTAATGCTTCTAAAACAGCTGAAGAGCTCATTGATTTCTTGGTGTTTTGTGGAATGCTTAGCTTAGCAACAACTTGCTTAATCTTAGCAATTTCGTTGGCTGCTCCAGTCACCTTCACCTTGTTGGTACCAAGAACTGGTTTTCCAGCTGAATAACCATCAGCAATGTTAGCTGATTCGTATTCGGCTTTGACTGGGAATTCCACTGTCTTTCTAGGTTGAATATTAACGTAGATATAACTTGGGTTGATGTAGTATCTTAATTCGTTGTTTAAACCATCTTGATACAAACGAACCTTATGAGTTCCAACGCCTAGTCTGGAAAGATCAGCATACACCTTAAAGTTTTGTGTGTTGACTGTGGTAGTAACTAACGCTGTAGGTCCTACAATCTTAACTGATACCTTTTCAGGATATCCGGTAACAAAATACTTGCTGTTATCGACATTTAATTGTAGTGGCACTGAGATATTGGCTGACTTGTTAGAAGTCAATTGAGTAATGTCTTCAGAACTACCATAGTTACTGCCTGAACCAAAAAGTTTTGACTGGTTAACATAAGCAAATAATAAGATGGCAAAAATCAATGCCAATAATCTTAGGTACCATGGGCTATTAAACTTCTTCATTACTTTTGCCCCCCTGTTGATTGCTTGATCTTGTCGAACCAATTAAAGATGGTTGTAAATAAGTTTTTATTCATTGAATCTTGCTTAGTAATCAATTGATCACGTAAGAACTTCATATAGTCGTCCTTATTCATTCCACGTAATAACTCGTTGTTCTTGGTAATTGATACTTCCCCTGTTTCTTCAGAGATAACAATTGTTAAGGCATCAGTTACTTCAGATATACCAACGGCTGCACGGTGTCTAGTTCCCAATTCCTTTGGAATTAGGTTACTTTGTGACAATGGTAGGTATGCAGCTGCCACGGCAACACGATTATTACTGATGATAACTGCACCATCATGTAATGGTGTGTTTGGAATAAATGTATTAATCAAAAGTTCACCGGTAATATCAGCATCTAGCTTAATTCCAGTTTCGATGTAGTCTTCCAATCCGGTATCCATTTGAATAGTCATTAAAGCACCAATTCTACGCTTGGACATATATTGGATGGCTTTATCAAGTTCCAAAATCATCTTTTCATTTTCAACGTTTTGGTTTTGTGCGTGTTTAATAATTGAGCCACGACCTAAATGTTCTAGGCCACGTCTGATTTCAGGTTGGAAAATAACAATAATCGCGATAACTCCCCAGTTAATAACTTGGTCAGTTAAGTATGATACAGTTGTGAATCCGAAGATTACACTGATAATTTTCACGATGGCAATTACTAAAACACCACGGAATAATTGGACAGCTTTTGTGCCCTTAAGTAAGATAATTACCTCATAGATAATGAACCAAACAACTAAGATATCTAAAAGGTTACTTAGTGTTAAGATGTTACTCCAATTTATCCCCATACCTATTCCTCCATAATTTCATTCATATTTTATATTATATCACTCATTTTCGTTTATTTTTAGCATTATCATTTTTGATAGAATTTTTAAGTAATAATCATTCAATATTTGCCATTTAAGGGTTAAAATAGGGTTAATAATATTTTGAGGGGTCCAAATCATGTTTAAAAACGCACGTTGGCAAGTACGCCTATTTTTCATTTTGTGGATAATATTTTTATTCGTGGTCGCAAAGCCACCGTTTGAATTTTTAGTATTAAACACCTTCTTGGGTTACATCCCCATTGAACTGAGTTTGGAACTAACAAATAAGTACGTTGAAAAGTCATGGATTTTTTGGCCAATCTTTGCACTTTGGTTAATCTTTTATCCAAATGCACCCTACCTATTGACCGATCTATTCCACTTATCACTACTTCAACCCTATGGAACAAACGGACTACTAAGATTATCTGCTCACATGTGGATGAACTACTCATTCTTAATGATTAGTGCTTTAGGATGCTCAATGCTTGGTTTCTACGGATTATTCCAAATCGTAAACCGTTGCTTCGCATTCTTCTCAATTCATTCCAAAGTGGCAAAAGTATTGCTAATCTTTGCTTTAAACGTTGTTTCATCAATCGGAATTTACGTTGGTAGATTCCTTAGATTCCACACCATCTACTTGTTATTCTCACCTCGTTTGGTGATCAAACAATTAACTGAGATGTGGACATTAAAAATGTTAGTATTTGTCTTCATCATGACAGTTGTTCAATGCTTTATCTACTGGATTTTATACCTAATCCTAAAAGATGTGAAAGATTCAAAAGAATAATAAAAAGACAGCCTTTATTGGCTGTCTTTTTTTAGTCTGTGCTTAATTCGTTATTTTCAACGTAGTTAACTTCTTGTCTTAATTTAGAAGCAAGTTTTAAGCTAATCTTATCGTTGATCAATAATTCTTGAATTCCTTTACGGTAAGCTTCTAGTTCACGTTCCTTAGCGATACGGTAGTACTTTTCGTAATCCAATGAACGAGTTCTTAAAGCTAAACTAAGGTTGGTGTATTCATCCACAATGGAATTAATTACTTTTGAATCACCATGTTCTTTTAGCTTTTGAACGGTATAGTCATTGACCATAATCAAAGCTTTTTGAATCTTTAGTTTTTGTTCCTTGTCAGAACGTTGTTTGAATAGCCATAACTTGGTTGTTTGAACGGCTGACATGAATTCTAGTTTTAAGTTGAAATCATTAAATGCAACTAGGTTCTTCAATTCACGATGGTTAATTTGATAGTTAATCGCATTGGCTTCCTTGCTAGTAACAATCTTGTCTGCGACTAATTTCTTAACCGCTTGGTGTTCATATTCAACAGCCAATGAACGAATACTCTTTTCTAACTCATCTGGTTTGATTGAAGATAGTTGTCTAATCATCAATTCACATTGATCGATTAAAATATTGCAAATGTGTTTATCAGGACGGTCCATTTGTTTGATGTCATCAATCACGTAGTTTAGAACGTAGATACGCGCCTTTTCTTCACTCCAATGGTTATCATTGTTGTAAGAAACGACCGGATCGTTTTTAGAAATTAATGGCAACACAGTTACCGCAGCTAGTAGACTTAAAACGATGACGATTGATGCGATGAATAGTACCAATTCACGATCAGGGAATGCCTCGTTTTGTACGGTAATCAATGGAATCGAAAGAATCCCGGCCATAGTAATGGCACCACGAACACCTGAGAACCCAACAATGTTTGCAGTTCTGATATCGATTGGTCCAACCTTCTTAGTGGTAATTAGGTTGTGACAGATTTCGTATAGAATAATCCACACAATTCGAATGATTAGAATAATCAACCAGGTTACAACGGCGTAACCAATGGATTGGAATGTGTTGAACTTCATGTCGTTAATAACGGCTTCCATCGCAAATGGTAGTTCAATTCCTAGAATCAAGAACACGATTCCGTTTAGTAGGTAAACGATAATGTTCCAAGCTTGTTCACTAATTAGTTGTAACTCAGCTGATGATGATTGTGTGGATGTGTTATTCACATGGTACACAATTCCGGCTGTTACAACCGCAATTACCCCTGAAGCATGGAAAACATCTTCAGATAACATGTAGATCACGAATGGTGAAACAATTTGTAGAACTACGTTAAATACTAAGTTCGTTAAACCGTTCTTGTATAACCATTTACGTACCAATGAGATAACTAGCATTGTAACTACCCCAATGATGGCACCAACAATACTGATGTAGAAGAAGTCCCCTACGGCATTTTTTAATGAAAAGGCACCATAAACAGTTGCGGCAATGGCATACTTAAAACCAATCAAACCACTGGCATCATTGATTAAACTTTCTCCGTTTACCAAGTGCAAAATGTTCTTTGGTAAGCGCACCTTTTTGGCGATTGATTCAACGGCAATTGGATCAGTTGGTGATAAAATTGCAGCTAATGAGAATGCTACTGGAAGTGGCATTGATGGAATTAATTTATAAATTAACAAACCACCAAAGAACATGGTGATAAATACTAAGATGATTGCGTTTGCGAAGATGGGCCATCTCAATTCCCAAAGTTCATCCTTGGGAAAACGACGCCCGTCGTTAAATAGCAACGGTGCAATGAATAATAGTAAAAACCAGTCTGTACTTAGGTTAATGCTGAAGTTACCAATCAATGCTAATCCACATCCGAATACGACCTGGATTAAACTAACTGGAATGGCCTTAACATAGTGATTAATGATTGTTGATAGAAGCAGTAGTAATGTTAAAAATAAAATAATTTCAATAAGCTGCATGGATTATCCCCCTATTTGTCTTGTCCGATAATTCTTACTTCCGTTTCTAGATGTACTTTGTTTTTAGCGTAAACAGTTTCTTGCACATGCTTGATTACGTCTAAGTAATCGGTAGCAGTGGCGTTATCAATGTTCACAATGAACCCAGCATGTTTCTTAGATACTTGGGCACCCCCTGATTGGTATCCTTGAAGACCGGCATCGTGAATTAACTTACCAGCAAAGTAACCCTCTGGTCTCTTGAACACACTTCCACAAGACGGTAGATCAAGTGGTTGTTTTGATTCACGTAATGCATTTAAACGATCCATTTCTGCTTGGATTTCATCTTTATCCCCAGCGGATAACTTAAATGTTGCTTCCAAAACGATGTCGTCTTGGTCTTGCACAGCGCTATGTCTGTAACCAAAATCTAATTCACTATTTGATAGTGTCTTGATTTCATTTTCTGGTGTTAAAACAGTGACTGATTCAATCACTTCGGCGGTTTCGCCACCGTATGCACCAGCATTCATGAAGACTGCTCCTCCGATACTACCCGGAATTCCGGCAGCAAATTCCATTCCGGTTAAACCGTGTTGTTGGGCAACAATGGTAGTATCGATGTATCTAGCACCCGCTTGAGCAATTACTAAATCATCGTGAGATGTAATTTCATTCATCTCAGTTAAGATGATGACTAATCCCCTAATTCCACCATCCTTGATGATTAAATTACTGGCATTTCCTAAAATGGTGATTGGTAGATCATCACGTTTTGCCATTGATAGTAATTCTCTGACTTCGTCTGTATTTTTAGGAAAGGCAACCAGGTCAGCAGGTCCACCAGTTTCTGTGAATGTATATTTTGATAATGGTTCATTTTTTAAAAGCTTAATTTTTTCCATTTTAATCATTTTCCTTAATTATCATAATTTATACGAGTTTATTCGTAGAAAACACATACTTTTAATATTTACAACGAGATAACTCGTATTAATACATTTTTAATTTTACCACGATATCACATAGTAAGACCATGTTATAATGTTGAAAGAATAAAACGAAAGGACGTTATTAATGAACTTCGTTGCAATTGATTTTGAAACTGCCAATAATCAACGAGCTAGTGCCTGTTCATTAGCATTAACCGTTGTCCGCGATAACAAGGTTGTTGATGAATTCTATACTCTAATTAATCCTGAAACCGATTTTAATTATCGAAACGTCGATATTCACGGTATTCACGAAAGCGATGTTGCTGACGCGCCTACCTTCCCTGAAATCTGGCCGGTAATCAAGCAATTTTTTACCAAGGATCAATTAGTAATTGCCCACAACAACTCATTTGATAATAGTGTATTGGCACGTACCTTAATGCGTTATGGACTAACCGTTCCAATTTATAAAACATTAGATACGGTTAAGACTTGTAAATATCTTTTCCCAGAGTTTAAGAATCACAAACTAAATACGGTTTGTGCCAACTTAGGAATCAGACTTCACCATCATCATAATGCGTTAGATGATAGCTTAGCTTGCGCTAATATTTTAATTTATCAACAAGAACACTTTGATGATGACGTGATCAAGTCATTCATCAAGGTAAAAAAATAAGCATCCAAATGGGTGCTTATTTTTTTAGGTTATATTGCATTTCTTGTGTGGATAATACACTTCCAAGTGCATTAATTACCCTTTTCTTTACGACGGTAAAGCCACTTTTTGCGTATAAGTGAATTGCGTGTTCGTTGGTCTTTTTCACAACCAGTGCCAATGTGGATAAGTTACTGTCATAGGTTGCCCAATCAATTACAAAATCCATTAACTGGCCACCAATTCCTTGGTGACTATATTGATTTAAGACGGCAATGCCAAGCTCACCGATTCCGGAATCTTGTAGTTCTTGGACCTGAATCATCCCTACCGGTTGATCATCCAAAAATGCTAAACCAATGATAAAACTACGGGTTTGATTAACCAGCATTATTTGTTGAGCTTGATCATCAACGGATAAATTCCCAATATTTGGATCAATCGTGTATTGGTCTGATTCTTGTTTTAATTGTGCAATCAATTCGATTAACTTATCTGCATCGTCTGGTTGTGCACAACGCACCTCTAAATTACACATCGCTATTTTTCCACCTGTGGAAAAATTTGCTTAACGATGTCTTCAAAGCGTTTGCCGCTTGGTTCAAATGAAATGGTTCTAAAGTCTTCACCCTTTTCATCATCACGACGGAAAACAATCTTCAAGTAATCGTCAGGTAGTTCATCGGCAATGAATTCGGACCATTCGATAACGTTAACACCGTCACCGTTGAAGTATTCTTCTAGTCCTAGTTCATCCCCGCTACCATCGTCTAAACGATAGATATCCATGTGGTAAAGTGGCAATCTGCCACCTTGATACTCACGGATAATGGTAAATGTCGGACTCTTGATATTACGTTTAATACCCAAGCCCTTAGCTAATCCCTTGGTGAAAGTTGTCTTACCCGCACCTAGGTCACCATCCAACAAGATGACGTCTTTAGCCTTTAATAATGGTGCCAATTGTTCACCATATTGTTTTGTTTCATCAGGTGATTCTACGTTAACTTTAACCAAGAATCATCCCTCCTTTTGCTTATAGAGATTGGATTGCGTTAATGATTGCAACGTTGTAAACATCTTCTGCGACACATCCACGTGAAAGATCTGAAACTGGTTTTGCCAAACCTTGTAGTAGTGGACCAAATGCTTCAAAGCCACCTAGACGTTGAGCAATCTTGTAACCAATGTTTCCTGATTGTAGTTCAGGGAATACGAAAACGTTAGCTTGTCCAGCAACTTCTGAACCAGGTGCTTTCTTGTTAGCAACTTCTGGTACTAGTGCGGCATCAAATTGTAGTTCACCATCTGAAGGAACATCTAGTTCGTCTTTGGCCATTGCAGCTGCTTCTTGCACCTTGGTTACCATGTCGCCCTTAGCTGATCCCTTAGTTGAGAAACTTAGAAAGGCAACCTTTGGATCGATGTTGAATTGTTTAGCAGTGATAACACTTTGCTTAGCAACTTCAACCATGCCTTTAGCATCTAGTTCGATGTTAATAGCACAGTCGGCAAAGACGTATCTAGTGTCACCCTTTTGCATCAAGAATGAACCTGAGATACGACGCATGCCTTCTTGGGTCTTGATGATTTGAAGAGCAGGTCTAACAGTATCACCGGTAGCATGAGCTGCACCTGATACCATTCCGTCAGCCTTATCCATGTAAACTAACATAGTACCGAAGTAGTTAGCATCCTTTAGCCATTCAGCTAATTGTTCACGGGTGTTCTTACCGTTACGACGTTCTTCTAATGCATCTAGCATTTCTTCGAAGTCTTTTTCTGGGTAGTTGTTAATGTCGACAATTTCAACGTTTGATAGGTTGAAGTCACCGGCGTTTTGTTTGATTTCTGCTGGGTCACCTAATAGTACTGGGTGGATTAGGTTTTCGTCAGCTAAACGACTAGCTGCTTCGATAATTCTAATGTCGTCTCCTTCTGGGAAAACGATTTTCTTGTTTAAACCACTAATCTTTTCTTTTAATTCATCTAGTAAACTCATATTTCTTCCTCCTAATGGATTGTAACGTGTTCTGGTAATTGCCAATCAATTGGCTTTTCGCCCAATGATTCTAGGGCAATATTAGTCTTTGAAAATGGTTTGGATCCGAAGAAACCACGGTGTGCTGACAATGGACTTGGATGAGCTGATTCAATCACAATATTGGTCTTGGTATTAATCAACTTCACCTTGTCTCTAGCCGCTCTCCCCCAAAGGATAAATACGACTGGTTCAGGACGTTGTGATAACTTTTCAATTGCAGTATCGGTTAATTTCTCCCATCCCTTTGATTTGTGGGAAAATGCAATTCCATCTCTTACGGTCAATACTGAGTTCAATAATAGAACACCTTGTTTGGCCCACTTTTCAAGGTAGCCATGATTAACCGGTTTGATGCCTAAATCACTTTCTAATTCCTTGTAAATATTTCGAAGCGAAGGTGGCACCTTCACTCCTGGTAGGACTGAGAAACTCAAACCATGTGCTTGATTGGGTTCATGGTATGGGTCTTGGCCTAAAATAACTACTTTTACTTTTGAGAATGGTGTCCATTCAAATGCTTCATAGATTTGATTAGCGTTTGGATGGATTTCATGATTTTCATATTCTTCAACTAAAAATTTGCGTAAATCTTGGTAATACTCTTTTTCAAATTCTGGCTTCAATACATCCCACCAGTCATTGTGAATAAAAGGTTTCATTTATAACACCTCTATATATAATTTTATCATATATAAAATAAATTCACATCGCAAAAAAGCGCCCCATTCCGGGACGCTTTTTTTAGTAGTGTTTTAATACACGTGAGATTTCACGTTCTTGATCACGTTTCTTCATTGTTTCACGTTTATCGTATTCATGCTTACCTTCGGCAACACCAATCAAGACCTTAGCAAAACCTTTCTTAAGGTACATCTTCAAGGGAACGATTGTAACTCCCTTTTTGTCTGTTTCCTTTGCTAGTCGCTTGATTTCTTGCTTGTGTAAAAGCAATTTACGATTTCTAAGTGGATCATGATTGAACTGATTACCTTGTTCATATTCACTAATGTGAACATTCATCAATGTAGCTTGGCCATCTCTAATTTGGGCGAACCCATCCTTTAGATTGACACGACTTGCACGAACAGACTTGATTTCAGTACCAGTCAATGCAATCCCTGCTTCATAAGTTTGTAAAACGCGGTAATCATGACGAGCTTTGCGATTTTGCGCAACCAAGTTATCGTCTTTATTAGTTGGTTTCTTCTTAACCATTATCAATCACCTCTCAACCAATTAATGTTTTGAATTGGAATGATTACGACCATTACGGTTGTTGTTTCTTGAATGGCGGTTATTGTTGTTTCTACCAAACTTACCATTCTTGTTGTCGTTTCTTCTGTTATTGTTACGACGACCACCGTTGTTTCTTCCACCACGACCGTGAGCACCATTACTGTGACTTTCAGGTTTTAGTTTAGACATTGGTGTGTCTTCTGGATTAACAATATCAAAGTCCACAGCACTTTGGTCAACGTCGACGTTAACCACCTTAACACGAACTGGTTGACCAATTCTGTAGGTACGGTGAGTATTTCTACCAACAAGTGCTAGGTACTTTTCAATGTATTCATAGTAGTCATCTTTCATGCGACTAATGTGAACTAATCCTTCAACAGTATTTTCAAGTTCGATAAACATACCAAACTTAAGCACTGAACTAACAGTTGCATCGAATTCTTCTCCGATGTGGTCTGCCATGTATTCAGCCTTCTTCATTGCATCAGTATCACGTTCTGCATCGATTGAGCGACGTTCTGCCTTTGATGAATGATCTGAAATTTCTTCAAGTAATCCGGCGTATTTGGCCTTTGATTCCTTATTGATACCGTTATCTTCGTAGTGGTGAATTAAACGGTGAACAGTTGTATCTGGGTATCTTCTGATTGGAGAAGTGAAATGAGTGTAGAATTCAGCACCTAGACCAAAGTGACCAAGTGGTTGGTCAGTATATCTAGCTTGCTTCAAACTTCTAAGCATCATAACTGATACGGCAGGTTCTTCTGGCTTACCAGCAACCTTCTTCAATACGTTTTGTAATACCTTTGGCTTCAAGTGATCTGGATCACCCTTAACTTCTACACCGAATGCAGTTAAGAATTCGAAGAAGTTCTTCACACGTTCTCCATCTGGTGTTTCGTGAACACGGTAGATGAATGGTGCGTGTGCTTTACAGTAATGTTCAGCAACAGTTTCGTTGGCAGCTAACATGAATGATTCGATCATTCTTTCAGCAGTACCACGCACTCTTAGCTTAATGTCGATTGGGTGACCAGTTTCATCAACGATGATTTCTGATTCGTTATCATCGAAGTCAATGGCACCACGACGGCGACGTTGTTTGTATAGAATATTGTGTAGTTCGCCCATTTCTTCAAACATAGGAACTAAGTCTTTGTAACGTTCCATAGTGTTTTCATCATGTGCTTCTAGGATGTCATTTACAGCCTTGTAAGTCATTCGAGCCTTAGATCTCATCACACTTGGGTGAATACGATGGTCAACAACGTTTCCGGCTGGGTTGATTTCCATATCACAACTCATACATAGACGAAGTTCACCTTCGTTCAATGAACAAATTCCATTTGATAATCTTCTTGGAAGCATTGGGATAACTCTGTCAGTTAAGTAAACAGAAGTACCACGCTTGTATGCTTCTTCGTCTAGAAGACTACCTGGTTTTACGTAATGAGAAACATCGGCGATGTGAACACCTAAGTGGTAGTTACCATTTGGTAATTTCCATACAGTAACGGCGTCATCCAAGTCCTTTGATGATTCCCCATCAATAGTAACTAGTGTTTGATCAGTAATGTCTTCTCGACCTTGCTTTTCTTCTTCACTAATTTCTTCTGGAATCGCATCTGCTTCTTGCAATACGTCTTCTGGGAATTGAGCTGGAATATCGTGAGCGTAGACGATTTGTAGGATGTCGATTCCTGGGTCATCAACGCTTCCGATTACTTCCTTAGCGATACCAACCATGTAGTCTGGGTGGTCAGCATTTGGGTATTCAGTAATTTCGGCAGTAATTACTTCACCTGGTGTAGGTTTTAGACCAACACCTGTAACGTAAAACTTGTAGTTAATAAGCTTCTTTTCTTTTAGCTTAACTTGACCAACGTAGCCATGATCATCGTCAGTACGGGTGAATTCACCAACTACTTGTTCGTAGTTTCTTTCAACGATGTTTACAACCTTACCTTCTGGACCTTTACCAGAGTTTTGGTCGGCACGTCTTACAATTTCAATTTGAACAGTATCACCGTTCATTGCTTGTAGTGTGTTGTCAGGTGCGATGAATGCATCTTCTAGGTTTTCGTCATAGTTAACAAATCCGAACCCCTTTGGATTTGCATGAAAAGTGCCTTCGATTGTTTCACCTTGCACGTTTAACTTAAAATTGCCTGTTTCAGTAACCATAACTGTCTTTTCACGTTCTAGAACAGCTAATGATTGGACAATTAGTTTAAATGCATTTGCACCATGGTATCCTAATTCATCAGCTAGTTCTTCTACTGAAAATTCGCGATTTGGGAACTTTTGAAGAACAGCATGAATTTCTTGTTTTAAACTATTATCTTCCACGATTTACTCCTTAAGTTTTAAATTTTCGATCTTAAATCAAATTCGATAACTCATATCTAGTATTCTAACATTTTTATACCGTCTATCCTAAACGGTTTTTTCGGTTTCACATAAAAAAAGCTCCTGTAAAAATTACAGGAGTCTTATCAACTAGTGTGATGATAACCAAACTAATCCTAATGCTGATGCAAAGAAAATAATCAATAATACAACTGTTACTTTTTGCATAAAGGCTTCAAAACCACGTGGCTTAGAGTTGGCAAACAAATCATCAGCACCACCGGTTAAAGAAGACATTGCATCGTTGTTAGTCTTTGCTGGTTGCATCAAGACAGCGATGATAATTAATACACTGTCAATCCAAATTATATTCATTAAGAAATTATACAATTCGTTGCCTCCTACCTAAAATACATAGGTTTCATCTTTAACTTTATCTTTACTGTTTAGTTTATCATAATACTTTCTAACATGCCAATTAATCAAAATTTTAATTATCTAATGTTAGTTTTTCCACATGTGTATATACATAACCACGGTTATCGTAGTTTGTGGATATTTCAATGTTATCCCCAGCCTTTAGGATTGTATCTCCATCGGGGATAATGTATTGTTCATTTCGTTTGATGGAACTAATCAAACAACCATCTGGCCAATTGATTGATTTAACAGCCTTACCATCCATATCTGATCCCAATTGAACTGAGAAATATAGGTTGGTTAGTTGTCCACTTGTTGACAACTTTTGCGGGCTCAACATCTTTTGCAACATTTCATTGTAGATTGGACTACCACCTAATAAGTCGGTAACTTCGTATGCCACCAATGTGACAAAGGCTAATGACATTAGGTTTTGCAATGATCCAACCATTTCGGTAATTAGGAGAATGGCGGTAAATGGTGCCTTCCCGACACAGGCGAAGAATCCACTCATTGAAATGATGATGAAGTTAACAAAATAACTTTGTGGTAATACGCCTAATTGAATCAAAACCTCTGAATAAATCGCCCCTATCAATGCTCCTAATGAAAGCATTGGTAGGAAGATGCCACCAGGTAAGCCGGTTGAATATGATAGTATCGACATTACGAAACGAATCAACAAGAACCAAAGCAATACCGTAATCGTTGGTGCGGCCTTGGCAATCATTAATACCATTGTGCTTCCCCCACCTACGATTGTGGGTAAGTACATTTCAAACGGAATGACTAAGATAAATGGGATTAATACCCAGACAATGTTGGGCACCCAATCTAACTTAGCGTACCAGTCGTTTACGTGAAGTGTCGCATACTCATAAATTAATCCACCGATTCCAATTACGATTCCCAATCCGATTAAGTATGGGTAGATATGTAGCGGAATCACGTGTGAATAACTCATGTGTAATACCGGCACTTTCCCAAAGACCGCAGTTGAAACAAAGTTCGCACTAATTGCGGCTGAAAGTGAAGTTAACCAGACCGATGTTGAAAAGTTATGATAGATTTCTTCTAGCACAAACAACGTACTGGCGATTGGAGCGTTAAAAGCAGCGGATAACCCCGCGGCTGCCCCACCAGAGATAATCGTTTTACGTGCTTGTTTTGTTTGTTTAAAGGTATCTGCTAGTCCTTGAGCAGTAGCAGCACCCAATTGGATGGAAGGCCCTTCACGGCCTAAAAATAGCCCACTGGAAATGGCAAGCACCCCACCAATGAACTTCTTGCTTAATACAGAGAACCATGAATAATCTAGTTCACCGTTTAACTGACCTTCGACCTGTGGAATCCCAGATCCCTTGATGTTTTTATCTCGTTTTACTAAGTAATATACGAAAAATGCGATTAGCAAATTCAAGATGATTAGCGTAATCAGTACGAATATATTAGTTCGCGCTAGCTTCGCTAGTTTTAAAAATTGATCCGATAGTCCTTCAATCGATATTCGAAATAGACTAACCACCATTCCGACTGCCAGTCCAATTAATAAACCGTACAGCACTGATTTAAATCGTCTTAAATTATCACTTTGCAATATGTTCGCCTTCTTTTTATTGGTATATCAATCATACCATATAATTTTATGTACAAAAAAAGCATTGAAATAATTCAATGCTTTTTTTAGTAACAGTTAGTTATTATTTGTTAATAACGTTGTTACGAGCTTCTTCAGTTAGGTTGTAGAATGAGTTAATACCCTTGTATTCTGCAACTGAAGCTAATTGATCTTCAATTCTCATTAGTTGGTTGTACTTAGCGATACGTTCGCCACGACTCATTGAACCAGTCTTAATTTGACCAGCGTTTAGAGCAACAACTAAGTCAGAAATTGTAGTATCTTCAGTTTCACCTGAACGGTGTGAGATGATAGCTGTGTAGTTAGCTTCTTTAGCCATTTCAACAGCGTTTACAGTTTCTGTTAAAGTACCAATTTGGTTTAGCTTGATAAGGATTGCGTTAGCAACACCCATCTTAATACCCTTTTGTAGGTAATCAGTGTTAGTTACGAATAAATCGTCACCAACGATTTGAACTTTCTTACCTAGACGTTCAGTAGCCATTTGCCAATCTGCCCATTCGTTTTCATCCAATGGATCTTCGATTGAGATAATTGGGTACTTGTCAACTAATTGTTCTAGTAATGTAACAAATTCATCAGCAGAGTATGACTTACCATCACCTACTAAGTTGTACTTCTTAGTTTCTGCATCGTAGAATTCTGAAGCAGCACAGTCAAAGGCGATTGAAACGTCTTTACCTGGCTTGTAACCAGCACGTTGGATAGCTTCTACTAAGATTTCGAATGGTTCTTCGTTGTTCTTCAAGTCAGGAGCAAAACCACCTTCGTCACCTACGGCGGTTGAGTAACCCTTTTCGTTCAAGATAGCTTTTAGGTTGTGGAAAGTTTCTGAACCCATACGAACGGCTTCTTTAACAGTTTCCGCACCAACAGGCATAATCATGAATTCTTGGAAGTCAACTTTGTTGTTGGCATGCTTACCACCATTGATAACGTTCATCATTGGTGTTGGTAATACGTGTCCATTGAAACCACCTAAGTAGTTGTATAAAGGAACACCTAGTTCGTCAGCAGCAGCACGTGCAGCAGCTAATGAAACACCTAAAATAGCGTTGGCACCTAACTTACCTTTGTTAGGAGTACCATCTAATTTAATCATAGCTTCATCAATAGCAACTTGATCAGTTACATCGTAACCTACGATTTCCTTAGCGATAATGTTATTAACGTTGTTAACAGCCTTAGTAACACCTTTACCCATGAAACGGTTTTTATCACCGTCACGTAATTCAACGGCTTCGTGTTCACCAGTAGATGCACCTGAAGGAACGATACCGCGTCCCATTGCACCTGCTTCAGTATATAGTTCTACTTCAACTGTAGGATTTCCACGAGAATCTAGTACTTCTCGAGCATAAATATCTGAAATAATTGACATTTTATTCTCTCCTTAATGAAAGTTGTTACCTCGGAATCAAGGCTATCTTCATTTTATTATTTTACAGACCAAGTTTCAATAAAAAACTGTTCAATCTGTTAATTATTTTGGTAATTGACAATTTTGATGAATTCTTTGGCCTTTAAACTACTCTTTCCAGGTAAGACTCCATCAACATCATCTTGACTCATAATTTCTGAAACATTTTTGGCGTTAACGCTTCCCCCGTAAACGATTCGGATTTGGTTTGCGATGTCATCACCATATAAATCTTTTAATGTTTCACGAATTAGAAAACATGCTTCTTGAATTTCAGCACCACTGGCTGACTTTCCAGTACCGATTGCCCAACTTGGTTCATAACCAATGACAACGTTTTTAGCATCGTCTTCTGAAATTCCCTTTAATGCTTCAATGACTGGATTTACCACCCAGTTCATTTCATCGTATGTCTTTCTCTTAGCCATTGTTTCGTCACAACAAATAATTGGCACCATGTTGTTAGCTAAAACGGCCTTAACCTTTTTGTTAATCATCTTATTGGTTTCGTCAAAGTATTTGCGACGTTCTGAATGACCTAACATGACGTAATTAACGCCCATATCGGCAAGTGCCATCGGACTTACTTCACCGGTATATGCACCTGAATCTTTATAGAAACAGTTTTGAGCAGCAGCTTTTAGATTTGTTTCTTCTTTACAAAATCTAGTTAATACATCCATGTAAATTGATGATGCAGCAATTGCGCATTCAACGTTTTTAGGATCTGGTAGGTTTCCTTTGACTGCATCTAAGAATTCTTCAACTTCATGTAATGTTAAATTCATTTTCCAATTTCCAACGATAAAAGGAGTTCTCATTTTTTACCTCCTATTCTTTTAAACAGATTATTAAAAATCGCTATATATCAATGATATCACTAAACAATTGATATTAACAAATTGCGCATCTGTTTTAATAAAAATTTCACTCCTTTTATTATACAAAAAAAAGACCCGATGTTATACATCGAATCTTAAAAAGATATTATTCTTATTTATCAGTAATAGCGGCGATACCTGGAAGAGTCTTACCTTCCATGTATTCTAGTGAAGCACCACCACCGGTTGAAACGTGTGATAGCTTGTCAGCTACACCTAGTTCGTTACATGCAGCAGTTGAGTCACCACCACCAACAACAGTAGTAGCGTCAGTTAAGTCACCTAAGAACTTACCAATAGCTAGAGTACCCTTAGCAAAGTTACTCATTTCAAATACACCCATAGGTCCATTCCAAACTACAGTCTTAGCGTCTCTTAGAACGTTTTCGAATAGTTCGATACTCTTAGGACCAATGTCTAGTGCCATTTGGCCATCAGGAATGTTTTCACCAACTACTTGAGTAGGTGCATCATTGTTGAATTCTGGAGCAACAACTGAGTCAACAGGTAGAACGATCTTGTCGCCACCCTTTGCTAGGATTTCCTTAGCAGTGTCAATCTTGTCCTTTTCAACTAATGAGTTACCAATAGTGAAGCCTTTAGCAGCGTAGAATGTGTAAGTCATACCACCACCAATGATGATGTGGTCTGCTTTGTCTAATAGGTTATCGATAACACCAATCTTATCTGAAACCTTTGCACCACCTAAGATGGCAACAAATGGACGTTTAGGATTGTTTACGGCACCACCGATAAACTTAATTTCTTTTTCCATTAGGAAACCAGCGGCAACTGGCTTGTTTTCTGCTTCCATTGCACGTGCAATACCAACGTTTGAAGCATGTTCACGGTGAGCAGTACCGAATGCATCGTTTACGAAGCAATCACCTAGTGAAGCCCAGTATTGACCTAACTTAGGATCGTTACCAGATTCACGTTTTACGTTTTCACCATTTACAACATCTTCAAAACGAGTGTTTTCAACAACAACGATGTCACCATCATTCATGTTGTTGATAGCTTCTTCAAGCTTTGGACCTTCAGTTTCGGGAACGAAAGTAACAGGTTTGTCAATTAGTTCAGAAAGCTTTGCAGCAACTGGACGTAATGATAGTTCTTTCTTGTCATCTTCAGTCTTGATACGACCAAGGTGAGAGAATAGAACTGCCTTTCCACCATGTTCGATTACGTATTTGATTGTTGGAATAGCACCAACGATACGACTTGTGTCACCAACAACACCGTCTTTAATAGGAACGTTGAAGTCGACACGCATTAAAACTTTTTTGCCTTTTAAATCTAAATCAGAAACAACTGTCTTAGCCAATCTAGATTACCTCCCAAAAATTATTTAAAATTGATGTAACAATTTCAATATACTTCATTTATTTCTTTATTTCAAAGAATTTTTAAGCAGAAAGTAATTGTTATAAAAAATGGAGGAGGCAATTGCCTCCTCCACCTTATGCCTTGCTAAATTATAATTTAGATTATAGTTGAGCGAAGTGTAGTAAAGTACGAACCATGTTGCAAGTGAAGCCCCATTCGTTATCGTACCATGACCATACCTTAACAAGTTGGTCATCACCAAAAGTAGTAACATCAGTTTGAGTAGCATCAAATACTGATCCGTGAGTATCACCAATGATATCACTTGAAACGATTGGTTCGTCATTGTAACCAAATGCTTCGTTACCTTCAGTGTGTTCTTTCATCTTAGCGTTAACTTCGTCAGCAGTAACGTTCTTCTTGTCAACGATAGCAGTTAATTCAGTTAATGAACCGTCAACGATACCAACACGTTGAGCCACACCGTTTAACTTACCGTCAAGTTCTGGAACAACAAGACCTAAGGCCTTAGCAGCACCAGTTGAGTGAGGAATAGTGTTAGTTGAAGCAGTACGGTTGTTTCTGAACTTCTTACCACGAGGACCATCTAGGATAGCTTGAGTTGAAGTGAATGCGTGGATAGTAGTCATAGTACCAACTTTGATACCAAAGTCTTTGTTTAAGAAGTATGCTGTAGGAGCGATACTACTTGTAGTACATGAACCAGCTGAAACGATCTTGTCGTCAGCAGTTAGAGTATCCAAGTTAACACCAGGAACAACAGTCTTGATTTGACCTGCAGGTGCAGAGATTAGAACACGCTTTGCACCAGCGTCTAAGTGAGCTTGTGATTTTTCTTCTGAAGTGTAGAAACCAGTACATTCTAGTACAAAGTCAACACCATCATTTTTAACCCATGGTAGGTCAGCGGCATTTCGTTCAGCGTAAACTGGAACTTCCTTACCGTCAACAACGATTCCGTTATCAGTTGAAGTAACTTCACCTGGGAATTTACCATGTGTTGAATCATATTTTAATAAGTATGCAAGCATTGAAGGAGTTGTTAAATCATTAATAGCAGCAACTTCAATTTCGTCTGAGTTTAGTTCGTGGATACGTTTGAAAGCCAAACGACCAATACGACCAAAACCGTTAATACCAATTTTTACAGTCATAACTGTTTTCCTCCTAGAGAAATAAATTTGAGTACTACGTACGGATTAAATACTACTACTTTTTTACCGATCAGTCTATAATACATGCTCAGTAATTTTAAAAAAATAACCAGTACTAATTTGTAACAGTTATTTTCTGTATCAAATCCTTACACTCTAAGTATATCAGTGCTAATTTTAGTTTGCAAATCAATTAACTCAGTGTGTTTCTTGAATTTAACCCCCTTTTCATTTATAGTTTAACGTGTTGAAATGCATCTGTAGTGTAATGGATAGCACTAAAGATTCCGGTTCTTTCGATGGGGGTTCGATTCCCTCCAGATGCATTGGTGATTAAGTCAGATAAAATCATTTGACCTTAATTGACCATTGATATAAAATTAATATAATTCAAATTGAATTGAAAGCAAGGGAGGATAAAATTATGAATTTAGTCCCAACTGTCATTGAACAATCATCAAACGGTGAACGCGCATATGACATTTACTCAAGATTATTAAAAGACAGAATTATTATGTTATCTGGTCCAATTGAAGACAACATGGCAAACACCATCATTGCTCAATTATTATTCCTAGATGCACAAGATTCTGAAAAAGACATCTACTTATACATCAACTCACCTGGTGGTGTTGTAACAGCCGGTATGGCCATCTACGACACTATGCAATTCATCAAGGCTGATGTTCAAACTATCGTTATGGGTATGGCTGCATCAATGGCCAGTGTCTTGGCTTCTTCAGGTACTAAGGGTAAGCGTTTTGCTCTACCTCACTCTGAAGTATTGATTCACCAACCTTCTGGTGGTGCTCAAGGTCAACAAACTGAAATTGCTATTGCTGCCGAATCAATCTTAAAGACTAGAAAGATGATCAACGAAATCTTAGCTCAAAACTCAGGTCAATCAATTGAAAAGGTTAACCTAGATACTGAACGTGATAAGTACTTAAGCGCTCAAGAAGCTGTCAACTACGGATTGATTGATAGCATCATGACTAACAGTTCTGAAAGAAAATAATTAGATAATAAAAAAGACGTTAACTTTGGTTAACGTCTTTTTTTGTGTCCTTTTATGAAACGGCTTCTTCTCTGATTTTATCAGCGAATTCATTAATCTTTCTCAAACGGTGATTGATTCCTGACTTAGAAATCGCCCCACTTGGCAATGATTCACTTAATTCCTTTAAACTAACTTCTGGCATCTTCATTCTGGTGATGGCAACTTCGTATAGTTTTTCAGGTAACTTATCCAATCCAACGGTGTCATCAATGAATTGAATATTAGAAATTTGCTTGGTTGAAGCATTAGCAACCTTATTCATATTAGCATTTTCACAGTTTACTAATCTATTCACAGAATTTCTCATATCACGCATGATTCTGACATCTTCGAATTTCAACATCGCATTGGTTGCACCAATTAATTGCAAGAAGTTAGCAATCTTTTCTGCTTCTTTCAAGTATGTGATGTATCCACTTCTTCGATCGGTAGTTCTGGAATTCAATTCGTATTTGTTCATCATTTCTGAAATCATGTCGTTGTGTTCTTCGTACAATGAGTAGATTTCTAGATGGTATCTGGAAGTTTCTGGGTTGTTCACAGAACCCCCAGCTAAAAAGGCCCCTCTTAGATATGATCTCACTTGGGAATCATCCTTTAGTAATTCAATTGGCACTCTTTCCACGATTTGGTAGTTATCAAAAATCCCTAAGTCATCTAGGATTGCTTGCGCTTGGTTAGCGATTCTTACGACGTAGACATTGTTCTTGTTTAACTTCATTTTCTTTCTAACAACAAGCTTACTTTCCACTTCGTAGAATTCTAAAATCAACTTATAGATACGACGAGCGATGGCTGGATTTTCGGTTTGAATATTTAAAATAATTTTACGATTGGCTAACGAAATTGATCCGTTCATTCGAATTAATGCCATTAGTTCTGCCTTGGCATTTTCCTTATGAACTTCTAGAGTCGTTAGTTCCTTTTTTACGTCACTTGCGTATGACATTTTTAATCATCCTATCTTTTTGAAACCAGTTTGAATAATGTATCGGCAACCTTTTTTCCATCATGGAATGCCCCTTGGTGACTTAACATTAAGAAGTCATCGTAGATGCATTCACATCCCATTGCCTGAATTGCTTTTTCATCGTGTTTAACCGGATTTTCAATCTCGTTAAACACTTCTCGATTAATTAGATCAGTATTAACTGGTTGTTTGTTTACGATTACGACGTCAATGAAGTTGGACTTCATATGACGGTTTAAAACTTCAACGTGTTGAGCGTCTGAAAAATGGTCTGTTTCACCCTTTTGTGTCATGATATTACAAATGTATACCACCTGTGCTTTAGACGCTAAAACAGCCTTTCCTAGGTTCTTAATCATTAGGTTTGGCAAGATGCTGGTAAACAGACTGCCAGGACCTAAAACAATTTGGTCGGCGGCCAAAATGGCATCAATGACCTTTTGATTGGCATGCGGAATTTCGTCTTGATTGTCACTGGATTCTACCCAAACACGGTTAATTTTTTTATCCGCATAGGTGATTTCGTATTCACCGGTCATGGTTGAACCATCATCGAACTCGGCGCATAGCTGTAGTTTTTCGTTGGTGGCTGGATAAATCTTACCAGTGATTTCCATCATCTGACTTAGTGCTTCAACGGCGACGTTCACATCACCCTTCATTTCTGTCATTGCGGCAATGATTAAGTTACCTAACGAATGTTCAGACAAGAAATGATTGCCCTTTTTAAAACGGTATTGAAACAAGTCTAGCTTGTCCTTTGACAAATTAGATAATGATACCAAGACATTTCTGATATCTCCAGGAGGAACAATATTAATTTCATTGCGCAAACGACCTGATGATCCACCATCATCTGAGATGTTCACAATCGCAGTGATGTCAATATTTTCGTTCTTTAGATTATTTAAGATAACTGGTAAACCAGTTCCGCCACCAATGACGACAACGCTTTTTCTCGCCTGATTGTCCTTCATCAAATCGTTTCCTCCTTTCAATTTTTTCAACTAAGAAAGTATAACACACATACCCGGGCGTGTCATTTCAAACACAAATAAAAAAGCGTGTCATCACGCTTTTTTATTTTCTTGCTTCTTTAGTTCGTTTGGTATCACGTTCTAAGACTGGTTTTAAATATTGACCAGTATAGCTTTCCTTCACCTTGACGATTTCTTCAGGAGTTCCAGTAGCGATGATTTCACCACCACCATCTCCTCCTTCAGGTCCTAGGTCGATAATGTGATCGGCTGTCTTAATCACGTCTAGGTTATGTTCGATAATTAAAACAGTGTTGCCTTGTTCGACTAGTTCATGTAGGACAACTAACAAGCGGTTAATGTCATCGGTGTGTAAACCAATGGTTGGTTCATCTAAGATGTATAAGTTGTTTCCAGCTGACTTTTTGTATAGTTCAGAAGCTAACTTCATTCTTTGCGCTTCCCCACCAGACAAGGTAGTTGCTGATTGGCCAAGTTGAACATAGCCAAGTCCTACTTCATCAATGGTTTCTAGTTTTCTAGTAATTTTTGGAATTGATGAGAAGAAATCAAGTGCTTGATCCACAGTCATGTCCAAGACATCAGAAATGTTCTTGCCCTTGTATTCAACTTCCAGTGTTTCGGCGTTGTAACGTTTACCATGGCAAACTTCACAAGGTACGTAAACATCTGGTAGGAAGTTCATTTCAATCTTTAGAATTCCATCCCCATGACAGGTTTCACAACGACCACCCTTAACATTAAAACTGAAACGACCCTTTTGGTAACCACGAAGTTTAGCTTCGTTTGTTTCAGCAAACAATGTTCTAATGTCGTCAAACACTCCAGTATAGGTAGCAGGATTACTACGAGGCGTTCTTCCGATTGGACTTTGGTCGATGTTAATTAGCTTATCTATATTCTTATATCCAGAGATTGACTTGTACTTACCTGGCTTTTCGGAGTTGTGGTTTAGCTTTTGGGCAATCGCACGTTTAACAATGCGGTTAATCAATGTTGATTTACCTGAACCAGAAACACCAGTTACGACGTTAAACTCACCTAATGGAATTTCGGCAGTAACGTTCTTCAAGTTGTTTTCAGAAGCGCCGGTAACCTTAATCTTCTTACCGTTACCCTTACGACGTTTCAATGGGACTGGAATGAACTTCTTACCTGATAGGTATTGACCAGTCAATGAGTTGTCGTTTTGAGCCACTTCGTCGGGAGTTCCAACGGCCATTACCTTACCACCGTTGGTTCCAGCACCTGGTCCGATATCAACAATGTAGTCGGCAGAACGTTGAGTGTCTTCACCGTGTTCTACGACAACTAGGGTATTACCCAAGTCACGCATTGATTTTAGTGAAGAAATCAAACGGTCGTTATCGCGTTGATGTAACCCAATTGATGGTTCATCCAATACGTATAGCACTCCTGATAGGTTTGAACCGATTTGAGTAGCTAAACGAATACGTTGTGATTCACCACCAGATAGTGTTCCGGCAGTTCTGGAAAGTGTTAGGTAATCCAATCCCACGTTCTTTAGGAAAGTTAGTCGATCAATGATTTCCTTTAGGATTGGTTTAGCGACAACACTATCCTTTTCACCGAACTTCAATTGAGAGAAGAAGTTTAATTCTTTAACAACGTCTAGGTCGGTTGCTTCACTGATGTTTAATCCGTCAACCTTCAAACTTAGTGCTTCTCTGTTTAAACGGAAACCGTGACAAGTTTGACATGTTAATTCAGTCATATATAGACGCATTTGGTCTCTGGTGAAGTCACTGTTAGTTTCCTTGTAACGACGGTCAATGTTGTTAATAACCCCTTCAAAAGGTGCATCGGTGTCTCTAATTCCACCGAAGTTACTGTTGAAGTGGAAGTGGAATTCTTTTCCGTTGGAACCGTATAAAATTAGGTCACGTTGCTTCTTAGGAAGCTTTTTAAACGGAGTATCCATATCGATACCAAATGCTTCACAGGCTTGTTCTAGCAAGCTTGGATAGAACTTGGAGCTAATTGGATTCCAGGGTTCAATTGCCCCTTCGTTTAACGTCTTATCCTTGTCAGGTACAACTAGGCTTTCGTCTACTTCAAGTTTCATCCCTAAACCATCACAGCTTGGACAAGCGCCAATTGGTGAGTTAAATGAGAATAGACGTGGTTCCAATTCACTAACTGTAAATCCACAAAGTGGACATGCGTAGTGTTCGGAAAAAATTAAGTTGTCACCCCTACCCATCAAGTCGGCAACGGCATAACCGTCACTTAGTCTCAATGCGGTTTCAAGTGAGTCTGATAAACGAGATTTGATACCATCTTTAACGATGATTCTATCAACCACGATTTCAATGTCGTGATACTTGTTCTTGTCTAGTGGAACGTCATCTTCAATTTCGTGAACTTCTCCGTCAGCACGGTATCTAACGAAACCTTCACGCTTAATCTTATCGATAACTTTCTTGTGTTGACCTCTTTGTTGTCTAACCACTGGTGATAAGATTTGAAGCTTAGTTCTTTCAGGCAAAGCAAGAACTTCATCAATCATTTGATCAATTGATTGTCTAGTAATCTTGGTTCCATCGTTTGGACAGATTGGTGTTCCAACACGTGCCCATAGCAATCTAAAGTAGTCGTTAATTTCAGTAACAGTTCCAACTGTTGAACGTGGATTCTTGGAAGTGGTCTTTTGGTCAATCGCAATCGCTGGACTTAATCCTTCGATTGAATCAACGTCTGGTTTGTCCATTTGACCCAAGAATTGACGTGCGTATGAAGACAAACTTTCAACGTATCGACGTTGTCCTTCAGCATATAGCGTATCGAATGCTAATGAACTCTTTCCTGAACCTGATAAACCGGTCATAACAGTCAATTTGTTCTTAGGAATTTCAACACTAATATCTTTTAAGTTATGTGCTCTAGCACCTTTAATGACAATTTTATCGTTTTGCAAGTTTTTGCCCCCTTACATTTGACCCTTTAATTCCATGACAGTATCACGCAAAGCTGCTGCTTTTTCGAAATCAAGTTTAGCAGCTGCATGCTTCATTTCCTTGGTCAATGTTTCAATCATTTGCTTTTGATCCTTCTTAGATAGCTTTTGGAAGTCTGATTCAACAAATGAGTGATCTTCTGAAGAATCATCGTTCTTATTATTGTCGTAGCTAATAAGGTCTCTAATTGGCTTCTTAATGGTATGTGGTGTAATACCATGGTCTTCGTTGTATTTCTTTTGAATACTTCTTCTTCTAGCGGTTTCATCAATCGCCTTTTGCATTGAATCGGTCATGTTATCGGCGTACATAATAACCGCACCATTTTCATTTCTGGCGGCACGACCAATGGTTTGAATTAATGAACGTTCATTTCTTAGGAAACCTTCCTTATCAGCATCCAAGATGGCAACCAAGGATACTTCAGGAACATCAATTCCTTCTCTTAGAAGGTTAATTCCAACCAATACATCGTATTTACCTAGACGAAGATCACGAATAATCTTGGTACGTTCTAGTGTCTTAACGTCAGAGTGTAGGTATGCAACCTTGATTCCTAAGTCCTTTAAATAGTCGGTTAAATCTTCGGACATCTTCTTGGTCAAGGTGGTTACAAACGTTCTTTCATTCTTAGCAATTCTTTCATTGATTTCACCAACCAAATCATCCATTTGACCCATGATTGGACGCACTTCAACAGTTGGATCCAATAGTCCGGTTGGACGAATGATTTGTTGAACGATATTCTTTTCAGCGGTTTCTTCTAGTTCACGTGGACCAGGAGTTGCTGACATGTAGATTGCTTGGTTAACACGTTCTTTGAATTCAGGCATCTTCAATGGACGGTTATCCAAAGCACTTGGAAGTCTGAATCCATATTCGATTAGACGTTCTTTTCTGGCCTTATCACCATTGTACATTCCACCTACTTGTGGCAATGTTTGATGGGATTCATCGACAACTAATAAGTAATCATCGGGGAAGAAATCTAGTAATGTGTAAGGAGCTTCACCCGGTTTTCTGTTGTCCATGTATCTGGAATAATTTTCAATTCCGTTGGTGTAACCCATTTCGGCCATCATTTCGATATCATAAGTGGTACGTTGCTTCAAACGTTGGGCTTCTAGTAGCTTACCCTCTTTTTCAAATTCGGCAACTTGTTCCTTCATTTCTTCCTTGATACCCTTCAAAGCGTGATCCATGTTTTGATCATCGGTCAAGAAGTGGGTCGCTGGGAAGATGATGATATCGTCTTTCTTACCAATGAATTCACCGGTCAATGTATCGATTTCTTTGATTGAATCAATTTCATCACCGAAGAATTCAACTCGGTATGCATGTTGATCCCCAGAAGCTGGGAAAATGTCGACAACATCCCCGTGCACTCTGAAACGACCACGTTGGAAGTCGATATCATTTCTATCAAATTGAATTTCGACTAACTTTCTAAGTAGCTCGTCTCTTTCAATTTGTTGGCCAACACTCAATGGAATGGTGTGTTTGTAGTATTCCTTAGGACTACCTAATCCAAAGATTGATGAAACGGATGCGACGATAATGACATCATTTCTGGTAAGCAATGAGTTAGTGGCCGCATGACGAAGTTTATCAATTTCATCATTGATTGAAGAATCCTTTTCAATGTAGGTATCACTTGATGGAACATAAGCTTCCGGTTGGTAGTAATCATAATAACTAACGAAGTATTCAACCGCATTGTTAGGGAAGAATTCCTTAAATTCACTGTATAGTTGTCCAGCAAGTGTCTTATTATGTGACAAAATCAATGTAGGCTTATTAACGTTTTTAATCACATTAGAAATTGTAAAGGTCTTACCAGTCCCAGTGGCACCTAATAAGATTTGGTTCTTTTGACCATCCAAAACACCCTTAGTTAACTTACTAATCGCTTCGGGTTGGTCACCAGTAGGTTTGTATTTTGAAACTAAGTCAAATTTATTGTTCTCTTCACGTTTTATTTCCAAACAAAGTCCTCCTTTGTTTTTAACTCGGAGCTCTAGGCTCATTCACTGTAGTTTAATAATATTCTAACATACGAACAAACTTTCTAAAACTAATGTTCTCCTTGTAGGCACAAAAAAGACTGGCCAATAGACCAGTCTTTTTAATCACACCTTTTAGTGTAATGAAGATACGTATTCGAATGCGTTTTGACCAGCAATACCACCGTCACCAACAGCTGTAGTTACTTGTCTTAATTCTTTTTCACGTACGTCACCAATAGCAAAGATACCCTTTACTGAAGTTTCCATACGTTCGTTTGTCTTAATCCAACCTTTTTCGTCAGTAATGTTTAAGTTACTGAAAGGTTCAGTCATTGGGTTGTTACCAACATAGATGAAGACACCTGAAGCAGCAATTTCGCCTTCTTCGTTTGTCTTGTTGTTGATAGTCTTAACACCAGTAACCTTCATGTTGTCACCGACAACTTCGGTTACGTTAGTGTCCCAAACAAATTCAATCTTGTCGTTAGCAAATGCACGGTCTTGGATAACCTTTTGTGCACGTAATTGATCACGACGGTGAATAACAGTAACCTTTGAAGCTAAACCTGCAAGGTATAGTGCTTCAGAGATAGCTGAATCTCCACCACCGACAACGACAACTTCACGGTTCTTGAAGAATGCCCCATCACATACGGCACAGTATGAGACACCTCTTCCACCATATTCGTCTTCGCCAGGAACGCCTAGCTTTCTGTATTGTGAACCAGTACCAATGATAACAGCACCTGCTTCGTAGCTACCTTGGTCAGTCTTAACAATCTTAGAATCACCTTTGTCTTCGATTGATTCAACTGTTCCATATTCGTACTTAGCACCGAAGTTTGTGGAACTTTCATACATTTCTTTTGCTAAATCTGGACCTAGGATTGACTTGAATCCTGGGTAGTTTTCGATTTCAGCAGTGTTGTTCATTTGACCACCGTAGATACCACGGTCAATCATCATTACTGATAAATTTGCACGAGAAGCATATAGTGCAGATGTCATTCCACCAGGCCCTGCACCAATAATAATTACGTCATACTTTTCCATAATTAAGCTCCCCCTTTCATTGAATTAATATATGATACTTTACTATCATATAAAACATTTGTCCATTAATTTGCACACAAACTAATTTTAATCTAACTTCTTAGCTAAGTCCTTGATGTATTGTTTTAATTCATCAGAAACTTCTGGGTGTTTTAGACCAAATTCGATGTTAGTTTGTAACCAACCAAACTTGTTACCGGTGTCGTATCTGTCACCCTTGAATTCGTGGGCGTATACCTTACCCTTTTTGTTTAGAGTATCGATGGCATCAGTTAATTGAATTTCGTTACCCTTACCAGGTTTAGTGTTTTCTAAGATGTCAAAGATGTCAGCAGTTAATAGGTAACGACCAATAATTGCTAGATCACTTGGAGCATCTTCTGGGTTTGGCTTTTCAACGAAATTAGTAACATCGTATAAACCGTCGCTAACTTTCTTAGCTGGGTTGATAACACCATATTTTGATGTATCTTCATGAGGAACCTTCATAACAGCAAGTGTTGATGAACCTGTTTCTTCATAACTGTCAATTAATTGCTTAGTCAATGGAGTTTCATCTGTCATCAAATCATCACCTAGCATGATAACAAATGGATCTTCACCAACGAAACTCTTAGCAGTATGAACAGCATCACCTAGACCATTTGGATGTTCTTGACGCTTAAAGTAAATGTTCAAACCGTTAGTTTCTTTAACAGCTTTTAGCATTTCATCCTTACCCTTTGATTCAAGGTTCAATTCAAGTTCAGTGTTTGAATCGAAATGATCTTCAATAGCACGTTTACCCTTACCAATAATAATTAAAATGTCAGTAATCCCTGATGCGATAGCTTCTTCAACGATTAATTGAATAGCTGGCTTATCAACTACTGGTAGCATTTCCTTTGGCATTGCCTTAGTTTCTGGTAGGAATCTAGTTCCTAAACCTGCTGCTGGGATAATTGCTTTTCTGATTTTCTTCATGAATATAAACTCCTATTTTCTCGTATTTTCCTATTTCTTAAATATTAATCTAATTCAGCTCTACCCTTACGGTGCATTAGTTGAGAAATTGCATCATCAATTGTAATTTCCTTGTGTAATACCTTGTAGATTGCTGAAGTAATTGGCATATCAATGCCACGTTGGTTGGCTAGTTCGTATGCAGCTTCTGCAGTTGCGATACCTTCAATAACCATTCCCATGTTCTTAACGATATCATCTAAGGTCTCTCCTTTACCTAGTTGATATCCTGCACGCCAGTTACGTGAGTCACTACTTGTTGCAGTAACGATTACATCACCGAAACCTGATAGTCCAGTGAATGTTAATGGGTTAGCACCGAATGAAGTTCCCAAACGAGAAATTTCGGCAAGTCCACGTGTCATCAATGCTGCTTTAGCATTGTCAGCGTAGCCTAGACCATAAAGTGCACCGGCACCAATAGCAATGATGTTCTTTAGAGCTGCACCAATTTCAACACCGATGATGTCGTCATTAGTATAAACTCTGAAGTAATCATTAATGAATAATGATTGGATATGTTCAGCATCTTTGATGTTTTCTGAAGCAGTAGTTACTAAAGTAATATCGTGTTTAGCAACTGATTCTGCTTGACTAGGACCTGAAATAACTGAGATTGACTTACGATGACTTTCATCGATTTCATCAGCCAGAACTTCTGACATACGTTTGTATGTCTTTTGTTCAATCCCTTTACTACCATGAATAATGTTTACCTTCATGTCTAGTTCTTCTAGGATTTCGTTTACTTGTTTTGCAGTACTTCTTGTAACTTGTGCTGGAACAACAAATAAAATATCATCAACACCTCTAATTGCTTCCTTCATATCAGCGTAAGCAACTAGTTCTTTTGGATATGTAAAATCTTTGATGTATTTTTCGTTTGTGTGCTTGTTGTTTAGTTCATCAACTTGTGATTGTTTGTATGACCATAAACGCACTTCGTTACCATTTTCAACTAAAATATTAGCAAGCATGCTGCCCCATGAGCCTGCTCCTAACACTGCAATTTTTTCTACCATAATAAATATAGCTCCTTAAAATTATTGTAACTTGCTACCATCTAGGTAGTAAGGCAAATCAGAATCATTTTTGCGACGATAGATCATTAATCCGATTGCTCCCAAGAATAGGATAATCGATAATAATTGTGAAACTCGAATTCCACCAAATAGCATTAAGCTATCTGTTCTCATCCCTTCGACAAAGAATCGCCCGAATGAGTACCAAATAACGTAAGATAATACCACTTCACCACGCTTGAAGAATCCTTGGATTTGGCGAAGATTCATCAATAGAACAAATCCTAACAAGTCCCATAGTGATTCATACAAGAAAGTTGGTTGGCGGTAAAATCCTTGAATAAACATTTGGTTAATGATGAAATTTGGTAAGTGTAGAGACTTCAAGAACGCTAAGCTGGTAATCTTACCAAAAGCTTCTTGGTTCATGAAGTTTCCCCATCTACCAATTCCTTGGCCCATAATCACAGTTGGTGCAATCACATCAAGCATTGCCCAAACTGAGATTAATTTACTTCTACAGTATAAGAATACCACGACAAACGCACCAATCAAGGCACCATAGATGGCAATCCCCCCATCCCAGATTTTAACAATCTCGTTTAGATGTTGGCTGTAGTACGACCATTGAAATACAACATAATAAATACGAGCACAAATGATTGCCACTGGCAAAGCCCATAGAATCATATCGTAAATATTATCTGGTTGAATCCCGCGTTTTCTTCCTTCCTTAACTGAAAGGTAAACGGCAATTAATACTGCTGTGGCAATAAAAATCCCGTACCAGTGAACTAAGATAGGTCCCAGACTAAACGCAATTGGATTTAACGCAATTGACATTTTATTCACTTCCTAAAAAGAGGATTATTTTTTGTTACCTGAATTTTCTTTAATTAAATTGTTTAGGTTATCATCAAATACCTTTGTAGCATCATAACCCATCTTCTTAGCACGGTAGTTCATGGCTGCCGCTTCAATAATGATAGCTAAGTTACGACCAGTCTTAACAGGAATGCTTACTCTTTGCACGTCAACGTCAAAGATACGACGGGTTTCGTCGCCATTACCCAATCTATCATATGGAGTGTCATCAGACCAGTTTTCAAGGTGAACAATTAAGTCAACCTTAGTCTGTGAACGAACGGCACCGGCACCGAATAGGTTCATCACATCAATAATCCCAATTCCTCTAATTTCTAGTAGGTGTCTTAGAATCATTGGTGCTTGACCAATTAGTGTTTGTTCATCTTGTTGGTATACTTCGACACGATCATCGGCAATTAATCTGTGACCACGTTTAACAAGTTCCAAGGCAGTTTCACTCTTACCAATTCCAGAGTCCCCTGTCATTAGTACCCCTAAACCATATACGTCAATTAGCACACCGTGAATTGATTTTCTTTCGGCTAATTTACCTTCCAAGTAGTTAGTCATGTTACTTAGTACTCGAGAAGTTGTTAGCTTTGAACCCAATACTGGAATGTGTTGGTTCTTAGCAGCACGAATTAATTCATCAGGTGGATCTAATTGAGTTGAAATAACAAATGCTGGTGTTTCTGGTAAACACATTTTCTTCATTACATCAAAAAGTTCATTACTATCCATTCCCTTAGCATATGATGTTTCAGTAATACCAAGTAATTGAATTCTCTTTGATGGGTAGTAGTTAAAGTATCCTGTTAATTCCAAACCAGGGCGTGAAATATCGCTCGTGGTAATTGGTCGATCTAAGTATTCTTCACCGTAGAAAATATCTAAGTGAGTGTTTTCAACAAGATCTGCGACCGTTACACTGTATGCCATAGCCTTTCCTCCACTTCGTTATAAGATAATTTTATCATGTTATTAGATGTTTTTAAAAATTTTTTAGTAGTCTGACAAAATGACGTTACAAATTGACATAATCAATGCAACAATCACTGCCATTCCAAATGAAGCAAAATGGAAAGTATTGCCCACCACAAAAGATGTTAATTCCAACATAATTCCATTCAGGATAATACTGAATAATCCTAACGTTACCAAGTTAATTGGTAAGGATAAGATAAACAATACTGGTTTTACCAATGCATTTAGAATCGCTAAAACAATTGCGGCCACAATCGCAGTTCCAAATGAAGCAACGTAAAAGCTGCCTTGGAAGAAACCAGCAATCGCAACGAATAGCAATGTGTTAATCAATATTCTGCCTAACACTCTCATGGTGTCACCTCTTATTTATCATTAAATTCATCAACGTCAGTTAAATTGCGTCGAGTTTGTTTGTTAGTAGTGTGTCCACCACCATAAACGTTGGGGTTAGCCGGAACAATTACTAAACAAATTACATAAAGTAATAGTCCGCCAATTAGATGGCCCGGAATAATTGATAGAACTACAAAAATAATTCTTAAAAGTTGTGAGTTGATATGGAAGTATTCGGCAATTCCACCTAATAATCCTGTTAATAATCGATCTGATTGAGAACGGTAAATTTTAGTCATCATAAAGCCTCCTCGTTAAATGACATTTTAAATAATGTTTATTAAATCAATCTTAAGTTACTTTTCCTTAATTACAACTACACCTAGTTCATTTGGTGAATCACTATAAATGGCACTTTCCATAATCTTGATACGATCTTCACGGTTCAATACCTTCAATCGACAAAATGTTGGAGAAGTCAAAGTAGCCTTGTAGAAATCGTCTTCGGTACTTACTTTGATGTTGTTAACCTCAACGATTAAATCCCCCATTTCAACACCCATCTTTTCAGCCGGAGTGTCTTTTCTAACGGCGATTACTCTTAGACCGTTAACTGCGTCTGCGAACCACTTAGCCTTCTTGTTATCCTTACGCTTAGTCCTTATTAAAACAAGTAGGTATAATACTGCCATCACAGCCATTGAAATTAATTCAATGTTATCGACACCATTTAGTAGGTAAGTTGCAACAACTAGAATAATACCCAAACATGTTAACCATAACAATCGATTAGATAACTTTTTGAAAAATTCTTTTGGCATTGATTTGAAAATGGTAAATCTAATCCCAATCAATACCGGTAAGATAAAGATTGTGAATTCATGTTGACCCATTGAAAATACTGGCCACCAGCTAATCAATGCATGAATTTGATCACCTGGAATTAATACGGCAATTGGTAGGACCGCAAATTCCTTATTTAAATAACCGGCAACCTTGTTACCACGTTGGTTTTTAAAAATCTTTGGTGATTGATAGTTTCCTAAGAACATCTTCATGTACAATGCTGAAACAAAGAATACTGTCACTAATAGCAATAATGCATTTGATAGTGAGGTAGCTGAAGTGTTGATACCTTCTGTATTAATATACGTAAACAAGTCGAATTTATACGTTACAAATGTCAAAGCAGTCGCGATTACTAGATTTAACACTGTAAAGAATTGACCCGGGATAATAATCAAGTTAATTAGTAGCAAAGCTTCATAAATAATGATCCAAGGAAGTGATAGATAAATTCCTAGTGTCATTGAAATGATGCTTCCAATAATTCCTAAAACGATGAAACTTAGCCAAAAATGTTTCATTTCAAAATCGTTTGGTGAAATTGAAGTGTTAAAGTCGTTTCTTTCACGTTTGATACGCTTACGGTAGATAATGTAATTTCTTAATATTCCCAACCATAGGACTGGCTGAATAAATATTAACAATGTCATCCATAAATTATTCATTTAAATTCCCCTATTCTGGATTTCTTTTACTTAGTTTCCATTGCAAGTATGCATTAATGAATGGATTTAGGTCACCATCCATAACGTCTTGCGCCTTTGCTGTTTCATAATTAGTTCGATGGTCTTTAACCATTGAATATGGGTGGAAAACATAAGATCTGATTTGTGAACCCCAACCAATCTCTTTTTGTTCACCTTCGAGTTGTGCCTTTTGTTGTTCCTTCTTTTCTTCTTCTAGTTCGTAAAGTTTGGACTTCAACATATTCATGGCAGTTTCTCTATTTTGTAGTTGTGAACGTTGAGCTTGACTGGCCACAACAATCCCGGTAGGTTCATGAGTAATACGAACTGCTGAAGATGTCTTATTAACATGTTGTCCACCGGCACCACTGGCACGATAAACATCAACTCGTAAGTCGGCAGGATTAATCTCGATGTCGACAGTATCATCTAGTTCTGGCATTACATCGACAGAAGCAAATGATGTATGACGACGTCCCGCTGAATCAAATGGTGAAATTCTAACTAAACGGTGAACACCCTTTTCTGATTTTAAGTATCCATATGCATTTTCACCACTAACCATGATGGTGGCAGTATCAATTCCGGCCACTTCTCCTGCTTGGTAGTTCAATGTTTCTAGTTTGAAACCATTTTGATCAGCCCATCTGGTATACATTCTAAATAGCATCATGCCCCAATCATGTGATTCGGTTCCACCCGCTCCTGGATGAATTTCCAGAATGGCATTATTGGCATCATACTTACCATTTAGTAACATCCCTAATCTGTACTTTTCAAGATGTGACTTAGTTTGTGCTAAAGACTCTTCGAATTCTTCCATCATTGAATCATCGTTTTCTTCTTCAATTAATTCTAGGTTCACTTCTAGATCTTCAGCCTCTTCATTTAGTTCATTAAAATTATCGTATTTTTTCTTTAAACGATTATTTTCATTAATGAAGCTTTGGGCTGTTTCTGGATTATCCCAGAATCCAGGTTCGGCCATCTTGGCTTCATTAATTTCGATACTTTCTTGAAGGGAATCTAAGTCAAAGAGACCCCCTAAAGCCTTGGATGGCTTTTTTGATTTGACTTATTTCATTTTTAGCATCAGCTAGTTCCATTCTTACTCTCCTTACCAAAAAAGCGAAGTGAACTTATGTTCATCTTCGCTTTATTATTATCTTTCGATGTTTTGTCTGATTTCAGCTTTCATGAACAATCTTGTGGCATCGTAATCAATATCTGAGACCATTTCTTCAAACATTTGATAACCTTCACGTTGGTATTCAACTAATGGGTTCAATTGACCATAACCTCTTAAACCAATTGATTGTCTCAATTGATCCATTTCATCAATATGATCAGTCCAGTGAGAATCAACAACTCTTAATACAACAACCTTTTCAAATTCTAGCATTTGTTCTGGGTCGTATAGTTGTTCTTTCTTTTCTTTGTAAACTTTTTCAGATAATTCAACCAAGAAGTCCTTGATTTCATCAGCTGACTTATCTTCTAAGTCAGATAGGCTAATCATATCAGGGCTAACAAGTGCACTAATGGCAAAGTCTAGGATTGTACTTAGGTCCCAGTCCTTCTTGTCACCTTGAGTGTGTAAGTTAACAATGCGGTTGATTGTTCTCTTAACCATTGGTTTCATAACCCAATCTAATGACTTATCTTCAGTGATTACTTGGTATCTTTCGTTGTAAATAACGCTACGTTGTTGTCTCATAACGTCATCGTATTGTAGAACTTGTTTTCTTGAATCGTAGTTGTTACCTTCAACACGTTTTTGTGCTGATTCAACTTGCTTGGTGATTAAACGACTCTTGATAACAGCTGAGTCACCATCAACCTTCATTCTTTCCAAGAAGTTCTTAATCTTATCAGAACCGAAACGACGCATTAAGTCATCTTCTAGTGATAGGTAGAATTGTGATAGACCTGGATCACCTTGACGTCCTGAACGTCCACGTAATTGGTTATCAATACGTCTTGATTCGTGTCTTTCAGTACCAATAACGGCAAGTCCACCTAATTCAACAACACCGGGTCCTAATTTAATATCAGTACCACGACCAGCCATGTTGGTAGCGATAGTTACCGCACCCTTTTGACCAGCGTTTGCAACAATTTCAGCTTCTTTAGCATGGTTCTTGGCATTTAGCACTTCGTGTTTGATACCAGCATCATCTAAACGTTTTGAAATGTATTCTGAAGTTTCAACGGCAACAGTACCAATTA
The DNA here is from genome assembly GCF_001308195.1 of Apilactobacillus kunkeei. Lineage (GTDB taxonomy): Bacteria > Bacillota > Bacilli > Lactobacillales > Lactobacillaceae > Apilactobacillus > Apilactobacillus kunkeei_C. The sequence continues at coordinate 56,932 of NZ_JXDF01000012.1, read as the reverse complement.
GAATTGGTTGACCCTTGGCGTGTAATTCTTTGATTTCATCAACTACAGCATCGAATTTTGATTGTAGAGTTGGGTATAACAAGTCAGGTTCGTCCACTCTGGCAACCGGTCTGTTGGTTGGAATGGAGATAACGTCCATGTTATAGATTTCTCTAAATTCGTCTGCTTCAGTCTTAGCAGTACCAGTCATACCGGCAAGCTTGCTGTACATTCTGAATAAGTTTTGGTAAGTAATGTTGGCCATTGTCTTACTTTCTTCTTGAATGGTTACTCCTTCTTTTGCTTCGATAGCTTGGTGTAATCCATCAGAGAAACGACGACCATCCATGATACGACCAGTAAATGAATCAACGATAAGTACTTCGTCGTCAGAAACAACGTAATCCTTATCCTTAATCATAATGAAGTTAGCACGCAATGCTTCATCAATGTGGTGAGTCAATGCAGTGTTATCAGTGTCGTATAGGTTCTTTAAGTTGAAGTACTTTTCAGCCTTTTCAATACCTTGATCATTTAAAGAAACAGTCTTTGATTCCAAGTCAATCTTGAAGTCATCTTTTTCCTTTAATGTCTTAGCAAATTGGTCAGCTTGCATGTATAGTTCTGAAGAACCTTTGGCTTGTCCTGAAATAATCAATGGAGTTCTGGCTTCATCAATTAAGATGGAGTCAACTTCATCGACAATGGCAAAGTTCAATGGTCTTTGAACCATGTCTTCTTTGTAGACAACCATGTTATCACGTAAGTAATCAAAACCGATTTCACTGTTAGTTGAGTATGTGATATCAGCATTGTAAGCTTCACGTTTTTCTTCTGGGCTCTTTTCAGTTAAGTTAACACCTACTGATAGGCCTAACCAGTTGTATAGTTCACCCATTTGTTCAGCATCACGTTGTGATAGGTATTCGTTAACAGTAATAACGTGAACACCCTTACCAGCTAATGCGTTTAAGTAAACTGGCATTGTAGCAGTCAAGGTCTTACCTTCACCAGTCTTCATTTCTGAAATGTTACCTTCATGTAGCACAATTCCACCCATGATTTGAACATGGAAAGGAGTTAAACCTAATACACGAGTAGCACCTTCTCTGGCAACTGCAAATGCTTCTGGTAGTAAGTCATCAAGAGTTTCCCCATCTTGATAACGTTGTTGAAATTCTGGGGTTTTAGCTTTTAGTTCGTCATCACTTAGTTGGCTGATTTCATCGGCATATGCTTCAACCTTATCAGCTAGCTTGCTAAGTCTTTTAACTTCACGCTTATCGCTTTCGACCCATTTTCTTAAAATGTTAGCCATTTGTTTATTTTCCTTCCGTGAATTAGTTTTTAATGTTTTATTCGCTTTATATAAATTCTATCTTTCTTATTCTAACATTTAATTATCATTTTTAAAAACAGATTATCTAATTCTTCTAAAAAAAATATCCTTTATATATATAAAACATCCCTTATCGACATAAAGTTAGTCCTAAAACTTGCTTGGCACCGTTATTTCTCAGTACCTCTGCCGCATGTCTAATCGTGGTTCCGGTAGTATAAATATCGTCGACCAATAGTATTCTCTGATCGATAATTTGAGACGCATGTTTAGGATTAATTGTGAAAACCTGTTTATTGTGAATACGCTGTTGACGGTTTAGTTCAGACTGTCTCACCTTGCGTTTTTCCTTCACCATTAGGGCATCGACATATTCAGTATTCCCAAGAAGCCCAATCACCTGATTGAAGCCGCGATTAATCTGAGTTTCAGCGCTAACTGGAATTGGCACTACCAGCAAATCTTTTCTAATCTTTTTTCTAATCTCTTTTTGAAAAATCATCCGTAACTGGTAGTCACCGACAAACTTGTAGCGGTGCATAAAATTCTTCATCGCATCGTTATACTGAAAGATGGATTCATTCACGAAAGCATCCCCTAATTTCTGCCACTTCTGACAATCGATACATGTTCCGGACTTATCCATTTGGCGACCACAAGCCTTACATATTCTCGTTTCATCGATGCGGGCAAACTGATTCATGCACTCCGCACAAACGTATCGTTTCGGTAATCTTTTAAAACTCAACAAAAAAGAAAGTGACATGTCATATACCATCACTTTATTGCACAATAGGCAGCTATCCATTTAATTTTTTCGCCTTCTTATTCATATACTTGATTTGATTAATCGCACTCTTAATGGCCAGCGTGTTTTCTTCAGCTAGAAACAATACTTCCCCAGTCGGTCGATCGAGTTTTCTACCCACTCTTCCAGCTATTTGGACCAATGATGAAGTCGAAAAGACCTCGTCTTCTGCCCCAAAGACAATCACGTCAATTCCCGGAAAGGTCACTCCTCTTTCCAAAATGGTGGTCGTAATCAAGAACAGTTTGCGTTGTTCACGCATGTCGGATACCTTCTCCATTCGTTTATCATCACTAGAAAAGACGGTCTCCCATTTACTGGTATCAAACTGTTCTGCCAAAATATCACTAATTGGTTTTAAATCGGCAATGCGTGGCACAAACAACAAGAAGCGTTGGTTAGCTTTAATCTTTTCGTCAATCTCATGTAGTAGTAACTTTGGCAACTTTTGCTTATTTAAGTTCTCGCGCCACTTCTTTGTGTACTTTAATTTAATTTCAGGCAATAAATGACGGTGAAAACGAATCGGTAAGTAACTAGCCGACAGCTTGTTGGACCTGATTTTCTTCGTCATTTCATTGGTCGGTGTCGCCGTTAAAAACAACTTGGCACTACTTTGTTTCGTCGCATTTTCGACCGCAAAGTGTAATCCGTCGTTATTTACAAACGGAAAGGAATCGACCTCATCGATAATCAAGACATCAAACGCATGATAGAACCGTAACAATTGATGGGTGGTGCAAATCGTCAGCTGCGCATAGTGATACGGTTGTGGATTACGACCGTGTAGAAGAATCATCGATGTGTTGGCAAACGCCTCCTTAATTCTCGGATATAGTTCGACACAAACATCCACACGTGGCGACGCAATACAAACGCGTTTGCCCTCAGTTAATGCTTTTTCGATTCCCTGAAACAACATTTCAGTCTTCCCCGCTCCGGTAACTGCCCATAACAAGTGGGTCTTGTTGTTTTCGAAGACTTCGATAATATCCTTAGAACACTTCTTTTGCTCGTTAGTCAATTGGCCCTGCCACGTTAAAACCGGCTGCTTAATTTCAAAATCATTTGGTTCATCGGCATACACCAATGGAATGCTTTTGGTTACCCGATCCAAATTAATGCAGACTGGACAATAGTAGTTATTATTTGGCAAATTACACCTGTTTACGGGCGTTTTTTGGCCACATCGTTTACAATAGATATTGTTACTGTTAACCTTAATTGGAACGTATTTATGAACAATTGAGTTATTGAGGAGACTCGAATCCACCATCGTGGCGTTGACTTGTCTACCGTATAATTCAGAAACATCTTTAATCATAATTATCACCATAATTAAGTACGCAAAAAAGCTAAATTTTGAGGTGAAAACATCTAAATGGAAAAAGATTATCTCACAATTAAAGAAAATGGTGTCAACGAGATTGATATCAAAAAATCACAATTCATCTGTTCAATTGCCAGAGTGTCAAACGAAGAAGAAGCAACTGCTTTCGTTAATAGCGTCAAAGAAGAACATAAAAAAGCTACTCATAACTGTCATGCCTATGTAATTGGTCAAGACGATTCCATTCAACGCGCTAGTGATAACGGTGAACCATCAGGAACTGCTGGTGTTCCTATCCTAGAAGCATTAAAAAACATTGGCGTGCACAACACTGCTGCCGTTGTAACTAGATACTTCGGTGGCATTAAGTTAGGTGCCGGTGGTTTAATTCGTGCATATAGCAACGCCACCACCAAAGCCATCGAACATGTTGGGATTGTCAAAAAGATTTTACAAACTGAAATCACCATCGACGTTGCCTATAACCTGTTTGATCAATTAAATTACCACCTAGAGGAAAACGGCATTAACATTATCGATACTCAATATACCGACAAGGTATCCGTAATTGTTGCCATCGATAATCCTAAGGTGGAAGAGTTTAAACAAAAAGTAATTGATTTACTAAATGGTCGTGTTGAAATGCACGATGGCGATGAAAAGTACTTTGAAGTTGATTATGATCCATACAAAAAAGAATGACCAAATGGCCATTCTTTTTTTAGTGGTTATCTTTACTTGTGTTTTCTTTAACGACTTTTTTAATTGCGTTTAGTAATGGTTGTCTATCCTTACCAGCTAAACCGATTGATTCAACGAATAGTTCCAACCCGATTAACGTTGCAATCGTTAGTAGAATGGAACCCCAAATTGTTGAGATTGGGTATAGCAATGAAATGAATGAGAAAATCAAAGCAATTCCATAGATTACCAATACGGTTTGACGATGAGTCAATCCGATTTGCATCAAACGGTGATGTAAGTGTCGTTTGTCAGCATGCATGATTGGTTGCTTGTTTAACATTCTACGTAAGATTGCGTAAATGGTATCGGTGATTGGCACACCCAGGATAATTACCGGAATAATAACGGTAATGAATGTGGCATTTTTCAATCCGTTCAATGAGAAAATTGAAATCATAAAACCGATGAACAATGATCCGGTGTCCCCTAGATAGATTCTAGCTGGGAAGAAGTTGTAAGGTAAAAATCCTAAACATGCTGCAACAAGTGCAAAAATCATGATTGAAACGTAGACGTTTCCAACGTTTAGGAAGAAGAACCCAGTAATTCCCATGGTGGTCAAAGCAATAACTGCGACCCCCGTTGCTAATCCATCAAGACCGTCAATTAAGTTAACGGCGTTGGTGATTGCTAAAATCCAAATTAGAGTAATTGGTAAACTTAACCATCCTAAACTAAATGTTCCAATGAATGGTAATGATATGTTACTCATTTGAATATTTCCGAAGAAAAAGACAATGATTGCTGCTAAACTAATTCCAAATACTTTCTGACGTGGTTTTAATACAATGATGTCATCAATTACCCCTGTAATAATGATGACTACTTGGCCCGCAAACATCCCATAAAGTTGATGGGTTGGCATTTGCGACCTTAATAGGAACATCGTGGCAATTGTGTATGACACAAAGATTGCCAATCCTCCTAATGTCGGCATCGGAATTTTATTCATTCTTCGCTTATTTGGACTATCGATAGCTCCCCAGCGAAATGCTAACTTTCTGATAAACGGCGTTACCACAGCAGAAATTAACATTGTCGCGAAAAGGGAAACGATAATTTCGAATTTTAGCATAATCGTTATCCTTTCGTTTTATAATACTATTAATAAATTATACAAATGTAACAGATTAAAAACAAGGTTAAACAAAAAAAGGATTCCCAAAGGAATCCTTTTTTATTACATCATTGGTCCCATTGAAGGGTTCATTGAATCTTTCTTTTCTTCTGGTAAGTTAGCAACAACAGCTTCAGTAGTTAATAGCAATGCTGAAACAGATGCGGCGTTTTGAAGAGCTGATCTTGATACCTTGGTTGGATCAACAACTCCGGCCTTAATCATATCTTCGTATTCACCAGTAGCAGCATTGAAACCAATACCCATTTCCTTGCCCTTTAGATGTTCAACAACGATTGAACCATCAATTCCGGCGTTGTGGGCAATTTGTCTAACTGGAGCTTCTAGAGCACGTAAAACAATGTTTACACCAGTCTTTTCGTCACCTTCAGCAGGGATTTCTTCTAGATCCTTTAGAATATTGATGAATGCAGTTCCACCACCAGGAACGAAACCTTCTTCAACAGCGGCTCTAGTTGAGTTCAAAGCATCTTCAATTCTGTACTTACGTTCTTTTAGTTCAGTTTCGGTAGCTGCACCAACACGGATAACAGCAATACCACCGGCTAACTTAGCTAAACGTTCACGTAGCTTTTCTTTGTCGAATTCTGATGTAGTAGTTTCTAGTTGGTTCTTGATTTCTGCAACACGTGCAGCTAATTGGCCCTTGTCACCGGCACCTTGAACGATTGTAGTGTCATCCTTAGTAACGTTAACCTTGTTAGCTTGACCTAATTGATCAATGGTTACATCCTTTAGGTTTAATCCTAAGTCGTCAGTGATTAAAGTAGCGCCTGTAAGAACTGAAATATCTTGTAGTTGAGCCTTACGACGGTCACCAAAACCAGGAGCCTTAACAGCAACAACGTTGAAAGTACCACGCATCTTGTTTAGTACCAATGTTGGTAGTGCTTCACCACCAATATCATCAGCAATGATTAGAAGTGAACGACCTTGTTCAACAACTGATTGTAAAACTGGTAGGATTTCTTGAATGTTGTTAATCTTCTTGTCAGTAACCAAGATGTATGGGTTGTCTAAGTCAGCTTGCATCTTGTCGTTGTCGGTAACCATGTATTGTGACATGTAACCACGATCGAATTGCATACCTTCTACAACGTCCATAGTTGTGTTAACACCACGTGAATCTTCAACAGTGATAACACCATCGTTTCCAACCTTTTCCATAGCATCGGCGATTAATTCACCAACTTCTGGGTTAGCAGCTGAAATTGAAGCGATTTGAGCAATATCATTCTTGCTCTTAATTTCGTTTGACATCTTGTGTAGCTTTTCAACGGCTACTTCGGTTGCCTTTTCGATACCGCGACGAACACCAACTGGGTTGGCACCGGCAGTAACGTTCTTCATTCCTTCGTTTACGATTGCTTGAGTTAATACAGTAGCAGTAGTAGTACCATCACCGGCAATGTCGTCAGTCTTTGATGCAACTTCTGATACTAACTTAGCACCCATGTTTTCAAAATGATTTGGTAGTTCGATTGACTTAGCGATTGTAACACCATCATTAGTAATGTTTGGTGTACCTGTTGATTGTTCAACAACAACGTTTCTACCCTTTGGTCCTAATGTAGTCTTAACAGTGTTTGCAAGTTTATCAACACCTCTTAGCATTGAACGTCTTGCGTCTTCTGAAAATTTAACTTCCTTAGCCATTTTTATTCACCTCATTAATAATTTCGTTTTATTTATTATTCAACGACAGCTAAAATGTCGCTTTCTTTTAGTACTAAATATTTTTGACCATCGTAGTCTACTGAAGTACCTGAGTACTTGTCGTAAACAACTTCGTCACCCTTCTTAACTTCTGGTGTAACAGTTTGGCCATTGTCTAAAACTCTACCGTTTCCTACGGCAACAACTTTTCCAGTTTGTGGTTTTTCTTTAGCATTATTTGCTAACACAATGCCTCCAACTGTTTCTTCTTTAGCTTCTTGTGCTTCAATAATTACACGATCACCCAATGGTTTTAACATTTTGCTTGACCTCACTTTGTTTTTTAATGTCTTTTATCAGTGTTAGCAGTCATTTATTATAAGTGCTAATCACTATAAATAATATATTATTTTTTAGATTCATATGCAAGAATTTTAAACCCTACACGATATAATCCTACAAAAAAAGATGGGCCAATGGCTCATCTTTCTTATTCACCTTCATAGTGTTCAATGAAGTAAATTAATGTTTGTAATTCGTTGGTTAAATCAACGTTTTGCACTCTGACATTTTTGGGAACTGATAAACGTTTTGAAGTAAAGTTCATGATACCCTTTGCTCCACCCTTTACGGCTTCATCACATAGGTCTTGAACTACGGTTGCTGGAACAGTAAAAATAACTACTTCAATTTGTTGATCTCTTAATTGTTCTTGTAAGTCTTTAACATCGTATACTGGTACACCACTTTGAACAGTGTTGATCATGTCGTCATGAATATCAAAGGCAGCTGAGATTCTTACGTTACTATCTTTGTGAAAATTAAAGTGTAGTAAGGCTTGACCCAAATTACCTAAACCGACTAATGCAACATTTGTTAAGTGATCTTGATTTAGAATCTTCTTGAAGAAGTCTAATAAATTATCAACCTCGTATCCATATCCACGTTTTCCAAGAGCTCCAAAATAGGATAAATCTCTTCTAATGGTTGCTGAATCAACTTGAACTGCTTCAGCAAAAGTACTAGAGGATATTCTCTTTATTTTCGCGTCGTGTAAACCGCTAAGATATCGATAATACATAGGCAATCTTTTAGCCGTTGCCCTAGGAATTTTAATATCCAAAATCTTCCCTCCCGAATCTTTCATAACATTTATGTATTCTATCATAAAAACAAAGTTTGTGAAAATATTATCATCTACTAAAAAGGATTGAACATTTTAATTTATCGGGGGAAATATGCTAAAATAGTCATTATTACTGATAAAACAAGAGAATTAGGAGGTGAATTTTATGATTATTTTACAAGCAAATAAAATGACAAAACGATTTGGTGGGCAAGATCTTTTCACAAGCGTTAACTTGAGTATCGAAGAAAACAGCAAGGTCGCCTTGGTTGGTCGAAACGGTGCTGGTAAGTCAACCTTAGTGAAAATGATTTTGGGCGATGAACCAATTGATGAAGGTGAAGTCACCACCAAAAAAGGTATCACCATTGGATACTTAGCCCAAAATACTGGTCTAACTTCTGATGCCACCATCATCGAAGAAATGACCAATGTCTTTGCTGATTTAATCGCTTTAGAAAATAAAATTCACGAATACGAAAACAAGATGGCTGATCCAAACATCAACTCGGATCCAGAAAAGCTGGCTGAGGTTTCACAAACTTATGACCAACTTCAAGCTGAGTTTACCGCCAAGAACGGTTTTTCTTATCAAGCCGAAATTAAGGCCGTGTTAAACGGATTTGGCTTCGGTGAAGAAATGTACGACCATAAAATTAGTGAGCTATCAGGTGGTCAACAAACCCAACTAGCAATGGCCAAGTTGCTTCTACAAAAGAAGGACCTATTGATTCTAGACGAACCTACTAACCATATTGATGTTAAGACCATTAGTTGGTTGGAAGATTATCTAAAAAGTTATCATGGTGCCCTTCTAATCATCTCCCATGACCGTTTCTTCATGGATAAGATTGTCGATCAAGTCTACGACCTATCACAAGGTCACATGACTCATTATGTCGGGAACTACTCCAGTTATGTTGAGCAAAAGAAACTTAATTACCAACATCAACTAAAGGAATACGAAAAGCAACAAAAGAAAATCAAAGAGATGCAAGACTTCGTTGATAAAAACATTGTTCGTGCATCCACTACTAAACGGGCTCAATCAAGAAGAACTCAATTGGAAAAGATGGAAAAAATTGCGGCACCAACCCGTGATGATAAATCCGCTCGTCTTTCATTCACTCCTGAAAAACAAAGTGGAAACGTCGTTTTAAACGTCCGTGATGCCGCAATCGGATACGATGATAAAATTCTATCTAAAAACATCAATATTGATGTTAAACGTAATCAAGCGGTTGCATTGATTGGGCCAAACGGAATTGGTAAGTCAACATTGCTAAAGACTATCATGAAGCAATTACCACTCCAATCTGGTGAAATCGAACGTGGTACCGGCGTTCAAATTGGTTACTACGACCAACACCAAGATAACCTACACCCCAACAAGACCGTCTTAAACGAAATCTGGGACGACTACCCTACTTACCCGGAACAACGCATTCGTTCAATTCTAGGTAGTTTCTTGTTCTCTGGTGAAGACGTTGAAAAAGTAGTTGGTAACCTTTCTGGTGGTGAAAAGGCCCGCCTAGTTTTAACTAAGCTATCCATGAATCACGATAACTTCTTAATCCTAGATGAACCTACCAACCATTTGGATATCGATAGTAGAGAAGTGTTGGAAAACGCATTGATCAATTTCGATGGAACTATTTTGTTTGTATCCCATGATAGATACTTCATCAATAAGTTAGCCACTCAAATTGTTGAACTATCCCCTGATGGTAGCGAACTATTCCTTGGTAACTACAACTATTATGTAGAAAAGAAGGAAGAACAAGCTGCCATTGAGGAACACAAAAAAGAAGAACAAGCCAAGACCGAAGATGTTGAAGATACAAAACCAAAGTCACAAAATCAAAAAGAATTCATTGCTAACAAAGAGTTACAAAAGAAGCAACGTAAGCTAAAACGTCAGGTGGAAGATCTAGAAGAACAACTAGACTCCGCTCAAAAAGATAAATCAGCAATTGAAGCTGAAATGGTTAAACCAGAAAACTTAAATGACATTGAAAAGCTTAATGATTTGCAAGCTAAACTAACCGATATTAACTCTAAGATAGAAGAGATTGAAACCAATTGGGAAAACGCAATGATGGAACTTGAATAAACAAAAAAGATGAATCCAAAACGGATTCATCTTTTTTTATTCTTCATCTTCTAAAAGGTCGAATTCCAAACTTGGGTCAGCATTCAAGTTAACGCCAGCAAAGACATTCTTCTTTGCCATGATGTATCCGGCTGCACCAATCATTGCGGCATTGTCACCACAAAGTTTGTTTGGTACCTTGATTAATTCTGTTGTATCAATCTTATCGATTGCTTCTTCTAAAGCACTGCGAAGGCCCTTATTAGCGGCAACCCCACCGGCTAAAATTAATTGAGAAACAGGATATTCTTGTAATGCTCTAGTGGTCTTATCAACTAAAACATCAACGACGGCACTTTGGAAACTAGCAGCTAAATCGTTCTTATCCAATTCTTCATGAATTTGATCAGCATGGTGAGTGGTGTTTAGAAACGCACTCTTTAAACCACTGAATGAGAAATCAAAGTTATCTTCTTTTTCCATCGCACGTGGGAAGTTAAAGGTATCCTTACCTTCTGCAGCCATTGCATCAACCTTAGGACCAGCTGGGTAATTAATTCCCAATACTCGACCAACCTTGTCGTATGCTTCTCCGGCGGCGTCATCCCTAGTTTCACCGATAATTTTGAAGTCGCCCTCTTCTTTCATTAGGACTAATTCAGTATGACCACCGGAAACCACCAATGCCAATGCTGGATAGTTAATCTTGGTAACGAATCGACTGGCCAAGATGTGTCCGGCAATATGGTTAACCGGAATCAATGGGATATTGTGTGCCCATGCAATGGTCTTTGCAGCAGTAACACCGATTAATAGCGCCCCCACTAGACCGGGACCATATGTCACAGCGATTGCGTCGATGTCATCGTATGAAACATCAGCTTGCTTCATTGCATCTTCAACACAGATAGTGATTTGTTCAATATGATGTCTACTTGCGACTTCTGGAACGACTCCACCGAATCGCTTGTGACTATTGATTTGCGTTGCAACAACGTTTGATAATATTTTTTCGCCATCTTCGATAATGGCCACACTAGTTTCATCACAACTAGATTCAAAAGACATAATTATATGTGGTTGCACAAAAAAACCTCGTTTCATTAAATTCCAAAGTTATTTGGAATAGTTTCGTATAGACTTAAATCTAAAACCATATCGACGGCATCTTCATGATCACCGTCGTAATAGCCCTTCTTAACACCAACTTCTTTGAAACCTAAGTCGGAATATAATCTTTGGGCCTTTACGTTACTAATTCTAACTTCCAAAGAAACCGTCTTGTAGTTCAATTGACGGGCCTTTTTAATAATCTTAGCGATTAAGAAGTAACCTAATCCACGTTCTTGGTATTCTGGTTTTACAGCAACGTTTGAGATATGACAGTCACCTTGTTTATCGTTTAAAGAACTACCGATAAAAGCAACTAGTTCATCTTCTTGACGCAATAGTAAATAAAAGCGATCTAGACGTGGTTTTAGCTCAGGTAAAAACGCTTCGTCGGTCCATGGTGCCTTACCATCGTAGACGTCACGTTCGATATTAACCATTTCAGGAATATCGGTAACCATTGCCTTGGCCAAGTAAAACTTATCGCCATTAATCTTTACGATGTGATTCTTGATATTTAGGTGTTCCTTTTTCATTAGGTGCTCGGTATTCACAAATTTTTTCTGATACCAATTAATTAACTTTTTCAACATATGAAGTAACTTCTTCCCCGGGATGATTTTGTTTCCAATCTGCTTCAGCTTTAGTCAAACGTAAATATCTTGGTACAAATGCATGAATGTCTTCAACAGGTGATAAGGTTTGTCCATATAAACCTAACCTAGCTGCTTGTGGCAAGTTATCAAAACTATCAGTAAAAATAACTTTATCGCCAAACTTCTTCTTTAATGCATCTTCAAAATGTGGTGCGTCGGTACCAACAGCATAGACTGCTTTGTCTTTGCTATCAATTCTGTCTAACCACTTATCAAAGTCAGTATGACAGTCTTCTAAGACACTTTCTGGAACGCCATTTTTAATTTCATAAAGTCCAGAAAAGACGTTATTGTTTCTAGCATCAAAAATTGGCATTACAAGACTGCCCTCTTGCTTAATGTTAAGCGCTAAGGTTTGCAAACTTGATACACCCACTAGTTCAATTCCTAGTGTGTATGCCAAAGTTTTAGCTGTGGCAGTCGCAATTCTAATTCCAGTGTATGATCCTGGACCGTCTGCCACAACAACTCTTTGTAAGTCCGATGGTGTTAAGTCCACCTTTGTCATTAATTCATCAATAATTGGAAGTAAATATTCCGCATGCTTTTGATGAACAGTAGTTGTTTCTGTCGCTAATATTTGATCATCATCCAAAATAGCAACAGTTAGTTGTCGATTGGATGTATCTAAAGACAATACTTTCATCCTGTTTTTCCGTCTCCCTAATAACTTTATTAATATACGTAATAATTCTAAAACAAATTATAACAAAAAAATAGGTGTCTCCATAATAAAAATGAACACACCCGAAAATATTTAATCATTTTTGCGCCAAGTAATGTTGGCAATTGCAGAATGACTGTCGCCACTCATGATTTCATGCTTAGTTAGAATTGAACCGTCTTCTTGTTCTTCCATGTCGTAGTAACTTTCTACGGTTGATCCATATTTAACTTCATTTTCGTATCTTAATAGGAAATGAGTTGGGGTATGGTTGGTTAGGAAGTCGGCAGGTAAGACGTTTACCATCCAATCCATATAATGAGCATTGTTTACGTGTTGGTTTGAATCAATGTCTGTATATCTTACACGGAAGCTTTGTTTAGTTTCTTCGTTGTATTGGACCTTTTGTGGTTTAGGCATCTTAGGAACTTGGTTCACCTTTTCAGCACCAAATGGTTCTACTGTTTCCTTTGGAATGGAAGCAATCTTTCTTTCCTTGTAGTTCATAGCTGCCCATAAACCGGTCATGTGCATTAACACTTCACCTGATTCACTTTCGATAGTGAATTCACGGTAAGCAAAGTACTTGTTGTATGACTTTGATTTAGTGTTAATGGTGATATTTTCATCAACCACTGGCATACGGTTAATATGCACATCGTATTGAATAACAACCCAGGTAACTCCGAACTGGCGGACAAATTCAGCGCCGACACCAAGCTTATCACTATGATCTTCTGATGCTAGGATAATGACATCTAGCATCATCGCAATGGTCATACGACGGGTAAAGTCAGCTTCATAGTAGGTAACTCGATGTTTTTCACTAAAAACAGTTGGTTGGTTTTCCATTATTATTCACTCCTAGATTTCGTGATAGATATTGTAAATCTCTTGTTTTTTTACTTTGTGTAGCTTAGCAACCTCTTTGATTGCTGCATTGGTCTTCATGCCCTTACCAATAAACAAGTCAACTTGTTCTTGGATAGATAATCCAGCCAACTCATCTTGTTCCTGGTTTTCTTGGGTGGCGTTCTTATTACCATCAACAATTACCACGAACTCACCACGAACTTGATTTGCTTCGGTCCATTCGATTAGTTCAGAAATACTACCGCGGTCGAATTCTTCGAACTTCTTGGTTAGTTCCCTGCACAATACCGCCTGTCGGTCGGCACCAAATACCTTTTGCATATTCTTAAGAGTTTTGTTTAAACGATGAGGAGCTTCATAGAAAATCAGTGTTTCACTATGTTGGTTAAGTTCCTCTAATTCGCTAATCTGGTCACTATTCTTTCGATTTAAAAATCCAAAGAAATAAAATGGTTGTGGAACCAGTCCGGAAGCAATTAGTGCTGTTAATCCAGCGTTTGCTCCAGGAAGTGGGACAACATTAATATTATTATCAACACATGCTTTCACTAGTTCTTGACCTGGATCACTAATTGATGGCATCCCTGCGTCACTAACTTGAGCAACATTTTGACCGTCATTTAAAGTTTGTACCAATTCATCGATTCGGTAGTCTTTGTTATCTTCTCTAAAACTGATTTTCTTGGTATCAATCTCAAAATGATTCAATAATTGTTGCGTGTGACTTGGGTTTTCAGCGGCAATTAAATCAACTTCTTTAAGTGTCTTAATTGCTCGAAAAGTCATGTCATCTAGGTTCCCGATTGGTGTTGGAACTAGATATAATATTCCTTTATCTTGGTTAGCGGTAAAGCTATGTTGTTCTTGCACTTGGACTCCTCCAGATTAACGATTTAAGATTTCATTACAGAAAATACAGCTTTCATCGTTTTCACGATGTGATCCATAAAACTCGATGCAGACATGGAACCCTTCATTAAATAAGTGTTCCAAGTTTTCACGAGATTTAGATGAACGTGGTCTGCTCTTCTTGTTATCGTTTTCCACATTTTCTTTTTGTTCATTGATGAAATCATGTAGATGTTGGTTTTCAATTCTTAGTTCGGCATTTTCTTCCATTACTTCGGTTAATGCTTTTCGCACTTCAGCAAATTGACTCAACATTAATTCAGTTTGTGATTCTAAATCCTTGATTCCATCATATAATTCACGTTTCTCCAAACAATTTCACCCCATTTAACTATTTAGTATTTTCATAATTTTTAATGTAGTAGCCTCTAATATATTTTGGAAACTAACATTGACTGCCATTTGGTTGTTGCAGTTTAAGATTACTTCCATAATTTGAATTAGTTTGGCCTCATTGATACTTTCGCTTAGTTGTTCAATGTTTTGGGCTTGTTTTGGAAAGTTATAATCCTTACTCCCAGTATACTTAGCATCTAAAACATCTTCAAATATTGATAGCAGCATATCAATCACTACTTGGCGTTTACTATTATCACTAACTAACGGCATGATATTACTTTGTACCAAAACAAATGAAGTTTTATCTCTTTGGACCAGCATACTAAACCATTGACTAATCGCAGAAATAATCTTGGTTAGCCATTCGTCTTCCTGCCATGCTTGGACGGTCGACATTTGGTTGGTTAGTCGTTTAATGATTTTAAATTGACTGGGAATTACACCCATGTTGGCCAATTCTTCGTTAAACGCTTTTGTGTTTAACGGATTTAAATCAACCACTTGGGTTCTAGAGATAATGGTTGGTAGTATTAAATTCTTATTGGTCGTTAGTAGAAACGAAACTATATTAGCACCAGGTTCTTCGATAAACTTTAATAAGCTGTTTGCGGCTCCGGTAGTCATCTTTTCCGCATCACAAACGATAAAGAACTTCTGGTTTCCTTCCAAACCACTTTTGGAAAATTCAGATTTTAGGTATCTGATTTGATCAACCTTGATACTTAATCCATCTGGTTTGATGATGACAACATCTGGATGTTGTTGTTCTGCGATTCTACGACATTCATCACAATGTCCACAGGGCATTGAATCATCGGAAACGTTTTTACAAAACATTCTCATTGTTATAAACAACGCTAATGATAACTTTCCGACCCCTTCTTCACCGTTAAATAGGTAAGAATGGGATAATTCGTGATTGTTCACCACTTGTAAAAATTTGTCCATCAGTGGCTTTTGCTTTTTCTCAGTCTCTGCAATCACTTGATTTTCGGTCATGT
Source organism: Apilactobacillus kunkeei (assembly GCF_001308195.1). GTDB lineage: Bacteria > Bacillota > Bacilli > Lactobacillales > Lactobacillaceae > Apilactobacillus > Apilactobacillus kunkeei_C. The sequence goes on along the minus strand of NZ_JXDF01000012.1, from coordinate 41,168 downwards.
TCTTCCCCCATTAGAATCGATAAAAATTATCCATTGGCATTTCCATTACAGTAGCGCCACCTACTTCAATCTTAACTGGATATGATGAGTCTGAAACTCCACCATCCAAATTAACTGGAGGTGTCATGTATTGTTCACGCTTACTTGAAACCTTTTTAATGATGTCTAAAACATCATTAACACGTTCATCTTCTATCCCAATCATAAAGGTAGTGTTTCCTGACTTTAGAAAACCACCGGTAGTTGATAACTTGGTTTGATGAACATTATTCTTAGCAAATGCGTTTTGTAGTTTGTTAGCATCTTTATTTTGCACAATTACAATTAAAAGTTTCATTCAAAATCACGTCCCTATTTTTTAAATTCATTTAAATATGGTTGCAAAATTTCTAAAACATTTTGGTATACCGCATCAATTGATTGAGTAGCATCAACTGACTTGATACGTTGAGGATTAGCCTTTGCTAAACGTTGGTAGGCTGCATGAACTCGGTTATGGAAATCGATTGTTTCAACATCCAATCTGTCGACTTCATCTTCCGCCCTATTCTTAGCAATACGCTTTAATCCTTCTTCTACTGGAAGATTAAAGTAGATAGTAAGGTCTGGTAAAAAGCCTTCGGTAGCAAATTGGTTCATTTCATTGATTGCATCTTCACCAATTTCTCTACCTCCACCTTGATATGCAATTGAGCTATCAAGGTAACGATCACAGATAACTAACTTGTTGTCAGCAATCGCTGGTTTCACTGTTTGTTCAATGTTTTGGCGACGAGCCGCTGCATATAATAACGCTTCGGTTCGCTTGTCCATATCAACATTTTTGCGGTCTAGAATTACTTCACGAATACTTTCAGCGATTGGGTTACCACCAGGTTCTCTACTGGTAACTAACTTGTCGCCCATTTCTTCTTTTAAATAATCTAATACCATGTTCAGGATGGTTGTTTTACCAGCACCATCCGTGCCTTCAAATGTGATAAATTTTCCAGCCATATACTATACCCCTACTTTCATCTTTCTATCTCATTGTACTTTAATTTATGCGTTTCAACAAATGAACAACAAACAAAAAGTGTCTTATTCCAAAGAATAAAGACACCTTTAGTAATCAATAACAGAAGATTGAATACGATTGTTGGAAACTTTTCTTTCTCTTGCTTCTCGATATAAAAATAAATATTTTTCACGAGCTAAACGAGTTTGGGCAACGATTTCCCCGTCAACTTCATAAATGGCTTCTTGGGTTTCAGTAGCTTGGTCCCATTGGTACTTAGCACGATCGATAGAATCCAATAGAAATTCATCATATTGTTTTCCTACGTTGTGTGAAAATCTTGAAAATCCTAACATCAGTATTCACTCCTACATTTCAGTTCGACCAGAAACGGCTCTAGAAAGCGTCATTTCATCAGCATATTCGATATCACTACCAACTGATAACCCATGCGCTAATCTAGTTACTTTAATTCCGGCTGGCTTAACTAAACGTGATAGATACATTGCAGTTGCTTCCCCTTCAGGAGTAGCGTTTGTGGCAATGATAACTTCTTTGATTGCTTCGTCGCTTTGCAAACGTTTAATTAGGCTTTTAATATTTAAATCTTCTGGTCCTTTTCCCTCGATTGGAGATAAGACACCATTTAATACATGATATAAACCATGATAATCTTTCATTTTTTCCATTACCATGATGTCTCTTGGTTGTTCGACAACCAAAACAGTCGATTGATCTCTCGTCTTGTCTCGACAGATAACACATGGATCTTCATCAGTTAAATTTCCGCAGATTGAACAATACATCAACTTGTCCTTGGTTTCCTTCAAAGCTGAAGAGAACTTGGCAACGTCGTCTTTGTTCATATCAACTACGAAATATGCCAGTCTAATCGCTGTCTTATGCCCAATCCCTGGTAGACGCATAAAACTGTCGATCAACTTAGCAATTGGTTCAGGATATTGCATAATTAACCTTCTTTATTTAAATTACATTCCTGGAATTCCCATTCCCTTAGTGTACTTACCCATTGAGTCTTGAGTAGTCTTTTCGATTTGTGCAAGTGCATCGTTTACGGCACTGATTACTAAATCTGAAGTCATATCTGGGTCTTCTGGATCCAATGCTTCTGGTTTAATCTTCATGTCCTTCATCTTGCGGTCACCTGAGAAAGTAACAACTACCATGTCTTCAGGGGCTTTTCCAACAAATTCAGTGTTGTTGATTTGTTCTTGTTCAGCACCCATTTGTTTTTGTAGTTGCTTAACTTGTTTCATCATCTTTCCCATGTTCATTCCGTTCATCATAACTATAACAGCTCCTTAATCATCTTTTACATCTATTATATCTTCACCAAAAAGTTGTGTTGCTTGTTTAACTATTTTGGGTTCATTGTCTTGTTTTTCATTATTATTATCATCGTTTTGGTCTGAATTTTCAACACTTGAATTTTCAGATTCTTCTCGAACATCTTTACCACTATTCTTTTGGGCAACGATGTAACCCTTTCTGATTTCTGGCCATTGTTCAGCCGGGATAAAGACAAAGTCTGGAACGTAACTTAAAATACGATCCAATCCATTACCTAAGGCATCTTGTAGTTCTTCGTCAGTACTTGCCTTTTGGAATAGGAATGGATATTCGAATGAAACAACCACACCGTCATGACTGGCAGCAACTGGCTTAGAAACATTCATCAATGCTCGCTTGGTTACGTCTAGTCCACTTAATAATTCATCCCAAATGTTTTGAATGTTGGTTAAATCTTGACGAGTGGCGTTGTCCAAAACTGGATAAATCTTGGTTAGGTTAACCCTAGCATTACTTGAACTACCTGATGGTTTCTTAGCAGCAGGCCTTCTGGCAGGTTCGCTAGCAGCATTCCCACCTTTATTGGCAGCAACACCATTCCTGGTTAGTTCTTCGACTTGTTTTTGTAAACTAGCTACTTGATCCTTCAATTGTTGAACCAATTGGTTATCAACATTTGAAGCACTGGCAGTTTGCACAGCTGGCTGTGGTTGTGCTGGTGCTTGGCTAGCAGCTTGTTGGTTGTCGGTTGATAGCTTAACGGTCAATACATCTAGATAAACGTCTGGATGCATTGTGTATCTCATTTGGTTTTGAATGTCGTTTAAGTCAACAATCATACGGTAAACTCTCTTCGCATCCACAATTGATGTGAGTTGTTTGAACTCTTCATCAATCACACCTAGTTCTGATTCTTCGACCATTTCAGGTGATTGTTGGTATAACAAGATGTCTTGGCAGTACTTAATTAAGTCTTCGACAAATCTTGCTGCATCTTTACCAGATTCTAGCATTTGTCTAACATCTGATAGCGCATCCTTAACATCGTGGTTCACAACATTGGTTAGGTATTTTGATAGTAGTGACTTAGTCACACTACCAGTTACTTGCAATGCATTTTCGTAAGTAACCTTATCAAAGCCAAATGACAATACTTGATCTAGGATACTTAGGGCATCACGCATCCCACCTTCTGCGGCTTTGGCGATTACCTTTAGCGCCTTGTCATCATAATCAATCTTTTTATCGTTTAAAATGAATTCCATTCTGCCTAAGATGTCATTTGCGGTGATACGTTTAAAATCGAAACGTTGAACACGTGAAATGATTGTAGCCGGAATCTTTTGTGGTTCGGTTGTGGCTAGAATGAAGATAACGTGTGCAGGTGGTTCTTCCAATGTCTTTAACAATGCATTGAAAGCCCCTGTTGATAACATATGAACTTCATCAATAATGTATACCTTGTAGGTTGCTTGAGTTGGCGCATACTTGGCCTTATCTCTAACATCCCTAATTTCTTCAACCCCATTGTTTGAGGCCGCATCAATTTCGATAACATCATTTAGTGTTCCATTTGTAATGCTTTCACAAATTTCACATTCGTTGCAGGGTTCCCCATCTTTTTGGTTTGGACAGTTAATTGCCTTTGCCAAAATTTTCGCAGCGGAAGTTTTTCCAGTTCCCCTAGGACCTGCAAATAAATAAGCATGACTCAATTGATTGGTGACAATCGCATTTTTCAATGTGGTGGTAATAACATCTTGACCAATCACATCGTCAAAACGTTGCGGTCTCCATACACGGTATAAAGCTTGGTAACTCATGGAAAACTTCCTTTCAAAAAACTAGTTACTTACATTATATATTCTATTCAATAATTATTCCATTATCGTTTTTACATCGTAGATAAAAAAATCTCCTAGCCAGCATTTGACTAGGAGTTTATTTGTATAAAAAACAAGAAGCACAAGCGTAGAATACTTAGTGCTGCTTCCTCTCGGATCTGACACGGTTCGTAAACACAACTTTGCTTCAAGGCCTTGCGGCAATAATTATATTAACTTATTCAGGATTATTTTTCAAGTTTATTTCTTTTTTTCTTAGCTTCTTTGCTTCTTTTGCGTGCTGCTTTGAAAAAAGACTTCATTAAATGCTTAGCATCATCAGCCAGTAATCCACCAGATACATTAACCTGATGATTCAATCGACTATCCTCTAACACATGATATAGACTTTCGGCGGCACCCGCCTTAATATCGTTAGCTCCATAGTAGACATTCTTGATTCTGGAATTGATGATTGCTCCTGCACACATTAAACATGGTTCAATCGTTACATATAAATCACAATCTTCCAATCGCCAACTATGCAAAAGACGACATGCTTCATCAATGGCCACTACTTCGGCATGATCCAAAGCATTGTTGCTTAACTCACGGAGGTTATGACCCCTACCGATAATCTCACCATCTTTAACAACGATTGCCCCAATCGGTACCTCGTTTATCATGTATGCTTTTTTCGCTTCGAATAAAGCTTCTTTCATATAGTATTCGTTTGTCTTATCCATTAAATACACTTTCCAATATATAGTAACCTTTGTTCTTCCTGATAATTTCACAATTACCAAATAATGATTGCATTAACTTCTTAGCAGATGGTGCCCCTTGTTTCTTTTGTAATACCACAGTTAGTGTTCCCTTTGATAATAAATGATCAACTGCACCAGAAATCATTCCATCAACAACATCCTTCCCTGCTCTTACAGGTGGGTTGGTAATAATTGCGGCAAACTTATCGGTAACATTTTCATAAACGTCAGAATTATGAATTTTAACATTTGAAACGTGATTTTGTTCAGCATTCTTCACGGCTAGTTCTAATGCTAGGTTATTAACGTCTACCATTTCAAACGTTCTGTCAGGATGATGCTTGGCTAAAGCGATTGCCATTGGGCCATATCCACATCCTAAATCTAGGACATTTCCGTCTGGAATTTTATCAAAATTAACACTTTCAACTAAAGTTTTTGAACCAAAATCAACAGTTCTTTTTGAGAAAACCCCGTTATCAGTGGTAAAGGTCAATGTGTTGTTTAATAAATCAAAATTCCATGTATGAAGTTCGTGTACAACATGTGGATTAGGTGTATAATAAAATTCGTTCATTTCAAATCAGATCCTCGTAAAAAATTTTTAAATTCGCTAAGACACTGTATCTAGTAGATTAGGAACATTTCGACCACTAAATATGGTGTTTTTTATTTGATTTTTTTCTGTTCTGGTGTAAACTTTTATATATAAATTAAAGGGAAATATCTTACATATTTCGATTGAAATGTAATACATATTTCGTCAAAAGAAAGGGAGCAATACCATGGCACAAGTAACTGTATACTCAAAGAATAATTGCATGCAATGCAAAATGACTAAGCGCTTTTTAAGCGAACACGATATTGATTTTATTGAAAGAAACATTAACGAAGAACCCGAATATGTTTCATACTTAAAATCAAAAGGATTCATGTCACTACCAGTTGTGGAAGCAGATGGTATTGACTCAATTTCCGGATTTAGACCAGATCAATTAAGCCAACTAGCTTAATTTCAAATTACGTATTATTCATTATAATATAAAATGTTGTTTTTGGCGAAACCGCTATTGGTCTCGCCTTGTTTTTTCTCAAGTTTAATTTTACTAACGAAAGAGTGGTTTAAGCATGTCGTTGAAAGATTTGAAGGACGTAACCTATTACGACCTAAATAATGAAATTAACATCCCTAAGGATGATAAGATTCAATTAAATAAAGATAAAGAAGCGCTTGAAGCTTTCATCAAAGAAAATGTTGAACCTAACCTTAAAAAGTTTGGTTCTCTAAAAGAAAAATTCGATTTTCTAATCGATAACGATTACCTTGAAGAAGAATTCATCAACAAATATGACTTTTCATTTATTGAAAAAATCTACGACTACTTGGAAAGTCAAAACTTTAAGTTCAAATCTTTTATGGCCGCATACAAATTCTATGCTCAATACGCCCTAAAGACTGATGATGGTAACTACTACCTAGAACAATTCATTGATCGTGTTGCTATCAACGCACTATACTTCGCTGATGGTGATGAAGAACTTGCTATGAACTTAGCAGATGAAATTGTTCACCAAAGATACCAACCAGCCACCCCTTCTTTCCTAAATGCCGGAAGAAAACGTCGTGGTGAATTTGTATCATGTTTCTTAATTCAACCTACTGACGATATGAACACTATTGGTAGAACTATCAACTCAGCACTACAACTATCACGTATTGGTGGTGGTGTTGGAATTAACCTTTCTAACCTACGTGCTGCAGGTGATCCAATCAAGCATATCGAAGGTGCTGCTTCTGGTGTTGTTCCAGTTATGAAACTTCTAGAAGACAGTTTTTCATACTCAAACCAACTAGGACAAAGACAAGGTGCCGGGGCCGTTTACCTAAACGTATTCCATCCAGACATCATCTCATTCCTATCAGCTAAGAAAGAAAACGCCGATGAAAAGATTCGTGTTAAAACTCTTTCACTTGCTGTTACTGTTCCTGACAAGTTCTATGAACTTGCTCAAAACGATGATGAAATGTACCTATTCAGTCCATACGATGTTGAAAGAATTTACGGCGTTCCATTCTCATACGTTGATATCACCAAAGAATACGACAACATGGTCGCAAACGATGAAATCAAGAAGACTAAGATTAACGCTCGTGAACTAGAAACTGAAATTAGTAAATTACAACAAGAATCAGGTTACCCTTACATCATTAACATTGATACTGTTAACAAGGAAAACCCTATTGACGGTAAGATTGTTATGAGTAACCTATGTTCAGAAATCATGCAAGTACAAGAACCTTCTACTGTTGATAACGAACAACACTATGAAAAACTTGGTACTGATGTATCATGTAACTTAGGTTCAACTAATATCGTTAACTTAATGGCTAGCCCTGACTTTGGTAAGTCAGTTGACGCAATGGTTCGTGCCTTAACCTTCGTTACTGATCATTCAGACATCAACGTTGTTCCATCAATCCAACGTGGTAACGCCCTATCACACAGTATTGGTCTTGGTGGAATGGGTCTTCACAGTTTCTTAGCTAAAAACCAAATCGAATACGGTTCTGACGAAGCAATCGAATTCACTGGTGTTTACTTTATGCTATTAAACTACTGGACTTTAGTTGCATCAAACAAGATTGCTGCTGAAAGAAACGAAACTTTCCACAACTTTGATAAGAGTAGATATGCTGATGGTTCATACTTCGATAGATATACTACCGAAGACTGGGGTCCAAAATCTGATCGCGTAAAAGAACTATTCGACGGCATCTTTGTTCCAAACCAAAGCGATTGGGAAGAACTAAAACAATCTGTTATGAAGGATGGTTTATACCACCAAAACAGAATGGCTGTTGCACCAAACGGTTCAATCTCATACATTAATGATTCCACTGCTAGTTTGCACCCTATCATTAGTCGTATCGAAGAAAGATATGAATCAAAGACTGGTAAGATTTACTACCCAGCTCCATACCTATCAAACGAAACTCTTAAGTACTACAAGTCAGCTTATGACATTGACATGAGAAAAGTTATTGATACTTACGCTGCTGCTCAAAAGCATGTTGATCAAAGTATGAGTCTTACTCTATTCATGCGTTCAACAATTCCTGAAGGTCTATATGAATGGAAGAACGGTAGAACTGATAAAATGACTACTCGTGATTTAACTATCCTACGTAACTACGCTCACGCTAAAGGCATTAAGTCACTATACTATGTCAGAACTTACACTGATGATAACCAAGAAGTCGGTGTTAACGAATGTGAAAGTTGTTCAATCTAATTAGTTAGGAGAATTTATACAATGGATAATTACAAAGCTATCAACTGGAATGCTGTAAGCGACCAAATTGATAAAGCGACATGGGAAAAACTAACCGAACAATTCTGGTTAGATACTAGAATCCCTTTATCTAACGATTTAGCTGATTGGAGAACGTTAGATGACGATCACAAATGGCTAGTTGGTCATGTCTTTGGTGGTCTAACTTTACTTGATACACTACAATCACAAGACGGTATGGCCGCACTTAGAAAAGATGTTGCCACTCAACACGAAACTGCTGTTTTAAACAACATTCAATTCATGGAATCTGTCCATGCTAAGAGTTACTCATCAATCTTTTCTACTCTAAACACTCCTGACGAAATCTCAGAAATTTTTGACTGGAGTGATTCAGAAGAATTCCTTCAAAACAAGGCTAAGAAGATTTATGACTTATATCATGATGATTCAAACCCATTGAAGAAAAAGATTTCAAGTGTATTCCTAGAAACCTTCTTATTCTACTCTGGTTTCTACACCCCACTATGGTACTTAGGTCACAACAAGTTACCTAACGTTGCTGAAATCATTAAGTTAATTCTTCGTGATGAATCTGTTCACGGAACTTACATTGGGTACAAGTTCCAACTTGGTTTCAACCAATTAAGTGGAAACGAACAACAAGACCTAAAAGATTGGATGTACAACTTCTTGTATGACTTATACGAAAACGAAGAAAAGTACACTCACATTCTATATGATCAAGTTGGTTGGACTGACGATGTATTGAAGTTCATCAGATACAATGCCAACAAGGCACTAATGAACTTAGGTCAAGATCCACTATTCCCTGATAACGCTGAAGACGTTGATCCAATCGTTATGAATGGTATCTCAACATCAACAGCTAACCATGACTTCTTCTCACAAGTCGGTAACGGTTACCGTCTAGGTGAAGTTGAAGCTATGAAGGATGACGATTACAAGATTTGGTATCCAAAAGATAACAAATAATCATAAATAAAAAGAGGACGAAGTTTAATTACTTCACCCTCTTTTTTTATTCCGTTAGACGCAAAAAAATACCCGATACAGAATTATTAATATCTATATCGGGTATTTTTATTTACTCAATTTAAGTTGGCTAAAAAGACCTATTTTTTGAATAATCTCTTCCAAATTGATTTCTTTTCACATGGTGTATCATCAACATGTTCATTTACCAATACAAGTAATTGAAGCATGGTGAATACTAGTGAATTTCCACGACGGTATGAGATGTACTTAGGTGTCCATTCACTAACGTATTTTTCCTTGTAAGATCTTAATCCTTGGAAACTGTAGAATGCAGTTCCGTACTTGTAGATTAAGTTAGAAATCTTTTCGTCAATGAAACTATATCTAGATTCACCAACGTTTGATAATGGAGCCATTCCAAGGTTGAAATACTTGTAACCTTCATCCTTTACATAGTTGAACAAGTTAATGAAGATTCCATCCATTATTCCTGATGGTGCATCTTCGCTTGATCTCATCAAATCAATTGATGTCATTTCATGGTCACCAGTTGGCATGATGTTAGCAAAGGCAACAACCTTGTTGTCCTTATCCTTCATTACAGCAATTGGTGCTTGGTTTAGGTAGTAACTGTCAAAGTATCCTAATGAGAATCCCTTTTCTGGTTTACCCTTCAACCAGTTATCAGATACCTCTCTTAATTCATCAATGAATGATGTTGAAAACGGTGGTTGAATAATTTCAAATTTGTATTCATCACGATCAAATTTATTCATCAAAGCTCTTTCACCACGATGCTTCTTACCAGCAATAGAGAAAGTATCCAATGCCACGTGACCCTCTTCTCCTGCCTTAGTGAAACTAAATCCTTTTTCGTGAAGTAACATTGTTAGTTCTTCACCAATTTCGTAGAAAACAAGTGAATAACCAATATTGTCACTATCTTCAATGAACTTATCAATCGCATTTTCAAGTTTATCAAGGTTACCGATTGGTTCTCCCATGATCATAATCTTATTAGCACGACATTTGTACATGAAAAATAGTTGGTCTTTACCATCTTCTTGGTAGAAGTAGATGCTCTTGTCACGAACATAAGCTAAGTGACTTACTTCATTTCCACCAAATTCATTAATAACGTTAGATACTCTATCTCCATCAAATGGTTGGTTTAACCATTCAACCTTTGAGTATGATAAGAAGCGGAAAGTTAGAACTAAGATTAGGAAAGCTAAAATCAATCCTAATAGACCCGCAAACCATACTTGTGGCGATGGTAATAGATATGAGTTAGTCCAGTGGAACACTGCAAACTTAAAGTTTGTAAGTAGGCCAATGATTAGGTATACGATAAACGCACTAACGAATATTAGTAAATCAATTAGCGCATGTCCCCATGAATATGTGAATTTTTGTCTGTACAATACCTTGTAACTTAACCATAAGCAACAAAGTAAAATTACAGACATAACTACCATATTGGTTGGAAAGTCTTCCTTCCAAAGTGTGTTCCATAAGGCAATTACCAATATAACGGCGGTTGGCCAAAACGCTTTCTTCACCTTGGAACCAAATCCACGAGCAAAACCAATTAGTAGGAATGCAACGATAACAGTACTTAGTTGATCTAAGAAATAGAACGAATATGGTTCTAGTGAAATATAGAATCTATTAACTAATACTAAGTTAGGAATAACTGCTAGTAATAGCATCATGATTCCTGAAAAGTACATGAAAATAGTAATAAACATATGGGCTAATCTTTGTAAAATTAACTTTGGAATACCGTCTAAAAAGTTGTTGAAACGTTGGAATACATCAATTACTAAGAAGATAATTCCCAATAATACTGGGAAAATGTAGTAAAAAGCACGGTATAAAATTAACCAAACCGCTGCATCACTTGGTTTAACACCAATGAACATTAATCCAACAAGCATTGTTCCTTCAAAACTTCCAAGTCCCCCGGGAACTAATGAAGCAACCCCTACCACGTTTGCAACAACGAACACTGGGAATACAGCAAGTAGGTTAATTGGCTGGTGCATGAATGCACCAATCGCCATAAATAACCCAGCACAACCTAACCATTCTAAGCATGATCCAACAATCAATTGGATTTCTAGTTTAGCAGTTAAATCTTTAAAATAATCAGAATCATTTAATCTTGTGATGATAAACAAAATTGGGAAGTATAGTCCACCAAGAACTAGTACAATCCACCACCACCAGTCATGGCTGTTTGTTCCGAATCCGAAACTAAACATCATAATAATAGCTACCCAACAATAAGTGGATAGTCCAGCTAATAAGAAAATAACGATTTTAGATATTGCATATAATATTTGTTTTTTTGTTGCGTTTTCGCTGTAAAAACTAGAACGCATACTTGCACCTAATACACCACCAAAACCTGCGATGTTAGTCAATGTATTGGTAATCCACCCCGTCTTTACAATATATGACTTTTTAAACTTACCTGGTAAAAAATCAACGATAGTAAAATCATATATCAGCATCGGTGAAACTGCGATAAATCCCAAAATTATCATGATAATAATCGACATTGGTGATAATCTTGAAAAGCTTTCAGCCATTTGTCTTCCACTGATTTCTTTTGAAACAGAAAAAATAACGTGTACAACAACAGCTAAAACGAATACCACGAATAGGACTTTCACTAAAGTCATATGTCGGTTAATCCAATCTCCACATTTCTTAAATAAAGCTTTCAATTATGTTTCCTCCATAAATCTTATTACTACTATTATCTCAATTAATAATTGCCGGCACAAGGCTTTATATCAAAATATGTACAAAAAAAGAACGTGTGATAAATCACACGTTCTTTTAAAGAGAAATTACTTAAGAGTAACTTCTGCACCAACTTCTTCAAGTTTTGCCTTGATGTCGTTAGCTTCGTCTTCTTTAGCGTCTTCTTTAATTACTGAAGGAGCACCATCAACTAAGTCCTTTGAGTCCTTTAGACCAAGACCAGTGATTTCACGTACAACCTTGATTGCTTTAACCTTTTGGCTACCAGCAGAAGTTAGTTCTACAGTGAATGAGTCCTTAGCAGCACCATCAGCGCCACCAGCAGCAGGAGCAACAGCAGCTGCTGCAGTTACGTCGAATTCTTCTTCAATTGCCTTAACTAAGTCGTTTAGGTCAGAGATTGAAGCTTCTTTAATTTGTTCAATAATGTTATCTTTATCAAAAGCCATTTTAATTTCCTCCAATTTGGATAGTTATAATTTTATATTATGAGCTTAGGCTGCGTCGCCATCGCCCTTTTCTGCAACTGCTTTAACAGCAATAGCAAACTTGCGAACAGGTGATTGTAACATGCTTGCAAGGATTGAGATTGATTCGTCGCGACTTGGTAATGAAGCGAATTCGTCAATTTCTTGTAGAGTAGCAATCTTGTTTTCAAGAATACCACCCTTGATTTCAACAGCTTCAGTGTTATCAGCAAAATGCTTTAATACCTTAGCTGGAGCGATAGGATCTTCATCAGAGAATGCTACAGCAGTAGGACCCTTGAATAAGTCACCTAATTCTTCGTAACCTGCTTCCTTAGATGCACGTACAGCAATGTTATTCTTGATAACACTGAATGAAACACCTGCATCACGTAATTGCTTACGTAGGTCAGTTACTTCAGCAACGTTTAAACCACGGTAGTTAACAACAATAGCAGTAGTAGCATTGTTGAATTGTTCTGTAACAGCTTCTACACGTTTAGCTTTAGCGTCAATTACTTCTTTCTTTGGCATTGTTTCACCTCCCAATATTTTTTGGGATTTAATAAAAAATCCCTATGCCACCTAGACATAGAGAAACCGTTTTAAGTGTCCTCGTTGGGATATTAAGGTACAAGTACCACCCAAGTCTTAGGTAGATATCAATTTTATAACAAATAGTAGTTTACTATATATATAAACTTTGGTCAATAGGGATTTTCAAATTCCAAATTAATTACTTAACTTTAGAATGATTCTAGATCAACCTTTACACCAGGTCCAAAGGTTGTTGAAACTGATAGGTTACTGATGTAAGTACCACGAACTGAAGCTGGACGGTTCTTAACAATCAAGTCTTCAATAGCCTTGAAGTTACCAACTAGCTTGTCAGCATCAAATGATGACTTACCGATGATAACGGCAACGTTTCCGTCACGGTCAGTACGGTAAGTAACCTTACCTGATTTAGAATCAGATACGGCCTTCTTAACATCCATAGTAACTGTACCAGTCTTAGGGTTTGGCATTAAGTTCTTTGGTCCCAGAACACGACCTAGACGACCAACTTGAGCCATCATGTCTGGTGTTGCGATAGCAACATCAAAGTCTAACCAACCATTTTGGATTTTTTCAGCTAGGTCTGCTTCACCAACAAAGTCAGCGCCGGCTTCTTCAGCTTCCTTAGCCTTGTCACCCTTAGCAAATACAACAACTTTTTGGTCTTTACCTGTACCATTTGGTAAGACAACAGCACCACGTAATTGTTGATCAGCTTGTTTAGTGTCAACATTTAAGTTAAATACAACTTCAACAGTTGAATCGAACTTAGCAAAATCAATTTTCTTTACAAGATCAACAGCTTCTTCAACTGAGTAAGCCTTGTTACGGTCTACTTGTTTTAAAGCATCTTGATACTTTTTACCTCTTTTTTGAGCCATCTGTGTTTTCCTCCTTGCAATTGTGGTTGTAACGGATAAACCTCCCACATAACACCTAAATAATAGGTGTTATGGTACTACAGTATAGAAATAATTGTTGAATTAACCTTCAACAGTGAATCCCATACTACGTGCAGTACCTTCGATCATACGCATTGCGGCTTCAACATCAGCTGCGTTTAGATCTTTCATCTTAGTTTCGGCGATTTCCTTAACTTGGTCCTTAGTTACACTAGCAACCTTGTTAGTGTTTGGTTCACCGGAACCATGTTCAACACCAGCAGCCTTCTTCAATAGAATTGAAGCAGGTGGTGTCTTAGTAATGAAATCGAATGAACGATCTTCATATACAGAAATCACAACTGGAATCAAGTATCCTGCTTGATCAGCAGTACGAGCGTTGAATTCCTTAGTGAATCCCATAATGTTAATACCAGCTTGACCCAATGCAGGTCCAACTGGAGGAGCAGGTGTTGCTTTACCCGCAGGAATTTGCAATTTAACTACGTTAGCTACTTTTTTAGCCACGAGACATACCTCCTTAAGTCCGTGTGTGGTAAAAATTGGAGATGAGATTTCTCCTCCCACTTAAGTATGCGTAAACATACAACAAATAATATATCACGTTTAAATATTTTTAACAACCCAAATTTTCTATCTAATTGGTTGTACTTGGTTAAAGTTTAATTCAGCAGTAGTTGCACGACCGAACATATCAATATTAACCTTCAACTTACCTTTTTCGTCATCTTTTTCGATAACCTTACCTGAAAGATCAGCAAAGGCACCGTCAATAATAGTAATTGTGTCTCCCACTTCAGCATCCAATTCTTGCTTTTCTTGAGAAACGCCAAGACGACTTAGAACTAGTTCTACTTCATCTGGTAGCAATGGAGTTGGCTTACTTCCTTGACCATGTGATCCGATAAATCCAGTAACACCTGGTGTATTTCTAACGATGTACCATGCTTCGTCAGTCATAACCATTTCTACTAGAACATAACCAGGGAAAGTCTTTTCCATCTTAGCCTTGTCTACACCATCTTTAACTTCGTGTTCTTCTGTTTCTGGAACAACTACTCTAAAGATAAAGTTTGACATACCCATTGATTCTTTACGTGAATCAAGGTTAGCCTTAACTTTGTTTTCGTATCCTGAGTAAGTATGAATAACATACCATTGCTTTTCTGCTGATTCCATTAAAATTAGCTCCCTCTATGATTTTTTTGCAAAATAAAAAAACTCCGCACTCACGAAGTTTCAAACTACCTATTATAATATCACTATTTACTATAATTTAAAACAGTAAATTATAGGTATAGTAATCCTGATTGAATTGCCCAGTCAACAATTGCAAAGAAGATTGCAAAGATAATTGACATTGATACTACGATGGTAGTGTCAATTCTAGTTTGGTGACCATTAGGCCAAACAACTAGTTTCATTTCAGTACCAACACTTTTAAAGAACTTAAATAATTTCATAGTTTTCCTCCACTAACGTGTTTCTTTATGCATCGTAGCCTTGCCACAATGTTTACAGTATTTTTTTACTTCTAATCGATCTTCATGGTTATTACCAACCGAGGTTGTGTAATTACGGGATCCGCAGACTTCACATTGTAAAGCAACTTTATTCTGTGACATCGTATACATCCCCCTTTTGAATAAATTCATAATAGCATTTATATTTTTGATAGTCAATTTATGCTGATGGCTAGTCATAGACCTTTTTTACAATCTTCTTTAACTTGTTTTTGACCCTAGCAATACAATTATCAACAATATTAGTAGCGTTCTCTGGATGCCTTGCTAAAGCCAGCTTTAATTTATCGATTGAAAAATTATTTTCATTAATCAAATCTTCTAAATAGCAAAAGGCGATTTCCGATTCCAGAGGTGATAGTCTAGCAATCAACTCTTCGTAACAAATCTGGATATTCATTGACTGATCTGGTGTTAAAAAGATTCTATCCTTCAAGCTGTTTTGAAAGTATAACTCGTTAGCATTATATGAAACCATTTTATCAACCGGCATCCGCTTCTTAGCTTTTCTTTTTCTTAAGATGTCATATAAATGATTCTTTAAACTAATTTGGTATAACGTCCCAAACGTCGCTTTATGGTTTATATCATAATTACGAATATTTTTTACCATTACCAGCATTGATTCTTGATACCAGTCATCGATGTCCATATCGTGCAAGTAATAATTACGCCACACTTTATTAACCAACGGCTTGTATTTATCAAACAGCTTTTGCAATGACTCTTCATTGCCGGTTTCTTTAAAATCAAGAATTAATTCTATATCAATATTATTTTGGTCAAAGCTCATTACCTATTCACCTCTGATTATAATTACATAAAATAATTTATATAGTTACATAATCATAAACAAGCGAATATTTGTTCATTTATATTTCAACAAATCGGTATAAATATATATAGATTTTAATCATTTGTTAAATTATCTCTTAGCTTTTCAAGTCTCAACAACTGATCATTAGACCAAGGAGTTCGACGACCAGTTAACTGATTGGTATAACTACGAACTTGCGTCTTAATCTCACGTTTTGAACGTTCAACATCACGAAGCAATTCTCGTGCTGATATTCTCAAAGCCCCTGCTGAAAAAACAGTCCATTGTTCAGCTTGATCAGATGTTACTACGACGACCTGAACAAATCTAGATTGCTTTTGTCTAGCATATGCTTCGATATAACTATCAGCTGTTTCATCTTTGTTAGTCCAAACAATGTCTAAGTTATGCTTCTTATCTTTCTTTGATAAACCAGGAACATACATCGCATCGAAGATAATCTTCATATCTAAGTCACGGTATTTTTTATATTCGGAAATGATATTAATCAATTCATCCCTGGCATCTGCCAAACGATTATCCAGCTTTAACTTATTCAATTCAGGCCAATTTCCGATGACGTTATATCCATCGATTAATAATAGTTGTTTTTTCATTGGCTTAATCCTTCTTATAGTGGATTTCTTGAATTATAAGCTTGATACATTAATAAACTAGCAGCCACACTGGCATTTAAACTTTGTAATTGACCGACCATTGGAATGGTTAACATTTCGTCTACGTTCTTCTTTAGAAGTGGTGAAATTCCCTTACCTTCATTTCCAATGATTACGGCAACTGGTCCTTTGGCATCCCAACGACGGTAATCTGCACCTTTAACGTCAGTACCAAATACCCAGACACCTTGTTGTTTTAAATCGTTAACAGTGTTAACTAGGTTAGTCACTCTAGCAACTGGAATTCTTTCAATGGCACCAGCAGATGTCTTAGCAACCGTTGATGTTAAACCAACGGCACGGTGCTTTGGAATAATCACACCAGTAACACCGGCAGCATCGGCTGTTCTGATAATTGAACCCAAGTTGTGAGGATCTTCAATGTTATCAAGAATTAAAAAGAATGGTGGTACATCTTGTTTTGCTGAGTTTTCAAACAATTCATCAATGGTTGCATACTTGTATGGTGAGATTGATAAAACCACCCCTTGATGATTTTGATTATCTGAAAGTAAGTCTAACTTTTGCTTTGGCACAGTTGAGATTACTAGGTGCTTTTGCTTAGCTAGCTTGATGATTTCTTCAACACTTTTTTCGTCTTTCTTGATTCCGTTTTGTAGGAAAACCTTGTTGATTTCTTGCTTTCCTCTTAATGCGGAAACAACCGGATGGCGTCCGATTATAAATTCGCTTTGGTCGTTAGTCTTCATATTTTGGCCTCCCAGCATCGACTTGTTCAATACACCAGTTAGATAGTTCTTCTAAACGGTCATCTTGTTTGCTTAATGAAAGATACCCCATCATGGCTTCAAAACCAGTTGAATGGCGGTAAGTCAAAACGCTAGTGTTCTTAGCATGTGTGTAACTCTTAGCATTACGACCTCTCTTGAACACTGCATCCTCTTCGTCTGTTAGGATGTCGTCTTCAATCATCAAATCGATTAATGCTGCTTGAGCCTTTGCTGACACGTACTTTCTAGCTGTCTTTTGTAGGCGGTTGGGTTTAGTAATACCTAAGTTTAAAAGGTGTTTTCTTACGAACACTTCGTAAACTGAATCGCCAAGATATGCTAATGCAATTCCATTTAACTGTTTATAATCCACGTTCTGGTTTTCCATCATTTATTCCCTTCTGAAACGAGTACCTTGAGCAGTATCTTCTAGGATAATTCCTTGGTCTCGTAGTTGATCTCTAATTTCGTCACTTCTTGCGAAGTCCTTGTTCTTTCTAGCTTCGTTACGTTCATCAATCAACGCTTGAACTGAATCGTCATCTAGTGTTTCTTCCTTGAAGACAACACCAAAAATAGAAGCCATCTTTTCTAGCTTTGCAATGATTAGGTTAACAGTATCCTTACCTACTTCAGGTCTTTGGGCATACATATTACCAAGTTTAGCTAGTTCGTATACACAATCAATTCCGTTTTGTGCATTGAAATCATCATCCATCGCATCTTGGAAATCTGCTTGAATTTGTCTGATTTCTTGTTCTAGTTTCATATCAATAATATCTGTCGCATCGCTTAAACGATATTTCAAGTTATTGTATGCATTTCTTAACTTGTTTAGGTTGTTTTCAGCGGCCTGTAAATTAGTTTCGTTGTATTGAATTGGACGACGGTATTGTGTAGTTGACATCAAGAATCTTACTACTTGAGGATCAACCTTTTTAACAATATCGTGAACAGTCACAAAGTTGCCTAGTGACTTACTCATCTTTTCGTTTTCATCACCGACGGTAACAAAGCCATTGTGCATCCAATAGTTAACAAACTTTTCACCAGTCTTGGCTTCACTTTGTGCACGTTCGTTTTCATGGTGAGGGAACTTCAAGTCTTCCCCACCACCATGGATATCAATTGTGTTACCCAAGTACTTGGTAGACATTACTGAACATTCAATGTGCCAGCCCGGTCGACCTTTACCCCATGGTGAATCCCATGAGATTTCACCTGGCTTAGCAGCTTTCCATAAAACAAAATCGATTGGATCTTCTTTCTTGGAAAGTTCTTCTTCTGACACATGTTGGCTAGCTCCTGATTCCAAGTCATCTACACTTTGGTGTGATAAATGACCGTAATCATTGAACTTTCTTGCTCGATAGTAAACATCGCCGTCAACAGCATATGCATAACCATCATCAACCAATTCTTTTACGAATTGAATAATTCCATCAATATTATCAGTAGCTCTTGGATTAACAGTTGCTGGTTCAACGTTCAATGCAGCCACATCTTCTTTGTAAGCTTCAATGTACTTGTTAGCAATATCCATTACTGTACTGTTTTCTTCTTTAGCTTCATTAATTAATTTATCATCAACATCCGTAAAATTAGAAATGTAATTCACTTGGTAACCACAATATTCAAAGTAACGACGAATAGTATCAAATGCAACGATACTACGCGCGTTTCCAATATGAATATAGTTATATACTGTTGGACCACAGACATACATACCAACTGTTCTTGACTTAATTGGCTTAAATACGTCTTTTTCTTGAGTTAATGTATTATAGATCCTTAGCATTAATGGCACCCCTATTCCTATTTTTTATACTTACTTCATTCTATCATAATAATAGTCACTATATTAGGATAAATTCAAATAAAAAAGCCCGCCAAAGCATGCTTTAGCGAGCCTTATTTATTATTGATTGATTTGCTTTAAAGTTTCATCAATGTGTTTTAGAGCCTTTTCTCTACCAATCAATTCGATTGATTCAGGTAGTTCAGGACCGTGACTTTCATGAGTAACGGCAATTCTGATTGGCATCCATAGTTGACGTCCCTTGATCTTAGTTTCCTTTTGAATTTCCTTAATTGTCTTTAGGATTTCAATCTTATCGAAAACTGGAACATCCTTAATCTTTTCAGCAAAGGCCTTTAGAACAACTGGTGCAGTTTCATTTTGAATTTCTTCAAGAGCTTCACCAGAAACCTTAGCTGGTTCGTTAAAGAATACGTCAGCCATTGAGTTGATTTGAGCCATGTAGCTCATTTGTTGCTTGTAAGTATTGATTAACTTACGAGCCCATTCAATAGTTAAAGCATCTGGGTTTTCAGTAATGTTACCCTTGGCGATTAATTGACGTAATGCTAAGTCCATAACAACGTCTTCATCAGCAGCCTTAACGTATTGGTTGTTGATCCATTCTAGTTTCTTGTTATCGAAGTTAGCTGGTGACTTGCTTAGACGGTTTTCGTCGTACATCTTGATGAAATCACGTTGTGAGAAGATTTCATCTTCACCCTTTGGAGACCAACCTAATAGAGTAATGAAGTTAAACATTGCTTCTGGTAGGTATCCTAGGTCTCTGTATTGTTCGATAAATTGAATGATTGATTCATCACGTTTACTTAGTTTCTTACCAGTGTCGGCACTAGTAATTAAACTCATGTGACCGAATACAGGAGCTTCCCAACCAAATGCTTCGTACATCATTAATTGTTTTGGTGTATTAGCAACGTGGTCGTCACCTCTGAATACGTGTGAAATTTGCATTTCATGGTCATCAATAATAACCGCGAAGTTGTAAGTAGGCATTCCGTCACGTTTTACGATAACGAAGTCCCCACCAATAGTATCAGAGTTAAATTCAACATGACCCTTAACAACATCGTCCCATGCGTAAGTCTTGTTCTTTGGTACTCTGAAACGAATAACTGGTTTCAAACCTTTAGCTTCTGATTCAGCCATTGATTTTTGAATTTCTTCTTCTGACATACCAGCGTATTCATATTCGTAATGAGGCATGATGCCCTTTGCACGTTGTTCTTCACGATCAGCTTCTAGTTCTTCTTCTGTTCTGTATGAGTAGTAAGCCTTGTCTTCATCCAATAGTTGTTGGATCAATGGATCGTAAATTGAACGTCTTTCTGATTGTCTGTATGGACCAAACTTACCAGGTTTATCTGGACCTTCATCCCAATCTAAGCCAAGCCATTTTAAGTTGTCTAACTGACTTTTCTCACCATCAGCTACGTTTCGCTTAGTATCAGTATCTTCGATACGGATAATAAACTTACCTTTATTATGTCTAGCAAATAGGTAATTAAAAATTGCTGTTCTAGCATTACCAATGTGTAAATGTCCGGTTGGACTTGGTGCATATCTAACACGAATTTTCTTATTAGCCAATGATATTTTCTCCTCTTTTTTATAAATTCTTAGAATAACATTCTAATTTTACAATTATTAGCGATAAAAATAAAGTGCTCAGTAAAAATCTAAAGGTATCTATAACCTTTTATTTATCATCAATTCTAGCGAAAATCATTTTACCTGCATCTGTTTGAATTGAACTGGTAACCTCAACAGATAGTCGTTCGTTTAGATGATTCTTACCATCTTCAACAACCACCATCGTTCCGTCGTCCAAGAATGCGACTCCTTGGCTTCTTTCGGTTCCCTTTTTCAAAATCATAACTTCAAGATGTTCACCAGGAACAAATCTTGGTTTTAGTGAGTTAGCCAATTCGTTAATGTTTAAAACATTAACCTTTTGGAATTGGATAACCTTGTTTAAATTATAATCGTTAGTAATGATTGAACCATTGAAATCCTTAGCTAATCGAATTAGCTTACTATCGACTTCTTTGATATTGTCATAGTCCTGATCAGTGATTTCGATTGGCATAATCTTTTCGGTTTGTAGTTTATTTAAAATGTCCAAACCACGACGACCACGAATACGCTTTTGGCTGTCAGCTGAATCTGCGATGTATTGTAATTCATACAAGACAAATTTAGGAACAAGCAATGTTCCTTCAATAAATCCAGTCTTTGCCACCTCGTAGATACGACCATCAATCAAAATGTTAGTGTCCAAAATCTTAATTGATTTATTGCTATTGCGGCTTGAAGTATTAGTCAAAGCGTTGCCGCCCCTTTTCAAACTAACCCTAAAAATCTTGCGCCAATCATTTAACTTAGTGGTGCCCAATAGAAAACCTAGGTATCCAAAAGTAATCATCAATAGAGCTGGCAAGATTAAGTTAGTTATTAAATAAGGCGTTCTAAATAAAACGATTGAAATTAAAGTCGCTAAAATCAATCCAATAATCATCCCTAAAGTCCCCATCAAAATATAGAATGGGTTCTTTTGTGATAACTGCATTTCAACCAGACTCATTGCATTCATGATTCGTTTAACAACAAACAATGAAAGAATATAGAAAACAATTGCGCCAATTACTGAATCAACTAGTGCATTATTTAATAAAATTGAAGGGTTTTCCCACAATGCATGCCAAATAACGGGTAGATAAATTACCCCTAGCGTTGCTCCTAAAATGACAAATATAAATTGGATAACCGTAAATCGATCAATTTTTTTCATTAGTATCTTCCTCTGTATGTGTTAGTTAAGTGCGATTTTAATCGCTTGAGCCAGTGTGGATACACCAACGACTTCAATTCCGTCTGGCGCAGTCCATCCTGACATATTATGTTTTGGTATTAATACGCGCTTAAAGCCCAGTTTTTGTGCTTCTAAAACACGTTGTTCAATGCGGTTAACTCGTCTAATTTCACCAGTTAAACCAATTTCACCGATATAGCATTCACTAGGGTCGGTTCCCCTGTTCTTGTAACTCGATGCCACACTAATGGCTACTGCCAAATCAATTGCTGGTTCGTTTAACTTAACTCCACCAGCCGCCTTCAAGAAGGCGTCTTGGTTTTGTAGCATTAGTCCTGCACGTTTTTCAAGTACCGCCATTAAAACGGCTACACGGTTACGGTCAATCCCGGTAGCGGTTCTTTGAGCATTTCCAAATACGGATGGCGTTACCAATGCCTGAATTTCGACTAGGATTGGTCTAGTTCCTTCAATTGAGACAACGATTGCAGAACCATTGGCGTCCTTCAAACGTTCTTCCAAGAAGACTTCTGATGGATTAGCAACTTCTCGTAATCCGGATTCTTGCATGTCAAAAATCCCTAATTCGTCGGTTGAACCAAAACGGTTCTTCACAGCTCTTAAAATACGGTAGGAATGATGCATGTCACCTTCAAAGTATAAAACAGTATCAACCATGTGTTCCAAAGTCTTAGGTCCAGCAATTGATCCACCCTTAGTAACGTGGCCGACCACAAATATTGTAATTCCATTGGTCTTTGCAATGGACATTAAATCTGCGGTAATTGCTCTTACCTGTGATACGGAACCGATTGCGGAATCAACTTCTGGTTCAGAAATAGTTTGAACGGAGTCAATTACGACTGCATCCGGTTTAATCTCATCAATGGCAGACTTGATAGCACCCATATCGGTTTCTGGATATAGATACATGTTGGAGCCATTCACGGATAAGCGTTCCGCTCTTAGCTTAATTTGACTGGCACTTTCTTCCCCAGATACATACAAGACACGTTGTTTCTTAGCACCTAATTGTCCAGAAATTTGAAGTAACAGTGTGGATTTCCCGATACCAGGATCCCCACCAATTAAAATTAATGAGCCCGGAACAATTCCCCCACCTAATACACGATTAAATTCTTGGGACTCAGTTTCAAAACGTGATTCCTTTTCAAACTTAACATCTTTGATTAGTTGTGGTTTTGCTTGCTGACCATTGAAATCCATTCGGTGAGTTGATTTCAAACTCGATGTTTCTTTTTGAACGGTTTGTTCTTCAAATGTATTCCATTTTCCACAGTTAGGACAATGTCCCAAGTACTTGGGTGAAATGTATCCACATTCTTCGCAAACAAATTGGGTCTTTACTTTAGCCACATTAATTTCCTTTCTTTAATTCGTTTTTTATTTGCCTGATGAACCAAAACCACCAATTCGTTTAGTCCCCTTGTTGGAGTCATCATCAGTTGTTAAGAATGGTACAAAAATACCTTGAGCGATACGATCACCCTTCTTAATCTTTTTGTCTAGTAGTCCGAAGTTAGTCATTTGAACAAATAACTCACCTTCGTTGCTTTCGTTGCCATAGTAATCAGCATCAACGATACCAATTCCGTTCGGTAAAACCATGCCTCTCTTTAGTGGACCGCTTGAACGGTTAGCAATAACTAACATTTCATCTGGTTGCATGTAAGCCTTAATTCCAGTTGGAACTAATAATGGACGCAAGATATCCTTAGCACGTTGCATCTCATCTTCAGATACGTCTTTTTCATGCTTAATTGCCCAAAGAACTTTTAAAAATCCTAATTTCCAAATTGAAGGTAATACAAAATCTACACCTGCTTCGATATCATAACCAGCTGCTTGTTTAGTAGAACGATAAGGTAAATTAATGCCTTTATCCTTGTACTTTGTAACTACTTCAAATCCTCTCTTCATATCTACACATCCTGTTAATTTATTAGTATTATTATACTATGTATTTTATATGAAAACTGTTAACAATTAAATACAAATATTTTATTTGACAAACTCACGATAACCATAGAAAATTAATATAGTATTATTGAGGTATATTTAATACCTTTGTTCGAAACCTTTCGTCTGAATGTATAAGCATTCAAAGTCGATTTAACGTCGTTTTACCGAATATTTTAGAGGGGAAAAGGATTATGGATAAAGAATTAATGAAAAAAGTTGCCGGCCAAGAAGCTGTCAAATATATTAAAGACGGCATGACTGTCGGTCTTGGTACAGGTTCAACCGTGAAATACTTGTTGGATGCATTGGGAGAACGAGTAGCCAAAGAAGGATTACGTATTATTGGTGTTCCAACTTCCAACCGCTCAGCAAAGCGTGCTCGTGACTTGGGAATTGATGTTAAAAGTATCGATGACGTTGACCATATTGACTTAACAATTGACGGTGCTGACCAAATCGATGAAAATTTCCAAGGTATCAAGGGGGGCGGTGTTGCCCACCTTCGTGAAAAAATTGTCGCAATCAACTCAGATCGAAACATCTGGATTGTTGATTCAACAAAGATGGCCAAAAACCTTGGCTCTTTTCCCCTTCCTTTGGAAGTTACCCCATATGGAAGTACTCACCTATTCAAACGTTTAGACGATATGGGTTACCATCCTACTTTTAGAACCAATGCTAAGGGTGGTCACGTGTTAACTCACGCTGATAACTACATTATCGATTTAAATTTAGGTTACATTGAACATCCCCACGAACTTGAAACCATCCTAAACAACATGACTGGAATCGTTGAACATGGTCTGTTCCTAGACGTTGTTGACATGGTAATTGTCGGATATGAAGATCATTCAGAAACATTCGATGCTAAAAGAAAATAATTAATTTAAACCGTGATAGTAAGTACGTCTTATTATCACGGTTTTTGTTTTTAAAGGCATTTGACCTGAGTGATATAATGTTATAAAAGCAAGGAGGAATCATGATGTCAAAAAGTATTAGTAATGAAAATATCCAAAAGTATCATAACGATTTGTTAAATCGTAAAGAAGCTAAGGTAATGCAAAGAGCCGTAAGCCATAATGGTATCAACTCTTCAGCTGCCAACTTCGAAGCGGAAGGTAACATGAAACCAAACTTTTCAATTGAAATCGATACTGGTGAAGTTGCCAACCAAAAACATAGTGGCCGTTGCTGGATTTTCGCAGCGCTAAATACTATGCGTCATAACCTAGCTAAAAACTTCAACTTATCTGGTGATTTTGAATTATCACAAATCTACACTACTTTCTGGGATAAGTTTGAAAAATGTAACTGGTTCTTAGAAAACATTATCAAGACTGCTGATGAACCATTAACCTCACGCCGTGTTTCATGGCTATTAGATTCACCACAGCAAGATGGTGGTCAATGGGACATGCTATGTGCAGTAATCGAAAAGTACGGTGTTGTTCCTCAATCAGCAATGGTTGAAACTGCCGTAAGTAACGACACTTCAGAATTAAACGTTGTATTAAACCAAAAACTAAGAATGGATGCCATTCAACTACGTGAACTAGCTTCACAAAATAGTTCAGATATCGAAAAGGTCAAGGACGAAATGTTAAGCGAAATTTACCGTGTCTTAGTCTACTCATTCGGTGAACCCGTTTCAGAATTCAACTTCGAATACCGTGATGAAAAGAACGAATACCATATCGATACTGATTTAACACCAAAGAAATTCTTTGATAAATACGTAAACTTAAACCTAGAAGATTACGTATCAATCATTAACTCCCCTACATTGGATAAACCTTATGAAAAGACTTACACCGTTGATATGTTAGGTAACGTTATTGATGGTCGCCAAGTTAAACATTTAAACCTTGAAATGGACCGCCTAGAAGAACTAACTATCACCCAATTAAAGAACGGTGAAAGTGTTTGGTTCGGAAGCGACGTTTCAAAAGAATCAGATCGTAAAAAAGGAATCATGGACGATAAACTATACTCAAAGGATGAATTATTCGACATCGATTTATTAATGAGTAAAGATGAACAATTAGATTACCATCAAAGTGTTATGAACCACGCCATGGTTATCACCGGTGTTGATATCGTTGATGGTCAACCTACTAAGTGGAAGGTTGAAAACTCTTGGGGTAACCAAGTTGGTTCAAAGGGTTACTTCGTGATGAGTGAATCATGGTTCAGACGTTTCACTTACCAAGTTGTTATCAACAAGAAGTACCTATCTGAAGAAGATAAGAAGAGCCAAGAACAAGACCCAGTTGTTTTAGATCCATGGGATCCAATGGGAACTCTTGCATTTAACGAAAAATAACATACAAAAAAGAGCTGATAATTTATCAGCTCTTTTTATATTGTCTTTTTACTAATTACATTCAACTTATCATCGAAATGATAAACGATTGGCTTTCCGTTTGGAACTTCCACTCGATCAATGTCATCATCACTAATATTATCTAAATACTTAATTAAAGCCCTTAGAGTTGAACCATGGGCGACAACTAACTCGTTTTTCCCATCCAATAACTTAGGTGCAATCGAGTCTTGCCAGTATGGCATCAATCTTTCATAGGACATCTTTAGACTTTCACCACGCGGTTCAATCACACCGATTTTTTCATATTTATGTTCTTCATCGGGTTGATCTAACAATGGTGGGACCGTCGTGTAGCTGCGTCTAAATTCAGCAAACTTTTCAGGTCCATATTGTAACTTAACGTCATCTTTTTTACGACCGCGCAACGCCCCATAATGACGTTCATTTAGTCGCCATGACTTTGTCTCTTGAATATATTGTTGGTTAATTTCACTTAACACAATATGCAACGTTTCAATTGCGCGTTTTAAAAACGAAGTATGAGCATGATCAAAATCGATTTCCAATTGATTAATCTTTTTACCAGCATCGTGAGCTTGTTGAATCCCCTTTTCTGTTAGGGCTACATCGCTCCAGCCAGTAAAAACATTCTTTTGATTGGCAACACTTTGACCATGACGCATGATTACTAAATACGACATATTATCATCTCTTTTTATTCTTCTAATGCAGCATTCTTTTGTTCCATTTGACTACCAATAAATGTAATCACAGAACCGATTAGAATGATCACAATTCCAATCCAGGTATTAATTGTAATCTTTTCACCTAACAAAATCATTGCCAAAATTGGTGCCAATCCTGGTTTGATGAAAAAGACGATTGAGGCAATTGATACCCCTGCTCTTTCCATAGCAAGGAAGTAGAATGCAAATCCACCACCTGTGACGCAGACACAAATAAATAATAGAATCCAGAAATAATTCAGGGAAATATTATGAATTATTGGTGTGTTTGCAAATGGTTTTAACCATTCTACCTTATTCATGTAGTTTGAAACAGCAGAAATATTGGTAATTGATACTAAAATTAAAAGTTCAACAGATCCGGCTAAAAATGTGTAGCAAGTAGTTGCTAGTCCATTTTGACCAGTTACTTGTGAACCCCATCTGGATACAATGCTGTAAAGACCAAATGTTAGTGCTGAACCCAATGCTAATGAAATTCCCAATGGGTTTGTAAGGTTGGCCGGATTAACTATGACAAGTAATCCGATAATAGAAAGAATTAAGGAAATAAACCCTAGTCGACTAATCTTTTCTCTTAGAATAAAGAAAGCGAATAGTAATGCAAATACTGGATTACAACTAAATAGCACAGCTACTGTTGATGCTTCGTCGTACATGATGGCTAATTGGAATAGCGTCATGCTGACTACGACACATAAAAATCCAGTTAATAAGAAGACACCTAAACTTTTCCATTTACTCGTCAATAATGTTTGCTTTCCATTCTTCATGACAACCGGGATTAAAACCAATCCCCCGATAAAGAATCGAATTAAGTTCAATTGGATTGGACTAAAAACTCCTTGGACACTTTTTAGTGCAATTTCCATTGAACTAAACATAAACGTGGAAATTAAAACATACAGAAAAGTCTTTTTCAACTTTAAACGCGCTCCTTTAAATTTACAAATTATAAAAAACTTGATACACTACAAGCTTAAAGTTCATGTTGTGAAGTTTTTTTATATTAACATCAGAATTATATCATATCCCCCGGCCTTATTAAAAAGGTAACAGAAATATTACAATTTATTACATATTTCATAAGTATTATTATTTTCAAAAAAATAAGTTTATAATATTATTTATATTTACGTATCTTGATTATAGGTAGTATAATGGGGAAATTCAGAATAAAGGAGCTATTTTTGATTTATGCAAAACAATAATGAAAACATCGATAGAGCTTCCAGAACTAGAGGAAACCAACCTCACTTCAAGAAGAAGAAGAGCCATAAGGGTGCTTGGATCTCACTTATTGTCTTTTTAGTTCTAGTAGTTACTGGATTAATCATTGCTCATGGTGTTTATGTCAACATGAAGAATGCTGCGGATAAGGCTTATCAACCAGGTTTATCCACAAAAGAAAGAAACGTATCTAGCGTCATTGCTCAGAACAAACCTGTTTCAATCTTACTTCTAGGTACCGATACTGGTGCCCTAGGACGTCATGACACAGGTAGAACTGATACTATGATTCTAGCTACTATCAATCCTAAGAAGGAAACAATTTACCTAACAAGTATCCCTCGTGATACTAAGGTTACTGTTCCTGGCGATTCACAACCTTATGAAAAGATTAATGCTGCATATACTATTGGTGGTGCTTCAAGTGCCGTACAAACCGTACAAAACTTGTTAAACGTTCCAATTGACTTCTATGCAATCATTAACATGGGTGGTCTAGAAAAGATGGTTAACGCTGTTGGTGGTGTTACCGTTACTCCTCCTTTAACTTTCCATTATGATTCTGCGAATGTTGTTAAGGGTCAAACAGTTACATTAAATGGTGCTGAAGCTCTTGCTTACTCAAGAATGAGACACCAAGATCCTGCTGGTGACTACGGTCGTCAAGTACGACAAAGACAAGTGCTACAAAAACTTGTTCTAAAAGGTATGAACATTTCTTCATTACCAAGATACAAATCAATCCTAAGTTCAATCTCAGGTAACCTTAAGACTGACATGAAGTTTGATGATATGGTTGCTTTACGTGAAAGATACGGAAACGCAACTCACCACATCAAGTCACAAACTCTTCAAGGTGAAACTGCTGTTGTTGATGGTATTGATTATGAAGTACCAACCCAAGAAACTCTTCTAAACATTTCAAACTCAATTAGACAAAGCCTTGGATTAAGCAAACTTACTTCATTAAACCAAACACAAAGTCAAACAAGTGACTACAGTGTTGGATCCAGCGTAATGAGTAGTTCATCCACTCAAATCAATTACTCAACTGATAACTAAAAAAATAAAAGGTTCTGGTTAATACCAGAACCTTTTTTATATCCCCTACTTTTACATCAACGAAGACAAAGAAAAAGGAGACATCCAAATGGATGTCTCCTTTTTAAGTAGTTGGGCTAGCTGGGTTCGAACCAGCGCATCACGGGATCAAAACCCGTTGCCTTACCACTTGGCTATAGCCCAATAAAAGGGCGGTAGGTGGGAATCGAACCCACGCGTGTCGGAACCACAATCCGATGTGTTAACCACTTCACCACTACCGCCATATTATTATATGTGATAATGATTTCTCATTAATGCGGCCAAGAAGACTCGAACTTCCACCGGGAATAATCCCGACAAGATCCTTAATCTTGCGCGTCTGCCAATTCCGCCATGGCCGCAATAAAAAATCACAAATATTATTATATGTGATTTTTCCCTACTTTGCAATAGGTGTTTTAAATTTTTTTATTCACCGCGTACAGTGGCACCACTATGATCGACCTTAATCAATCTCATGACTCCGTCTAGTTTACCGACGTTTAATCTGTCACGTAATTGATTTAGTTCTGATTCGGTACCAAATGTAATTACACAACGGTGTGATTGGTTTAAGAATGTACCGTAAATTCCTAGTTCATGGGCTTGTTTTCTGATGGTTTCAAGTTCTGGTACTACTTCATAGATGTTATCGGTGTAAATAGCATCATTTTCCATCATTTCAGTGGCTTTAGTCCATTCATTGCTCATTAGTGAGGCCACTAGTACATTGGTAGCACTGCTGGCTTTTACGGCGTCTACAGAGCTAACTTGGTTCTTGTAGATAGCCTTATCACTACCGTCGTCCTTAGTTAGGTATACTAACGCGTTAATAACCTCTGGAATTTGGGTCTTAACTGTTGTAGCCATTTCACCATTAAAGTAAGAAACCGTAATGTCACCTAATAATGCAGATGCGACACCGTCTGCATGGCCCTCAATCTTACTACCGATGTTAATTTCATCGTCTAGTGAAAGGTCTAATTCACCTAACGCATTAGCAATCTTGATTCCCGCAACAATTGCTGTAGTACTTGAACCAAGTCCTCTTCCAATTGGAACATCTGACATAACAGTTAATTGATGAGGTTTGATTGTTGGATCAACCTTTAGGATGGTTTGCACGATAATGTTGTTTTCATCGTTTGGAACGTCATCCCCCAATGCATGGTTAACTTGCCAGTGTTGCATTTCTTCTTCAACAATGACTGTGTAGTATAAACCAAAAGCAATTCCGATTGAGTTAATCCCAGCTCCGATTCCTGTTGATGTAGCAGGTACTCGGATAATTATTTTTTTATCCAAACTAATCATCTCCAGTGTATAATTTTAGTTTTCCACGACATTTTCCGCATACATACTTGTGAGTGTCAATTCTACGCTTACGACGGTAATTTTGTCCACAATGTGTACAAACATATTTGAATGGACGCTTGTCCACAGGTGCCGGCGCAAATCTTGAACCACCCACCGTCTTCAATAATCGTTTAAAAGCTAAAGTATTATGCTTACCAGAATATCCAGCTAAATGTAGATGGTAATGGCAAAGCTCATGTTTAATCACCCCTACCAATATTTCCATTGAATGTTCGGTTAACATCTTAGGGTTAATATCAATATCATGGCTGGCCACATGGTATCTTCCACCAGTGGTTCTTAAACGACTATTAAAGTAAGCACGGTGCTTAAATGGTTTGGCGAATGATTCTTGTGAAATCTTTTCCACCAATGTTTGTAATCCTTGATCATTCATTTAAATTTTATCACTTCTCCGGGTTAATCATCGTTAGTTGAATTCGATTTCGTTTAATATCAACAGATAATACCCATACGTCAACAATGTCACCAACGGAAACAACGCTACTTGGGTCAGAAATAAATTGATCACTCATTTGTGAGATGTGGACAAGTCCATCTTGTTTTACACCCACGTCAACAAATGCACCAAAGTCGATTACGTTTCTAACGGTTCCTTGTAGTTGCATTCCTTCTCTTAAATCCTCAATCTTCAATACATCTTGCTTTAGGACTGGAGTTGGCATGTTATCACGGAAGTCTCTACCAGGACGTTTTAATCCATCAATGATGTCTAATACGGTTTGTTTTCCATAAGCATTTTCGTTAATAAACTTATCAACATCAAATGTGGATAACGCTTGGTTAATTTCGGTTGTTCCCAATGAATCCAAATTTAAATTCAATTCATCCACAATTTGGTTAGCAATCTTGTAACTTTCTGGGTGAATATCGGTATTATCGAGTGGATTACTACCGTCTAGGATTCTTAAGAAACCAATGGCTTGTTCATAAGTCTTTTGTCCTAATCTAGGTACCTTGGATAAGGATTGACGTGTTTTGTATTCACCATTTTCATTTCTAAACTTCACAACATTTTTGGCAGTGGTCTTAGTCATCCCTGAGATATGGGTTAATAACTCTGGACTAGCTGTATTTACGTTTACCCCGACTTTATTAACGGCTGTTTCCACAACGCGATTCAATTGAGCATCTAATTGTTTAGCTGGTAAATCATGTTGGTATTGGCCCACTCCTACTGATTTGGGATCAATTTTAATCAATTCAGCTAACGGGTCTTGAAGACGTCTTCCGATACTTACTGCAGAACGTTCTTCAACGTGAAAATCAGGAAATTCATCACGCGCATTTTGACTTGCAGAGTATACAGAAGCACCGGCTTCATTAACAATTACGTAATATACCGGTAATTTATTTTCTTTAATTAATTCAGAAACAAATTGTTCTGATTCACGACTAGCTGTACCGTTTCCAATCGCAATCATTTCAGCATTATTATTCTTAATAAAATCAACTAATTGTTTTTTAGCTTGTTGACGTTTAGCATCACTTGCTGGTTTATGTGGATAAATTACTAATTTATCCAAGAACTTGCCGTTATCATCAATTGCAGCTAATTTACATCCAGTACGGTATGCCGGGTCGAAACCAATCACTACCTTTCCCTTAATTGGTGCTTGCATTAATAGGTTATACAAGTTACGTCCAAAAATGTTAATGGCATGTTCATCAGCTTCATCAGTTAGTTCATTTCTAATTTCGCGATCAATAGCTCGTTTCATAAAACGAGAATATGCATCTTCATAAGCACCCTTCATAAATTCAGCAGACTTTCCGTTACGATTACGGTTAGTTTCTGCCTGTAAAAACTTGTAGATCACATTAGTATTAACATCAATGCTAACTGTCAAAACCTTTTCTTTTTCACCACGATTTAGAGCCAAGACACGATGATTCTTAAGTTGGGTGATTGGTTGTGCAAAATCATAATAATCTTCATAGACATGTTTTTCGTCTTTTTCATCAGCGTCCTTCTTAGCCTTGCTGGAAATTTGACCATGCTTCTTTGTATCTTCTCGAATCCATTCTCTCAGATGCGCGTCGTTTCCAATATCTTCAGCTAAAATTTCATGAACACCGTTTAATACATCTTCAACGCTATTTAAATCTTTTTCTTCATCTACATATTCTTTTGCCTTGTTTACAAAGGAATCATCATTAGCAATAACTAACTTGGCTAATGTTTCTAACCCTTGTTCTCTGGCAACCATTGCCTTGGTCTTCTTCTTTTTCTTGTATGGCAAGTACAAGTCTTCGACTCTTTGCATTGATTCAGCTTTTTCGATATCATTTTTTAACTTATCAGTTAGTTTACCTTGTTCTTCAATTAAACGAAGTACTTCTTCTTTACGATTTTCTAGATTCGTAATTTTAGTATTAGCATCAGCAATTTCTCTGATTTGTACTTCATCCAAGCTACCTGTGCGTTCCTTACGATATCTAGCGATAAAAGGAACCGTATTGCCATCTTCTAACATAGAAATAACGGCAGAAATTTGTTTTTCAGAATAATTTCCTAAATCTTTTCTGATTTTTTTAATGATTGATTGATCCAAATCGTTCATCTCATTTCTTATTTGAGTTTGTCTTTAATTATATCATTGCATTTTTAGATAAAAAAATAGTTGGTAATATTTACCAACTATCTTTTGTTTTTATTACATTGACATCATAATTTTTTGAGCTGTCTTAAATACTCGTTCAATGCTATCTTGTTGTAGCTTACCAGCTTCATTAAAAGCATCTGCTTCAATGGTATCAGCTTTGATACTGTCTACCATGTCTTGGCATCCCTTAACGTAGTCAGCATAAGCTTCCTTTAGGATTGAGTGACGACCTAGTTCCTTGGCAGGTACTTGTACGTTATCAAGTTGTGATAAGAATTCTTTGTACTTATCAGTACCCTTTTGGAAAGTATCCTTTGTGCTTGCTAAATCGATTGATGAGTAATCGTTGTTAGCAACGGCTTCTTCCAACGGATCGTAATCATGACTCATTTCTTCACCAACCTTGTTAGTGTTAGTGATTAAATCAGATAAAAATGGGGCATAGATTGCCATCTTGTTTTTCTTCATAATTAAAAAATTCCCTTCTTACTTCCAAAAGTCATCGTAAATAGTAATTGGTAGATGACGTTTATGTTCTGTTTTAATATACCAGTTTTCAATCTTTTCTGCAGCATCTTTTGAAACTTCTCTGCCTTCTAGGTAGTTATCGATATCGTCGTAAGTTACACCTAAAGCAACTTCATCAGGTAAAGCCGGACGGTTATCTTCTAGGTCAGCAGTTGGAGTCTTTTCGTATAAATGCTTTGGTGCATCTAATTCGGCTAGCATTGCCTTACCTTGGCGTTTGTCTAAACGCCATAATGGAGTAATGTCGGCAGCACCATCACCAAACTTAGTGTAAAAACCAGTTACGGCTTCAGCGGCATGGTCGGTTCCTAAAACGGCACCGTGAGTTTGACCAGCAATCGCGTATTGAGCAATCATTCTTTGTCTTGCCTTGATGTTTCCCTTGTTGAAGTCAGAAATTTCCATTCCATCAGCTTCAACAGAAGCAACGGCAGCATCTGCAGCTGGTTTGATATCTACTCTGATAGTCTTGTCAGCTTCGATGAAAGCAATTGAATCCATTGCATCTGATTCATCAGCTTGAGTTCCGTAAGGTAATCTAACGGCGATAAACTTGTATTCATCGTCATTAGTTTCTTCGCGCATTTCTTTAATGGCGATTTGTGCTAACTTACCGGTCAAAGTAGAATCTTGTCCACCTGAAATTCCTAGAACTAGAGTCTTTAGGAAAGTGTTTTTCTTTAGGTAGCTCTTTAAAAAGTCAACACTGTTTCTTATTTCTTCTTTTGGATCAATTGATGGTTTTACCTTTAATGCATCAATGATTTCTGCTTGCTTTTCTCTCATTACAATTCACCCTTGTCTTGCTTATTTTTGATTTTATCGTGAACATCTTTGATAATGCTCATCTTGTTGTTCCAACATTTGGTTGATAAATCAACTGGGTATTCTTGTGGGTTTAACTCACGTTTGTACTCAGGCCATAGTGATGATAATACATCTTCTGAATATTGTTTGATGTCGGCCAATTTTGGTTGTTCATAAACTAATTCACCATCTTTGTAGATGTCCTTTAGTAAAGGTCTGGCATCAAAATCAGTCAATGTCTTGTTAATGTAAGTATATTGGGGATGGAACATGTATAGACTATCTTCATCATTTGGATTTTCATCGTCTAATGTGATGTAATCTCCTTCTGACTTACCGTCCTTGCGTTCAGTAATTCTCCATACTTGCTTCTTACCTGGTGTAGATACCTTTTCAGCGTTGTTTGATAACTTAATGGTATCGACCATTTCACCATTATCATTTTCAACGGATACCATCTTGTAGACGGCACCTAGCGCTGGTTGATCGAATGCGGTAATTAGTTTGGTACCAATTCCCCAAACATCAATCTTAGCATCCTGCATCTTCAAACTAGTGATGGTCTTTTCATCCAAGTCGTTTGAGGCAAAAATCTTAGCATCTGGATAGCCAGCATCATCTAGCATTTCACGGACACGTTTTGATAGGTATGCCATATCACCAGAATCGATACGGACACCAGCAAAATGAATCTTGTCACCCATTTCATTGGCAACCTTGATGGCATTAGGAACACCACTCTTTAAGGTATCAAAAGTATCAACTAGGAATACACATTCTCGATGACTTTGTGCGTAAGCCTTGAATGCTTTGTAGTCATCTTGGAATAGTTCCACTAATGAGTGGGCATGAGTTCCACTAATTGGAATGTTAAAGTTTTTACCTGCTAAAACATTTGATGTGGCGTTGAATCCACCAATGTAGGCAGCTCTGGTTCCCCAGATGGCCGCAGCAGTTTCTTGAGCACGACGACTACCAAATTCAAGTAGTGGGTCATCCCCTGCCGCCATTCTAATTCTAGCAGCCTTAGTTGCAATCAATGTTTGATAGTTAACGATGTTTAAGATTGCTGTTTCAACTAGTTGGCATTCGCAAACGTTTCCTTCAACTTGAAGCATTGGTTCGTTATTGAATACCAATTCACCTTCGACCAAAGAACGAATTGATCCAGTAAACTTAAAATTACGAAGATATTCTAAAAATTCTTCGGTATATTCGTTTTGAGAACGTAAGAACTCAATATCATCATCAGTAAAGTTGATATCTTTAATATAGTTAATTACTTTTTCCAATCCAGTAAAAATGGCAAAACCATTTTCGAATGGCATCTTTCTAAAGTAAACTTCGAATACAGCTCGACGATTTTGCAAACCAGCTTGAAAGTAAGTTTGCATCATATTGATTTCATATGCATCAGTATGTAATGTTAAATTATCAAATTCATTTGACATTTTTTATGAAATCCTCCTAATACTTGTCGCATTTTATTGTCTTTTATTTTATCATTAATTAAAGAAATAATCATAATAATTTATTTGAAGGTATTGCAATGGA
This sequence comes from Apilactobacillus kunkeei, assembly GCF_001308195.1. Lineage (GTDB taxonomy): Bacteria > Bacillota > Bacilli > Lactobacillales > Lactobacillaceae > Apilactobacillus > Apilactobacillus kunkeei_C. The sequence goes on along the minus strand of NZ_JXDF01000012.1, from coordinate 4,653 downwards.
AAATAAAACTGTTAATATTTTAGGTTTTGATTTTTTAAACAGTTCATTCAATGATTTCATGGAAAATATCAAGAAAAGAATCGATAATCGTGAAAATACTTTTGTCGTAACCGCTAATCCTGAAATCGTTGTTCATGCTTTAAACGATCAAAAATACACCGATACAATTAAAAAATCTGACTATCTTGTTGCCGACGGGATTGGTATCGTCATGGGTGCCAATATTTTAGGTTCAGATATGAGTGAAAGAATTACTGGATACGATATTTTATTGGACTTATTAAATTGGGGTAATCAAAATCATAAATCTGCATACTTTCTTGGTGCCAAACCAGAAGTAATTGAAGATTTAAAAAAGATTATTCCGCAAAAATATCCGGATTTAACCGTTTCCGGATATCATGACGGGTATTTTACCGATGATAGTGAAATTACCGCTGAAATCAAGCAAAAACAGCCTGATATGGTTTTTGTCGCCTTAGGTTTTCCTAAACAAGAATACTTCATCGAAAAACATCGTCATGTCAACGATGGACTATGGATTGGATTGGGTGGCAGCTTTGATGTCTTATCTGGTCACGTACAACGTGCACCACAATTTTGGATCAATCATCACATTGAATGGCTATATCGTTTAATCAAGGAACCAACCCGTTTTAAGCGCATGTTGGCATTACCAAAGTTCATCCGTTTAGTAAAAAAACAAAAGAAGAATGAATCAAAATAAAAAGTACATCGACATTAGTCGAATGTACTTTTTTTACTATCTAAATAAAATTCAAATCTTTCGCCCACGTATTGAGTACGAACGTATTCAAATGGTTGTCCATTTTGTAGAGATGTTACCTGTCTTAATAAAAGGATGGCATCCCCTTTTTTTATATCTAAATATTCAGCAATTCTTTCAGAAGCAAGTGTTGCTGAAACGTTTTGCCTTGACACTTTCGGTACAAGCTTTTTCTTTTCTTTCAATGATGCGTAAAAGGAATCAGTTACGTCATCTTTACTTAACCCTTCGATAATCTTTTCAGGAACCGTAGCGATTTCAAAACAAATGGGCACACCATCACCGTAACGAATTCTTTCCATTCTCAATACTTTGTCATTTTGAGAGATGTTTAGTTTTTCAATTTCACTTAGTGAAGGTTCTAGTGTGTGATATGAAATGGTCTTGCTAGCAGGTAACTTACCTTGAGCTAACATAATATCGGTAAAACTAGTAACACCCGACATCTTTTCTTGAACCTTTTCATTGGAAACATATGTACCTGAACCAACGCGTTGATCTAAGATACCTTCATCAACAAGGGTTTGAATTGCTTGTCTTAGAGTCATTCGACTAACGTTAAATTCAGTTGATAGTTGTCTCTCTGACGGGATTCTACTACCTAGTTTCCATTTTCCCTCTTCGATATTCTTTTTTATTTCATTATGAATTTGGATATAAATTGGCAAAGCCATTATTTCACTATCCCTTCATTACTATTCTTGCGTCGCATCGAAACAATCAATTACAGCCTTTTCAAAACCACTCTTTTTCAATGCTAATAATCCTTTAATAGTTCCGCCAGCTGGAGAACAAACATCGTCTATTAAATCACTTGGTGACTTATCTGACTTTTCAATCATCTTCATTGAGCCTAAAATGGCTTGCGCTACTAATTGAGTTGCTGTTTGTTTGTCTAAACCGTGATTGACAGCACTACGGCTAAAGATGTCTGCAAATAAATAAGCGTAAGCTGGTGTACATCCCATTAATGATCCTGACACATCAAATTTATCTTCAGAAACTTCAATCAACTTACCTAGTAGTTCTAAATTATTAATAGTATCTTTTAGTCTATCATCAACTAAATTTTCGTTAGCCTTGTAAATTAACATTCCTTCGTTAACTTCTACGTTGACATTTGGAATTAAACGAATGATTGGCAAATCATAACTAGTTAACTCTTCTAGACGTTCTAAAGAAATTTGCCATGCAATTGAAGCAAGAATCTTACCATTTAAGTTTTCTCGAACGTCCTTTAAAGCATCAAATACTTGTTTTGGGCCAGTTGCCAAAATGACTAAGTCACTGTTTAGTGCTACATCTTGATTACTATTGCTACAATTAATTCCTGTAGACTTTGCGAATTCTTGATATTTTTCCTCATGTGGAGCGTGAACATATATATCACTAGCATTAACCTTACCAGAATTGATATATCCCTTAATCATTGCCTTTGCCATTGCTCCGACACCAATAAAACCTATTTTCATAGCAACCTCCAAAACTAAAAATGATGTTTTTATTATAACATAAAAAAAAAGACTAACTATAAAAGTTAGTCATTTCAAGTAGTTGGGCTAGCTGGGTTCGAACCAGCGCATCACGGGATCAAAACCCGTTGCCTTACCACTTGGCTATAGCCCAATAAAAATGGAGGGGAGTGGATTCGAACCACCGAACCCGAAGGAGCGGATTTACAGTCCGCCGCGTTTAGCCAGACTTCGCTACCCCTCCGAAAAAGATATAAAATGTAATCAACAAGAAATATGATATCAAAATCATAGTTAATTGTCAACGACTTTTTTACCTAATCGCAAGTGTTAAAACTGCGACGTTATTGGTATGTCTCAACCAATCAACAAATAGTATAATATCTAAAATCGCGGTTTAAGTCAACACTTTTTAAACACTTTTTTTAATTTTTTCTACTGATATGCAAATCACGTAGAACTTGATGTAATAAGATTACCATCACAATGGATAAAACAATTCCAATGCTCCCTAATACCAAGAAGTAGTTAACATTATCTATAGAGAAATATTTCACTACTTGAGAGTTAATTGCCTGACCAGTAGCTGCTGACAAATACCATACACCCATCATTTGAGAAAGGAAATTCTTGGGCGCTAACCGGTAAGTTACTGATAGCCCAACTGGAGAAATTAGCATTTCTCCTAAACAAACCATTCCAACAGTTGCTAAGATCCATAGTGGATTAACTTCATTTCCCGCCAAGAATTTGATTGGTATAAATAAAATCAAACACCCTATGCTTGATAAGAGAACTCCTAGTGGAAATGACTTTAAAGCATTACTTTCTCTATGATGCCAGTATTTAGCGAACAATGGCGTAAAGATTAATATAAATAATGGATTAATTGCTTGATACCAAGTTCTTGAAATATGAACATGGAAATCGCCATCATGGAAAATACCTAATAGAATAAAGAATACAAGAATTGCCGCTGTAAATGCCTTTAACAAAACACTAGTGCTCTTATTATGGACAAAGTAACCGATAATCAGTGAAACAAAGATAAAAAACGCTAAAACCGCATACTTCCATACATAGAAATCATTATCAGTACTACCACTCGCCATCATTGCTAAAACAATTGGTCCTTGTTCCTCTACTCCCCAGAAGAAAGCAGCACAAATGAATAGAAGTACGTAAACAACCATTCCCTTTCTTTCCTTTTGAGTAGTATGGTTACTACTAATAATCACAAAGAAGTAAATGAATGGAATAACGATTGTTATCACGCTAAGTAAAGTAATAACATTATCAAGATTCAATGCATCAAACACATACATTAATAGGAATACTAATGCGATTGAAACAACGAATAACATAACTCGATCAAGTAGCTTTTTAATTTCGTAAGGTTCAATTGGATTTAAAGTGTAAATACTATTATTTTGATTATAGTCCTTGGTGTGTTTTTCAAAGATAGCAAGTCCAATTGCCATCGCAATGGCACCGATTAAGAATCCAAGATGGAAATTAACATGCACACCAATATAACCGATAATGATTGGCGCTAAGAAAGCACCAATATTAATCCCTGAAAGAAAAATGGTAAAACGATATGCCCTAGTGTTATATCGTTCATCATATAAGTTACCAACCATCGTTGTGATTGTTGGCTTTAACAATCCAGTCCCCACAGTTAAAAATACAAGAGATATAAATAATAACCAAATTGTATTATGGAGTGGAATCGTTAAAATTAACTGACCTAAAATAATTAAGATGGCACCGAGGGAAACTGTTCTCTTTCCTCCAAGAATTCTATCACTAATGTAACCTCCACAAGCAGCAGATAAGTAACTTAGTGATCCATAGATTGCAAACAATGATGCAGCTGTGGAAGGCTTAAAGCCAAGGCCACCCCTGCTTAATGAATAGTACATGTAGTACAAAAGGATTGCTTGCATACCATAATAGCTAAATCGTTCTAGTGATTCAGTCAATGTTAGTGAAATTAGGCCCTTTGATTGATTATTATTATCAACTTTATCCAATTAATACTCCTCCAAACAATTAAAAAATCATCGCAACGATAACTAATTATACTCTCTGATTAAAATTTTATCAATTTGCCAAAAATTAATCATATGAAAATAAAAAAACTAGGATTTAGACATCCTAGTTTTTTTATGCCGGCTGCAGGACTTGAACCTGTGACCGCCGGTTTACGATACCGATGCTCTACCAACTGAGCTAAGCCGGCAAATACTATGTATATTTTAATATACAAGAAAGGTGCTAACAAGTGTTAGCACCTCTTTATATACTCCGAATGTCAGACTCGAACTGACGACAACCTGATTAACAGTCAGGTGCTCTACCAACTGAGCTAATTCGGAATAACGCGCGGCA
>NZ_JXDF01000011.1 GCF_001308195.1 Apilactobacillus kunkeei | reverse complement strand
ATTGACTTCGCAATGTTTAATTCTTACAACTAAGTTGTAAGTTCCTTACACATCATCGATTATCAATCTTGTTCAGTTTTCAAAGATCTACCATTTATATGTCTAAATTACGACTTCTTAATTATATCAAAGTTGTGAAACAATGTCAACAACTTTTTTCAAGCAATCAAATTTATTAACGTTATCTCTTAACGACAACAATAAATATTATGCCATGCAATCGTTGTTATGTCAACAACTTTTTATATTTATTTTTTCTAGCTGTTCGTCTTTCAAACAACATTTAATATATTATCAAGTTTGTGGAACATCGTCAACCACTTTCAACAAAAAAAGCGTAAAGAATTGAAATTAATCAATTCTTTACGCTTAGTTGTAGATCTTAGTCTTGTTCTGAGTTGTCTTCTGGTCTCATTGTTGGGAATAGTAGAACATCTCTGATTGATTCAGCGTCAGTTAATAACATAACCAGACGGTCAATACCGATACCTAGTCCCCCTGTTGGTGGCATACCGTATTCTAGAGCTTCAACGTAGTCTAAGTCGACCGGTTGTGCTTCATCGTTACCGTTAGCCTTTTCAGCAGCTTGAGCTTGGAATCTTTCCTTTTGATCGATTGGATCATTTAATTCAGAGAATGCGTTAGCGTATTCCATACCTTCAACATATAGTTCAAAACGGTCAGTAAATCTTGGATCATCAGCGTTCTTCTTAGCTAATGGTGAGATTTCTACTGGATGACCGTAGATGAATGTTGGGTTCTTAATTTCTGGTTGAACCTTTTCTTCGAAGAATTCGTTGATAATGTGGCCAACAGTCCAGAAATCTTGGTATTCAATGTTGTTCTTGTCAGCAAGTTTTCTAGCTTCTTCTAGACTCATTTCTTTCCAGAAATCAATTCCAGTAAATTCTTTGATTGCGTCTACCATGTGTAAACGTTCAAATGGCTTGTTAAAGTCTACTTCTTCACCACGATAGTTAATAATACCGTTGTCAGTAACAACCTTAGCAGCTGCCTTGAAAATACCTTCAGTTTCATCCATAACATCATGGAAGTCGAAGTATGCAATGTATGATTCTAATTCAGTAAATTCTGGATTATGGTTTTGATCCATACCTTCATTTCTGAATACACGACCGATTTCGTATACACGTTCCATACCACCAACGATTAGACGTTTTAAGTGTAGTTCTAGTGCGATACGTAGGTATAAGTCGATGTCTAATGCATTGTGGTGAGTAATAAATGGACGTGCACTAGCACCACCAGCTTGGTTGTGTAGTACAGGTGTTTCTACTTCAGTACAATCCATTTCGTTGTCAAGGTAGTTTCTGATTGCAGAAATAATCTTGCTACGTTTTTGGAAACGGTCAAAACTATCACGGTTTGAAATCAAATCAAGATATCTTTGACGGTATTTTTGTTCCTTGTTTTGTAGACCATGGTACTTGTCTGGCAATGGACGCAAAGCCTTTGATAAGAAAGTTACATGAGTAGCCTTAACAGTTAATTCACCCATGTCTGTCTTAATTAGTTCACCTTCGATACCTAAATGGTCACCTAAGTCGGCACGCTTGAAGAAATGGTAGTTGTCTTCACCTACTTCATCTTTTCTTACGTATAGTTGAATTCTACCGGTACGATCTTGTAAATCACCAAAACCTACCTTACCTTTTCCACGTTTTGCAACCATACGTCCAGCGATAACAACTTTTAGATTTTCTTCCTCTAGTTCTTCTTTAGTACTATCGTTGTACTTATCGTGTAATTGTTTAGCTAAATGAGTACGTTCAAAACGGCTACCGAATGGGTCGACCCCTTCTTCTCGTAATTCATTCATCTTTTGGCGACGAACTCGCAATTGGTCATTCATTTGCTTTTCTTGTGCCACAGTAAAACCTCCATCAGAATAAATTATTTTATATTAACATAATACCATAAAATAATTTAAAAAATTACATTTCACTTAAATCCGCATTTTTTGCTGCTCTTTTATGAGTCTTTTCAAGGAAATTGTCGAAAATATCGTCCATTTCTTCTTCAGTCTCTGCATTGTTTAAAGCTACCTTAGCTCTAGCTGAGTGAGAGATACCCTTTAGGTAGTATGCAGCTTGGCCTCTAAATTCACGAGGACCAGTAAATTCACCCTTCACACCAACTAAACGGTGTAGATGTTCCTTAGCAGTTGCAATCTTTTCATCAACTGTAGGTTCTTTCAATAGTTCGCCAGTTTCTAGGTAGTGTTTGGTTTGTTGTAGCATCCATGGGTTACCTTCAGCGGCACGACCAATCATTACAGCATCTGCTCCAACTTCGTCTAACATCTTCTTAGCTTCTTGAGGAGTTCTAACATCCCCATTACCCATAAATGGAATTGTTAAAGCATCTGCAACTTGTTTTAAAACATCCCAGTCGGCGCTACCAGTGTACATTTGTTTTCTAGTTCTACCGTGCATTGCAATCGCTGAAGCACCGGCCTTTTCAGCCATTAATGCATTTTGAACTGCGTATACGTGGTCTTCATCCCATCCAGTTCTCATCTTAACAGTAACTGGTTTCTTAACAGCGTCAGTAACGTATGAAACCATTTCATATACCTTGTTAGGATCCAATAGCCATTTTGAACCGGCGTCAGTCTTAATAACCTTATTTACAGGGCAGCCCATGTTGATATCAATGATATCGGCATCAGTTTCTTGGTCGATAAACTTAGCCCCTTCAACAAGGGTTTCCTTAGTTCCACCAAAAATTTGAATACTCATTGGATGTTCCTTTGGATCGATATCCAACATACTTAGTGTCTTCTTGTTCTTGTACATTAAACCACGATCAGAAATCATTTCACAGACAACAAGTCCGGCTCCTGATTCTTTACAAATCATTCTAAAAGCAGTGTTAGTAACCCCAGCCATTGGAGCAACAACTACTTGATTGGGGATTGTAACATCTCCGATTTTCCATTCCATTTATATTCACCTCAATATTAAACACGTTTAGCATGATAAATATAATATCACACTAAAATTAAAACTGCATACTTACTATTCTTTTGAATCTGAATTATCGGACAACAATGCTCTCAAGTCGTCTTCACTGTAGTTATATTCGGTTTCACAGAAGTTACAGATAACCTTTGCTCCATGGTCTTCATCAATCATGGCTTGGATTTCCTTATCGTTTAAACCGGCAATCTTTTCACCGAACTTTTCTTTTGAACAATCACACTTAAATTCTACAGGCATGTTTTGTAGGATATCGATGTTGTCTTCACCAAAAATCAGTTTCAAGATGTCTTCTGGCTTTTGTTTTGATAGGAATAGTTCTGAAATCATTGGAATTGACTTCAAACGTTCTTCTAGTTTGCTGATTGCATCATCTGATGCGCCAGGTAGTACTTGAATTAAGTATCCACCGGCAGCACCAATGGTTCCATCTTCATTTACGTATACAGATACACCAACAGCTGATGGAATTTGTTCTGATTGAGCTAGGTAGAAAGTAAAGTCATCACCAATTTCACCTGAAACTAGTTGAACGTTACTTACGTATGGTTCATCGCCACCTAGATTTTTCATTACTTCTAGGCTACCTTGCCCAACGGCGCCACCAACATCTAGCTTGTGGTGCTTGTTTAATGGTAAATCAACGTGTGGATTGTGAATGTATCCCTTAACGTGACCATTTGCGTCGACGTCAACCAATACTGGGCCGGCAGGGCCATCACCCAATACCTTTACAGTCATTGTTTCCTTACCCTTTAATACTGATGTAGCTAATAATAAACTAGCTACCAGTGAACGACCTAATACCGCTGAAGATACAGGCCATGTTTTATGATCTTTTTGTGCTTCGTCAACTACGCCAGTAGCTTCCATTGCGTATGCTCTAAACATACCGTCTTTAGTGACACTCTTTGTTAAATAGTCTGCCATTTTTTTATTCCTCCATAATCACCTAAAAAAGCGTGAGTCAAATAAATTCAACCCACGCTCTATTAGTTAGTCTTCATCATTATCTTGATGTTGATTTTCTTTTTGTTCTAGTTGTTCTTTGCTTTCTTCAAAAGAAGCATCTTCGTTATCACTTGAAGTGTTTTCTTCTGGCATCTTACCAGTACGGTATAGACTCAAGATTTCCTTTTCGTCTAATGTTTCGTACTTAAGCAATGCGTCAGCGATTACCTTATGTTGTTCACGGTGTTGCTCAATAATATCATGAGCTTGACCATGAGCTTCATCAATTAATCTTCTTACTTCTTCATCAATAACTGAAGCAGTCTTTTCAGAATATCTTCTTGCGTATGGGTCATCGTTTGGACTTTCCAATTGAACAGTTCCTAGCTTTTCACTCATACCATATTGAGTAACCATAGCACGAGCTAAGTTAGTAGCTTGTTCGAAATCATTAGAAGCACCTGAAGACAATGAGTCGAAGATAATTTCTTCGGCAGTTCTACCACCCATTAGACCAGCAAGTTGTTCCATTGCGTTCTTCTTAGATAGCAATTGTTGATCTTCTCTTGGAAGCATAATTGCGTATCCCCCAGCACGTCCACGAGGAACGATAGTTACCTTGTGAACGACACGAGCATCGTTTAGAACTAAACCAACAATTGTGTGACCAGCTTCGTGGTTGGCAACAATGTTTTGTTCTTTTTGACTAACAACTTTATCTTTCTTAGCTGGACCAGCAATTACACGGTCTTCAGCTTCATCCAATTCTGATGGACCAATTTCTGACTTGTTTCTTCTAGCAGCTAATAAAGCAGCTTCGTTTAACAAGTTAGCTAAATCGGCACCAACAAAACCAGGAGTTTGTTTAGCAATTTCATGCAAGTCAACGTTATCAGCGATTGGCTTGTTCTTAGCATGTACCTTTAAGATTGCTTCTCTACCCTTAACGTCTGGTCTACCAACTAGTACCTTACGGTCAAAACGACCTGGACGAGTCAAGGCAGGATCCAATACGTCAGCACGGTTAGTTGCAGCAATAACGATAACACCATCATTACCTGAGAAACCATCCATTTCAACCAATAGTTGGTTCAAGGTTTGTTCTCTTTCATCATGGCCACCGCCCATGCCGTTACCACGTTTTCTACCAACAGCATCAATTTCATCAATGAAAATGATTGCTGGAGCTTCTTTTTTAGCCTGTGTGAATAAGTCACGAACACGACTAGCTCCAACCCCAACAAACATTTCAACGAAATCAGAACCTGAAATTGAGTAGAATGGAACACCAGCTTCACCTGATACGGCTTTTGCTAGTAAAGTTTTACCAGTTCCTGGAGGTCCTTCTAATAGGACACCATGAGGAATCTTAGCACCTAACTTGGTGAACTTCTTTGGATCCTTTAAGAATTCAACGATTTCAACAAGTTCTTGCTTTTCTTCTTCTTCACCAGCAACATCTGTAAAACGAACATCACTCTTGGTTGGTTTAGCCTTTGACTTGCCAACACCCATGATGCCGCCCTTGCTACCATTCTTACCACCCATTTGGTTCATCATAACGAAGAAGAAAATAATGATAATTAGCATTGGTAGTAATGAGAAGATTAGGTTTGACCAGAAGCCACCGTCTGTGTCGGCAGCCTTGGCACCCATCTTAACGTTATTCTTCTTAGCGTAGTTTGTAATTTCATTAATAGTACCGTTGTTCTTCAAAACCTTAGTCTTGAATGATGAAACCTTAGTTTCACTCTTGGTATTACTGAATAAAATGCTACCAGAATTGTTTGATTTAACGCTTTGGGCTTTTCTGTATTCACCAGAAACAGTGTAAACACCATTTTCTGGTTGAATTGAAAAGCTCTTAATTTTGTTATCTTTTAGTTCTTGAACAAACTGACTAGATTGCAATTCCTTGTTTTGAGGTTGACCGTTCTTTGATGTGACAAAGAAAGTAACTCCCAAGACAATCAAGAAGCACACTATGTAGAACAGGCTGTTCTTGAATAATCCTTTATTATTGTTATTACGCATCAATTGCCTCCTGTGTTCAATGCTTGTTTATGTATTAAAAATAACATGGTGAGACCCGCCATTTTTTCAATACATAACACGAAGCATATATTATCATTTTTCAGAAGAATTAACCATTTATTTGTCTGAATAAACCTCTGGTTTTAATACTCCAACATATGGAAGGTTACGATACTTGCCTTGGTAATCTAAACCATATCCAACAACGAATTCGTTTGGTACTTCTAAACCAACGTAATCGGCCTTGGCTTCGACTACTCTTCCTTCAGGCTTGTCCATTAAAGTACATACCTTAATTGATCTAGCACCGCGTTCAGCTAATAGGTCTTCTAAATATTTCAATGTTCTACCAGTATCGATAATATCTTCAATGAAAATAACATCCCTACCGTTAACATCCACATCAATATCTTTCATTAATTCAATGGTTCCGCTTGATGCAGTACCTCCATGGTAACTTGAAACGTCAATAAAATCGATGTCCATGTATAGGTCCATTTCTCTGACAATATCTGTCATGAAGAAAATAGCACCTTTCAATACACCAACTACCACTGGTTTTCTGTCTTTGTAATCAGTTGTAATTTGTTGACCTAATCTGCGACAAGCGTCTGTGATGTCTTCCTTACTGTATAAGGTTTTTAGAATGTCGTTGTTCATTAGTTTCTCCTTCCACATACTTTATTTAATGATTAATGTATAAACTCTAGCTTTAGAGTTATCGATAGATACAGATTCACTGTAGCCTAAAACGGCTAATAGCCTTCCCTGATCAGTCATCAAGCTCTTGGCAGATTGCCTCTTATCAACAGGTATCTTCTTGTTAATAAACAGTCGCTTAGCCGTTTGATGGCCACCATTTTTAAGCGTTATTCTATCACGATTTTGCGTCTTTTGTACAATCAATGGGAATTCTGAATCCAATAGATTAAAACGAGAAACTCGTTTCGCTTCGTCATCTGAAACATCAAAATGATCCGTAATCATCCACTGGATATCATCTTCGAAATACCATTTATTCAATGTTACCACAAAATAATCGTTTTTAAATCCAGTTATTTGGTTTTGATTGATATTTTCGAATAAAAATTTATTATATTCCTTTTTTATGCTCAAATCATTCGATAACTCAACAACACCCTGTGGCTTTTCATCATTATTAAGTAGTGAGGTCACCTGATGTACGATATCGACGTTTATACCATCAACCACATATTGATCAATTAAATAATCAATCAATCCGGCTTGAACGTAGTCAGGCAATTCCAAGAATGCACTTAACTCAAAAGTATTGGTATCAACACCAATATCTTTTGTTAACTTCTCAAAGAAGAAATCATTTTGTTTCTTCATTGAGTTCAGTTGGTGTGAAAAGTCATTCACATGTTCAATTCCACGACTGTTTTCTTCTTCAACAAACGGAATCAATCGATGCCTAATTCTGTTTCTAGTGACATCTAGTTTTTGATTAGTGTCATCTTCATACCATTTAATTGATAGGGTTTGCATGTATTGAGTTAGTTCTTTCTTGCTAAACCCTAGTAGTGGACGAATCAATCGACCATCATTAAACTTACGACTTTCCTTAATCCCGACTAGATCCTTTACAAACGCTCCACGAATTAGTCGCATTAAGACCGTCTCAGCTTGGTCATTAGCATGATGTGCTGTTAATAATATACGTGAATTATTGTCTTTGACGACCTTTGAAAAAAAGTCATACCTATATTTTCTGGCTGCCATCTCAATTCCATTACTTGGATGGAACTGTTCTTCCCAATTACCAACTTCAATTTTGATGTTGTGGCTTTGACAGAAATCTCTGATATATTGTTCTTCCTCTGCGCTCTGTGCTCGTAAATGGTGATTAACGTGAGCAACAATCAATTCAGGTCGATTCTTTTTGGGCAAGTTCATCATTAGGTTAAGTAACGCCATTGAATCAACGCCTGCAGATACTGCGATAACCACAGAATCTGACTGGTTAAACCAATCCTTACTCTCAATCAATCGATTAAATTTTTGCTGGGTAATATTTTGTTCCGGCATTAATACCGTCCCCTTTTAGTCACATTTTTGGTAAAAATAAAATGATTAAGGTAATCTACCCCAATCATTTTTTATTTGGTTAACTACGGCGACCGCCACGGCCTCCACGCTTACCTTCAGTATTTTTCTTGATTGTAGCTAGTCTGCTTTCACTTTCCTTTAGGAAACTGTCCATTAAGTCATCGAAACTAGCCTTGTTATTTTTATGGTTATCATTGTGATGACGGTTATCACCAAACTTACCATGATTTGAATGTCCATGGGCCATCTTTGGTTGTTCTCTTCTTTGTGGTTCGGCAGGCTTATCAACTGCTTTTCTGATTGATAAAGCAATCTTACCATCGTCACCAACACTTAGAACCTTAACTTTAACGTCATCGCCAACTTTTAATACATCTTTGATATCTTTGATATAGCCATCAGAAATTTCACTAATGTGAACCAATCCTGTTTTGTGTTCGCCTAGATCAACAAAAGCACCAAAATTAGTGATTCCTGATACTTTGCCGGAAACTTTTGCTCCAACTTCAATTGCCATAAAAAAATTTGTCCTCCTAATAATGATTAGTAACTTTAGTATAGCACCATTTAAATGATAATTGTATAAAAAAAATGGTATTTTTTCATACCATTTTAATTTTGAGTTACATCCTTTGAAACATCCCCTGGAAGACTGTAAACCGTCTCTCCTGGCTTGGTGTAATAGTATTTTTCACGAATTACTTTTTGGATGTAGTCCTTGTCATGTAACTGCTTAATATTTTGCTTTAGCTTTTGATTATCAATTTTACTCTTCTTAAGTTCCTTCTTGGTTTGAAATTGTTGTTCAGAAACGTTGCTAATCTTAGATTTAGTTATAAAGATTTGTGCAACCAACATTAAGATAACGACGAGGAAGAAGCTTACCAGGATAATTCCACGTTTTTTTCGACTGCGTAAAATTTCTTGATGTCGAGATTGCTTGATCTTCGTGTATTGATTATTCAATTGATGAACCTTATCAACATCCATGGTATCCCCTCCTCAATTTGCTACTTAATAGTATAGATGATTCTTAAAAAAAATAAATAGATAATTAATTTTGTAACTAAATTTTAATTATTCGGCGTTGAAATCTCTTTCGTATTGTTCATCCAAAACTGTGTACATTCTATCTGCATCAGCCTTTTTAGTGGTTTCGAACAATTGGTTAACTTGAACAGTTAATGTCTTGTTACCAAACTTAATCACTAGTTTATCGTTTGACTTAACGTCTGATGATGATTTTGCCACACGGTCATTAATGGTAATACGACCTTGATCAGCAATATCCTTTGCTACTGTTCTTCTTTTGATAATTCTTGAAATCTTTAAAAACTTGTCTAATCTCATTTCGACATCCACCTATCTATAAACTTATTTACTACTGGCACTGATTGCCATTCTTGATATGTTAATAGTTTCCACTTAATTGCTAAGACACCGAAGACGGATGCCCCGATTGGAACTAAGAAACATAGTGAGATGATGGCACTTAATCTTTGACTGTGAACCAAGTGAATTGATCCAAATAGGTTCATCAAGACCATTTCGATGACCAATATCACCAAAGCAATCAATGTTAACTTCCATAAGAAGCTCCACTTATGTTCAATTTTAACGATGTCAGTTGGTGCGAACTTAACTTCCACGATTAGCATTAATAACAAACTAATTACGGTGGAGATACTTGCACCAGCTATTCCTATATGGGCAACCATTTCTTTAGTAATCAATATCTTAGAGGCTAACCCTAATATAATCGCGATAATGGTAATTTTAAAGTGATTTGCACTCTGCAAAATACTACTATAAATCGTAATCATCGTTGTTAAAACCACACTAATCATAAAAATACTAATTGTGGTGTTTTGTTGACCACTGTTAAATAGCAAGCGGTTAATTAGTGGCATCAAGCTAATCATCCCTACTGCAACACCTACGGTCATAAACATGCTAACCCTAAGCATTTCAGATGCTAGGTTATGAAACGACTTCATTTGTTTCTTGGAATAGGCCAAACTTAATGATGGCAAGATGGCAGAAGCAAACGATGTCGCAATTACCAAACCTAATTGAACCAGTGGTTGGCCACGATCGTAAATTCCTTTGACAGCCTGTGAATCAATCAAGTTCAATCCGTTTAATAACAATCCTTTTCGGACGGTAAACGAATCGACTAATTGCATTAATACCGTTAAAGATGAAAGCATGCAGATTGTGCCACCTTCAAACAATAATCGCTTCAATAATGATTGATACGACATCACCTTTTGACTAGGTAGTCGTTTAATATCCACCGCATAATATCGAATTAGGATAGCTACAGAGAAAATTTCAGCTACCGGTGTTGCCACCATCGCATAGGTTCCAATTGTGTATGGATCCACGTGGTGTCTAACGCCAACGTATGCGGCTGCAATGATTAACCCAACTCGAATCACCTGTTCTACGACCTGCGAATAAGCGGTTGGTTTCATAATCAAGGTTGCTTGGAAGTACCCTCTTAAACAGGCCAGTATTGGCATCATTAAAAACATCCAGCTGACTGCGCGAATCAAACTATCTAATCTGATGTCACCCATTAGAGCAGCAATCGATGTTGCCTTAATCTGGAAGATGATAAATATCAAACCACCAAAGATTGAAAGCATGATAAACAGCTGTCTTAAAAGGGCTTTTTTCTGCAATGTTGTTTCCTGTTCAGCGATAACACGTGAAATAATAATTGGCATCCCACTTAAAGCTAATACCATCCCAATTCCATAGATTGGATAAACCTGTTGGAAAACGTAGAATCCAATGTTTCCCACCAAGTTTTGAAATGGTACACGATAAACGGCACTTAAAACCTTACTAATCAAAGAGGCGATTGATAAAATCATCGCACCCTTCATTATCACTGATAGTTTATTGTCATTTTTCATTTGTTAAGTTTCCTGTGTGTTCTTTATCCAATGCTTCGACAAACTTACTCAATTCACCTAACCACTTTTGTTCATCCATATTAGGTTGAATGATTAAGGTAATTTGCATCTTGCCGTTAGCAGTACCAACCATTGATCTGAATTCAGTTTGTGCAATTGCCTTTAGCACTTGCTTGCTGTCATAGAATTGAGTTCCAATCGTTGATAGAGTGACTGTGATTTGTTTTGGTGTTTGTCTAATCTTTTCAATTAACGATGAGTCGGCGTACATCTTAATGCGACTGATTGTTAAAAGGTTTTCAACCGCGGTTGGATAATCACCGAAACGGTCAATTAAATCAGACTGTAGTTCACGATATTGATCATCGTTTTGCATTTGTCTAATTCGTTTATACAATTCAATCTTTTGCTTTTCATCTTGAATATATTCGCTAGGCAAGTATGCTTCCACGTCCATTTCGACGGTTGTGTCAACTCTTTGTTCAGCACGACGACCACGTTTAGTTGCCACCGCATCCGCCAACATTTGAGTATACATATCATAACCAACAGAATCGACAAATCCAGATTGTTGCTTACCTAATAGGTTCCCGGCACCACGAAGTGATAAGTCACGCATGGCAATCTTGAAACCAGAACCTAGTTCGGTAAAGTCCCTAATGGCTTCCAAACGGTTTTCGGATACTTCGGTCAACACCTTGTTTGGTTTATACATAAAGTACGCATAAGCGACACGGTTGGAACGACCAATTCTTCCACGAATTTGGTACAACTGGGATAGTCCCATGTGATCGGCATCTTCGACAAATAACGTATTGGCGTTTGGAATGTCGACCCCGGTTTCGATGATTGTTGTGGTTACTAACACATCGTATTCACCGTTAACGAAATCATATAGGATGGTTTCCAATTGATTTTCGGTCATTTGACCGTGAATATAAGCAATTCTAGCATCCGGTACCAATGTTTGTAACTTCATGACGGTGTCTTCAATGTCTGAAACACGGTTGTGCATGAAGAAGACTTGGCCTCCCCGATGCATTTCACGGGTAATCCCCTCACGGATTGCGCCGGCATTTTCTTCCATTACGTATGTTTGAATTGGGTAACGGTTTGCTGGTGGAGTTTCGATAACTGATAGGTCACGAACTCCCATCATCGACATGTTCAAAGTTCGAGGAATTGGGGTTGCAGTTAGTGTCAAAACATCAACATTAGATTTTAGTTGCTTAATCTTTTCCTTGTGCTTAACACCAAATCGTTGTTCCTCATCGACCATCAATAATCCTAAGTCGGCGAACTTGATGTCATCAGATAGCAAACGATGGGTTCCGACAACGATATCGATTGACCCATCTAGTAAACCTTTTTTGGTCTCTTCGACCTGCTTCTTGGTTCTGAAACGAGATAGCACGGCTACTGATACTGGGAAGCCTTCAAAACGGTTCACCATTGTTTCGTAGTGTTGTTGTGCCAATACGGTAGTTGGTACCAAAAAAGCAACCTGTTTACCAGCTTCGACCGCCTTAAAGGCTGCGTGTAATGCTACTTCGGTCTTACCGTAACCAACATCCCCAACCAGCAAACGGTCCATTGGATGTGGTTGTTCCATATCCTTTTTAATTTCTTCGGAACTCTTCACCTGATCAGGGGTTGGTTGGTATGGGAATGCTCCTTCAAACTCTTCTTGGTATTCGTCATCTTCTGGGAAGGCATATCCAACCTGGTTGGAACGCTTAGCGTATAAGTCAATTAGGTCATCGGCGATATCTTCAATCTTTCCTTGGACCTTTGACTTCGTCTTTTGCCATTCACTGCCACCCAATTTGTTAACACGTGGGTGTTTGTCTTCGGATGAAACGTACTTTTGAATTAAGTTTAATTGCGTCACCGGAATGAACAACTTCGCGTTCTTTTGGTAAGCGATGGTCATGTAGTCTTGGTGCTTACCGTCGACTTCCATGGTCTTCATCCCTTCATACTTACCAATCCCGTGGTTAGCATGAACAACATAGTCGCCCGGTTTCAAATCAGCATAACTCTTGATTCGTTCCGCATTGGAGAAGGTTTGACGACGTGGTCTCTTCTTGTGAACGGTCGTAAACATTTCTGATTCGGTAATTACCGCCAATTGTTTAATTGGTAGTTCGAACCCATTCTTCAAACGTTCACTGACGACTTGGACTTGGTGTTCCAAGATGTTATCACTGGTGGTTTGAACCGATTCAATTTCAAAGTCAGCCAATGTTTGCGATACCTTTTGCATTCTGGCCTTGTCCTTCACCAAGATTACAACGGTGTCATCCTGTTTGTGCCATCTATCGATTTCAGTCTTCAATAGCGGCATTTGTCCGAAGAACTTTTGCATTGGACGCACCTTAATATCATTTAATTGGGTCAACTTAAGGTTCCCAATCCCCTTTTGGAACAATGACATTAAAATTTCGGCCTGATTAATTTTGTGGAAGTGTTCTCTAAAGTCCACGCTAAACAAATCAGTTGATGCAATTTCACCATGGTCAAACTTATCATTAGCCCACGATTGTTCTTCTTCGACTAATTGTTGACTGTTTTCTAAAATACGACTGTAGTCATCGAATAAGACGACACCATCATCGTCCAAGTAGTCAAAGATGGTCGTTTCGTTTTCATACATCGCTTTAGCATACATTATCCAATCCGGATCAATGATTCCTTCATTGGCATCATCAATCATGGTTGAAACCGCATCGCTTAAACGTTGCTTTAATTCATCGTTATCTAGTTTTGCTAAACGTTTATCACGTAGTTGCGTTAAATTAGCAACTGCTTGTTGTCTTTGTGATTCGTTTAATACCATATCAGTCGCTGGTAGTACTGAGATGGTTTCAATATTTTCCAAACTTCTTTGATTAGATACGTCAAAATATCTCAACGAATCGACATCGGTATCGAATAAATCAATTCGAACTGGATACTCTGAATTCAATGGATAAATATCGATAATTGATCCACGAAGTGAAAATTCACCTGGTGCTGCCACCATCTTTTCAGGTGTGTATCCCATTTGAAATAGTTTGTTTCTTAGTTCATCTAAATTAACTTCATCGTCGATTGAGATGGTTAATTTAGCATCAGAAAAATCGCCTGGTTCCGGCAAAATACGTTTAGTACCGGAAACAGACGTTACGATAATCTTAGGTTCATCGCTTAATAGTTTTGATAAAGCTTGCACACGAGTGGCCTTGTATTCAGGTGAACTGGTGGCAACTTCTGCGGCTAAAACTTCTTCGACTGGAAATTCTAATACATCATCTTCGGAGACAACATTTTGTAAATCTTCAACAATATCATCACATCTGGATAAAGTATCAGTCACAATCAAGAAGTTTTTCTTTGTTGATTTGAACAATGCTGCAATCATCATTGTCTTCGCAGAACCTGATAAACCAGTCACTAACTGACGATGTTTGGGTGCTAAATCATTAACAATCTCATCGTATTGTGGCAGTTGTGTGAAAAATTGACTTAATTCCAAAATAGTTATCCCCTCTAAATATTAGTTGTACTTGTTTTCTAGCTTGTTGAATTCTTCCCCATCGATAAATTCTTCTAGTGCTGAAACACTGTTGTCAATTGCTTGGTTTAATCCTGGTTTTTGGTCGTCTGTAAAGTGACCTAATACATAGTTAACGACGCTTTCTTTGGTTGGGTGGTCTGTTCCCACCTTGATACGGTTAAACTTGTCGGTGCCTAAATGGGCAATTAAACTCTTAATTCCATTATGACCACCGGCTGATCCATGGTTTCTCAATCTAATTTTTCCAATCGGTAAATCCATATCATCATATATTACTATTAAATCGCTTAAATCTAACTTAAAGAACTTCATTAAAGGTCCAACTGAACGACCTGATTCGTTCATAAATGTTAGTGGCTCGACTAACATAACCTTTTCACCATTAATGTTAGTTGATCCAATCTTTGCTTCCATCTTTTGTGTTGATAATTCAACGCCATGCTTGTCGGCAAACTCGTCTACTACCATAAAACCAGTGTTGTGTCTGGTTTCCTTATATTGTGGTCCCACGTTTCCTAATCCCACAATCATCTTCATAAAAAATCCGCTCCTTTTTTCGCTCAATTAATATGTAAATTATATCATAGTATGCAATCCAATATTTATCCCGTCGCTTATAGAAATATAGAAAACTATTCGTTTTTTTAGCGCTTTGTAATTACTAATTTCCAAATTAATGATATAATTCAGTTGTAGATTTAAATATGTTTTTGAAGGGATGATTATTGTGGCTTTAAAACATCAAAAAGTTGTTTTAGTTGGTGACGGTGCCGTTGGTTCTTCATACGCATTTGCTATGATGCAACAAGGACTAGGCGAAGAATTCGTCATCGTTGATATTATTAGAGATCGTATCGAAGGAGACGCACTTGACTTAGAAGATGCTCAAGTATTTACTGCTCCTAAGAACATTTACGCTGGTGATTACAGTGACTGTGCAGATGCTGACTTAGTTGTTATCACTGCCGGTGCACCTCAAAAACCAGGTGAAACTAGACTAGATCTAGTTGGAAAGAACCTAAAGATTCTTTCATCAATCGTTCCTGAAGTTGTTAAGTCAGGATTTAAGGGTATTTTCTTAGTTGCTGCTAACCCAGTTGACATCTTAACTTACGGTGTTCAAAAACTTTCAGGTTGGCCAAAGGAAAAGGTTGTAGGTTCAGGTACTTCATTGGATACTACTCGTTTCCAAGTTGCTGTTGCTAAGAAGTTAGGTGTTAACCCTGCTGACGTTAACGCATACATCATGGGTGAACATGGTGACTCAGAATTTGCTGCTATTGACGAAGCAACTGTTGGTTCACGTCCTCTATTAGACGTAGCTAAAGATGCTGGCGTAAGCAAAGATGACTTACTACAATTAGAAGATGAAACTAGAAACAAGGCATACACAATCATCAACAAGAAAGGTGCTACTTTCTACGGTGTTGCAACTGCCCTAATGAGAATTTCACGTGCAATCTTACGTGACGAAAACTCAGTACTACCTGTTGGTGCTCCAGTTAACGGCGAATATGGTTTAAACGATATCTACATCGGTACTCCAGCTGTTGTTAACGCATCAGGTATTAAGCAAGTTATCGAAGTTCCTCTAAGCGATGAAGAAAAAGCTAAGATGGAAGCTTCAGGTAAGACCTTAAAGGAAACTGCCGAAAAAGGTATGGAAGCTTTAAAATAATCGATTAACTTGATTAGATATTAAGTCGAGGTGCACTTTGCTCCCCGGCTTTTTATTTTGGGCAATTGTTGATTTATCGCCACAAAGTCATCAATTTATGTTAAAATTAGATTATGAGAAAAATTCTAATAATTCAAAAGGAGGTTATGTTATGCTATTGAAGTCATTGGTTAAACCTAAAGGCAGCTTAGTCACAGTTTCAGAAAACGTTTCATTAGAACAAGCTCTTGAAACCTTGGAAGAATCTGGTTACAGATGTATTCCTATCTTAGACGAAACTGGTACGATCTTTAGAGGTAACATCTACAAGATGCATATCTACCGTCACAAATCTAACGGTGGTGATATGTCACAACCTGTTACTACCCTATTAAAGAATGCCACTAAGTTCATCAATGTTAATTCAGCCTTCTTCCACATTTTCTTTTCGATTAAGGATTTACCTTATATCGCTGTATTGGATGATAATAATCGTTTCTACGGTATCTTGACCCACACTCGTTTATTGGACATGCTTTCACAATCATGGAACGTAAACGTTGGCAGCTATGTTCTAACTGTTCTAGCTCCTGGTAATCGTGGTGATCTAGAATCAATGTCTAGAATCATCACTAAATACACTGCAATTGCCAGTGTTATCAGTCTAGATGGTCAAGAAGGTGAATTGGTACATAGAGTTATGTTCACCCTTCCCGAAGAAGTAGATAAGAAATTGTTAAAACGAATCACTGCTGCATTAGAACGTAAAGGCTTTAAAATTGCAGAAATTGAAGATTTAGCGGACGAGAAATAACATTATCGAAACAAAAAAGGATGCGAATTAAATTCGCATCCTTTTTTTATGTATGTTTTACTGTACACCAATACTTAATTTCAATGACTCGTCCACTCGTTTCATAAACTTATCACTTAAGTGATCTACTCGATCATGTAATCGTTGTTTATCAATTGTTCTAATTTGTTCTAATAGGATAACTGAATCTTTTTCGATTCGGGTCTTATCAGCACTAATAGCTACGTGAGTAGGCATCTTTGGCTTTGAAATTCTAGCAGTAATTGCGGCAACAATCACGGTAGGACTGTAGTGATTCCCGATATTGTTCTGGATGATTAATACCGGTCTCATTCCACCCTGTTCGGAACCAACAACTGGTGATAGGTCAGCATAAAAAACGTCGCCACGTTTGATTTCAACGTTAGCCATTCTAACATCCCCTATCTATAATGAATTCATCTGAATTCTGAAAACGTAATGTGATGCACACTTGAGGCTTCACAAAAAGTGAATTCCTTTGAAATAGCACGATTGATATCGGTCATCTCAGTGTACCCAGCAATTAAATTCTGGACTATCAAATAATCGTTAAAACATGGATTAACCACAATCCTAGTATGTGTATCAATGGAAACATTCATTCTAGGATGTGATATTTCTGCTTTGTTACTTGATGTAGCTGTGCTTAGAAGTGAATAAACATATCGATTCTTAGATTGCATTGATTAATCCTCTTAAAACGGGTTATTCTACCACAATGCGTGGTAGTCTATCAGTGAGTAAGCAAGCCACTTCATAATGAATTGTATCACAATATGACGCAATGTCTTGTAAAGTAATCTTTTCTTTACCGTCTTGACCCACAATTGTAACTTTTGTGCCTGGCTTCACTGGTTCATCTAGTTTAATCATTAGTTGATCCATGCATACTCTACCGACGATTGGGCAGAACTTGCCATTAACTAGTAGTGAGAAACCTTGTAATGCTCGCACAATTCCATCGGCATAACCAACTGGAACTGTGGCAATCCATTCAGGTTGATTGGATGTGTATGTCGCGCCATATCCAACTGAACGACCTGCATCAATTTTCTTACAGTAGACAACTTCTGTTGTTAAACTAAGTGCTGGTTTTAATTCATATGGTAGGTCTAGTTCCCCACCAGATGGATTTAAACCATAACCAGCAACACCAAATCTGATCATGTTGCAGTTAAATTCACTATGCCACAAGCTAGTAGCTGAATTAGACACATGTACATATTTTGGTAATGTATCTATAACTGAAATTAAATCATTAAATCGTTCAACTTGCAAATTAAAATACTTTACGTTATGTGTATCAGCGGTTGAGAAGTGTGTAAAAATCCCCTCAAAGTTCAAGGTATTAGATTGATTCAAGAAATCGACCGCTTCTTTAAGTGAATTTTTGTCTTGAAAACCAATTCTACCCATTCCAGTATCCAAACCGACATGAACATTTAGCTTTGGTAGATTCTTTTGAGCTAGTTGTTCATCGGCTGCTCTCAACCAATCAATGGATGAGATGGTTGCTGAAATGTTTTTTTCTGCCATTAATGATGCATGTTTCACATCGGTAATCCCTAACACTAGGATTGGTTCGTCAAAACCAGCATCCCTTAGTTGTAATGCTTCATCTAAAATGGCCACACAAAAACCATCGGCGCCAGCCTTCTTCGCTTCGTGTGCTACTGCGACTGCCCCGTGGCCGTATCCATTGGCCTTTACGACCATGAATAAGTATTCGTTATTTTTTAAACGTTTCTTTTCGTTACTAATATTATGATATAAAGCACTCTTACTAATTAGTATTTGTGCATTTCTATGAGTTCCTACTACCATATTAATCTTTCCTCCAATTAATAATGGGCATTTCCTTTTATTGTAGTTCTTTATGTAAAAAAAAGCTATTGACAAATTTTCATATCAACAGCTTTTTTGTTATTAATCTTTGTTTTTAATTGTAAATGACTTGTTTGGGCGCTTGTGGTTTGATGAACGGTTACCCTTCTTGTGATCATCACGGTGGTTGCCTCCGCCATTACCATTGTAACGACGACGGTTTCCGCCACCATTTCTGTTACCGCCACGCTTGAAACCACCACGACGGTTACCACCGCCACGGTGATATCCACCACCATGACCGCGCTTGTTCTTGTTAGGAAGTGGCTTTTCAGCAGTGATGTGAACCTTAACTTGGTTTCTAGTCATCTTGCTTAATAGCACTGATACTAATTCCTTAGCATCGTATTTTTCTAACAATTCGTCAGAAGCTTCTGAGAATGGTTCCATCTTAGTCTTTTCGATTAATGAACCAATTTCCTTAGTAGCTACTTCTAGTTGACCCTTCAATGCTTCATCAGCTGAAGGTGGCTTAAGAGGTAACATTCTAACCTTAGTTAGCTTTTCAATGTCTCTTAAGTAACTAGTTTCGTTTGGTTCAACAAAAGTCATTGAAACACCATGACGTCCGGCACGACCGGTACGACCAATTCTGTGAACGTAACTTTCTGAATCTTGAGGGATATCGTAGTTGTATACGTGAGTAACACTTGAGATATCAATACCTCTAGCAGCAACGTCGGTTGCAACTAAAACGTCAACCTTGTCATGCTTGAAGTCCTTCATGATTTGTGAACGACGGTTTTGAGTTAAGTCACCATGAATTCCGGCAGCGCGGTATCCGCGTAGTAGAAGTCCCTTAGAAACTTCATCAACACGACGCTTAGTACGACAGAATACGATAGTTACCTTAGGTGCTTGGATATCAAAGAATCTAGTCATGATATCAAACTTTTCAAATTGTTTTACTCTGATGTAGTATTGATCAACTAAATCAGTAGTTAATTCTTTAGCCTTAATTGTAACTTGTTGAGGGTCCTTCATGAATTGAACACCAACACGTTTGATTTGTGGTGGCATAGTTGCAGAAAATAACAATGTTTGTCTTTCTTCTGGAACTTGTTTTACGATGCTTTCAATATCATCTAGGAATCCCATGTCCAACATGTCATCGGCTTCATCTAGAACCAATGTCTTAACATGGTCTAATTTTAATGTACGTCTGTTGATATGATCCAATAAACGTCCAGGAGTACCCACAACAACTTGTGGTTTACGCTTTAAGCTTTGGATTTGTCTTCTGATGTCAGAACCACCAAAAACTGATACAGCTTTAACACCCTTTTCTTTTCCAAAACGACTAATTTCGCCTTGAGTTTGAATAGCTAGTTCACGAGTTGGTGAAATAACTAATGCTTGCACGTTTGGATTGTCTAAATCAACGTGTTCAATAATAGGAAGAGCAAAAGCAGCTGTCTTACCTGTACCTGTTTGTGCCTGTCCTAAAACATCCTTACCTTGTAGGGATAAAGGAATTGTTTCTGCTTGGATTGGAGTGGCTTCCTTAAAACCCTTGTCTTCAATCGCTTTTAATAGATCTTCTGAAAGACCTAATTCTCTAAACTTCAAATATGTTTCCTCCTAAACGAAACATTCAATATAATACCGTCATTAGCTAAGGAAGAGTCCGTTCCCGTTAATGCGCTAATAACTTGATTATAAAAATTCCGTGTTCTAAAAAATGTAACTAGACTAATATAACCCTTTTGGGTCAAATTAGCAAATGAATTACCTATATTAATTTGTTAGTTTATCTAATAGTTTTTCTAAATGAATTCCGTGACTAGCTTTCAATAGTACTTGGTCACCTTCATAAATTTCAGCATTTAATTGGTCGTACAAATCATCCAATTGATCTGCCTTAAAGTAGAAAAGATTTTCTGATGAATAAACTGAGCTTAACTTGTCGTACAAGTACTTCATATCAGGACCAATTAAGTACACGCTTTGCACTTCTTTTGGATCTAATACCTCGGCTAATGATTCGTGTAGTTGAATTGATTGATCACCTAATTCCAACATGTCACCTAAAACGGCAATTTTACGGCCATCAATCTTTTCTTGAGTAAATGCATTCACTACTTCTTTAACAGCAGTAGGGTTTGAATTATAAACATCTGAAAGGATCATTTCGTGTTTACTTCCTTCAATCCATTCAGTACGGTTATTAGTCAAATTGACATTCAACAACGCCTTTTGAATGTTTTCTTCTCTGATTCTGTATAAGTCACCGATTGTGATGGCAACCAATGCGTTGTTAACATTGTATTCACCAATCATTGGAATCTTGAATTCAACATCTGAGTACTTATTAACCTTGAATGTGGTTTGTACTTCTGTTCCAGCAATGTCGTAAGCATAAAAGTCATCATCTTCAGTCAAACCAAAAGTACGTTTGAATGGTAGTGATTCACTACGACTTTCTAATAGTGGTTCGTCACCGTTATAAACGAAAATACCATCTTCCTTTAGTCCGTTGACAATTTCCATCTTGGCATCAGCAATCTTGTCACGAGTACCAAAGAATTCAATGTGGGCTTCACCAATCATTGTTATGGCTGCAACGTCTGGTTCAACTAAGTGACTCAAAAAGTCTAGTTGCCCTGGACGATCCATGCCCATTTCAACAACCAATACTTCGGTGTTTGGTTCCATATCTAAAATGGTCATTGGCACTCCAATTTCGTTGTTGAAGTTGGCATGAGTCTTAGTGACGTTGAATTGAGTGGATAATACTGAAGCCACCATGTCTTTGGTAGTAGTCTTTCCATTACTTCCAGTAATTGCGACAACCTTAGGATTAATCTTAGCCAAGTAGTATTGGCTTAATCTTTGTAGTGCTTCTAATGTATTATCTACAACGATAATTGGAAAATCTGTTGGAGCATTTTCGTGGTCTTTTTGCCAGAATGTTGCTACGGCACCATTATCAATTGCACTTTGAATGTAGTCGTGACCATCGTTTTGACTAACAAGTGGCACAAATAGTGCCCCGTCTGTTAGTTCCCTGCTATCAAAAGCAACACTAGTAATATCAATATCTTCATATTCGCTAATATCATTTTGCGCAGAAACTGCACGAGCAACTTCTGTAAGTGACATTTTCATATCTAATAAATCTCCATTTCATCAGTTCGATAAGTGTTACACATATTATAACATGAAACGACAAATTATTTTAAAACCGTTTTTGCCAATCCATTATGAGACAATCCTTTGTTTTTAATGAGGTCTTGTAAAAACTATTAACTAATTGTCAAAACACTGTTAATATGTTTAATGGATAATAATTAATGGGGACGTGACTACTTTGAAAAAAGTCTTATTTGTGTGCCATGGAAACGTTTGTCGTTCTGCAATGGCTCAGGCCATTTTTAGAAAGATTGTAAAAGAGCGTGGACTGGAAAATAAAATCGCAGTTGATTCAGCTGCAACAAGTACCGAAGAAATCGGAAATCCGCCACACCCAGAAGTTCGTAAACTGTTAGACCAAAAGCAAATTAGCTATGACGGTCAACATTCAAGACAAATCGAATCATCTGACTTCCAGAAATATGATTTAATCATTGGAATGGATTACGAAAACATGAACAACCTGATTCACTGGGCACCTAAGGATCAAGCCCACAAGATTCATCTTTGCTTAGATGTTATCGATGGACTGCAAGGTAAAGAAATCGCAGATCCTTGGTATACCGGTAATTTTGATTTAACTTTTGAGCAAATTAACGAAGCAATGCCAAAATGGATTGACTATGTGTTAAATATGTAAAAAAAAGGACATATCCGAAACGGATATGTCCTTTTTTATCTTTACTTGAAACCGTATTTCTTGTTGAAACGATCCACAGCACCATCGGCTTGAGTGAACTTTTCACGGCCAGTGTAGAATGGATGAGAATCTGAAGAAATTTCAAGACGTACTAATGGGTATTCATTACCATCATCCATAGTGATAGTTTCAGCTGAGTTCATAGTTGAACCAGCCATGAATTTAAAACCAGTACTTGTATCTTGGAATACCACTTGGCGGTATTCTGGATGAATTCCTTGTTTCATTATAAATCGCTCCTTTGCCCTGTATCATATGTTGATTCAGAGATTATCGTTTAGTCGACTTGATTATAGTAACACTAAATAGAAGTTAATTCAACACGAAAATTAACTTTCGTCGTTAACTAATTCAACGACAGCATTTAGATTAGTTAACTTATCAATGATATTGTCATATCCTCGTAAAATGTTGTCTGCGTTATCAATCACAGTGGTTCCTTGTGCCATTAAACCGGCAATCATTTCAGATGCTCCGGCACGAATTTCCCCTGCTTCAATCTTTGAACCAACAAGTGCGTCAGTATGACTTACGATGATGGTACCGTTACCTTCATCGTATCTAATCTTGGCACCCATCTTCTTTAGTTCGGAGATGTGCTTGATTCTCTTTGGATAAATAGTGTCAATGATTGTACTGTCACCAGCAGCCATTAGTAGTAGTGGCGTAATTGGTTGTTGTAAATCAGTGGCAAATCCAGGATATGGCATTGTCTTAATTTCGATGTTCTTAAGTTCTTCAGTCTTTGGAACATAGATACTATCTTCATTAATTTGTAAATCAATACCCATTTCTTGTAACTTGGCAATGAATGATTCTAAATGTTCTGGAATCACGTTTTGAATCTTCACACCGTCACCATATGCAGCAGCCATGGATAGATATGTACCTGCTTCGATACGGTCAGGGATAATTATGTGAGTATTTTTGGCACGAAGTGATTCAACACCTTCGATTCTGATCACATCTGTACCGGCTCCCCTAACCTTGGCACCCATGTTATTCAAGAATGTAACAACATCAATAATTTCTGGTTCCTTGGCAGCATTTCTGATGACAGTTGAACCCTTTGCTTTAACGGCAGCTAAAATAGCATTGATAGTGGCCCCCACTGACACAACATCTAAAAAGATTTGTGCTCCGTGTAAACCATCTTCGTCGGTTGTGATGATAATTTCATCACCATCATTTTCAACCTTTGCCCCCATTGCTTCAAAAGCCTTGATGTGTTGGTCAATTGGTCTAGGACCGATGTTATCTCCACCAGGGAAAGTAATCTTAGCACGACCAAAGCGTCCTAATAGTGCTCCCATGAAGTAGTATGATGCTCTTAAACTTTTAATTGCCTTACTTGGTAAGGCACTTTCATTTATTGTTGTTGGGTCGACGTTTAATATTCCATCGGCAAAATCTGATGAGACATTCATTGATTCCAAAATCACCATTAGATTGTGTACATCTAAGATGTTTGGCACCATGTCAAATTGCACTGGTGTGTCGGCTAGAATAGCTGCTGGAATTAATGCAACAGTGCTATTTTTAGCTCCACCAATGGTCACGTTACCAGATAAACGATGGCCGCCCTTTATTATCATTTTATTCATTGTTTAAATTCCTCACTTACAGTTTCACTATATAATAGTGAACAATAACAATATTAAATAATAAATATTAAAAATACAATAGTTTAAGCTAAAATTAAACATACATTTAATAAAAACAACAAAAAAGGCCGGAAAATTTCCTGGCCTTTTTTGTAAAACATATTATTTGTTGTTTTCTTCATGTTGTTCGTGTGCAGCTGCAACGAATGCCTTGAATAATCCTTCAGGTCTAGTTGGACGTGATAGGAATTCTGGGTGGTATTGAGCAGCAACAAAGAACTTGTTAGTAGGAATTTCAACAACTTCTACCAAGTGATCATCTGGAGAAGTACCGGCAATAACTAGACCGTGAGCTTCCATTTCTTCTCTGTATTCGTTGTTGTATTCGTAACGGTGTCTGTGACGTTCTGAAATTTCAGCCTTGTTACCGTAAGCTGCAGCAGTTACAGTACCAGGTTTTAGCTTACATGGGTAAGCACCTAAACGTTGAGTACCACCCATACCATCGATATCAGCTTGGTCAGCCATTAAGTCAATAATCTTGTGTGGAGTTTCTGGGTCAATTTCAGTAGTGTTAGCATCTTTGTAACCTAATACATCACGAGCAAATTCAATACTTGCAATTTGCATACCTAAACATACACCTAGGTAAGGAACGTCGTTTTCACGAGCGTACTTAACTGCAGTAATCATACCTTCGATACCACGGTCACCGAAACCACCAGGAACGATAATACCGTCAGCATCACCAAGTAATTCTTTAACGTTATCTTCAGTAACTAGTTCTGAATTTAACATCTTTAGGTTAATCTTTGCATCAACTGGGTAACCAGCATGACGTAATGATTCAGTAATTGAAATGTAAGCATCCTTTAGTTTTACGTATTTACCAACTAAAGTAATGTTAACAACATTCTTTAAGTTTTGTACTTTTTGTTCTAGTGCCTTCCATTCAGTCATGTCAGCCTTAGGAGCATCCATACCAAAGTGGTCAACAA
Source organism: Apilactobacillus kunkeei (assembly GCF_001308195.1). GTDB lineage: Bacteria > Bacillota > Bacilli > Lactobacillales > Lactobacillaceae > Apilactobacillus > Apilactobacillus kunkeei_C. Next base: position 26,516 of record NZ_JXDF01000011.1, on the reverse strand, counting down.
CTTGTTGATCCATACCTTGAGCTTCTAGCATCAATGGAACAGTGTAAAGTGTTGGAGCATCTTTTGATTCAACAACGGCTTCTGGCTTAACGTCACAGAATAAAGCAATCTTTCTCTTCATCGCATCAGTAACGTCTTGTTCAGTTCTAACAACTAATAGGTTTGGTTGAATACCTAAACCACGTAGTTCTTTAACTGAGTGTTGTGTTGGCTTAGTCTTCATTTCGCCAGCAGCACGTAAGTAAGGAATTAAAGTGGTGTGGATGTAGAATACATTTTCATCCCCTACTTCGCTCTTCATTTGACGAATAGCTTCTAGGAATGGTAGTGATTCGATATCACCAACTGTACCACCAATTTCAGTAATTACGATATCAGCGTTTGATACCTTAGCTGCACGCATGATTTTTTCTTTAATCATACCAGTGATATGAGGAATAACTTGAACAGTTGCACCTAAGTAGTCACCGCGGCGTTCTTTTCTCAATACTTCTGAATAAATTTTACCAGTAGTTACATTTGAGTATTTATTTAAGTCATTATCAATAAAACGTTCATAGTGACCTAAATCAAGGTCAGTTTCAGTACCATCATTAGTAACAAACACTTCACCGTGTTGGTATGGGCTCATAGTACCTGGGTCGACGTTAACGTATGGATCAAACTTTTGAATAGTAATGTTGATTCCACGGTTTTTTAATAAACGTCCTAGTGATGCAGAAACAATTCCTTTTCCTAGTGAAGAAACAACCCCACCAGTAACAAAAACATATTTAGTCATGTGAAAAAACTCCTCATAAAATCTATTAGGGTAAAAATTAAAAACTCCCTATTCATTGAGAATAGGGAGTCATTGATTACTATAATCGATCAATTGTCCTTACAAATTCTTTTGTAAGGAGCCCAAAAATAATATTACATTGTTCTAGGTTTATAGTCAAGAAATATAATTATTATTTCTAAGAAAAATTAATCTTTAGAATCGTCGTCGATGTCATCGTCATCATCGTGTAATTCTGACAATTCGCCTTCGATACCATCAGGGATGTTATCGTCGTCAACATCGTTCTCTTCGTCAATTTCATCTAAATCTTTGTGATACTTGTCGGTTTCGTCGACACCTTCATCGGCATCTTCAAATTCGTCGTCTTGGTCTTCTGGATCATCATCATCATAATCGATAACGTCATCATCGTCAGAAGCATCAGCTAAGAATGCGTTAACCTTACGACGCTTTTTCTTTCTAGGACGATCGATATCTTCGTCTTCAGGATGAACTGTAGCTTCATCGATTGAATCATATGGATACCAAGTTCTTAGTCCCCAAAGATTATCACCTAAAGAAATAAAACTACCATCAACGTTCATATCTGTGTAGAACTGTACCAATCGTTTACGAATTTCTTCATCAGAATCACCCAAGTATTTTTGGATTTCGTTGGCGATATCAGCAAAGGCCATTACTTCCCCACGTTCAGAAAGAATTGCGTGAGCAACTTCGACCATTGATAATTCTTTTTTGTCTTTACCTTCTAAGGCTTGTAATTTCAAATCGGTGCACGTCCTTTCAAAATACTATTAATATCATACCTTTTTAAGCAGAAAATTGCAATGTAAGATTGTATTCTCCTACAATCATTCCGCCAGAATGTAATTCATAGTCAATCCCAAGCTTACCATTCATTATATCTTCATTATAATCGTAGTTTAACTCTTTTGTTTTGACCAAAATTTTTATTGGACCATACTCAGTTTGGTAAATTGTGTCGTGATCTTTGTTTTCATCAAAAATCATTCTAGAGTGATGTCCATCATTGGTTTGGCGAGTTAATTGAACATGTTCATCGTTAATTTTCAAAGTAACATTTGCTACCGCTTGATTATCTTGATGTTCAGTAAAGCGAAGGTATAGGCCGTTATTCATTTGAACCAGGCTACCCACTTCTTCAAATATAAAGTCTTCGCGCTCTGCATCTTGGAAAATAGTTGTCTTTAAGTTCACAACAACCTTTTGAGCATTTTCATTTTTATCCATCACACTGACTCACCTTCCCTCATTTCATATATCACAAACTAATATTATATACGGACATGTCCATAAATGCATTAATTAATGGTCGGAAAATTAATTATTTCATTTAAAACTTTGTTATAATAAGCATAAATAACTTATATATAAATAGTAAGGAGGTAAGAATTTGGAATACCAAGAAAAACTACTACCTCGAGAAAAGGTTTTTCGAGATCCGGTTCTTAACTACATTTACGTACAGCACCAAGTTATCTTAGACTTGATTAATACTAAAGAATTCCAACGATTAAGACGTATCAAACAATTAGGTCCTGCTTCATACACATTCCATGGTGCAGAACATTCAAGATTTACCCATAGTTTAGGCGTGTACGAAATTACCCGCCGCATCTGTGATGGTTTCCTTAGAAACTATCCTAGTAAAACTTCTGGTGATGGCCTTTGGGACGATTCTCAAAGATTAGTTGCACTATGTGCAGCTTTGCTTCATGACATCGGACACGGTGCCTACTCACATACCTTTGAACACATCTTTGGTACCAACCACGAAGCAATCACGCAAGAAATCATCACTTCTGAAAAGACCGAGGTTAACCAGGTATTAAGCAAGATTAGTCCTAGTTTTCCAAAAGAAGTCGCTAGCGTAATCGACCACACTTATCCAAACAAACAAGTGGTCCAAATGATTTCTAGTCAATGTGACGCCGATAGAATGGATTACCTACTAAGGGATGCCTACAACACCGGTGCCAACTACGGTAACTTTGATTTAACCAGAATCTTGCGTGTGATGAGGCCTTACGAAGGTGGCATCTGTTTTGAAATTAATGGAATGCATGCCGTTGAAGACTACATCATCTCTCGTTTACAAATGTACATGCAAGTATACTTCCATCCAGTATCTCGTTCAATGGAAGTTATCCTAAGTCACCTACTTCAAAGAGCCAAGGAACTGGCCAGTCAATTGGATAAAAACGACCGTCTAACTCCACATCTATTAATGCCATTCTTTAAGAATGAATTTACTATCGATGACTATTTGAAATTAGATGATGGTGTCCTAAACACCTACTTTATTAACTGGATTGATTCAGATGACAAGATTCTATCTGATTTAGCTGATCGTTTTATTAACAGAAAGCCACTTAAATCTATAGAATACAATAATGAAACTGAATCATTGATTCCAACCATGCAAAAATGGATTCAAGAAGCTGGATTTGAAACCACTTACTACACTGCCGTTAACAACAGTTTTGATTTACCATATGATGCTTATGATCCAAACAAAAAACATCATGCTACGCAAATTGAACTTAGAAGAAACGATGGTACAATGATTGAACTATCAAAGATATCTCAACTAGTTAGCGCCGTTACTGGTAAGCACTTAGGTGATGAACGCTTCTTCTTCCCTAAGGAAATGTTATCTAAAGATAGTGACATCGATTTATTCGAACCAGTTTATCAAGAGTTTCAAAAACACATTAAAAACGATGAATTAATTAAGTAAGGAGGATTTCTCCATGAGTGAAATCAAATTAATCGCCATCGATATCGATGGTACCCTTTTAAACGAAGAAAACATTTTAGCTCAAGAAACAATCGATGCTGTTACTGAAGCCAGAAACAGCGGTGTCAAAGTTGTTCTATGTACTGGTCGTCCTTTGACTGGTGTTAAACCATACCTAAAGAAACTAAACATTTCTGGTAATGACGAATACGCCATTACTTTCAACGGTGCTCAAGTACAAGATGCAGATGCTAACATCATTGAAAAGTTTGATTTAGATTACAACGACTTCGTCGGACTAGAAAAACTAAGCCACAAGTTAAACACTAACTTCCAAATCGAAACTACCGACTATATCTACACCACTAACCGTGACCTAAGTCCATACAGTGTGGCTGAAAGTTACCTTGTGAGAATGCCAATTCGTGTTCGTGAACCACAAGAAATTACTGACGATACTGAAATCGTTAAGGCAATGCTAATCGCTGATCCAGATATCATCGATAAGGCTATTCCAAACATTCCAGAAAACTTCTTAGACCACCTAACAATGGTTAGAAGTGAACCCGTATTTCTAGAATTCGTTAACCAAAAGGCTTCAAAGGGTGCTGCTCTAAGCAAACTTGCTACTCGTTTAGGCTTCACCGCTGAAAACGTAATGGCAATCGGTGATCAAGGTAACGACATTAGCATGGTTACTTACGCCGGTACTGGTGTTGCCATGGGTAATGCTGCTGACGACTTAAAGAAAGTTGCCGACAAGGTTACTAAGACAAATAAGGAAAACGGTGTTGCATACGCCATTAGAAACTTTGCTTTAAAATAATTAATCATAAACAAAAAGAACTCACTTCAATGAAGTGAGTTCTTTTTTTATAGTGTGATAATGATTGCAAACGCAATCCAGATAATTCCAATTATCAACGTTAACTGTGCAAATGGACGTACCACGATTTTGGCATTCTTAATGCCACCAATTTTATCGGCCGGAATCTTTTCGTTTTCAAAACGTTCATCATCACCCTTACGGTGAAAAATACGCCATCCAGTGAAAAGATGTCCCTTGGATAATACTCCAATCAAGCCAATGACTGTGAATAGTAACCCTATCAAGAATAGATAGTTACTAATCGTAATAGCACTAACTTTAAACACCATTGCTATTAAAGCAACGACGATTCCAACTAACGCTATTAGCAGTCCTAATCTTTTTGGTTTATTCATTATTCTGCGTTACTTCTGAAACGGTTGCTGAATAATGGACTAACGGCACGATCTTCGTTAATACGCTTAATTGCGTCCCCAATTAATGGAGCAACTGAGATTTGTTCAATCTTATCAATTTGCTTTTCTTTTGGTAAGCGAATTGTATCAGTAACAACAAGCTTCTTGATTGGTGATTGTTGGATACGATCAATTGCAGGACCTGATAATACAGGGTGTGTACAACATGCGTATACTTCTTTAGCACCAGCATCCATCAATGCTTGAGCACCTAAAGTGATAGTACCAGCAGTATCAATCATGTCATCAACCATCAAGCATGACTTACCTTTAACATCACCAATGATGTTCATGATTTCAGCAACGTTTGCCTTAGGACGACGCTTGTCGATAATGGCAATTGGTGCCTTTAGGAATTCGGCCAATGCACGGGCACGAACTACACCACCATGGTCAGGTGAAACTACGACTGCGTTTGAGTCCCAGCCGTGGTTAATAAAGTGATCAGCTAATAATGGTGCACCCATCATGTGATCAACTGGAACATCGAAGAAACCTTGGATTTGAGCAGCATGTAGGTCCAATGCAACTACACGGTCAATTCCAGCAGTTTCTAGCATGTTAGCAACTAGCTTTGCAGTAATTGGTTCTCTAGAACGAGCCTTACGGTCTTGTCTAGCGTAACCATAATATGGGATTACCACATTAATTGTCTTAGCACTTGCACGTCTAAGAGCATCAATCATAATCATTAATTCCATTAAATTATCATTAACGGGAGCTGATGTAGATTGAATGATATAACAGTTATCCCCACGGATACTTTCTTCAATGTTAATTCTAATTTCGCCATCGCTAAATCTGTCAACGGATGTTTCACCTAAATCAACACCAACACGATCAGCAATTTTTTCTGCCAAAGGAATGTTAGAGTTTAAAGCGAAAATCTTCAATTTAGGATCAGAATATCTTTCAGCCATAAGTCCTCCACCTAACAATAAATTCTATAATTCGTAACTATATTCTTAATTCACAGTTAATTTTACACTATAATTGATAATTTTTCATTCAAAAATTATACAAATAATAAATAAAATATCATTGGATTATCTCTTAATCAGCATATGGAAGCTTTTTGAAATATCCTGGTTTGTTGGTTTGACGTTGTCTCGCAATCGCCATATCGTATTGTTTTACGTCATCAGTAATAGTTGAACCAGCAGCGATAAATGTGTGGTCATCAATGTGTAATGGCGCAATCAAGTTAGCATTGCTTCCGATAAATGAGTTATCACCCACTTCGGTGTTGTGCTTGTTCTTACCATCGTAGTTAGCAAAGATAACACCACAACCAACGTTGATGTTCTTGCCTAGATGAGCGTTACCAACGTAAGTTAAGTGACCTACCTTAGTACCTTCATCAATTTGGGCCTTTTTAACTTCGACGAAGTTTCCAAGGTGAACATTTTCACCAATCTTAGCTTCTGGACGAAGATGTGAGTATGGTCCAATGTTTGAGCCTTCCATCATTTCTGATTCTTCAAGTAATGATGAAGTTACAGTAACGTTGTCATGAATGATGCAATCTCTAATTTCTGAGTTAGCACCAATCTTACAGTCACTACCAATCTTGGTATGACCACTAATGTGAACACCAGGTTCTACGATTGTATCTTGACCAATTTCAACACCAAAGTCGATATATGTGTCATTAGGGTTTGGCATAGTAACACCGTTTGACATGTGGTATTCGTTAATGCGTTGTTGCATTACTTGGTTAGCCTTTGAAAGTGCAATACGATCGTTTACACCCATTGATTCATCAAAGTCCTTCATTTGGTAAGCACCAACGTTCTTACCTTCTTCTTTGAAGATACCAATAACGTCTGGTAGGTAGTATTCGCCTTGTGCGTTATCGTTTTTAACCTTCTTTAGAGCTTCGAATAATTCATGGTTATCGAAAACGTAAACACCAGTGTTGATTTCATCGATGTTTTGTTCGGCAACTGAGGCATCCTTTTGTTCAACAATCTTGTTAACATTACCCTTGTCATCTCTAACGATACGACCGTAACCAAATGGGTTAGGTGCTTTTGAAGTTAGTACCGTCGCAACTGCACCGCTTTCTTCGTGTTGAGTAAACAAGTGATTAAAAGTTTCAGCTGTAAATAATGGAGTGTCTCCACTAACAACCATTGTTGATCCATCAACATTTTCTAGAATGTCGGCAGTCTTTTTAACTGCGTCCCCTGTTCCTAGTTGTTTTTCTTGTAATGCATATTGGCTTCTGTCACCTAGTTGAGTTTTAACGTCTTCTGCACCAAAACCAACAACAGTAACAATGTTATCCATATGAATTTTTTCAACTTGTGTTAATACACAATCAACCATTGTACGACCACAAACTTGATGCAAAACTTTGTATAGTTTTGACTTCATTCGAGTACCTTTACCGGCAGCTAAAATAATTGTATTTCTAGTCGTCATTATTCTTCCTCCTTGGTGACGTCGCTAAAGTTATCGTAGGTAAAATTACCTAAATCAACTTTAATATCACCGTTATTAGTATCAATCTTGAATAATGAAGTGTAATCATCTTCGCTAATCTTACGTTGGCCTTCGTAATCACGTTCGGCAACGAATGCAATTCCGGCAACTTCACTATCAAATTCTTTGATTAAACTACATAGTCCATCGGCTGATCCCCCACCACGTAGGAAATCATCTACGATTAAGACGTTGGAATTAGCAGGTAAACTACGTTTTGATAGAACCATCTTTTCGATTCTCTTTTGAGAACCAGAAATATAGTTCACACTGATAGTTGAACCATCAGTAATTCTAGAATCATGTCTAGCAATCACGAATGGAACGTTTAATAAGGTTGCAACACTTTGTGCAACCGGAATACCCTTAGTGGCAACAGTTAATACAGCATCAATCTTCTTGTGACTGTACAATGTCGCAATAATTCGACCAATTTGTCTCAAAATTGATGGACGGTTAAGTAGGTCGTTCATATATACGTATCCACCAGGTAAAACTCTTGAATTGTCAGCTAATGCTGATTGAACTTCGTCAATAAATTGACTAGCTTCTTGTTTTTGAATGCCGGGCATAAACATACTTCCACCAGCGGCACCGGGAATGGTTTCTAATACACCAGTTCCTGTTTCCATAAATGTTTTTCGTAAAATGGTTAGGTCTTCACTAATAGATGACTTAGCAGAATCATAACGATTTGCAAAAAAAGTCAATGGTACTACCGTATTAGGATTCTCCATTAAGTAGCGAGTCATATCTACTAGACGCGCACTACGCTTTGCTTTCATTCTTTCACCTCATTAAGTAAAAACTACATCTAAATTTTATCATAATGTTCGGATTTAAGATACTTTTTAAACGAAATAATAAAAAAATATCCGTTTAAACTTTCACCTAAACGGATATTTTTATATAGGTCTTACAATATATACCTCAGAACAGAAACCACGAATGCTGTTAAAAATGTGCTTTGCTTGGCTTTCCGTCTTACAAATCCCGAAGACAGTCGGTCCAGTTCCGCTCATTTGGGCACTGTCAGCACCGTATTTCTCGAACTTCTCTTTAATCTTTTTAATCTCACTGTGATGCTTTGAAGACAATGGCTCCAATACATTTCCCATGTGAGAAACGATTTGATCATAGTCTTGCGTTTCAACCGCTGCTGCCAATTCGTTAACATTCACATGTTCTAATTTATCGTAATCAATCTTGTTTAAGATTTCTGGTGTTGAAACACTAACCTTTGGTTTCACAATTACGAAATACATCTTTGGCAGTTTTGGCATTAATTCAATGTTATCACCCTTACCGGTAACCATCGCAGTCTGACTGTAAACACAATAAGGAACGTCTGAATCAAGTTGCAATCCGAATGTTGCCATTTCTTGATCGGTCATATGTAGGTTCCAGAGACGATTCAGACCTCGAATAACAGCTGCAGCATCAGATGATCCTCCACCCATTCCGGCAGCAACAGGAATATTCTTTCTGATATGGATATCCACTTTTTGTTGGATTCCAAATTTCTTTTTAAGTAGAAATGCTGCTTGATATGCTAAGTTGCGATGATCTTGTGGTAAAAACACACGATTACAGTGAACGGAAATCCCGTTTCCCTTTTCGGTAACAATCTCGACGTAATCAGATAATTCAATCGAGGTCATTATCATATTCCACTCAATTTTGCCGTCTTTATGACGATACGGCGTATCCAAGCCTAGGTTAAGTTTGGCGCATGCTTTCTCTACGGTTCTCAAGTATCACACCCCCAATTTAACTAAATTATTTAATAACATTATACTAAAGTTAAAATGAAAAGTCAGTGAAACTTTCGGATTTTGTCAAAAGTGCAAAATAAAAAGAGCTAATAAATATTATTAGCTCTTAGTTTTAAGCTTCTTCACTTACTTCGTCGGCAAAATCCATTTCGATGTTCTTGGTTAGAATATCAGTGTAGCTGTAAGATACTCTCTTAAGATTTTCATCTTCCTCTAACTCAACAACAAACACTGCAGGGAATGTTTCTGCTAACATCCCATGTCGTTCTAATGTTTTGTTTCTTCCTACTTGAACAGTTACAACAACTTTTTCGCCTAGGCGAGTGTCCAAGTGGCTCTTAATGTCAGTCAAACTGGTTGGCATAATATTCACCTCTCTAGTAGGTTTATTATACCACGGAAAATATTAAAAATCAAAATTATATCACAGTGTTTTTTAATAATCAAATAATATTATACCAATTTTATAGAATGGAACTTATTTGTTAGATCGACGTATTGATCAACTGTTAGTTTTTCAGGACGAATGCTTGGTTGAATGTCGAATTCATCTAGGACGTTTTGGACCTTTTCCTTAGTTTCAGCGTCCTTACCGAATAATCCTTGTAGGTTATTCCATAAGGTCTTTCGACGGTGAGCAAAGCATCCCCTTACAAAACTAGCAAATGCCTTTTCATCAAAGACTTCGTTTTGAATGGATTCTTTTCTTTCCAAAGTCACGATTGCTGAATCGACATTTGGTGCAGGGATAAATGATTTTCTTGATACTTCAAACGCTAGTTTCACATCATTTAGGTATTGAATAATCACTGATAGTGAACCGTAATCCTTGCTACCTGGTTTGGCTTCTAGGCGTTGAGCAACTTCTTTTTGCATCATAACGGTAATGTTGTCGAATTCAGCATTTCCCTTCAATAAATCCAAAATGATTGGAGTTGTGATGTAGTAAGGTAAGTTGGCAACAACCTTAATTGGACGTTCATTGTTGAATTTTTCTTCGATAATAGCGGGTAAATTAGCTTGTAGGATGTCTTGGTTAATCACTTCGACATTATCATAAGGACTTAGTGTCTCATCCAATACAGGCAGTAAATTTTGGTCAATTTCAAACGCTAAAACACGTTTTGAACTACGCGCTAGGAATTCGGTTAACCCACCGATACCTGGTCCAATTTCGATTACATTATCAGTATCTGTTAAATGCGCAGCATCGACAATCTTAGTTAAAACGTTTAAATCAGTTAAGAAGTTTTGACCTAAACTCTTCTTAGCTGATAGATGGAAACGATTTAAGATTGCTTGTGTTCTAGCTGGGCTAGCAATTTCTGGATTATTTGGCATTGTTTACTCCTTAATATTACTTAGTGCTTCGTTAAATTGTTCTTTAGTAATTCCAAACATGGATAGTCGTTTCAATAGTTGTTTACCATTAACATATCCAATCTTTAATTCATTACATAGTTGCGTACGTCTGATTTTAGCTTCGGAATCATTAATGACCCTAGCAGCATTTAAATCAGCAACTGAAATTTCACTCTCGTGATTAGTGTCTGCAGTATAGACGTTTTTAAGCGCATCTCTAATGGTTTCGACGCTGGCGTGTTCAACACCTAGTGAACCATCACTCTTGGTTGGTACCGATTTTTTACGGTCGACAAACGCGTGTTTAGCATTTGGTACCTCTTGAGTAATAATCTTTCTGATGCGTTCACCAGAAAAATCTGGGTCAGTGAAGACAATTACTCCACGTTGCTTGTCTAGTTTCTTAATCAACGCAAGTGTCTTTTCGTCAATTGCTGATCCCCTGGTTTCGATAGTGTCACAGTCGACCGCCATTTTAATTCTTTTGGTATCGTCGCGGCCTTCTACCACGATTACTTCTTTGATTTTTTCCATTATTCATCCAATCCAAAAATTCTTAGTGCGTTTTGATAAGTTGCATCAGCAATCTTATCTGGGGTTGTATCTCTAAAGCGAGCAACAGCTTCGACGGTGTATAGAGTATATCCCGGTTCGTTTTGGTGACCACGTAATGGTTCAGGTGCTAGATAAGGTGCATCTGTTTCCACTAGCATTCTATCGATTGGTGTCTTTGAAACGGAATCATGGATTTCCTTGGTCTTTTTGAAACTGGCAACACCAGAATATGAGACGTACATCCCTAAATCCATAATCTTGTTTAACGATTCAGCGTCACCATTGAAACTATGAATGATACCATTGTTAACGCCTTTTTCTTTTAAAATGGCGTAGGTATCTTCAAAGGCATCACGGTTATGCACAGAAATAGGCATACCTAGTTCTTGGGCAATATCGATTTGACGTTTGAACACGTTGAACTGAGCTTTTTTGGGTGCGGTACTTTGATTGTAATCAAGACCGATTTCACCTAAAGCAACCACCTTGTCATCTTGTAGTTGCTTGTATAGGATGGCTTCTTCTCCGTCGTTATAGTTCAAAGCGTCTTCTGGATGGAAACCTACGATTGCGTATAGATTATCGTATTGGTGCGCTAATTCAATCGCTTCTTCGTTCATTTGACGGTTTGATCCAACAATTGCCATCTTGGTAACGCCCAGCTTTTGGGCGTGTTCAATGTATTCTGGCACCTGTCCTCTAAAAGCATCATCGTTTAAATGCGTATGTGAATCGAAAATTTGCATTATATTTGCTCCTATCGTAAAAATAGCCATCAATTCATTTTGAATTAATGGCTATTTTTTAGTTTGTTATCTCACCATTATTCCAAAGTGGCACCATTTTCAAATTGGCTACCAATTGTAACTAATTCAATGTTGCCATCGTCATGTTCAACAGATAGTAACATTCCTTGGCTCAATTGGCCACGCATCTTTCTAGGTTTCAAATTGGAAACTATGATTACTTTCTTACCGATTAGTTTTTCGAAGTCAGGATACCACTTAGCAATTCCTGAAAGAATTTGAGTAGTTTCTTCCTTACCTGCATCTAGGGTAAACTTCAATAACTTGTCTGCCCCTTCCACACGTTCAACATTCTTAACTTCGGCAACTTTTAGTTCTACTTTTTCAAAGGTATCGAACTTGATTTCTTTCTTATCAGCAGCACTTTGAACGCCTTCTCGAGCAACTTGAGCTTGTTTCTTGGCTTCTTCTTTGGCTGCACGACCTTTTTGCTTGTCTGACTTAGTCATTTGGTTCTTGATAAAGTCAACTTCTTCTTCCTTATCTAGACGTGGGAAGATTGGAGTTCCCTTAGCAACCACTTTGCCACCTGTTGGTAAGTCTTCAATTGTAATGTTAGTTAAATCAATTGATTGATTGTCTAAACCTAATTGAGTGAAGATTTCCTTTGGTGCATGGGTCATAATTGGGCTAATTAATAGACCAATCACGCGTAAGCTGGCAGCTAAATGAGCCATTACATCAGCAAGCTTTTCAGCGTCACCATCGTTTTCATTCTTAGCTAGAATCCATGGTGTAGTTTGATCAATGTACTTGTTAGTTTGAGAAACTAATTGCCAAACAGCAGCTAAAGCATCTGAGAAGCGTGATTCATCCATCTTAGTCTTGTATTCAGCAATAACATCCTTGCTTAGTGCTTCTAGTTCCTTGTCAGGCTCTAAAAAGTTTGACTTAAATTCTGGAATCACACCGTCTTCGTACTTGTTAATCATTGAAACAGTACGGTTTAACAAGTTACCTAAGTCGTTTGCTAGGTCATAGTTGATACGATCTACGAAGTCTTCTGGTGTGAACACACCATCGTTACCAAATGGAACGGCCTTTAGTAAGTAGTATCTTACAGCATCCAAACCGTATCTTTCGGCTAAGACTTCTGGGTAAATAACGTTACCCTTTGACTTAGACATCTTACCATCTTTCATGGTTAACCAACCATGACCGATAACATGTTTTGGCAATGGTAAACCTAAAGCATGTAGGATAATTGGCCAGTAGATAGTATGGAATCTAACGATTTCCTTACCAACCATGTGGACATCAGCAGGCCAGAATTTTTGGAATAGTGAGTCATCATCAGTATCGTACCCTAACGCACTAATATAGTTTGATAGCGCATCAATCCATACGTAAACTACGTGTTCAGGATTTGATTTAACAGGAATTCCCCAACTAAATGATGTTCTAGAAACAGCTAAGTCTTCTAGACCTGGTTTGATAAAGTTATTAATCATTTCGTTCATTCTTGATTCTGGTTGAATAAAATCAGGATGATCTTTGTAGTATTGTAATAACCAATCAGCGTACTTGCTCATCTTGAAGAAGTATGACTTTTCGTTCACTAGTTCAACTTCGTGTCCTGATGGAGCCTTTCCACCAATAACGTTACCGTTATCGTCTTTGTATACTTCGGCTAATTGTGATTCAGTGAAGTATTCTTCGTCTGATACTGAGTACCAACCAGAGTATTCACCTAGGTAAATGTCACCTTGGTCTAATAATTGTTGGAAAATCTTTTGAACAACTTCTCTGTGTTGAGCATCAGTAGTTCTGATGAACTTGTCGTTTGAAATGTCCAATTTCTTCCATAATTCTTTAATTTGTGCAGCCATCTTGTCCACATATGCTTGTGGAGTAGTGTTTAATGATTCTGCCTTTTCTTCGATTTTTAGTCCGTGTTCATCTGTTCCTGTTAGGAAGAACACGTCAAAGCCTTCAGCACGTTTGTAACGAGCTAACGCATCACAAGCAATAGTTGTGTATGAGTTCCCGATATGTAGACGTCCTGATGGGTAGTAGATTGGCGTTGTAACATAAAAAGTATTGTTATCAGCCATGTAAATCATCCTTTCAACCAGTAATTAATATTAACTATTAGTATATCATACTTGAATTGTCAATAATATTGCTCTTAGAACAAATCTAATTGCATCGGTGCCAAATCGTTAAATGACACGTGCAACATCTCTTTTAATTGTAGCGCGTTTGGTGCGGCATCCCTACCTGAGTTGTTGTTAAAGATCACACACACCTCATCGACTTCTTTGTTTAACTTAGTGACGATGTCGGCGAATTGCTTTAGTTCATCTTCGCTATATTTGTACAACGTTCTTTGACTACGCCAGTTCTTGTCTTGGTTAAACCATCCCTGGGCGTTTCGACCGTGCAATCTTAACATCGCCATCTTAGAAGTAGTCACCATTGGTAATAACTCAATTCCGTCGTTTAGGTTATGTGGTTCATCTGCAATCACGAAGGTCATCCCTAAACGTTTCAAATAATTCTTAATTGAATTTTGCATCGATTTTTCTGTCCATGTTGGATTTCTAAACTCGACTGAAATTGGCACCTTTCTGCCCATCAATTCACGGATGGTCATTAGATAGCGAATATTGTCGTTATTGCGTTGGAAATATGGTGGAAATTGAAATAAGACCGTCTTTAATTGACTGGTTTCCATTAAAGGTTGAAGCATTTTCACGTAATCATTAAACGCCTGTCTTCTCTGATCATCATCGGCAGCCATCTGTGAACGCATGTCATGCTTGGTCATTAATTGGTTAGCTTTTAAGATAAATTGGAATGATTCTGGCACTCGGCGCATCCATTGACGCACTGTTTTTTCCTGTGGAATGCCGTAAAACGGATTATCGACTTCCACGACTGGAAAATGGGCAGCGTACTCGTTTAACTTAACGGGACGGTCTTCACCATTAATCAATGCTGGATGTTCGCTCCAAGTTGTTACTCCTAAAGTTATCATTAAACCATCATCTTCCTTCTTATTTCAATTCACTAAAGAATTTCGTTGCATCCTCTTGAATCATTGTAAAATCGATTCCTAAGTTTAACTTTTCCTGGTTAACCGCAATTACTTTGGCACCCGGATTTCTATAATCCAATAGACCGGCAAATGGGTAGACACGCATGGAAGTCCCAACGATTACTACCAAGTCTGCCTTTTCCATTAGTTGAACACTGTTAACCACCTTTGCTTGATTAAGACCTTCATCGTATAACACGATTCCTGGACGAAGTGTTCCGCCACAATCAGCGTGCTTGTCGCTTTGCATATATTCATGCCAGTCAACTCTTTGACGGCACTTTTGGCAATATACGTCGTATAGATTGCCGTGAAATTCAATTAAATTCTTGGTGTCAGCAGCACCGTATAATCCATCAACGTTTTGAGTGATTACACTGGCTCTACCTTTCCTGGTAAGTTCAGCTTGTTTTTTGTGAATTACATTGGGTTTGGCATCTGGATAGTACATATTTTCCTTCACAAATGTGTAGAACACATCTGGTTCATTAACTAAACATGCATGACTTAAATAATATTCAGCTGGTTTTCCAGTTGTATCAGTTGCGTATAACCCATTCTTAGAACGATAGTCTGGAATGTTGGAAGCTGTCGATACCCCGGCTCCTGTCAAAAATACAATGTTTTTTGCATTATCAAATAATGATTGAATTTCCTTATCCATCAGATTGCCTCCTGCCTTATTTTCTAATGATGTATGGCATTTTTAATTCTTTAAATAATTCTTGAACAGTCATAGCGTATAACTTCTTAAAGTATTCTGGACTGTCATCCATACCAGTTGGCGCAGGAATAACGAATGAGTTTTGATCATCAGACTTGTTGAAACCAACGTATGCACGACGACCAGTTTCCTTATCATGTAATTCTGAATGGAAGATTTCAAATTGTTGTTTTACGTTTAAGTTTAGTTGTCTTTCTGAAACAACACTGGAGATAGTTGCAAATTCTGAGTTATGCAATGCAGGTAGTCCCCACTTCTTTAATTGTTCGTCAAAAGCCTTGAATAACTTAACAACATTTCTTCTGAAACCAAATGGTGAATCTGTTGGTTTTTCAGTGATAATCTTGTAGATTTCATCAGCAGCCTTTAGGGCAACTGGGTAGTCTTTTTCCAGAGTTGGACGAGCAAATGAATCGAACTTGTCACCGTAGAATACGTGAGCGTCGATTAAAGTCAATAAACGTAATTCCATTGCGTTATCTAATTCTTCTGGTTCAGGTTCAATTGTGTTTTGAATCCCCTTTAGGTACATCTTTTCGATGTCTTCGTTGATTAGGCCGTGTTTTCTTTGTTCTGAAACAACCACAAAGTGAGCAACAATATCAAATAGTTCTGTACCCATCACTTCTAGTTGTTCGTCTAATTCGTCTTGACCAGTTGATAGTGAGAAGAATACTTGTGGGAAACCACGTAGTGTCATCAACAAGTGAATTAGTTCGTGTGAAGCAGTGTAGTTAGGAGCTGACATGTCTGAGATTTGAACAAATAGGTTCTTACCATCTTGCACCACTTGTGCTTGATCATGTCTAACGTATCCAGATTGAAGTTGTCCGATAAATTGAACTTCAATTTTACCTGGGAAAAATTTGTTTACAACGTTAATTAAACTTTGTGTGTCTTGATTTAATTCGATTTCCATTAAAATTCACCTTCATTATTATTTCTAATTTGGTTTAAGATTTTTTGTGCTGACTTTAAGTCGTTTAAATGATTGGATCTCATTTCTGAAACCACTTGTTTTACTTCTTCACCCTTAGCTCCTGCACTCATCACTAATGAATTCAATTGTAGGTTCATGTGGCCCTTTTGAATTCCATCGGTAACTAAGGCCTTTAAAGCTGCTAGGTTTTGGGCTAAGCCAACTGAAGCAACCAATTGGCTTAACTCTTCCTTTGAGGTTACTTGAGATAGTTGTTGGTTGATTTTAACCTTTGGTAATACCTTCACGGCACCTCCGATAAAACCTAACGATAACGGAATGGTCATCTCACCAACTAACTTATCACCATCAATTGACCAGTTGGATAGGCCCTTGTATTGGCCATCTTTACTGGCGTATGAATGAATGCCAGCTTCGACGGCACGCCAATCGTTACCCATTGCCATTACCACAGCATCGATTCCATTCATGATGCCCTTGTTATGGGTAGCGGCACGATACGGATCAATTTGAGCGATATGTGATGCTTCAACAATTCTGTTTGCAACATCACTACCGTTGGTATCGGGATTACCCAGTTGGCTAACGGGAATTGATCCGGATACCTTCACCAGATTATCTTCACCGTAGTTAGATAGGATGCTCATCAAAACATCCCCACTGACGTGTTCTTCGATAAACTCAGAAGTAGCTTCTAGCATTGAGTTAATGATGTTTGCGCCCATGGCTTCACCTACGTTCACAAACAAATCAATTGATGCATAATCATCATCTAGTTTTCTAACGCGCACCTTCTTAGCACCGCCACCGTATTCTAGAATTGATGGATGTGATTGGTTTGCAACATCAATAATTTCTTGTTGATGAGTATTGACGATTCCAATCAATAGGTTAGTATTGTGTGTTTTAACAACAATTTGGCCCATTAGATTATGCCCCAATACTTCGGCAGTAATCCCTGTGTCCTTGGAAAATAGGCGGGCACCATTACTAGCCGCCGCAATCACGGATGGTTCTTCTGTTACCATTGGAACAATTTTTTCAGTACCATTAATCATAAAATTAACGCCCACTCCTTCTGGAATGGAGTAATCAGTTACATAGTTTTCAACTAAACTATCACTTGATTGGTGATAATCGTTAGTCATTTTATGTTTTTGATTCATGTCTAATCCAGCAAATTCACTGATTAGTTTCATTTTATCATCATAATTACAATGGTAGAAATGTTTGAAAGTTCCCATTATTAGTCCCCCCGGATGCGGTATTTATATCTGATATTTATGATAACATTATTTAAATTTCAAGCAGTTAAAAAGGTTTTTAACCCGTCTTTGGATTAAAAACCTCTTTAATAGTTTCGATAGTGCTTCTTTATATATTCAGCAATAAGTCCTTCTCTTACGCCACCTTCTGAAAACACGATTCTTCTTGAATCAATTTCATCAATGACTGTAATAAGAGGTAATAGACCACCTAGTATAATATCAGCTCGCTCGTTTTCTAATCCGTGAATTTCTTTTCGATTGTGTAAGTTCTTACGTAAAAGTAATTCATACGTTCCCATCACTTGGCGTTGATTTAGGTGATAGCCATTTAGGTTATCAGAATTCTTGAAGTGTTGATGACTACGATTAATTCTCGCTAAACTTCTAGCAGCTCCTCCCAAAACAACTAATTGATAGTGATCAGCTTTTTTTAGCCAAGGAACACGATGTATGTTTTCCTTTAAGAAACGTTGCGCATTGAATAAGTCAGCTGCGTGAACTGAGTTATTCAATTTAAAACGTTCTGAAATATTAACGGCACCAATTGGTAAACTAATTAAGTCACGACGTTTCTTACCTTGAACGCGGACCAATTCGATACTGGCACCACCAATATCCATCACCATGTAGTCGTTCATCTTAACCTTATTAACGACACCTAAATAATCGTAATAAGCTTCTTCACGACCTGATAGGACTCTAACGTCTAAGCCAACTTTCTTTCTTACCTTGCGAATAAAAGCTTTTTGGTTTTCAGCTTGTCGAACCGCAGCAGTTGCAATGGTAATCACAGTGGCATTATTCATTGAGCTATAAATTCTTTTGAAAGACTTTAAAGCATTAATTGTCCGATTAATTGCAACCGGTTGTAGAATCTTTTCTTTCCCCATCCCTTCAGATAGACGACTATCACTCTTACTACGTTTTAGTTCAACGCAATAACCGTCATTTTCAATCCGATAGATGGACATTCGAGCAGAATTCGAACCGATGTCAACAATTACTAAGTTCTCCATCCGATTCACCCTAAACTCCTAAAATAGTTTTTTATTTAAAGTAATTAATACCAATAGCATCCCTTACTTCATCTAGGGTTTGGTTGGCTACCTTATTCGCTTTATCACTACCAGCCTTTAGAATGTCATAAACAGCTTGTGGATCCTTTTCGAATTGTTCACGACGTTCTCTGATTGGTGCCAATTCAGCTTGTAATACTTCGTTTAAGTAACGTTTGATTTTCACATCACCTAGACCACCGTGTCTGTATTGTTCCTTTAATTCGGTAACCTTTTGCTTGTCGTCAGCAAAGATGTCTAGGTAAGTAAATACAGTGTTTCCTTCAACTTGACCAGGATCTTCCACGTGAATGTGGTTAGGGTCAGTGTACATTGACATTACTTTCTTTTGAATTGTATCAGCATCGTCTGCTAAGTAGATGGCATTGTTCAATGATTTACTCATCTTAGCGTTTCCATCTAAACCAGGAATTCTACCCATTCCCTTTGGTGGGAAGTAGCCTTCTGGTTCAACTAATACGTCCTTACCATAGATACCGTTAATGCTTCTAACAATTTCTCTAGTTTGTTCTAGCATTGGTTCTTGGTCTTCACCAACTGGAACAGTGTCAGCCTTAAATGCAGTAATATCTGCAGCTTGACTGACTGGGTAAATAAAGAATCCAGCAGGAACACTTTCACCAAACTTCTTTTGTTGAATTTCAGTCTTAACAGTTGGATTTCTCTTCAAACGGTTAACTGAAACTAAGTTTAAGTAGTGCATTGTTAATTCGTTTAGTGCAGGAATTTGTGATTGAACCAGGATTGTTGATTTTTCTGGGTCAATTCCGACAGCTAAGTAATCCAAAGCTACTTGTAATAGTGAGTTTCTGATTTTTTCAGGGTCACGCGCATTATCAGTTAATGCTTGCATGTCCGCAATCATGATATTGGTGTCGTATTCACCTGAGTTTTGTAGTGCAACTCTGTTCTTTAATGATCCAACGTAGTGTCCGATATGTAGTTTACCAGTTGGTCGATCACCAGTTAGAATTACTTTTTTATCTGCCATTTTGTTACTTCCTTTCTAAAAAAGCGCCCCATTGTTAAAAAAACAATAGGACGCTTGAGCGCGGTACCACCTAACTTACAAATGTATTATCATTTGCCACTCTGCGATAAGGGTGCAATCCCATAAATTCATCCATTTCGCTAGTCGTGATTATTTTCAGTAATACATAATCTCTCTGTAAATGACATCGCTACTTACTTTAATATTAACTATATTTTACTGGATTTAAATTGACATGTCAAAAAGGATATTAATTGACATGACGCCCAAATCTAATTAGAATTATTGAGCATAAATGAACGGATTTAACAATAAATCAGGAGGTAAAAATGGCTAATAACGATCTTACAAATGAACAAAATCGTGTCAATAAAGTTGTCGCCAAATTAAACAAACGAATCGACAAGACAGAAACTGAATACCAAAAAGCACACAATGAAACAAAACGTGTTCAACAAAACTACGGTAACAATACTTCTGTTAACTACGTCGAAGTCGATGATAGAATTGAAACTTCCGCTGACCTCCAACAACAAAGAGGACTAGTTAATAAGGTAGTCCAAAGCGAAGCAATTATTAAAAACCAACTTGAAACATACAAGAAATTAGCTGATTCACCATACTTTGGACGAATTGATATCAAGGATGATGGAGACGATGATACCGAAAGCTTATACATCGGCACCGCCTCATTCGTTGACGATAATGAAAACTTCCTAGTCTACGATTGGCGTGCCCCAATCTCTAGTATTTATTACAACGGAACGTTGGGAAAAGTGTCATATCAAACCCCTGCTGGTAAACAAAGCACCGACCTAGAAAAGAAGCGACAGTTTCAAATTAGTAATGGTGAAATCAACAACATGTTTGATACCAACGAAACTGTGGGTGATGAAATGCTTCAATCCGTGCTGGGACAACAACATGATGAAGTGATGCAAAACATCGTTTCAACAATTCAAAAGGAACAAAATGATATCATCAGAGATACCTACAATGACCTACTTGTCGTTCAAGGGGTCGCTGGTTCCGGTAAGACTTCTGCGATTCTACAAAGAATTGCTTTCTTGTTGTACCACAGCAGAAGCTCACTTCAGGCAGATCAAATTATTTTGTTTTCCCCTAACCGTTTGTTCTCACATTATATTTCTGATGTTTTACCTAGTTTAGGTGAACGTAATATGAGACAGGTTACTTTACAAGAGTTCATCGATCACCGTCTTGAAGGTGTGAAGGTCCAAAGTTTATTCGACCAATATGAAACCGAACAAGCATACACCGATGAAGAAAAAGCAATTCAATCATTCAAACGTAGTCATCAATACATGACATCAATTGAGAACTATATTAATACCGTTTTCAACGATGACATTGCCTTTCAAAGCATCTTAATCGATGGCAAGGTTTTCTTCGATGCCGATGTGATTAAGGACATTTACGCTTCTCAACCTAAACAAATGAAACCAGCTGACAAGTTCTTAAAGACTAAGAACCGTTTGATTGAAATCTTGAAGAAACGAATTGAAGTCGAAGTATATAAACCATGGGTTGATGATGCAATCGACCAACTTAACTCTGAACAATATCATGATTTCATGGAAGGTCACCAACTAGGTAGTTTCCAGGATGAAGATGATGAAAGATATTTCATTGCTAAACAAATTGTGACTGAACATTTCAGAAAAGTATATGATGCTTTGTATAACGGCTCATTTTTTGATCCATATCTTCAATACCAACGCTTCATGCAACAAGTGGTCCTACCAAATGATGTTAATGTTGATGCATGGAACGATGACGTCGATGGTTTTGCAGATTCAATCGAATTACATCAAGTTCGTTTGGATGATGCTGCCCCACTTCTATACATGCGTGATTTAATGATTGGTGGCGGTCAAAACCAAACCATGCAATATCTATTTGTCGACGAAATGCAGGACTACTCAATCGCCCAATTGATTTACATCAAACATTCTTTCCCTCAAACCAAGATTAACTTAATTGGTGACAGTGAACAGGCATTGTTCAAGGCGGTTGAGGCTCCTCAAGAATTACTAAATAAGTTAAACGAAGCATTTGCTACTAAGAAATCAAGATTGATTACTTTGAACCGATCATATCGTTCAACTTATCCAATCACTAACTTTGCTAAATCACTATTACCAAACGGTGATGAGATTGAAGCATTTAACCGTCCAGGTAAATCACCTGAGATTTTAATTCGTCATAACGAAAAAGAATGTATTGATGCTTTAATTGAAAGTGCCCAACAAGAATTAAAAGATGAAGGTACCGTAGCAATTGTTACCAAGAACTTAAATGAAGCAAAACAACTCCATCAACATACCTATAACCAACTTAATCCAACCCTATTAGCTGATACAGATAGATCACTTCCAAAGGGTGTGGTAATCATGCCAATCTATCTAGCTAAGGGACTAGAATTTGATTCTGTCATTGCTTGGAACGTTTCTAAAGATAATTATCCAAACGATGATTATGTTGGAACAATCTACACAATTGCCACTCGTGCAATGCACCACCTAACATTAATTAGTAATGGTACTGTTTCACCAATTATCGCAAATGCCAACTTACCAATTAATGAAGTTAAGATTGATAGAAAAATTAAATAACCAACAAAAAAAGACCAATCAATTGCGATTGGTCTTTTTTTATTATTAATTTTAAAGAACCATACCTAATCAACATTAAACATTTTTATTTTTTCTTAGGAGATCCTTCAATTTGCTTATTTTTTAGTGATCCATTTAAAAATATCATTTGGCTTTGAAGCTTGTTCGGATAATCTTAAGATTTCCTCGCTAAATGTTTGTTGTGCAAAGCGATTCTTAGAATTTTCATACTTGAAATAGTTTCTTCTTGGACAAAGAAGGAATTATCAACATCTTTAAGCTTCGGTAAAATTAAAAAAGCAGCGAAAACAATTGGTATATCAATCATTTTTGCTGCTTGAATATAGTCGTTAATTTTCAATATAATGAACTCGATATTATATATATTAACTAATGTGATATTTTCTTAAAATTAAGCCGTTTCCGGGATTTGAACCCGGGACCTCTTCCTTACCATGGAAACGCTCTACCTCCTGAGCTAAAACGGCAATATTAACAAAAAGCCTTCGATTTACATCGAAGACTTTTTTATTCGCGCGGCGACTTCCTACCCTTGCAGAGGGCGATCCCTCAACTACTATCGGCGTTTAGAAGCTTAACTTCTGTGTTCGGCATGGGAACAGGTGTATCCTTCTAGCTATCGCCACCACACTATTTATCTGAAAGAACTTCGTTCTCTCAAAACTAGATATTATTTATTTCTTCCGATTACTACCTTACTTGGTTAAGTCCTCGACCAATTAGTACTAGTCCGCTCCATACATCACTGCACTTCCACTTCTAGCCTATCTACCTAATCATCTCTTAGGGGTCTTACTTCCATAAAGGAATGGGAAATTTCATCTTGAGGTCGGTTTCACACTTAGATGCTTTCAGCGTTTATCTCATCCATACATAGCTACCCAGCGATGCCCCTGGCGGGACAACTGGTACACCAGCGGTATGTCCATCTCGGTCCTCTCGTACTAGAGACAGCTCCCCTCAAATTTCCTACGCCCGCGACGGATAGGGACCGAACTGTCTCACGACGTTCTGAACCCAGCTCGCGTACCGCTTTAATGGGCGAACAGCCCAACCCTTGGGACCAACTACAGCCCCAGGATGCGATGAGCCGACATCGAGGTGCCAAACCTCCCCGTCGATGTGAACTCTTGGGGGAGATAAGCCTGTTATCCCCAGGGTAGCTTTTATCCGTTGAGCGATGGCCCTTCCATACGGTACCACCGGATCACTAAGCCCGACTTTCGTCCCTGCTCGACCTGTCTGTCTCGCAGTCAAGCTCCCTTTTGCCTTTACACTCGAAGAATGATTTCCAACCATTCTGAGGGAACCTTTGGGCGCCTCCGTTACTGTTTAGGAGGCGACCGCCCCAGTCAAACTGCCAATCAGACACTGTCTCCCACCACGATAAGTGGTGCGGGTTAGAGTGTTAGCACAGCGAGGGTAGTATCCCAACAATGCCTCCACCGAAACTAGCGTCCCGGTTTCCACGGCTCCTACCTATCCTGTACAAGCTATGTCAACACCCAATATCAAATTACAGTAAAGCTCCATGGGGTCTTTCCGTCCTGTCGCGGGTAACCTGCTTCTTCACAGGTATCTCAATTTCACCGAGTCTCTCGTTGAGACAGTGCTCAGATCGTTACGCCTTTCGTGCGGGTCGGAACTTACCCGACAAGGAATTTCGCTACCTTAGGACCGTTATAGTTACGGCCGCCGTTTACTGGGGCTTCGTTTCTGGGCTTCGCCGAAGCTAACTCATCCACTTAACCTTCCAGCACCGGGCAGGCGTCAGCCCCTATACTTCATCTTACGATTTTGCAGAAACCTGTGTTTTTGATAAACAGTCGCCTGAGCCTTTTCACTGCGGCTGCACTTGCGTGCAGCACCCCTTCTCCCGAAGTTACGGGGTCATTTTGCCGAGTTCCTTAACGAGAGTTCACTCGCTCACCTTAGGATACTCTCCTTGACTACCTGTGTCGGTTTGCGGTACGGGTAGTTAATTACTCACTAGAAGCTTTTCTCGGTAGCGTGACATGGCCCACTTCTCTACTTTATTTCGATCCTCATCACAGCTTGTCAACACGGTAACAAGCATTTCACTCATTACCTGACTTACTGCTTGAACGCACATATCCAACAGTGCGCACAGGTTAGCCTTCTACGTCCCTCCATCGCTCAAACATAATTAACTAGTACAGGAATCTCAACCTGTTATCCATCGCCTACGCCTCTAGGCCTCGGCTTAGGTCCCGACTTACCCTGGGAGGACGAGCCTTCCCCAGGAAACCTTAGTCAATCGGTGGAATAGATTCTCACTATTCTTTCGCTACTCATACCGGCATTCTCACTTCTAAGCGCTCCAGCAGTCCTTACGGTCTACCTTCGTTGCCCTTAGAACGCTCTCCTATCACATGACTACGTCATGTCCACAATCTCGGTAATATGCTTAGCCCCGGTAAATTTTCGGCGCAGAATCACTCGACTAGTGAGCTATTACGCACTCTTTAAATGGTGGCTGCTTCTGAGCCAACATCCTAGTTGTCTATGCAACTCCACATCCTTTTCCACTCAGCATATATTTAGGGACCTTAATTGGTGGTCTGGGCTGTTCCCCTTTCGACGGTGGATCTTATCACTCATCGTCTGACTCCCGGACATATAAATCAATGGTATTCGGAGTTTATCTGAATTTAGTAACCCATGACGGGCCCCTCACCCAAACAGTGCTCTACCTCCATGATTCTAAGTCCGAGGCTAGCCCTAAAGCTATTTCGGAGAGAACCAGCTATCTCCAAGTTCGTTTGGAATTTCACCGCTACCCACATTTCATCCCAGCACTTTTCAACGTACACGGGTTCGGCCCTCCGGTGCGTTTTACCGCACTTTCAGCCTGAACATGGGTAGATCACCTGGTTTCGGGTCTATCCCAACATACTGTAACGCCCTATTCAGACTCGCTTTCGCTACGGCTCCGGACTTTTCGCCTTAACCTTGCATGTTAGCATAACTCGCCGGTTCATTCTACAAGAGGCACGCCATCACCCATTAACGGGCTCTGACTGCTTGTAGGCACATGGTTTCAGGAACTATTTCACTCCCCTTCCGGGGTGCTTTTCACCTTTCCCTCACGGTACTGGTTCACTATCGGTCACTAGGGAGTATTTAGCTTTGGGAGATGGTCCTCCCGGATTCCGACGACGTTTCACGTGTGTCGCCGTACTCAGGATCCTGAACTGAGGTTAATTGATTTCGCCTACGGGGCTATCACCCTGTATCGCTTAACTTCCCAGATAATTCGACTATCAATTAACTTGGTAACTCAAATGTTCAGTCCTACAACCCCAAAGAGCAAGCTCTTTGGTTTGAGCTGTTCCCCGTTCGCTCGCCGCTACTTAGGGAATCGAAATTTCTTTCTCTTCCTGTGGGTACTTAGATGTTTCAGTTCCCCACGTCTGCCCCCAAACTAGATATGTATTCTCTAGCTGGTGATAATCGATTAAGATTATCGAGTTTCCTCATTCGGAAATCTCCGGATCAAAGCTTACGTACAGCTCCCCGAAGCATATCGGTGTTAGTCCCGTCCTTCATCGGCTCCTAGTGCCAAGGCATCCACCATGCGCCCTTCATAACTTAACCTATTTCATCACTACGTGATGTTTGGTTAGTTGAGTATTTACGAATAAACTAATATTTTAAAACTCAAAATAACGCGGTGTTCTCGGTTGAAATTGTATTTTTATACAAATTCAATATAGAAATTAAATAATATCTAGTTTTCAAAGAACCAAGTATGACACTTACGTGTCAATGGAGAATAGCGGGATCGAACCGCTGACCTCCTGCTTGCAAAGCAGGTGCTCTCCCAGCTGAGCTAATTCCCCATAAATATAAATATGATTGTGACCCCTGTGAGGTCGATGGGCCTAGGGGGACTCGAACCTCCGACCTCACGCTTATCAGGCGTGCGCTCTAAACCAACTGAGCTATAGGCCCAAAGAAGCAAAGAATCATATGAGAGGTAAAT
>NZ_JXDF01000010.1 GCF_001308195.1 Apilactobacillus kunkeei | reverse complement strand
TCGAACCTCCGACCTCACGCTTATCAGGCGTGCGCTCTAAACCAACTGAGCTATAGGCCCAAAGAAGCAAAGAATCATATGAGAGGTAAATCCCTCAAAACTGAATAAGATTGATGAACCTAATGTAAGCTTCCGAAATTTCCTTAGAAAGGAGGTGATCCAGCCGCAGGTTCTCCTACGGCTACCTTGTTACGACTTCACCCTAATCATCTGTCCCACCTTAGACGACTAGCTCCTAAAAGGTTACCCCATCGTCTTTGGGTGTTACAAACTCTCATGGTGTGACGGGCGGTGTGTACAAGGCCCGGGAACGTATTCACCGTGGCATGCTGATCCACGATTACTAGTGATTCCAACTTCATGCAGGCGAGTTGCAGCCTGCAATCCGAACTGAGAATGGCTTTAAGAGATTAGCTTGACCTCGCGGTTTCGCGACTCGTTGTACCATCCATTGTAGCACGTGTGTAGCCCAGCTCATAAGGGGCATGATGATTTGACGTCGTCCCCACCTTCCTCCGGTTTATCACCGGCAGTCTCACTAGAGTGCCCAACTAAATGCTGGCAACTAATAATAAGGGTTGCGCTCGTTGCGGGACTTAACCCAACATCTCACGACACGAGCTGACGACAACCATGCACCACCTGTCATTCTGTCCCCGAAGGGAACGCCCAATCTCTTGGGTTGGCAGAAGATGTCAAGAGCTGGTAAGGTTCTTCGCGTAGCATCGAATTAAACCACATGCTCCACCACTTGTGCGGGCCCCCGTCAATTCCTTTGAGTTTCAACCTTGCGGTCGTACTCCCCAGGCGGAATACTTAATGCGTTAGCTGCGGCACTGAAGGGCGGAAACCCTCCAACACCTAGTATTCATCGTTTACGGCATGGACTACCAGGGTATCTAATCCTGTTCGCTACCCATGCTTTCGAGCCTCAGCGTCAGTAACAGACCAGAAAGCCGCCTTCGCCACTGGTGTTCTTCCATATATCTACGCATTTCACCGCTACACATGGAGTTCCACTTTCCTCTTCTGTACTCAAGTTTTGTAGTTTCCACTGCACTTCCTCAGTTGAGCTGAGGGCTTTCACAGCAGACTTACAAAACCGCCTGCGCTCGCTTTACGCCCAATAAATCCGGACAACGCTTGCCACCTACGTATTACCGCGGCTGCTGGCACGTAGTTAGCCGTGGCTTTCTGGTTAAATACCGTCAAAGTGTTAACAGTTACTCTAACACTTGTTCTTCTTTAACAACAGAGTTTTACGATCCGAAAACCTTCATCACTCACGCGGCGTTGCTCCATCAGACTTTCGTCCATTGTGGAAGATTCCCTACTGCTGCCTCCCGTAGGAGTCTGGGCCGTGTCTCAGTCCCAATGTGGCCGATTACCCTCTCAGGTCGGCTACGTATCATCGTCTTGGTGGGCTTTTATCTCACCAACTAACTAATACGGCGCGGGTCCATCCCAAAGTGATAGCAGAGCCATCTTTCAAGTTGGAACCATGCGGTTCCAACTAATTATGCGGTATTAGCACTTGTTTCCAAATGTTATCCCCCGCTTCGGGGCAGGTTACCCACGTGTTACTCACCAGTTCGCCACTCGCTCCGAATCC
>NZ_JXDF01000009.1 GCF_001308195.1 Apilactobacillus kunkeei | reverse complement strand
TCTCATCTTAAGATGAAAAGCTTAACTTAGCTCTTCTGAATAAATTGTTATTTTATAAGCGAATTGACTTCGCAATGTTTAATTCTTACAACTAAGTTGTAAGTTCCTTACACATCATCGATTATCAATCTTGTTCAGTTTTCAAAGATCTACCTTTTATTAACTTGCTGTCTCAATTGACAACTTGTTAATAATATCATCTTATCAAAGCCGTGTCAACAACTTTTTTAATGACTTTCGCGTCATATCAATAACGCAACTCATTTATAATATCAAATTAATGACATTGTGTCAACATGTTTTGAAAAATTAATCGTTGCTGATTTGTAATCATTTTTGATTACCTCTCTCAACAACAAATAATATTATGCCAGGTAAACCTTATAAAGTCAACACTTCTCAGCAAATAAATTAAAAAAAGTAGATTGAACTAATCAATCTACTTTTATATGATCCTATTACTATTTAATTCTAGCTAAGAAGTACTTCTTCTTACCCCTTCTAACAACAACGAACTTACCGTCGAATGAAGTACTTGGGTCGATTTCGAAATCAACATCGTCAACCTTTTCTCCATTAATACGGATAGCACCGTTACTTACATCTTCTCTAGCTTGTCTTCTTGATGGTTCGATTGCAGTATCGTCTGCCAACCATTCAACAATATTCTTCTTGTCTGCACTAACTTCAACGGAAGGCATGTTCTTGAATCCAGTTTCTACTTCAGCAGTAGTTAAGTCTTGAACGTTTCCTGAGAATAATGCTTCGGTAATGTTTTGTGCTTCAACTACAGCATCCTTACCATGAACAAATTCAGTTACTTCTTCGGATAGACGACGTTGAGCAACTCGCTTCCATGGTTCGTTCTTAACTTGTTCTTCTAGTTCTTCGATTTCTTCTTTGTTTAGGAAAGTGAAGTACTTCAAGTACTTGATTACATCCCTATCATCAGTGTTAATCCAGAATTGGTAGAATTCGTAAGGTGTAGTCTTTTCTGGATCTAACCATACAGCTCCACCTTCAGTCTTACCAAACTTAGTACCATCTGCTTTAAGCATTAATGGAATAGTTAAACCAAATGCTTTTGCATCTGCACCTTGGGTCTTATGGATTAGTTCGATACCGCCAGTGATGTTACCCCATTGATCAGCACCACCGATTTGTAATTCAACACCATTGTTCTTGTATAGGTGTTCAAAGTCCATCGCTTGTAGAATTTGGTAGGTAAATTCAGTGTATGAGATACCTGTTTCTAGACGACTTGAAACAATTTCCTTATTCAACATAGTGTTAACGTTGAAACGTTTACCATAAATACGAAGGAAGTCTAATAATGATAGTTTTGAAGTCCAGTCGTAGTTGTTAACAATTTGGAACTTACCATCTTCACCAAACAAACTCTTCATTTGGTTAGTTAAGCATTCTTCATTGTGCTTAACTTGTTCCATACTTTGTAACTTTCTTTCAGCCTTCTTACCTGATGGGTCACCGATTGAACCAGTAGCTCCACCAATTAGAATAACTGGCTTGTATCCAGCTAGTTGGAATCTCTTCAAAATCATGAATGGAATTAAGTGTCCAACGTGCATACTGTCACCAGTTGGGTCAATTCCTGCGTATAGACCAATCTTCTTTTCGTTTACTTCTTTCTTTAGGCCTTCAGCATCAGTTTGTTGATTAATGGCGCCACGCCATTGTAAATCATCGATAATGTCCATGTTTCTTCCTCCTAATAAAAAAGTCCCTGACAAATAAATTGTCAGGGACGAAATGTTTTTTGTTAATCCGCGTTACCACCCAAGTTATCGTACTAATGTACGATCTCTTTCAATCATTTATAACGAAATGACGCGTCCAATAATGGAAAGCTCCGTAGGTGTAATTCTTCAACGCGTTTGCCTAGTTCGCATTCCCACTAGGTTTCTGAATACACAAATCGCATTAAATACTGGTAACTACTTCTTAGCTTTATATTTAATAGATACTATCATAATAATCAGCAAAGAAATAAAAGTCAACACTATTTAACTTGGCTTAGCTTTTGCTTGATTTCAGGCATCATCTTTTGAAGTGCTTCAGCTTGTGCTTTCTTAGTGAATTCAGCAGTTGCTTTCTTAACTAGTGCTTTTTGTTGTGCACCTGTCATCTTAGGGTTCTTCATCATTGCTGCCTTCACTTGAGCTTGAACGTATTGTTCAGCCGCCATCTTCATTTGGGCTTGAGCAGCAGTGTTTGATCCACTAATTTCTTTGATAATTGTTGGCAATTGTTTTGCTTGGTTAACTGTTAAAGTCATCCAGCTCTTTGGAACATAGAAGTAATTGATTGTTTTTACTCTAGTTGGCTTTTGTGCCAAACCAAACCATAGGCGATTAGCACTTGAGTTGTATTCATATTTAACAGTCTTAGTTACTAACTTAGCCTTATCACTATTAATAGTAATAATCTTGTTTTCTACCTTATCAGTACCAGTGTGTGATGGCTTAGTTGCGTTTTCATCAGTACGGTAAATAACAACCTTGTCTTTACCTGAAGTACCGATTGGTTGGTAAAGTAACATGTTCATGCCCTTATCAGTACTTGAAACTAAATTAGTTGAAGTTTCGTGGGTAACTTTGTGCATACCATAGTGATCATGGAAGTTAATAGTAATGAAGAAAGTTGAAAGGATAAATAGAACGGCAAATACAATAGAAGTAATTGCATGCAATACCTTGTTGTTAGTTAATAGGTTAAAACAAATAAAGAATAGGAATGCAGTAATGCATAGTACGAATAAAATCATTATTTATTTACCCCCTTTTTGTTGTCATGTAGCCAGAAGCTAGCAATGAATCCAACTACAATGAAGAATGCAGCTACCCAGAATGCAGCATGGTACCCACTTAATGTAGCGTTAATTGCTGAATCCTTGTAAGCCAATGGATCTAGTTTTAATAGTGACTTAGCAGGCATGTTGCTTGTAGTTACGTTAGATAGAATTGAAACCAATACGGCTGTAGCGATGGCAGCACCAACTTGTCTTACAGTATTGTTAACTGCAGTACCGTGGTTGATCTTGTCATCAGGTAATGCGTTCATACCGTAAGTAGTTGAAGGCATCATTACAAGCGCCATACCAAATGTTCTTACAGCATATAGGATAATGATGTAGGTAATTCCAGTGTCTGCGGTAATATATGCAAATGGCACTGTACCGAAGAACAATAGAATTAAACCAGTGGTGATTAGTTTCTTAGCACCGTGCTTATCAAAGATTTGACCAGCGAATGGTGAAACAACCCCCATCATTAAAGCACCAAGTAATAGACTTAATCCTGAATGGAAAGCGTTCATCCCACGAACAATTTGTAGGTATAATGGTAGAACCATTTCAAATCCAACTAAAGCCATCATTGTAATTGATGAAAGAATAGTTGCGATTGAGAACTTAGCTGACTTGAATACTCGTACGTCTAAGAATGGTTTTTCCATTACTAATTGACGCCATACAAATAATACGATAAAGATTGCACCGATAATTAATGTTGAGATAACTGTTGCGCTACCCCATCCATCAGTACCAACTTCTGAGAAACCGTATAGTGCACTACCGAAACCAATAGTTGAAAGAATTAATGACAATACATCAATTTTTTCCTTATTAGTAGGTAGAATTGGACGCATGTAGTATAGACCTAATAAAATCACAATGGCGACGATTGGAATAATTATTCCAAATAGATCACGCCATGAGTAGTTAATTAAAATCCAGCCTGATAGAGTTGGTCCAATTGCTGGAGCTAAACCGATAACAACACCGGATAATCCCATAGCTGCACCACGTTTTTCAGGTGGGAAAATTCTAAGCATGATAGTTTGTAGCAATGGCATTGTTACACCAACACCAAGTGCTTGTATTAAACGAGCTGCTAACAATGTACCAAAGTTAGGAGCGAAGAAAGCAAGTACAGTCCCTGCTTCAAAAACCGTCATTGCTCCTAAGTATAACCATTTAGTGTTAACACGGTTTGATAACCATGCACTAACTGGAATTGCAATCCCGTTAACCAACATAAATCCAGAAGTTAACCATTGAACAGTTGAAGTACTAATGTCAAAGTCTTTCATTAATGTAGGAAACGCAGTTGCTAAAATTGTTTGATTTAAAATAGTACAGAAAGTACCAACCAATAAAATCACAACAAGCATAATCTTGTTGTATGATTTACCGTTTGCATCTACATTCATAATCTAACCCCTTTTCGTTAATATTTTTATTTTCTCTATAAATTTCGACAATAACTAATATACATCTGACATTTTTCTTTGTCAACAAATTTGACAAAGATATTAAAAAATATATAATAATTATTGATTATGTGACACTATTCAGAAAAAATTAAGAAATTTAAGAAGAAAAGGATGTGAGATTGTGGAAGAAAAATATAGTAAGGAAGACATTCAAGATTACTCCGACCGCGTTCATAAGCTAATGCAAGATCTTGATTTATCAATCGGAATCGGTGGGTTGTCTAGAACCTGTAACGTGCCACAAAATAAGATTAGATATTGGGAACAAAAAGGATACATTCGCTGCCAAAAAGGTGATAAAAATACCAGTCATCGTTATCCATATTCATCAATTATTAAGGTAGAGTTAATCAAATCTTTTTTGAACTCGGGATACACACTCACTAAGGCAGCGGAAAAAGCAGAAGTATTTGATAAAACCGGCAGTCTTCTTCACAGAATCGCAAAACAGCGATTTAATTGCATTGACGTGATTAATGAACGTCCAGCAATCGACATGGGTCCCTTAAAAGATGATCCAGATAAACATGTCTACTTTGTCGACTATGACGGCGATTTAGAGGCCCAGATTATTAAGAAAAACTAAAAATGAATTCCAAGTATGGAATTCATTTTTTATTTGTAATAATATTGAAACAATTGAGGCTCATAGCTTTGATATATTAGGAAGTTTAATTTATAATTGAAGTATGATAAATATATGGTTTTTACAGTCATACATATAAACAAAACGCTAAAATATCTTATTGTATTCTAATATCTTATTTAGTGGTCCTTAAAGGAGGAATTCATTTATAATGTGGTTTTTAGATATTATTAACGATTTCATTATCGGATATCCAATTGTTGTGTCAGCAATTTGGATTGTCGGGGCGCTATACTGTAACATCTACCGTCGCTCTGAAAAATTCGCTAAAGTGGATGGATCTGAATCAGTGTCAATTCTAGTCCCCGCTCATAACGAAAGTGATACGTTAAACGAAGCGATTTCAGCAATTTCAAACATTGACTACAACAACTTCGAAGTTGTTTTAATTGATGATAAAAGCGATGACGATACATTAGATATTATGTACAAGTTGCAAAAGCAATATGCTAATCAATTCAAAATCAAGGTCGTTCCAATCGACGTTAACCAAGGTAAAGCTAACGCAATGAACGAAGGTTTTAAGGTTGCTGAAGGAAAATACGTTGTTGGTATCGATTCAGACTCCCTACTAGCAAAGAATTCTGTAACTGAACTAGTTAAGACACTTAAGACTAATCCAAAACTAGGTGCCGTTGCTGGTAAACCAGTCGTTAGAAATAGAACTACGGTTTTAGGTCGTTTACAACTTCTTGAATATATCGGTGTTATCGATATTATCAAAAAAGCTCAATCATACCTATATGGACGTATCAATACTGTTTCTGGTGTTATCGTTGGTTTTAGACGTGAAGCACTAGAAGACGTAGGTGGATGGCATACTGATGTTATTACTGAAGATATTGATATTACTTGGAGAATGTATCGTAAGGGTTGGAGCGTTAGTTATCAACCTACAGCAATCTGTTGGATTCTAGTTCCAGAAAACACTAGAAATTTAATTAAACAACGTCGTCGTTGGGCTCGTGGTGGTATGGAAGTTATTGCTAAGAACAAGGATCTTCTACTACATGGTTCAATTACTCAAAAAGCTTTAATGTACGAAACAATTATCAGTAGTACTTGGGCTGTTTTAACTGCATTGAGTACTATCTCTTATTTCTTCAACCTATTATTAATTCATGAAGTTCAATTAGATGGTGACGTCTTATTAGTACTTATCATCGTCAGCATTTTACAATTCTTCATCGGTTTCTATGGTTCACACGAAACCGCCCTATTAAATTTCGTCGATTTACTATTGATTCCTGCTTACATTGTTTACTACTGGATGATCAACTTAATCTCATGTATCTTGGCTTTAGTTTCATTCTTCCTAGATCCTGAAAATGTAGGTACCTGGAGCAGTCCAGATCGGGGGGTAAAATAATTATGAAGAAAGATTTGAGAAAAGATTACGAAACATTCGTAATTAGAAAGAGTATTAGTCCATTAAGACGTTTATTTCACTTTATTCTATTCGCTGCTTTATGGATTTATGTTGCCTTTGTTTTAATCGTAAACTTCGCTTTTCTATTTGGTTTCTACAGTGATGATTTTGTTAGTTTCTACCTATTGTTAAACCTAAACTATGATTTATACATCAAGCTATTAATTGCAATTGCTGGATTAATTATTATCACTGCAATATACTCAACATTTAGATTAGTTTATTTACGGAGGTTAAACAAAAATGTCAAATAAGAATCAAAAAATGACAAGAAAGCAACGTAAGATTATTGTTATTATTTTAGCAATCATTTTGTTCGTCATTATGTCATTTACTATCCACAGATCTGTTGCTTACGATAAAGGTAGTAGTGAATACTACGGCTTAACTAAGCAAGAAGAAAAAGCAAAAAACGGTATCTTGGTATTTTGTTACCACCGTATCTTAAAGAACAACCTAGGGGTTAACGTTTCAAGAACCCTATCAACCAATTCACAACTTCACGATTTCGATGTGCCCGCTAACGAATTCAAAGAACAAATGGAATTCTTACACAAGCACAACATCAAGGTTATCTCTGGTGCTGAAATGGTCAAAATGACCAATTCAAAGAAACCAATCAAAGGTAAATATGCTGTACTAACATTTGATGATATTGATAGAACTACTATTGATAACGCTATTCCAATCATGAAAAAGTACAACTACCCATTCACTACTTTCATTATCACCGGTAACACCGGTAGATATCGTGAAGGTACTCAACTAGCAACATGGTCACAAATTCATTACGCTAGAAAAGAAGCTGGTAACCTAATGACAATTGGTGTTCACACCAACAACATGCACTACCTTACTTCAAATTTGATTCCAGTGTTTAACCTACCTAAGAACTACGATCGATTTACAAAAGACTTCGTTAAATCTAGAAAAGTGCTAAAGGCACACACTGGTATTTATGCTGATTCATTTGCCTATCCTTATGGTGGTGGTACTCCTAGAATCTCACAATTCTTAGCAAGACAACCTCATCTAGGATGGGTTGGAACACTCGATTCCGGTACTGTTTACAACAATGGTAACGGTGATCATACTGATCCAATCTACACACCAAGAATGATTATTAATACAAACAGTTGGCCAAGTATTCGAGAATGGTTCTTAAAGAAAAGCTAACTAAAATAAAAGCCATACGAATTAATCGTATGGCTTTTTTATTATCTTTTTTTGCAAATAAAGAAGCCCTCATATGAGGACTTCTTTTTAGTTATTACTTATCTAATTTTGTCTTGTTTTGAACTTCTAGTTTATCGTTAAATTCGTAAACTACAGGTTCACCTGTCTTCATTTCAAGATCCATGATATCATCATCAGAGATTCTTTCAATGTACTTACTTAATGCACGTAGTGAGTTACCGTGTGCAGCGATGATAACGTTCTTGCCATCTAACAGCTTAGGAGCAATTTCGTCAGCCCATAGAGGCATAACACGTTCTAAAGTAACCTTTAGGTTTTCACCACCAGGGATTAAGTTAGGATCTAAGTCCTTGTAACGACGGTCGTTTACAGCTGAACCTTCGTCATCTGCACTCAATAGTGGAGGTAGTGTGTCGTATGAACGACGCCAAATGTGAACTTGTTCGTCTCCGTACTTTTCAGCAGTTTCTTTCTTGTTTAGACCTTGTAGACGACCGTAATGACGTTCGTTTAGTCTCCAAGTCTTAGTTTCAGGTACCCATAGTTGGTCTGATTCTTCTAAGGCGTAATGTAATGTCTTGATAGCACGAGTTAGAACTGAAGTATATGCGTAATCAAATTCTAATCCTGCCTTCTTAACTAATTTACCAGCTTCTTTAGCTTCTTCTACACCCTTATCGCTTAGGTCAACATCTTCCCAACCAGTGAATTGGTTTGAAAGGTTCCATTGACTTTGTCCGTGACGGATCAATACAAGTTTTGACATAGGTCGAAAACCCCTTTCTATTTCTTAAATCAACAATACTATTTTACATCAAAAGTAAAAAATTTACATCCTATTTAACAATTCTCTTTATATTTATTGATTTTTTATTTTCACCTTTCACTCCCAAAATTTCTAGGAAGAAAGCCAAAATTGGTACAGAGACGATTAATCCCCATGTTCCAAAAATTTCTTCACCAATTAGTAAGGCACAAAATGTATAGAAAATTGGTAATTCTGTTCTAGAAGACATTAGTTTTGGATTCAAAATGTATGCTTCTAGGAAGTGGACTACAGCAATCATGATAATTAGATAAATGATGTACTTAAATCCACCTACAGAGTAACCCACAATTGATAAAGGCACCAATGAAATAATTACCCCAGCAACAGGCACTAGACTTAGGAAAAAGATCATAATTGATAGAATTACCAATTGTGGAATTCCCATAAATGCCATGATTAAGGTAGTAAAGATGGTGTTAAATAGTGCAATCAAGAATTGTGCTTCTAAAACGACCCCAAATGTTTTGGTAAATGTCTTAGCAAAGTAGTAAACGTCTTGGAAGAACCATGAAAATTCTGCATCCAAGAAGCGTTTGCTAAACTCACCCATTGATTTTTCTTCTAATGTAAAGAAGAAACTCAAGATTAGAGATAAGAAGAATGTTACCCCCATTTGGCCTACACTAGATACATATTGAAGAATAATTGAGAAGCTCCCCTTCACTTCGCTTAGAAAGTTAGAACGGTGGATGAACTGAACAATCATGTCCTTAATTTGGCTAGTACCATGAAGGTTATTTGGATCTTCGTAGAAATCAATAATGTGTTTTGATGCTGTAACAGCTTGGTCGTAAATTACCGGTGAGTAAATTGCAACCGCACTTACTACCCCAGCAATGAATAGTAGATAAGTCAAAATGACTAAGATAGGTGCTGGAATCTTAATGTATCTTCTGACGAAGCCGACCCATTTGGTGACTAGCAATGAGAAGATGAAAGTTAGTAGTAACATACTCATCATTGAGCGCATTAGATATAAAACAAAGATTATAAAAATCAATACACACCAGCGTCTTAATTTAACGTTGGCTAAAAATTTATCCCACAGTTTCATAATTCACCCCGCTATTTAGTTATGTTTCAATTATAA
Organism: Apilactobacillus kunkeei; assembly: GCF_001308195.1. Classification (GTDB taxonomy): domain Bacteria; phylum Bacillota; class Bacilli; order Lactobacillales; family Lactobacillaceae; genus Apilactobacillus; species Apilactobacillus kunkeei_C. The sequence goes on along the minus strand of NZ_JXDF01000009.1, from coordinate 30,546 downwards.
CATTTTACACTATAAAAAATAATGAAATTAGTCGGTGTCTTTACTTACATAAAGTACCATCATAAGAGTATAATGGGTTCGTGGTTTTATTAATAAAGAAAGGACTGTTCTCATGTTTGAAAAAACTTTTTATAAAACATTTTTTAAACACGGATTTAATGAACCAATCCAAGTAAATTATTGGGACGGAAAATCTGAAAAATATGGTGAAGGTGAACCTAAGGCTACCATCGCTATGAAAGAACCAATTCCTATCAAGGATATTAGAAAGAATGCTTCTATCGCATTGGGAGAAGCTTACATGGACGGAAAAATCGATGTTGATGGAAGTATTGAAGACTTAATCGTTTCAGCTTACCAAAAGTCAACTAGTTTTATTCGTGACCATAAATACATTAATTTCCTACCTAAGCAAAATCATAACGAGTCCACTAGTAAGAAGGACATTCAAAGTCACTACGATATCGGTAATGACTTCTACAAGATTTGGTTAGATAAGACAATGACCTATTCATGTGCTTACTTTGAAAATCCTGACGATGACTTGTACGAGGCTCAAATGCAAAAAGTACACCACATTATCAAGAAACTAAATCCTAAGCCAGGTCGTACCCTACTAGACATCGGTTGTGGTTGGGGTACATTAATGCTAACTGCTGCTAAAGAATACGGGCTAAACGTAGTCGGTGTTACTTTAAGTCAAGAACAATGCGATTACGTAAACGCACAAATTGAAAAATTTGGTTTACAAGATCAAGCTGAAGTTCGTTTACAAGATTACCGTCAACTAGGTGATGAACATTTTGATTACATCACTTCAGTTGGTATGTTCGAACACGTTGGTAAAGAAAACTTGAACGAATACTTCTCATGCATTAACAAATACCTAAAGGACCACGGTGTTGCTTTAATTCACGGAATTACAAGACAACAAGGTGGAGCCTACAATGGTTGGATTAACAAATACATCTTCCCCGGTGGATATGTTCCTGGTATGACTGAAAACCTAGATCACATCATCAACAATGGTCTTCAAATCTATGACTTAGAATCATTAAGAAGACACTACCAATACACATTGGAACACTGGGACAAAAACTTTAACGATCATATTGATGAAGTTAAAGAAGTCATGGGTGATGACGAACGCTTCTTAAGAATGTGGGACTTATACCTAAAGACATGTGCTGGCTCATTCAAGGCTGGTAACATTGACGTTATGCAATACTTAATCTCAAAGGGTCCTTCAGGACAAGAACTACCAATCACTAGAGATTACATGTACAAATAATTGAAAAAAACTATTAAAAACATCGGTGAAAAAATTTCACCGATGTTTTTTTCTTTTAATTGTCTTGACTTTTATTTCTGATTTATGGTTTAATTATAAAAATTTTAATTATTTTCTAATCTAATTTTAATTTTTTAAATACATTACTTTTAAGTAAGGGAGTTGATTCAATATGATAAATGCAACAAAAGATGATTCACCTCAGATGAACGCTGCTAATATTGCGCACGTTGAAGTTAAATCTGGGTTTAAGGATAGTGTATATTTAGTGTTCAATGGGGTATCTAATGCGATTTTAGTCACACTAGGTGTTGGTTTATTATTAGGTGCTATTGCTAACTTTGTCCATTGGAATGCATTAGCCGAAATTGGATTAATTTGCCAATACTTAATGGCCCCCGCCATCGGTGCTGCAGTTGCATCACAATTAAAGACTAATACTTTGGTGTTATTTAGTTCAATGATTGCCGCTACGGTTGGTGCAAACAACGTATTCTTCACATCTGCTGTGACGAATGCAGTTACTGCAACCGGACACGTATTACCTCAACCAGCAGGTTCTGCTGTCTTCATGATTGGACAACCTGTTAGTGCTTTAGGTGGCGCTGTTGTCGCCACAGTCATTGGTAAATACTTAACAGGAAAAACACCTTTGGATATGTTCTTAGTACCATTTGCAGCTACATTTGTAGGATGTGTTGCGGCCTTAGGCTTTGCAACAGTCACTACCCCTGCACTTGTATGGTTATCAGGAGTAATTGCCAAGACAATGGTTATTAACCCATTTGTTGGTGGATTAGTAATCTCAGTCGTATGGGCAATTTTTCTAATGACACCTGCCTCATCAGCAGCACTAGCAATTGCTGTTATGTTAGATCCATTATCTTCAGGAGCTGCATTATTAGGAACAACAGCACAATTCGTATCATACACAGTGATGTCATATCGAGTAAACAAACCTGGTGCAAATATCGCTCAAGGTTTAATCACTCCCAAAGTTCAATTTGGTAATATTACCAAGAACCCCTACATCGCAGTTCCAGGTATCGTCTCTGCTGCAATTATTGGACCGGTTGGAACATTAGTATTTCATTTCTCAGTATCATACAAGATTGCTGGATTAGGTCTGAACTCACTAATCGCTCCAATTACCCTTGCTTCTCAAAGTATGTCAAAACTAGCTATTTATGTCGTATTAGGAATTGTTGTACCAGCTATAATTTCATTGGTACTTGTTAGAGTTCTAAAGGCTGCTCATAAAATCAAGAATGACGATATGAAAATTGATATTGTCTAATCATCAAAAAGTACTGGCGATTATCGCTAGTACTTTTTTGTATATTAGGAGCCAATGGGACTTCGTTTATCTAAATAAAGGAGTGGATTCAAATGATTGATGTAGCAAAAAAAGATAACCCACAAATCAATACAGTAAATTCTTTATCTTCATCCAAAGAAAATATCTTTTTAATTGTGAGTGGAGTCTCAAACGCGATTTTTGTTACACTGGGTATTGGAATGTTGATAGTTGCAATCGCCAACTTAAAACACTGGTCTGCACTAAATCAGATTGGTTTAATTACTCAGGTTCTAATGGCCCCAGCTATTGGAGCTGCTGTTGCACATCAGTTAAAAACAAACACATTGGTTATGTTTAGCTCGATGATTACTGCAACAGTCGGTGCCAATAATGTTTTTTTCAGTGAAAAAACAGTCAATGCAATTACTGCGACTGGTCATTTGCTATCCCAGCCCATTGGTTCATCTGTATTTATGATTGGACAACCCATCAGTGCATTGGGGGGAGCGATTATCGCAACACTAATCGGTAAAAAATTATCAGGAAAAACTCCACTAGATATGTTTTTAGTACCATTTTGCGCAACAATGTTTGGCTCAATAATTGCATTAGGATTGGCGGCAATCACAACTCCTGCTTTAATATGGATATCAAAGATAATTGCAAAAAGTATGATTGTAAACCCATTTGTCGGATCCATCTCCGTTGCATTAGTATGGTCAATCTTCTTAATGACACCAGCTTCGTCTGCGGCATTGGCGATTGCCATCATGTTAGATCCATTATCTTCTGGAGCAGCACTACTCGGGACTACTGCCCAATACGTTTCATACACAGTAATGTCTTTTAGAGTTAACCGTTTTGGTGCAAATATTGCCCAAGGTTTAATCACTCCAAAGGTTCAATTTGGTAATATCACAAAAAATCCGTATATCTTGATTCCTGGTATGGTGTCATCATTGATTGTTGCACCAATCGGAACAATGTTATTCCATTTTTCTACGACGTACAAACTAGCTGGACTTGGAACTAACTCATTAATAGTTCCACTCAATTTCGCTAGTCAAAGTCCATCTAAACTAACAGTCTATATAATATTAGGTATTGTAATGCCTTCTATTATTTCTATAACAATGCTAAAGATATTAAAGGCATGTCATAAAGTAAAAGAAGATGATATGAAGATGCATATTGTATAAAAAACTAAAAAAGCACTGGTCAATTGACCGGTGCTTTTATTTTTCTTTATTTAAATAAATACTGCTAAAACTAACACAGCAGCTAATCCCAAAATAACTGATAGTGCCATTGATCTTGTCCAATAAGCAATAATAAACACGATTAAGGCAGCTACTAGTTCGGGTGCTTTTCCTGATACCGATAAGGTATATGATGATGTAATACATAGATCCTTAACAACCAATGAGGTAAATAAGGCAATCGGTATGTATCCCATCCATTCGTTAAACCACTTAGGAATCTTTCTTGTTCTAAAGAAAGCTAGTGGGACGAATCTAGGGATAAAAGCAACCACAAAACATAATATAATCAACCAAAAATGTTGAGTTGAATTCCATTCCATAGAATATCTCCTAATCCGTTTTTAAAGTTATTCAGTCTCTTCTTCTTCATCAAACTTATCTTCAGGGGTACCCGCAGGGTTCTTAAATAAGCGAAGCAAGCGATTCTTCTTATACTTTTCGTAATGGCTTCTAATCCATGATTCAACGAAGAATCCAATGAATGAAGCTAACAGAGTTGAAACGACTAATCCTAAAGTGGATTTCATCAATAACATGAATGCAATTGCCAAGACAATAGTTAATAGAATAATTAACACCTTTAGTAATGACTTCATTTGCATAACAATCATATAGATAAATAATGCAGTTAGCGCAAAATGAACGACTGTTAAGTTAATTGAAAGTGATGAACCAACTAAACTACCAATGATGGTACTAATTGTCCATACAATCAAAGCATAGTGTTCAATTTGTAATGCATCTTGAGCAGTAAACTTCTTATCAGTTGATAGTTTCAAATAATTTACAGCGTATGTTTCATCATTTAATGAAACTGCAAATAACACAGTAAACCAAAATGACTTACCTTGTAAATATTTAGAAATACTGGATCCTAATAATGCATATCTTAACTCTAGAAAAAACATCATAATTACGATTGATAATAATGGTGAGTTAATGGTTAACATGGAGGCAATCAAGAATTGCGCACCACCAGAGAAAACCATTAATGATACTAGAGCTGTCAATAAAGTATTAAATCCAGCTGCATGAAGTAAGATACCACATGCAATTCCAATGGGAACGTAGCTAATATTCAAAGGCATTGCCGTCTTCAAGTTGGTTAGCCAACGCGGTTCATTTGGATTTGGTACTTGCTTTGTCAAATAATATTCCCCCGTTTAGAAACAATAGGTCTTAATTTTCAACGATTTATAAACAGTCAGATAAAAATCAAACTTTACCTACTATTATAACGCAAAATAGTTTATTTTATCTAACTTATTTACATAATTTTAATAAAACATCATCATTTTATTATTATAAACACAGTGAATATACTGTTTGTTTAATGTTTGCAGTAAAAAAAGAGTTATCATTTTAATAACTCTTTTTTTAGAATAAACTGGCAATCCATCTCCATGCTCTCACGAAAATGTTAGGTTTATCTCCATCATGATTAGCGATTAAATCAATCCGGTTTGATACACCCTTCATATACTTCACATTGGAAACTTTAGCTGTGGCGATTTTATCGCCCTTATCGAACCCAGCATCGACACTTGATTCATCAGCATATTCACCAGTTGACTTGATGTCTTTTATATTTAGTTTTTGGTTCTTAGTTAACCATACACCTTGAGTAGTTGAAACGGCTAAATCGACTGAGTCATCTTTACCGTTTTCGATTTTTATCTTACCGTTATTTTTACCGTCAGTAGCGTTCTTAACGGTTTGACCATGAGATAGCTTAACGTAGTGATACTTAGCATACACGTACTTCATAAGCTTTCTGGTTTGAATGAAACGAGCTGGATCGTATTGACCAGAATTAGGGACTCCCATTACAACGGTGATGATACGGTGACCATTCTTAACCGCTGTTCCTGTAAAGCAAGCCTTAGCAGTATCAGATGTTCCTGTCTTTAGCCCATCAACCTTGATGTCAGGTAATTCTTGACTTCTACCCTTAATCATCCAGTTCCAATTTAGCATTGTTTGACCATCAAATTTGGTTGTATTAGCTGAAGTAGTCTTCAAAATATTTGGATAGTATTTCAAAATCTTCATTGCTAATAGTGCCATATCACGAGCTGATAACTTGTTTTCGGCATCAGCTGATACGCCCTTGAAACCAAGTGAACCAACTTCCCCGTTGGTTAAACCACAGGCAGTATAAATCTTGGCATCATCAATCCCAATCTTCTTTGCTTCCTTACGCATTAATAAAGCAAATTTTTGTGTACTACCTGCTACTCCGTATCCTAATGCCATGGTTGCAGCATTTTCAGAATAGATAGCGGTTTGGTAAAGTTGTCTGATTGTGTATGAATGACCTAAACGAAGTTTTACATTGGCGTAATTATGATTGACACTTAAATTATGGAGTGCCCTATTAATCTTTACTTTGTCATCCCAATGAATTTTTCCTTCTTTAATATACTTTAAAGTAACATATAAAGTTAACAACTTACTCATTGAAGCTGTAGGTAATGATTCATTGATATTTTTAGCGTATAAAACTTGTCCCGTCTGAGAATCAATCGCAATCGCAGACTTTGCGGTAAGTGTTAGTGGTTGGTTTGTACTTAATAACTTATCGACTTCTTGGCCTAATTCCTTACTACGCATAATTGCAACTTTTTTTGAAGTGTTAGAATCAGCAGTAGTGGATTGTTTTTCTTGAGCGCTTGCTGTTAAAGGCATTGTGATGAATATAACTAATGCAATTAAAGCAATACTAAGCTTGTGAGCAAGCTTACTTTGCATTATCGATAACCTCCTGTTTCCCTTCTTCATGTTTAGTTGGTGTTAACTTATCACCATGTTTAATTGGTAGATGGAGTGTAAACGTTGTTAATTCATCATTAGATGCCACTGAACAATAACCACCGTGGATATTAACAACATCATATACGATGGCTAACCCAAGACCGGTCCCCCCAGTCGACTTATTACGTGAGCTTTCGACACGATAGAAACGATCAAAAACGTGTTTAATTGATTCTTCTGGAATCTTTTCACCATCATTAGAGACTTTGATTTCTAGTTCTTTTTCATTGACACGAAAACCTTCTACATAAATGTTGTGGCCATCATGACCATACTTCAAAGCGTTATTAATTAGATTATTAATAGCTCGGGCCAAATCGGATGGACTACCATCAATCACTAATTTATCAAAGTTGGTCTTGCTATGCATTTGCATATCTTTTTCCGCCATTTCTAAATCAAAACCGGCAGAAATTTGGTCAATCATTGCTTTCATTTCAATTTTTCTGGTATTTAACTTACTGTAATCCTTGTCAGTAATTTTTGTGTATTCAAATAAGTCATCCGCCAAGGTCTTCATTTGTCTTGCCTTTGAGTAGGCAATATGAACATACTTAGCCAAATCTTCTTCACTTGTATATTGCTTATTTTCAATCAACCCTAAGTAACCAATGATGGAAGTCAATGGTGTTCTAATATCGTGTGAAACATTTGATATTAACTCATCTTTTGATTTTTCAGTCTTCAATTCTTCAGACATTGAGTGGATAACATTATTAACTAATACATTAATACTTTCAACAATTCGTTGATCATCACCAATAAGTTTATATGGAATTGTATAATCAAAATTACCATCAGCAATATAGTGCAAATCATTAATAATATGTTGTTCTTGAATACGTTTATAATGCATGAACAAACGAATATACAACACAAACATATCCAGTGCAGCAATCATAACTACAAATCCGTTGCTCCAACTCCATAGTTGGATATGATTCCCTGCAATTAGTGAATTTCCAAAACGAATTAACTGGTTACGCCAATCCGGATGGGTTGTGTAATACACTTCTGTTGCAAAGAAAACCAAGAAATTAACTATCAATATAAATAAACTCGTTAAAATAGCATCAGTAACTAATCCAATTCGTTCTTTATGTGTTAACTTAATTGATTTACTATTATTCTTCATTGATTCTGTATCCTACTCCCCAGACAGTTTCAATAATTTTTTTACCATCTGTAGCTTCTTCAAGCTTATCACGCAAGTGACTTACGTGGACCATAACAGTCTTAGCGGAAATAATACTTTCTTGACGCCATACTCGTTCAAAAATTTCATTGGCAGAATATACGCGACCTGGGTGACTTGCTAATAGGTATAAAATACCAAATTCAATTGCAGTTAATTGAATTGACTTGCCATCACTAGTCTTAACTTCGTGTGATTCACGGTTGATAGTCAATGTAGCGACGTTTAGAACTTCAGGTTCCCCAACAACAACCTTGTCAGTATATCTTCTTAAAATTGAGTGCATTCGAGCCATTACTTCTAATGGATTAAATGGTTTTGTTATGTAGTCATCAGCACCACCAACAAGTCCTTCAATCTTATCAATGTCTTCTGTCTTTGCAGATAGAATCATGATTGGTAAACTAATTTCTCTTCTTACTCGTTTTAATACTTCAAAACCAGACATCTTTGGCATCATAATGTCTAGAATCATAAGTCCAATATCACTATTTTTTCTTAATTCAGTTAGGGCGGCTTCCCCGTCATTTACAATGACTGTTTCGTATCCTTCGTTTCGTATGTAAATCTTTAATAATTCAGCAATTTCTTGATCATCGTCTACTACTAGAACTTTCATCGAGACGCCTTCTTTCTTTTCGTTTATATAGTTTTATATTAACACAATATAAGGATTTGTTATATAAATGTAAATAAAAAAGACACTAAAAATTAGCATCTCTTAATGTTTTTAATATTTTATTTGTAATTTGGTGCATCCTTTGTGATTTGAACATCATGAGGATGTGATTCTATTAGACCCGCACTAGTGATTTGAACGAATTGTGCATCGTTGTTCATTGCTTGAATGTCCTTTGATCCAGTGTATCCCATAGCTGCTCTTAGGCCACCAACCATTTGAAAGACAACATCTTTAGCTGAACCTTTGTATTCAACTCTAGCTTCAATACCTTCAGGAACTAGCTTGTTAGCTTCATTTACTTCACCTTGGAAGTAGCGGTCAGCTGAACCATGTTGCATAGCTCCAACACTGCCCATCCCACGGTAAGCTTTATACTTAATTCCATTTTCTTCGAAGACTTCACCAGGAGCTTCGTCAGTTCCTGATAACATACTACCTAGCATTACTGCGTTACCACCAGCTGCAATGGCCTTAGCAGCATCACCAGAGTACTTGATACCACCATCAGCGATGATTGGCTTACCCCATTTTCTTGAAACTTCAGCTGCATCGTATACAGCTGTTAGTTGAGGAACTCCAACACCAGCGATAATTCTAGTGGTACAAATTGAACCGGGACCAATACCAACTTTAACTACGTCAACACCAGCTTCGAATAAATCGTTAGTTGCTTCTCCTGTAGCAACGTTACCAGCAATGATAGTCTTATCAGCATATTTAGCTTTAATTTCTTTTACTTTTCTAATAACTCCTGCTGAGTGACCGTGAGCAGTATCAATAATAATGGCGTCAGCACCAGCTGCAAACAAAGCTTCCACACGCTTGAATGTATCTGATGTAACACCGACAGCAGCTGCACATAATAAATGGTTATTGGCATCAACTGCTGCATTAGGAGTTTTATCGGTCTTTTCTACTGCTTTAACCTTTTTTACCTCTGCAGCTTGATCATCGATAATCATGTTCTTATGAATTACACCTAATCCACCAACTTCAGCCATAGCAATTGCCATATCTGAGGTTGTAACTGTATCCATACTTGCACTTAAAAATGGTACGTTTAGCTTAACATCATCTGATAAACGAACTGAAGTATCCACATCATTAGGTAAAACGTGACTTTCTGCTGGAATAAGCAATACGTCATCAAATGTTAATCCCTTTTTGGCAAACTTTGTGTTCCAATTATCCATAATCATAAAACCCCTATCTATTTATTTTTTAAAGTCTAATATACAAAAAATGCCAGAGAAAATCAAATTTAATTTTCACTGACATTTATTTTTATCTTCTATTTGGTGTTCTAGGTGTCATCACATTAACAGTAATTTCGTAGTTCTTGTGAATCCAGAACGCTGCGAATGCTGAGATTGCAGCTAAAATAAAGTTAACAATTGGTGATACGGCAATGTTAATTCCTGCTTGTGGAATTGAAACAATTACCATGAACGCACCAATCCACACAATTACTGATAGGATTAGTAAACCAAAGCGCACTAGTCCACTGTATTTGTGCTTAACGTTTCCGTCCAATAATCTAGTCATAATTGGCATAAAGATACCAAATACTAGAGAAATCAATACAAGTGATAAGATTCCGACTGATTGTTTGTCCTTAGCGTTAGTTTGAATCATCAAAGTGATTCCGTATAGCAAGTTAAAGATAACGAAGAAGAACAATGCATTAAAGATTGCATTAGGCGCAAAGTTATCCATCATTGAAATCTTTTTCTTTGGTGGGTTCATAATGAAGTTGATACGTTCTTCAACAGTACCGTATAAATTACGCGCAGTTGCACCGTGTTTTTGTTCAACTAGCAATTCATCCTTCATTTGGTTAACAATTTCGACCTTACGTTCGTCTGATAACTTGGTCTTCTTTAACTCTTTGTTAAATCTAAACATGTAATCTGAATTACGTTTAGTCAAACCAATCCCATCAAATTGTTGACGAGTCTTTTGTTCTGCTTCATGTCTATTTTGTTGTACATGAGCATTTCTCTTTTCAGTCATTGATGTCGTCCTTTCCGATTAAACATTGAATCTGAAGTTTACAATGTCACCGTCTTGCATAACATAATCTTTACCTTCAACACGTAGCTTACCAGCTTCCTTAACGGCTTGTTCGCTACCTAGCTTGTCTAAGTCGTCAAATGCCATTACTTCGGCTCTGATGAAACCACGTTCGAAGTCTGAGTGAATAATTCCGGCAGCTTGAGGAGCCTTGGTACCCTTTAGATAAGTCCAAGCCTTAGTTTCCTTACCACCTGCAGTGAAAAATGTTTCTAAACCTAATAGGTTGTATGAAGCACGAATTAGCTTGTTTAGACCTGGTTCAGTAACACCTTCTGCTTCTAGGAAAGTAGCCTTGTCTTCGTCATCTAATTCCGCAATTTCTTCTTCAGTTTCAGCAGCAATACCGATTGCTTGAGCGTTTTCCTTAGCAGCGTATTCCTTAACTAGTTGGAAGTACTTTGAGCCTTCTGGATCAGCCATATCATCTTCTGAGATGTTAGCAACGTATAGCACCGGTTTTGAAGTTAATAGGAATAATCCCTTAACAATCTTTTGTTCATCTTCGTCAAAGTCGATTGAACGAACTGGTTTACCCGCTTCTAGGACTGGCTTAATCTTTTCTAGGACAGCTAATTCAGCAAGTGCGTCTTCGTCCTTACCCTTAGCCGCCTTTTGAACACGACCTAAACGCTTAGTAACTGCATCTAAATCAGAGATACCTAGTTCTAAGTTGATTGTTTCGATATCAGCGATTGGATCAACCTTACCAGTAACGTGGGTAATGTTGTCATCGTCAAAAGAACGAACGACGTGAACGATAGCGTCCACTTGTCTGATGTTTTCTAGGAACTTGTTACCAAGACCTTCACCCTTACTTGCACCCTTAACGATACCGGCAATGTCGGTAAATTCGAAGGTGGTAGGAACAATCTTCTTAGCTGGAATTAGTTCTTGAATTCGATCAAGTCTGTCATCTGGAACTTCCACCATCCCTACGTTTGGGTCGATTGTGGCAAATGGGTAGTTAGCCATTTCCGCCCCAGCTTTAGTAATCGCATTAAATAATGTAGATTTACCAACGTTTGGTAAACCAACAATTCCTGCTGTTAATGACATATTAATAATTCACTCTTTTCTTTAGATTTAATCTTCTTGTGTACTTTGAATTACTTTTTTCATTTTCTTTTCGAATTCACGACGTGGAAGCATAACCACATGGCCGCACTTTTGACATTCAATTTTAATGTCTGCACCCATTCGAATAATCTTCCAACTATTCTCGCCGCATGGATGGGCTTTTTTCATCATGACAACATCATTCAATGAATACATATTGAGCACTCCTTTTAGTCTAAATTAATATCTAAAATTTGCAAAATGCGGTTTAAATCATCATCTGATGCGTAACTGATTTCAATCTTACCGGTCCCCTTCTTAGAACGGTTATTTGAGATTGAAACGGATGTTTGGAATTTATCTTGTAGTTCATTTTCAGAAGCACGTAAGAATGGTGACTTCTTAGTTGAACGACGTGGCTTCTTTTTCTTCTTAGGTGATGAACTTAGGTTTTCAATTTCCTTTTCAAGTTGGCGAACAGTCATAGTTTGTTCGTATGCCTTCTTGGCTAATTTGATTAGTTCATCCTTCTTCTTAACTGATAGTAATGTTCTTGCTTGTCCCATTGAAAGTTGGTTCTTAGTAAGCATGTCCTTTACTTCAGTTGGCAAACCTAATAGACGTAAGTAGTTAGCAATGTATGGACGTGATTTACCTAAACGTTTTGATACTTCAGCTTGAGTAATATCTAGCTTAGTCATCAAAGTGTTGTAAGCTTCGGCTTCTTCGATTGGATTTAAGTCCTCTCTTTGAAGGTTTTCCATCACAGCGATTTCCATCATTTGTTCATCAGAAGCATCACGAACAATTGCCGGAATCTTTTCCTTACCTGCCATGCGAGAAGCACGATAACGTCTTTCTCCAGCAAGAATTTCATAAGCATCCTTGCTTCCGCTAGTCTTTCTTACAATGATTGGTTGGAATACTCCAGATTTTTCAATCGAACGGGTTAAATCTTTAAGTGCATTTGTATCGAAATGCGTTCTTGGTTGGAAAGGATTTGGAGATAACTTGGTTAGCTCTAATTCCAATACGTCTTCTGAGTTGGCGTCGATATCATTATCAGCAAACAATGCTTGAATACCTCGACCTAGTCCTTTGTTATTCACCATGAGCAGCTAACACTTCCTTTGCAAATTGCATGTATAATTCTGAACCCTTTGAATTTGGATCATAATCAATGATTGGTAATCCGTAACTTGGGGCTTCTGATAAACGCACATTTCTAGTGATGATAGTGTCGTATACCTTGTCACCAAAGTACTTACGAACTTCATCGTTAACTTGTTGACCTAACTTAGTACGTGAGTCATACATGGTAAGTAGAACTCCTTCAACGTCTAGGTCTGGGTTAAAATGTTTCTTAACTAGTTGAACAGTGTTTAATAGTTGGCTTAAACCTTCTAGTGCATAGTATTCGGTTTGCACTGGAATTAAGATTGAATCACTGGCAGTAAATGCATTCACAGTGATTAATCCTAATGAAGGTGGACAGTCCACTAGTACGTAATCGTATTGATCTGAGACTGATTTTAGGGCATTTAATAAACGTGTTTCTCTCGCCATTTGAGGAGTTAATTCAATGTCTGCCCCTGATAGTTGAATTGTTGCTGGTACAATGTCTAAACCTTCATGTTTTGAAGGAATAATGGCTTCTGAGATTGGTTCTTCATTAACCAAGATATCGTAAATATCTTTTTGGATGTCGGATTTTTGAATACCTACTCCTGAAGTTGCATTTCCTTGGGCATCAGCATCGATTAGTAATACCTTTTTTCCCATTGTTGCAAGGTCTGCGCCTAGATTAACGGAAGTGGTAGTCTTACCAACTCCACCCTTTTGATTAGCTAATGATATAACGTGTCCCATTAAAAACCCCTCCTCTAGTCTACTTATTACTTGAACCAATTGGTTTCTTGTTTGGTGTACCCGCTTTTCTTGGGTATTGTTTTGGCGTGTTCTTCACTTTTTCTAACACGACCATGTTACGTGGATCATTTGAAACCGGCAGATTGAACTCATCATCGGAAATCATCTTACCACCTAGAGTAGTAATCGCGCTTTTTCCGTCTGATAGTTCATCTTTAGCTTTAGATGCCTTTAGTGCAATCATTCGTCCACCAATCTTAACCAATGGCAGACAAAATTCAGCAAGCACACTCATTCGAGCAACTGCACGTGCGGTTGCGATATCAAATGATTCACGGTATCGAGATTTTTTACCACCAAATTCTTCTGCTCTGGCATGATGTAATTCAACATCGGTTAGTCCTAATTTAGTAACTAGTTCATCCAAGAAATTGATTCGTTTGTTTAATGAATCAATAATGGTGACCTTTAAATTAGGAAAAACAATCTTTAACGGAATGGATGGAAAACCAGCACCGGCTCCGACATCACATAGGGTTAATTCCTCGGTTCTCAAGTCTTCTGCAAAGAATGCAGGAGTTATTGAATCAAAGAAATGCTTTAAATATACTTCATCCCTATCAACAATGGTTGTCAGATTAACGTGTTCGTTAGTGGAAACTAACAATTCATAGTAATCGGCAAATTGTTTCATTTGGTGGTCAGTCAATTTGACATTGCGTTTTGCTAATTGACTCTTGAATTCTTCTGGATTCATGCAAATCCTCCTATTGTGAAACATGATTGTTTCACATCTATCTATACTCTAACTGATATTAATCTTTTTTACAATCATGAAACATATACTTTTCCATTATAACCAAAATTAGGCTAATTCGTCACTAGATTATCAAAAAAATACATATAAAAAGACGATCATTCGATCGCCTTTCCTATAGCATTGCTGTCATTATCAAATTGATTAAAAACAAGCCGCTTAAAATATAGTTAATTGTACTAATTGATTTGATTTGCCCGTTAAAGATTTTCACGATTGGATAAGCGACAAACCCAAATGCCAATCCAATTGAGATACTTCCAGTCAACGGAATCAATACCACGATTAAAAATGCTGGGAACCACTCAGCAAAGTCATCCATATCAATGGCCTTTAAATTGGATAACATTAATGCACCCGTAATAATGATAACCGGTGCAATTGCTGCTTGAGGTACCAAATCTAAAAAACTAATAAAAAATGTTGAAAGTAAGAACATAATACCAGCGGTAATCGACATGATACCGGTTCTAGCACCTAGTTGAAAACCAGCCACACTTTCAGCAGCCGATACGGTAGGACTAGTTCCTAAGATACTAGAAATGATTCCGGTAATCGAAACAGTTCTAAAAGTCTTCTTGAACTTCTTCATGTCCGGTAAAATTCCGGCGTTTAACCCCATCGATTCAAACACCAAAATCATCGTCATCGAAAATGATGCCATGATAAACGGTGTAGTCCAGACGTTTTTAAAACTAAAGTCAAACAACGATTTGTGATATTGTAAGATATCAATCAAGTGGGTGGTCTTAACCCCACTGTCATGAATGTGGAAGACGATTCCGACAATCGTACTAATCACAATTCCGATGAAGAAGTTTCCCTTCACTTTCTTAATATATAAAACAATTGTTAGAATCAAGCCAAAAATGGCTAGTAGCAACGATGGATTCTTAAATGATCCAATCGTTAATAATGAATTCTTCCCTTGTTGAATCAAATCGGCCTTCTGCAGACCAATCTCAACTAAAAATAAACCAATGCCGGCGGTGATTGCTGACTTCAATGAATCAGGAATGCCATCCTGCAAGATGTCCGTAAATCGGCTGAATGCGATTAATGCAAACGCAATTGTTGATAACAATGAAACCGTCAATGCTTCTTGATATGACAATCCCATGTTTAACACCATCGTGTAGGTAAAAAACGCATTAACACCCATTCCGGGAGTAATCACTACTGGGGAGTTAGCATAGAATCCCATGATAAAACAACCGATTACAGAACTAATAATTGTCGCAAAGACTGTCTGGTGAACATCCATCCCCGCATCCGCCAATATCATCGGATTAACCACCAAGATATATGAGATAGCAAAGAATCCGGTAATTCCACCCAAGACCTCTGTCTTAAAAATTTCTTTATCCCTTAAAACGTCTAAAAGAGACAGCGCGGCTGTCTCTTTTTTTAACGTTTTGTTCAACTTATTACTCATTAAACAAAATCCTTAATCTATATATATATTATATTTCTATTTTACCATACAAATAGACCAACGATTCCTGCAGATAGTAGTGAAACTAAAATTCCTGATAGAATCATGTAACCTACACTCTTTGAAATAGCGTTGTTTACTTCACGGTTAACGATACCCTTGAATGCACCGATGATCATTCCTACTGTAGAAAGGTTAGCAAATGAAGTTAGGAAGACAGTTAATTGTGCACGGTAGTGAGGAGCGTATGAACCGATGTGTGATGATACTTTACCCATAACAACAAATTCGTTAGTTACCAGCTTAGTACCCATGTTTTGTGCAAAATCAAAAGCAGTATGCACGTCTGAACCCATTAACCAAGCGAATGGGAACATGATGATTCCTAAGATGTGTTCTAGGGATAAACTAGGATTGATTGCACCTAAGATCTTATCGATTAATGCAGCTAAAGCAACGAATGCGATAACGTTTGCAGTAATGATTAAGATTAATTTACCAGCACCTAGGATTGAGTCACCCAAGAATGAGAAGAATGGTTCTTTCTTAGCTTCTTCTGCGTTTTCAGGATGTTCACCAACGGCAACTTCAGCAGTTTGTGAAGAACTACCTAACTTAGCGATAGTATCTTCTTCTGGGCTAACTGAAGTTGGCATTAAAATACTAGTTACAATAACAGCATTTAAGATGTTCAATGGAACGGCAGTCAATACGTATTGACCTGGAACCATTTGAGTGTATGCGCCAAGAATTGAGGCAGTCACACATGACATTGACATCATGGCAATGACAACATTTCTTACTGCTGAGATTTGTTTTAATTGTAGAGTTGAAACAGCAAGTGCTTCAGTGTTACCTAAAAACATCATTTCAACAGCGAAGAATGATTCAAACTTAGGTTGGCCAGTTATGTATGCCAAACCTTTACCTACCCATTTGATGATCCAAGGTAGGATTCCAATGTAAGTTAAGATATCAAACACTGGAACGATTAATAAAATTGGTAGAAGTGCTGAAGTTACAAAGTCCATTGACTTAACGTGAACCCAACTAGGTAGAGCAAAAGCGATACCTTGGTAGGCCACTTCAACTAATGCTGAGAAACCATTGGCAGCGGCTTCAACAGCAGCACGACCCCATGAAAATTGTGTTAAACAGTAAGCGATTACTAGGTTTAACACTAAAACAGTAATTACTGAACGCCATTTAATTTCTTTCTTGTTCTTTGAAAAAATAAATGCAATCCCTAGGAAAACAATAATTCCTAAAATATTAACTAACAAATACATAAAAATTCTAATCCTTTCTCTGCGACAAAAAAATATAGTGACAAATAGCTTATTTTAGTTGCGCAACACCCCTTTCAATATTGCTTAATTACATAACTTCGTTGATAAAGTTTGGTTTAGTAATTTCCCCATCATCTAAATCGAAGAACGCAACGATTGCGTTAGCAACCGCACCTAATGAACGCTTAATTCCTAATGACTTACCTTCATCCTTATTTGGATTGAAGACAATTAGTGGTAAGTATTCACGCGTAATTCGATTGTCTCTGGTTGGATCAATGGCATATGAGGATGTGATCAGTAGTAAATCATTATCCCTTAGTCGTTCTAAGACCTTACCGATTGTTTCATCCAACACATTTAATTGCTTAGCATACCCAACACTGTCATCCATTCTGGCGAAGTGTCGTAGTTCTGGTAACTGGCAGTAAATTAACCCGCTCTTTTGGGTCCTCATTTTAGATGATAATTCAATAAAAGCTTTGCTATCATCAGGGACTTGGACCATAGAAATATCGTCCTGCTTTTCCCAGTAATAAGCAAAGCTTGAAATAATTGAAACACTATGTTGTTTTTCTGCCAACAAGTCCATTACAGAAGCTGTACGGACACCGGCAGTGTAGTCAAACATCTCACGAAATGAGGCACTACCCCTGTTGCTATCAACAGTGGTAACCATTTTCCCAAAGAAGCCACGAGGAGCGTCAACTTGTGGAATTGATTTAATCTCGTTGTCCCAGCGAACATTGCCAAGACCTAGGTTAATTAAATTAGAAACATTTAGCCCCTTATCAGCGATATGGCCTAATGTGTCGGCACCAATAGAGTCAAAACGATTAGCATCGGGAGCTTCGCCTAAACCAAGTGAAGCAATATCCAAAACAATCATTCTTTTGTGTGTCATTGTGTGCCCTCCTAATTTTATTTATTAACAAATGAGTATATCATAAATGGCAATTGTGTCAATAAAAAAAGGCGCGGATATCCGCGTCTTTTTTCGGCTTTTGTGCCCCTGCCAAGGACCTCCATTATACCAAAAAAATTTCCGAGTATATAAAATTAAATTTTTACTAAGTTTTTGATATTATATTAGTTAATATATACATATTCATCGGAGTTGATTAAATTGGATCTTACAAACAAAACAGTCGTGGCCTTAGGTGACTCAGTCACCCGCGGATTCGACGGAACCGTAAACCTACGCTACAACTATCCACGATACTTAGCCAAATACTATAATTGCCGTGTCTGCAACAACGGGATTAATGGTGCTACCATCTATGAAACACTAGAAAAAGAAATTGAAAAAATCAAAGATAAGAAATACGACGTCATCGTCTTGATGATTGGGACTAACGACTATGGTCATTTAGACGTTCCATTAGTCCGCATCATTTCCAAATTAACTAGATTGGTTCGCCAACTGATTAGTGAACACCACGAAGCAAAGATTTACGCCGTGCTGCCACTAACTCGTTTTGACGAAGATAAGAATGCTGCTGAAGTCGTTAGATATTCTAACTACACATTCAATGAACTACTAGATGGTTTGACTGAAGTCTATTCAGCATTCCAAATTCCGTTCATCGATTGGCGTGAATATCATTCAGAATTCATCACCGACTTTAACTACAAGGAAATGTACCAAGATCAACACGTCCACCCTAACGCCTATACTTATCGTAAACTTGCCTTTTACATAGGTGACTTCATCAAAAATAGTTAAGATTTTCTTAAATCGGCCGAAATAATTCGCCTAAGAGATCCTCTCGTGCTAGCTTGTTAAACGCAAAACACACGAGAGGATTTTTTTATGAATGAAACAAATTTGAAAAACGAAGCGATTGAAAGTAAGGATGGCACCACATTTGTCGATGTCGATAAACTACCGATTAGTCTGGTCAACCACCGTTTTAATTTCAAACAAATCAACTGGCATAACCTATTGATGCTGGTGGATGTTTACGACCGCAGCAAACGTTATGCGACCATGGTAATTGAAAATGGTTTTAACTTTTACTTACTGAAATCATCGACCACAGCTTTAATCAATAAGAAGTTGCAAATGGAATGCATGTTGCATAAACACTTCAATCGAAGTATCTGTGAGGAACTGCATATCAAAAATAAGTTTCCAATTTTAACCACCGAGGCATCACTAATTCCATTGCCATCCAGTCATAAGACTCGGTCCTACTCCTGGTTTAACGCCAACCTATTGAGCTATTGCATCCCCTATTCCACTGATAAGTTCTCCTACCTGTACATGCATGGCAAAGAAACGCACCTCAAGATCAATGCCAGTGGCTACTATCTGCAAAACAAATTCAAAGACCTGATGATGATTCATAACTTCATTATCTACTACACCCAAAAGAGTATTAGTTGTATCAACTTCGTCAAACAGAGTCGTTTTAACAATCCAAATTTGTCCTGTGCTAACTCGATCTTATTCGACGACCAAATATACCACAACATCTATTTAAAGACCGCTAAGTACATGTATGAGGATTATTTAGCAAATAAAAAAGAGTAACCATTACTGGTTACTCTTTTTGTTTTTAAATCTTCTGACAATGACATATCCGAAGACGCCGACCCAACTAAGTGTGGTAACTAGGAAGATAACATCCATTCCTAATCCAGTACGATAGGATACTGTTAACACATTTTTACCTGGTTTGGCCTTAACGGTGACAGCACCAACCTGACTGATGCGGGCTGGCTTAATCTTCTTACCGTTTAGAACTAACTTAGTGGCTGAGTACTTAACGACGGTTACTCTGAAGCGTCTAGTCTTTGAGTGATGGTTATACCATGTGACGGTCAATGATCCATCCTTGTTCACCTTCTTGGTGTAACCACCCTTAATTTTGAAGTTGTGTTTAATCAACTGACGGTGGTTATTTAGGTATGGATGCACATTAGCATAATTATCCTCATTGACTGCCTCAGTGGTTGGTAAGTAATCAGGCGTTGTCTTTAGGATATCGTTGATAAAGTATGATTTATTTGTACTTTCTAAATCTTGTAAGTAAGTACGATTATTTCTCTTGTTGTAGCTAAAAGCATGGTTAACCGGGATTACAGAATCATTGTTTTGTTTCATCGCAATGGTTTGAGACACTCCTAGGTTAATTGCTTGGAAGTTTAATTCCATGTTTAATGCAAAAACAAAGAAGAGCATTGCATAAGTGAATGCGCGACTTGGGTAGTGCAATGGTTTTAACGTCAAGGCATGCTTGTCGTTGGTTAAAATCATCCCTAGTAATAAGAAGAATAGGATGAATGGAACCACTGCAAAACGCTTTGGAAATTGCACCAATGTGGTTAGCTTTGGAAATTCAACTTGTAAACGAGTCCAAGGAACGATATTCGTTGATAAAACCAAGAAAGCAAAACCAACTGAACCCAATGTTCTAACAACGTAGTTTAACTTCTTCCATCTCGTAATCACATAATAGATAACATACAAGAATATCAATAGTTCCATTGGCTTAACAACACTTTGGATTGATTCACCATGTAGCGAAACCGTGAATAGTTGCATGCTAGTTTCGGGGAATGTTGGAATCAAGAAATTATGTCTAAAGATTGAAATCATAACTCCCCAAACGTTAAAGGTTAATGCAAGTGTTAACACAATTGCGATTAACCCATCCTTAATCATCTTCCACTTTTCCTTGGTTAGTACTAAAGAAACGATGATGATTGGAAGCGCAGCACCAAAGGCAATCAAACTGGAAACCACGTGGGTTTGAATTAGGACTGCCATTCCCACGGATACCCCTAGTACTGGAATCCTTAATTTTTGTAACATTAAAGTAATTCCAATGAAAAACAATGGCATTACCGCAGCTCCAACTCCGGTAAATTGTTGAGTGGTTACCCATAGAAACACTGATGATCCAACCATGTAAAGTGAACCCATCAAAATGGAGTAATCACGACTAACGCCGTTAACCTTACATAACCAATACATTGAAAATGCAGCGATTAACATCACTAGCATTGAGCTTACAATTTCAAATACAATCCAGTTGTAACTTAGCAACAGGACAAAGCCACCAATGTAGGCCACTACCGGTCCATACAAGGCATTGACAATTCTTCCTGTTTGTAAGAAACCGTAGTTCATTTGGAAGTAATTATAACTTCCATTTCTGATTTGCTCAGCAGTGTCATAAAAGCGGTTAAAGTGAAAAATCGTATCGTAGCTCAAAATTAACGTATTATTTAAAATCAAACCGCTAAGAGCAATCAACCCCAATAATCCAAACACGAGCAGCGGGAAAAAGCGGCTTTCATGAACTTTTTTAGCCGCATTTCTCAGTTGTTCCAAAACTATCCCTCCAGTAATCGGAAATTATTCATTTCCTCTAAAGCAACAAAAGGCCCATTCGGCCTACTTGTTGCGTCTAATTTTTGTTAATGCAAAAATTCCAAACAAAATCCAACTAATCCATGTTAGTACCATCATCAAACGAGTAGTAAATGAAGTTACATACTTGATGTTTACTCTATTATTACCCTTCTTGGCTGAGACGATTATTGCTCCTAGTTTAGTTGTCTTCACATTCTTGACGGTTCCATTAACCGTTACTTGTGTTTGGGCATACTTAACCAATGGAACTTGAATTTCTTGTGCTTTCTTTAGTTTAAACTTAATACTTAGTGATCCATCTTTTCTTACAATGTGTTTGAAATGAACCTTCTTATCATGGTTTCTTGCAATGTAATCATTGTAATACAATCTGTACGGATCTAGATTACTGTATTCAATATGTCCCGTAATTTGTTTATAAGAAGGAACATAGTCAGGAGTCGCCTTAATAATATCTTCTAGCAAGTATGAAAGATTGTGGCTTTGGGTGTCCTTTTGAATTGTTCTATGGTGTTTTCTTACATAGTAATAAAGTGAGTTGTCGTTCTTATTATTTTTGTGACGCTTAGTATTTAGGTTCACATAGTTAATACTACGTTGGTGGATGGCATAAAAGTCCAATCCGGTACTACCAAGAATCAATAATAAGATTGTTGCTACGACAACATAGTTACTCTTATGAGTATTATTTCTAATTTCATAGGTTAAAATTCGACCGAAAGTTACTAATAGGCATACAAACGCAATTACCAAGAAACGTTTTGGAAATTGAAGTGTGTATGATAACTGTGGAATAAGATATTGAAGAACTCCCCATGGGAAGTGACTCCAAGCCATAAATAAGAAGCAAAATCCAGTTAGTGCAGTTGTCTTAGTTAAGATATCGACTTGTTTGAATCTTCTAATAACAAAGTATAATACAAAAACGAATAAAATAAACTCGGTCGGTTTCATAATGTTCACTAATGATTGAACATTAAAGTTATATCCATAGGTACGAACGTGGGTTACAGGGTAGACTGAAAGTAAATGGTTGGTTGATGAAATGTAGATTAAGTTGTACCAAACATTAATCGTTAAAACCATTGTAATCAACGCCGCATAAATTGTATGTAGTAGCATACGCACACGTTGTTTTTTATCTACTGCGTTAATCATCCCTACAACAAAGAATGGAATAATGCCAAGCGAGGCAATCATTGCACTCATCAAGTGGGTTTCAATCAATAAACTCATTACGAATGCGAATCCGAAGAATGAGACGTCATTTTTTCTCACCATTTGGGTAGCATAAATCATGACAAATGGCACAAACATGGCCCCTACTCCGGTAAATTGTTGGGCAGTAACCCATTGCATTACCAATGAAGAGTACATGTAAATAAAGCCCATGAAAATAGCTGGGTACTTATCAACGTTGTTAACACGACATAGCTTGTACATTCCAAGAGCTGAAACAATTAACACAATTAAATCGGTTAAAATTTCGAACTTAAACCAGGTTCCAGCTAATAATAGTAGAAAACCACCTACGTAGGCTGCGACTGGTCCATACAAGGTACTTAGCATTCTACCTGTACCTAAGAAACCATAATTAGTTTGGAAATAACTAATCTTATGGTTCTTTAATTGCATTGCGGCATCGTAGAAACGGTTAAAGTGAAATAGTGAATCTGATCCCAAGAATGTTTGCTTCTTAACTAGTGGAATCGCAACGACTAATAACGCTAAAACTAAAAAGATAATAAATGGTGTTAACCATTTTAAAAACTGCTTTAATTTTTCCATCATTAATTCTCCTCATTATTCAGCTACGCTAGTTCCATTTGCGTAGTTCAGTTTGAATCCCTCTTGAATATTTTTAATGTAAACATTAAACGAAATTGCGTTACTCCCAACCGATTGGGCACGCATAATCACACCAGACGCTAAGAGGTTGTTCTTCTTAAACACCGGTTTAATTTGATATCTAACGTAGTGATGGTGATTACTGCGTAGATAGTATGCAACCTTATTTTCAAACGTACTCATCGCAGGATCATTTAATGAACGCGTTCCTGTCATCAGATTACGTAAGTTATTATTTTGACCTGTAAACTGATAGCCGATTAGATGACTTCTATTATATAACCATGTTCCGCCATCTCTTTTGTTATGCCAACCCGTAGGATCAACATATAAAGGTTCTCTTTTAACCTTTGGCATCAATGAATAGTTTAACATTGCATTCGCAGTGGTTGAACGATTGAGCTTATCCAAGCTACCGTATCTTGCCCATGCACCATGCTTTAGTGACATGTCGGACTTACTAAAGGCAGGATTATTACCATTTAGAATCACAATTTGATTGTTAGCAATCTTAGTCTTGCCACTATGACTAACTGCTTGTTTATGTATCTTTCTAGCCTTTTTGGCTGTTACCTTAGTAACGACAGTACGATTGGTGCTTTCGTCCTTGGCCAAAGTAAGACCACGTGATTGAGCCTGACTTAAGGTCACACGATAAACTTGGTGCGCCCGTTTTAAGCCCCAATCATTTCGATTATAGTAGTATCTTTTACCAGTTCTTGTAACATATACGTAGGTTTGTGCATTGACAGCTTGTCCAGAAACTGAAAAAAACATTAAAAGTACAGTTATCAATGACAAGAAAACTAAGAACTTTTTCAAATTTTATCACTCCGTTTTAATCTTATACATTAATAATAATAATACATATTAGTATAATATTCACTGAAAATTAAATAAAAGTAAAAAAGCCCCCCCCCTTTTTGGGAAGCTTTTTTATCTCTTATTTGTAGTAAAGAGTAACTGTTGGGTTACTTGCATCAATTGCGGTTGTGTCTACACCTACGAATTGAAGTGAACCGGCACCACTAGTTGATAGCTTTGATTGATCAATGCTTAGTAAGTTACGGTTAGTTAAGATTGACTTAACGGCATCGGAATTAATACTTTGACCATTTAGTACTAGTTTTTGATTCAATAAGTCTTGACCAGCTTCGTTTAGAGTAGTTACTAAATCAGATGAAGGAGTCAAAAGTACACCAGTATCTTTTTGTTTGATGGCAATTGTTAAACGAGTTGCTGGAACGGCATTTAGGTTGATGATGGCAGTTCCACCATTAACGATTGGTCCATCAGTATTGATAGCATTAGAATCAGTAGTGATTTGGTAGTTACTTGGGATAAACTTAGCGATTGAATCAGGAGTTACGACAGGAGTGCCGTTTACTGATAGATCTGATAAGTTAACAATCTTTGTGCTTACAAAGTTACCATTGTATTTAAATACTAGGTTATAAGTACTTGGTGTTGGTGTTGTGGTAGTTGGGTTAGTTTGTGTTTGCTTGTTATCAGTTGGTGTCTTAGCAGAAGTCTTCTTGTTAGAAGTCTTCTTAGTATCCTTCTTAGCATTAGGAGCAGTAGTGCTACCGCTGTAAATCCAACCATTAACACTCTTCTTCTTGGTGTCTTGAACGTAGTAGTATAACCAACCACGGGTATTGTATACGGCTGATTCAACAACGAAATCATCGTTGATATATGAAGCCTTCTTATGGCTAACTACACGCGCGTTGTAACGACTGAACTTAGGATAAGTCCATAGATTGTCTAGAATTTTAACGTTTACGTTGCTTGGGTTTGCACCGTATTTTAATGTTTTTGTAGCTGAAATTCCAGTGTTTTTAGTAATGCTATCTAGGTTATATTGGAAGTCATTTCTACCAACGTAGATCCAACCACGGTACTTACCACCTAAAGTGACAACGTGAGCGTAGTATAGACCGGTGTTAGTCTTAGCCATTCCATATACATAGAATACGTTTTCAGGTAGTTTCGATTTTGCTAAACGACGCATTGTTGCTTTATCGGCAACAACCTTAGCATTACCCAGTTTACCGGGTTTGTTCATGATACTAACGACCCCGTTTGATTTAGCATATGCAGCATTTTCTGCGAAATGAACTTTGTAGTATGTGACAGTTACTTTAGTTTGTTTTTTTGTGTGCTTCCCTGTTTTTACCTTTTTGGCAACACGTTTAGTAGTGACGTGTTTCTTGGCATTAGCAGTGGTTGTGTTAACTGCTGCTAATGAACCTAATGCAAAAAGAGTTAGTCCAGCATAGACTGTCTTCTTTAAAAATGATTGCATTTTGATTCCTCCAATAATTTTATAATCTAGATTATAACACATTTTAACTTTTTAACTATTTCATTAATAAATTGTCGTGTTTTATTAAATAATTTTAAAATCAGTGCCATACTTTAGACATTTAATCCAAAAAATATTAAAGTAAAGTAAAAAGATTAGTGGAGGTATTGCCAATGACAGAAACATTTAGTTCGAACAATCCAAGTACACACCTTTTGGCACAACTTAGATTACGGAACTATTTTGCTAGTTATCTAAAGCAAATTATCGCTAAAAAATTCGGCGACGATGAAAAATACCCACAGTTTGAACAACTTCTTAGTAAACAAAATAACTTCGAGGTTGTTAACTACCTACTAATCCTAACTGATAAATATCGTAATAATTCAGACCTATTAAACGTATTGATTGATATCATGCAAAGAGACTGATATCGTCTCCTTCGCTATTTGAGCTACGAACTCTTCTACTATCTTATATAGATATTTGAAAGGAGGAATTTATTTGCGTCAGTTATATAGAGGACTAAAATTGGATGCCAAGTTCGAGCAGGCCAATCAGCATCTCCGTCGCAAGCTACGTCAAAAAATCCAAAATAAGCTTATCAAATATGTCGGAGATAAACATTATTACCCCTGCAATAAGGCACTAGATAAAATCTACTGTGCCAATGATATGCACTACATGCTAGCAATCATTACCAGTTCACGGCCGAAGCCGCTGGAATATATTATCAAATGCGTAAATAACATGGATGCTCGCAGATATCATCGTTGGTCACAAGAAGCGTTTGGTTTTTGGTATCCATAATAAAAAAGACGCTATCATTTTGATAGCGTCTTTTATTCTATTCGAATTTATTTCGATAGTTTACATAATTTTTTTCAAATGGTTGTTACATATTTTGACAAAAACATATATAATCTAAAACAATAAGTTTTTTATTGTAGACGAGAGGATGATGTACATGATTTCTTTTTCATACCAAGCTTTTGTAACCGTAGTTAGCGAAGAGAGTTTTCACCACGCAGCTCAAAAGTTAGAAGTAACACCTTCTGCAATTTCTCATTCAATCGATAAACTAGAAAAACAACTTGGTTTCTCACTACTTATCCGTGATAGATCAGGAGTTAAGTTAACCGAAGATGGTAAGGATGTTCTTCCAATTATTCAAGATATCTTAAATAATGAAGAACGTCTTCAACAAGAAGCCAATAAAATCAAAGGACTAACTTCTGGAACAGTTAGACTAGGTGCTTTTAGTAGTGTCTGCATCAACTGGTTGCCAACGATTATACATAACTTTCATAGTCAATTTCCCAACGTCAAAGTTGAGCTGATTCAAAGTGACTTTAACGACATCACCCTCCAGGCGCGCCAAGGTAAAATCGACCTTGGTTTCACATGTCAGCCAATCAATGAAAGATTAGTAAAGGCCCTATTGGTAAAGGACAAGATTTACTGCATTACCCCTAAGGACTTCGTTCCAGCTAATGGTAAGTCAATTACCAAAAAGGATGTTGAAAACCAACACTTCATTCTACAAAAATCAGATTACGATGGTGATACCAAAGCAGTGTTAGATCAATACAACGTTGCTCCTAACTCAATTCAATTCAGTATCGATGACCAATCAATCATTGCAATGGTTGAATCAGGTCTTGGTATGGGAATTCTACCTAAGTTAGCGTTCCAAAGAATTAACGGTGACGTTTCACTATACCCATTTGATGATGATTTCTACCGTTCAATCTTTATGGTAATGAACTCAGTTCAAATGAAGACGCCTGCTGCACAAAAGATGGTGTCATGCATTCGTGAATTTATCGAATCAAATTATCCAGATGGATACCTAAAATAAAAAGCCGTGTTGCATAATGCAACACGACTTTTTTTATTACTTAGCAGAATTGTCAGTCTTGATTCGTTTGTCGAATAAAACTTGATTTGTGGTATCAATGATTTTAGCTGCCACTGGTTCTTGGTATAAGCTACCGTCCTTGTCACGGAATAGGTTTAATTCTGATAGGCGTTGCATGGCTGGCATTACCTTATCAGCACTTAGATCACCTTCTACATAGTTAAAACCTAAGTTCTTGTTCTTACCGTTTTCGCTCTTAAATGTTAATTCTAGTTTTTTCATTAATTTGTCCTCCAATTAAAATTAGCCCAAGTAGTTACTTTCTTGTACTAGTGTTACTCCATCGACTTTACCACCGGTTAATTCGGCAACAATTGCGGTTAGTTGAGCCATTTGTTCAGGTGATACTTCTTGAATTGCGTTGGCAATGTTACGTTTTCTCATAACCTTGTCGCTTCCTAAAGTATTAACTGTAATCTTTGACTTGTTCCATTTCTTTTCCATTGTGATTTACCTCTTTTTCCAATTTTCATAAGTGATTAGCGCCAACCCTTACACTATTAATAACGTGCCGACCTAAAAAAGTGTTACCCCAATTTGTAAAATTCTTCTTGGACGCCCTTCTTCCATTGATAGACCGTCTTTCGACTAACGTGATACTTTCTGGCAATATCGGTAACGGTCATCGATTCGTTATAGGCACAGCATAAAAACTTTCTTTGGTTAGTGGTACAGTGCAGCCAAAGTTGGTTCAACAAATCAATGCCGTCAATCTCATCATGTGGTGAAAAGCCATCACCATCTACTTCAGATTCGACATTAATAACGTGATCGTTGGTACGTTGCTGCTTTCTTAAAATATCTAGCAGGTGCCAATAGACCGCCTGAAATAGGTAGCCGCAAACCCGATTGTCATCTAGTTCGTCATTATATTGACTGTATTTTGTTGCCAGGTGGATAAAGCCCTCCTGCTTTAGGTCATCAAATTGTGGGTTATCAACTCTAATGTATAATCGTTTTAACACTCCATAGACAATGCCTACATGGTTTTCTTTCATTAAGAAATCAAAACCGGCATCTAAATTATTCATCTTAATCAATCCTTTTGCGTATTGATCAAGGGCCCTTGAACGATTAAAAAAATAGCATCGATTCGCAAAAATAACACCGCGCCTTTTTTGGCATAAAACTGCAAAATCTTACACTTTCAATATAAAAAATAGTAGAATAAAAATAATCAATCTAGGAGGTTGTGTCATGGAATGGAAAGTAAAAACATTTGATGAAATCACACGTGATGAACTATGGGCCATCTACTTTGCTCGTGTTCAAACCTTTGTGGTGGAACAAAAACGTCCTTACCAAGAAGTCGATGATGTCGACAAAAAAGCACTACATATCTGGGCTGAAGAAGATGGGCAACTACTAGCCTATGCCAGGGTCTTTCATGGGGAAGACCACACTTCATTTGGCAGAGTACTTACCACCCCTGCCGCTCGTGGCAAAGGATTGGGCAAGCAATTAATTGAACGTGTATTAAAGGAAATCGACGAACACTTCGATCATCCAAGAGTTGAAATCGATTCACAAGATGATAAAGAAGGCTTTTATGCCAAGTTTGGTTTCAAATCAGTTGGTGATGTATACGAGTTCCACCAAACTCCACACATTAAAATGATTTTGAACAAATAAAAAAATGCATGCAGATAATTTTTATCTACATGCATTTTTTAGTGCATAAATTCCTTAATTTTATTCATATCGATTACGCTAGATTCTTCTAGCTTCTTCAAGTTAAACTCAACCGGATTCAAATGGACCCTCGGATCGTTAACCATAAATTCGAATCCCAGTTGGAAATCCTTTTTTGAGATATCGTTGTGGGAAATGTCATCATGTTCGTGTTTGGCAATCGAGAAGGCCTCGGCAATGATACGGTTCAATTGTTCGTCATCACTGCTACGTTTGATTGAAATTGTAACGATATAGTCGTTGGAAATCGGACGCCACCTCGTTAATCCTTCCCTAAACAAATCCAAGTTCACACTGTGAGCCAACTCCTCACCATGTAGTGTCATATAGATGCGGTTTAACTTAATAAAGCCACTAGTGTTTAACTTTTCATCCAAGAAGTAGATGAAGACTCCCTGACCATTAACGGATGAACGATCGACTCTGATTCTCATTGGGGGCTGGCGGCGATTCAAATACAACGCAATGTATGCGGTGATAAATGTTCCAATCGCACTTGCTAGCTCGAAGATGTCGTTCCAACTTAGTGG
The DNA here is from genome assembly GCF_001308195.1 of Apilactobacillus kunkeei. Taxonomy (GTDB): domain Bacteria; phylum Bacillota; class Bacilli; order Lactobacillales; family Lactobacillaceae; genus Apilactobacillus; species Apilactobacillus kunkeei_C. The sequence continues at coordinate 777 of NZ_JXDF01000009.1, read as the reverse complement.
TTCTAAATGCATTCAAGCATCCCCTTTCCTTCATGAATTTAGCGCCTAAAAATCATTTAGATTAATTAATCAAATCATAACATTTTTATTTATGATTGTATTGATTAAGAAATCCTTTGTATTATAATTATCAAAAATAAGTCAACGAGGAGCAAGTTTAATGAATAACCAAGCATTCAAAAAGAGCATTCTAATTTACGGTGGCGTAATTTTGGTCCTTTTCACATTCTTTAACACTTACATATTTCCAATCCTATTAGACGAAAGAATATCATTTAACCTAGCGTCTCTTTACCACGGTCTACTACCAATCGTTATGTTCTTTCTCTACTACACCATCGCTTCACTGTTTACAAATAAAATCGTGACCATCATTGTCTACACTTTTTATTTACTATCCGCATCTACTCATTTAGCTTCAACAATTCTAGGAGTATTAGCTGGACTATACTGGTCAGCTTCTCTTAACCTATTAGTCGGCTTGCTATATATCTGGTTAGCATTTGAATTCACAATGGTAGTCAACAATATCATTAATCACATTGATCGAAACAATTATTTCCAATCATGGTTATCAGGAATTTCCAAATTCTTTTTTACCAACAAACCACTAATCATCGGTATCATCATCTTCTACGTAATTAATATTCTTACTAATAATCCATAATAAAAAAGCAGCCACATTGGGAACTGCAACTATTATTTTGAACAAATAAATAAAAGCAGCTTTCTAACTCTTTAATTGGGCAACTGATTTTCTGTATTCTACAGGGGATT
>NZ_JXDF01000008.1 GCF_001308195.1 Apilactobacillus kunkeei | reverse complement strand
ACACCTCCGAATTATGTTATTTTATCAAATAAAAATAATCATTTTATCGAAAGTGCTTTTATTTATCTGTTCAATATTATAACTTCAGTTCCTTGTGTGGTTGCTTTTTTTATTAATCGATTGGTGTGGTTGACTTCAATACTTCGGATCTCCAAAGTACGACTAGATAACCGTAACCACTGCTATCGAATGATAGACTTTCGAATTCACGGTTGGTACCAAAGGTAGTGTAGTGAACATCTTGTGGTTGGATGTTGTCATTTCTGACTTCATCTACCGGAATGGAAATAATCATATCGTTTGATAGTAGGTATAGACGATTGTTGTTGCGGTTGTAGGTGACCTGTTGGTTAAAGCTTCCTGGCCACTTGATTAATCCTTTGACCGGAGTGAATTGAATACCATTTTCGTTCATTGTTCCATGGAATAATGTGTAGGTACCCTTCATCTTCTTAGGACCACCACGAACACCAAAGTATGCATTACCATCGTTATCGAATGTCAAAGTATGGACAGCGTAGTAATGACCCTTGTTGTTTAGTTTGAAACGGTAAACGTGAACTGGGTTCATGGTTTCTGCATCCATTTCAGTTACTTGGTTGTAGAAGTCATCTCCAACGACCCCTAACTTATCATCTTGAGCCAAGTAAACGTGGTTGTTACTTGGGTTGTATGACAATGTTTGACCGTGACCAATATTGGTAACTGGACTGATTGTTAGTAGTTTGGATAAGTCAAAGTACTTGCTAAACAAGTCATTACGTTGACTAATGCTATCAATTTCACGGTTGTTATGATCAATCTTGGCGTTGAAAGCATCAATCTCCTTATTATCTTTATCGATTAATTTCCCTTGAGCTTGCTTAACACTGTTGTAAGTCTTAAATGCCTTTGGCGTAAGCTTTTGCATATTATTCTTTTGCGCATTTAACTTCTTGTATGCATTGTTAAGTTTAGTATTTTGCTTGTTAAGTTTAGTAATCGATTTGTTAATTTTAGCAATTTGCTTCTTAAGCTTTTTAATTATCTTAGCTTTTGTATGTCTCTTTTTTAAAGCCTTTTTTAGACTCTTATTTAGTTTCTTTGCTGCCTTACGGTTAACCTTAATTGCCTTACGATTAGATTTAACCGTCTTACGATTAGCCTTGACTGTTTTAGTTAACTGGTTCTTAGCTAGTTTAGTAGCGTTGTTAAAGGTCTGTTGATTATTCTTGATATTCAAGTTAGCAGCAGCAATTTCATTTTTCATGTCGGTAATCTTTTGTTGAATATTATCGTTATCTTTTCTGTAGACATCAGTATCAACGATGAAGTCAGACAAATTCTTACTGTGGTCGCTGCCGTAAACAGAGTTTCTGTTAAAGAAGTTACAGACCTTGGCTAAGATGTTTTGTTGGGTACTATCATCAATCCCTAGCTTATCTAAGGAATCTAGGCCAATCTTTACAATTGCACCCTTGTTAGTGTTGGTTCCGGCAGATTCTACAAAGTAGATACTGTTGTTAGCAATGATTCCACCTTGGTAGTTTCCGTGTTCTTCTGGACTAACGTGGAATCCTTCAGGTAGGAACCACTTAGTCTTAAAGGTTGTTGAACCGGTGTTAATTGAATCAATTGATGTGTAATTACTTGGCACATCCATGTCACGAACACGGGTGTAGTTACCCCATGTTGGCGTAATATTAGGTAGCTTAGTATCGATAATATGGTATTTAGTGTTGTTATCGACATAAGCATTATCGCTGGTGGTAGTTGCAATTCCATCGGTGTTGATAGAATCACTGATGGTCTTGTTATCGTTGAACTGATCACCAGACTTTTGTGTCCCCTCGTTTGGCTTTGTTGCATCACCATCGATAGCTTCTGGATCCTTATCATCGATGATGTTGGAACTACTATTGGCATCTGCGGATACCTTAATTCCAAAGTCAATTGAAGGTAACGAAACTAACATTGCAATGATTGTCAAAAGTAAGAATAGATTTCTTAGCTTTTTCATGTCAAAAGTCGCCCCTCTCAAATTTAATTACTGTATCTATTTAAACGCTTTGGACACCGTTTTGCAATAAAATAATCGCTAAATGATACACTGATAATTTAAAAACATTTTTAACATGATATAATGTAAATTAATATTGTATAAATGAAAAGGACGTTTTTAATGGCATACCAAAATCGCAATAATCGTTCCAACTATAACGACGTTGAAGTCGAAGTTGGCCAACAATTTAAAATGACCATCAAAAGAATGGGCATTAACGGTGAAGGAATTGGATTTTACGAACACAAGCTTGTGTTTGTTACCGGTGCCTTTACCGATGAAAAAGTCGTCGCTGAAGTAACTAAGGTCTACCCTAATTACATCAAAGCAAAAGCCGTCAAGATTAACCGTGTATCCGAAGACCGTGTTGAACCTCGTGATAGTTATGCCGGCAGTGTTGGTGGATTCGAACTTGAATCACTATCATATCCCGCACAACTTCGTTTCAAACGTGATCTAATCAAACAAGCACTGGAAAAGTTCCAACCACAAGGTTACAAGAACTTCAAAATCCGTTCTACTATGGGAATGGAAGATCCATACGAATACCGTAATAAGGCTCAATTCCCAGTTCGTATGAAGGATGGCAAGGTCATCGCCGGACTATTCAAAGAAGGAACTCACGACTTAGTCGACCTTCCAGAATGTTCAGTTCAATACCCTGCTACCATGAAGGTAATGAGAAAGATTGTCGAATTCATCCAAGAACTAGAAATTCCTGTTTTTGACGAATCAAACAATTCCGGAATCGTAAAGACTGTCATCGTCCGTGCCGCATTAAACACCGACGACGTTCAAGTGGTCTTTGTTACCAACACTCCTAAGTTCGTTAAAAAAGGTTTCATGCTAAAGAAGATCATGATGGAATTACCAGAAGTAACTTCCGTTATGCAAAACATCAATCCTGGTGACTCCCCTCTTATCTGGGGTGACAAGACAGTGCACTTAGCTGGTAAGGATACCATCGTTGAAAAGATTAAGGGACTAAGCTTCGAACTATCAGCTCGTGCTTTCCTACAATTGAATTCAATTATGCTTCCTCGTCTATACGAAGTTGCCATCTCAGCACTTGAACTTACCGGAAACGAAAAAATCGTTGATGCTTACTCCGGTGTTGGTACCATCGGTTTACCTTTAGCTAAACACGCCGAAGAAATTCGTGGAATGGATATTATTCCAGAAGCAGTTGAAGATGCTAACCACAATGCTATCATCAACAAGATTAGAAATGCATACTACGAAGTTGGTAAGGCTGAAGACCTCCTTCCAGAATGGTTAGAAGAAGGTTTCAAACCGGACGCCATCATCGTTGATCCACCACGTACTGGTCTAGACGATAAATTAATTGACGCTATTTTAAAGAGTGCGCCAGAAAAATTCGTATATGTATCATGTAACCCTTCAACCATGGCTGCTGATTTAGTCCAACTAACTCGTAAGTACAAGGTGGACTTCATTCAACCAATCGACATGATGCCACAAACACCACGTTGTGAAGCGGTCGTTAAATTTACTAGAAAATAATCGATAGAAAGTAGGTATTCAAATGGATAACTTCCCTAAACCACCAGATTTCAAGCAAAACTTCGTCTTCATGATTAAGCGCGATGATCGCATCAAGTTTGGTCGTTTTGGATTTTCAATTCTATCATTCTTGTTACATTGGATTCCTTCCATCTTACGTTCTGACTACTACAACACTGCATGTATCGTCGGTGTTGATGCTTGTATCTACATGGCGACTCACATGTTCTTACAACTTGTACTAAACGTTGACCCAAGCAATGCCGCAAACATTACCTACTTTGTAGGTGCTGTTATCTGGGGATTGGGTTACAACACTATGTACATCAAACGCCTAGTGAACAAAGGATTCAAACCAATTGATGTTGATTCTCAAAATGTTTTAAAACAACATCGCATTGACTGTGAACTAACTGACATGACCCCTGATGAAATCAATCATCAAGGACCAACACTTTAAAAGAAAAGACTCAAGATAATATCTTGAGTCTTTTTATTTTAGATTTGTTATTAGTATTATTTGCTAATCTTTAAGTCTAAATCGTCACCAATGTGTTCGGTGTAATTAAAGCCAGCTTCTTTGAAGTATTTCTTTAATTCATCATTCACATTCTTTAGTGGACGGCGATCTTCTTTTTGTTGGAACGCCTTAATGTCGTAAGCGGAATTATCTGAGTCAACGTTGACGAAATTGTATTCCACATCCACTGTGTTTAGAATTTGTTGAATTAATTGTCTTTCTGTCATAATTATCCTCCCAATAATACTTCATTATTTATTGTAAAACTAATTTAGACTTTTGTTAAAAAATCATGTAAAAATCTTTCTTAAGATTTTCTTTACTCCAATTTAACTCTCACTGCGTTATAATAATTGTAACTACATAAAAAGGAGTATCCGATATGAATTTTTTCTTAAATTCTAGCTTTAATGCAAAAAACTCCGGGATTGAACACGCCCAGTTAAAACGCGCAAAACTATTCGAAAAATTCGACGAAGACTACCGCCTAGTCTTTCGTGAATGGAACCCACTACTACACTTCCATTTAAACAATAACGGAATTGCGGATAAATATATCCTAAGCATTTTCGATTATTTCCAAAAAGCTACCGACGTACAAAAAAAGACAATCCGTCCAAAAGACATTAATTTTGGCGTCTCTAATCTAAGATACGAAGACGAAAAAGATCACAACCGTGTGATTGTCTACAGCAAGAACCAAATCGTCGCTCGTATCAACCTATTTGATAAGGAAGTTACCAACGATCAAATCGTTAAGTCTGTCGAACTATTCGATGGATTTGCCAACCTTTACCGTGTTGATTTCTACGACTACCGCGGTTTTCTATCAATGGCTCAATGGTATACTCCTGACAACAAGATTGCGACTGAAACTTGGTACACTCCTGAAGGTCGTCCAGCTATCGAAGACTACTTCAGATTAAACGCCCAAGGTAAAATGGAAAAATCTGGTTTTAAGACCATCGATGAAAACGGCACTGTTCGTACTCACAACAACATTGTGGGATTACTTCAAGAATTCTTAGAAGAAGTCAACGTTGAATTCATGGACCAAGACCATCCAAACATCTACGTAATGGATCGTTCTGATTACTTCGAAGAAATTCTAGAAAACTTGAGTTCTCCTACCTACACCGTCTTGCATCTACATAACTCACATGCCGGTGACGCTCAAGAACCAGATACTTCAATCATGAACAACAACTACGAATACTCACTAACCGATGCTAACAGATACGACGCAATTGTTTCTGCTACTGAAAAACAAACTAAAGACGTTAAACGTCGTTTCGACCCAGCAGTTGATATGTTCACCATCCCCGTTGGTGTGATTAAAAACGAAGACCTACAAGGTCAACGCATTCCAATGAAGGATCGTAAGAAACACAGTATCGTCGTAACTGCCAGAGTTGCTCCTGAAAAACAAATCAACAAGATTATCGACGCTATGGGAATGGCCAAAAAGGAAGTCCCTGACATCAACATGGATGTCTACGGATATGTTGACCACTCCAACGACGATATCGCAATGAAGCGTATTAACGCCTCATTAGACGAATACGATTTAAAGGATGCTGTTCATCTACACAGCTACACCAATGACGTTACTGGAGTGCAAAGAAACGCCCAACTATACGCCCTAGCCTCTGTCATGGAAGGTTTCAACCTTGCTCTAATGGAAGCTCAAGCTCAAGGTGATGTTGGTGTAACCTTTGATACCAATTACGGTCCAAACGAATTAATCGTCGATAACGAAAATGGTTACGTCGTTGATTACGACGACACCAAGGCCCTATCCGATAGAATGGTCAAACTGTTTACAGACGACGAATTATTACAAAAGATGTCAGATCAAGCTTATGAATTATCAAACCGTTTCTCAGAAGACAGCGTTTGGGCAGATTGGAAACAACTAATCGATTCTGCTAAGAAGACTTGGCAAGACAAACTAAAGACATACCACTTCGACATCAAAAAGGGTCTAAGTGATATGGAACACACTGAGGAGGCATAATCATGAGCAAGAAATTTTTATTCGTGAATGAAAACATTTTTACATTCAATTCGGGAACTGAATTTTCAGCCATGAACCGAATCAAACTGTTTAAACAAAATAACGTTGATGCCAAGATTGTTACCAGAAATTACAACCCTTCGTTGCATCAAGAAATTCAAAAATACGGTATCGCAGATGACGATATCATTAACATGTACGACTACTTCCAAGGTGAAATGGGTCCTAAGAAGCACCATGAGTACCTAAGATACTCTAACCTAGTCGACAAGCATGAATACAAGATTAACGGTGTCGACAACAACAAGTCATACATTGAAAAATTAGGTCAACGCGTGGCCAAGGTTTCCATCTTCCCACTTACTGTTGGTGAAATTGGAAACGTCGATTACTACGATAACTTCGGTAATGTCTCCAGTCGAGACGTCTTTGACTACCGTGGTTTCAAATCAAAGACCATCTACATGCATCCAGATGGCAACATCGGACACGAACTAGTCTTAAACAAGGCTGGTGATCCGGTCATGGAAATCACCCACATGAACATTGGTGATCAACTAATGCCTACTATGTACAAGCTATTAAACTACAAGGGTAAGACTCTTCGTTTCAACACCGAAGATGAACTATACACTTTTTTCATAAACGAAATCTCAGATAAGGACACTGTCATTATCAATGACCGTCCTTCATTGACTGTTGCCGTGGGAGAAGTAAAAGCTACCAAGCATAAGTACCAAATCATGCATAACGAACATACCGAAGATCCAGCACAAGCTGGTAATCCTAAGGCAAAGCTGTTCGACAATTTAACCCCACTATTTGATAAATACCAAAACACTTACGAGGGCGTCATCACCCCTACTGAAGCACAAAAGAAGGACTTAGAAAAACGCTATCCAAAGATGAACTTTTACAACATCTTTGATACTGCCATCTTTGAAATGCACAAGCCTACTTCAGACGTAACCAATCATGAAATCACCTACATGGGTCGTGTATTTAGAGACAAGAACGTTGCCGAATTAATCTCTATCATCCCTGCCGTTAAGCAAACCATCCCAGATGTCCACTTAACCATGATGGGATACTTCGAATCCGCTCAATTCAAGAATGAATTAGACGAAATCATCAAACAACTAGACGTTGCCGACAACGTTTCAATGATCGATTACAAGACCGGTCAAGATAAGCAAAACGTCTTAGAAAAGACCCGTGTCCTAGTCCAATCATCCAAGGGTGAAGGATTAAGCATGGCACTTATCGAAGGTTTATCTTACGGAATTCCTGAAGTTGCCTACGACGTTAACTATGGTCCAAATGAAATTATCGACAACGATAAGAACGGAGCACTAGTTGAATCAGGTGACCTAGGTAAGTTTGCTAGCAAAGTCATCGATATCCTAGCTAACGATGAAAAGCACAAGCAACAAAGTGAACACGCCATTGAAAAAGCTGATAAGTTCAGTGCTGACAATGTCATGAAACAATGGAATCAATTATTTGAAATCATCTAAGCCAAATAAAAAAAGCCCCTATCTACTCGATAGGAGCTTTTTTATTATTCTTTGTTAACCCAGGTCTTGTTAGCAGTAATGTATCTACCTTTACCAATGTATAGTCTGGTGATGCCCTTGTAATGAACAACTTTTTCGACCTTTATTCTGCTGTTAGAACTAATCTTTCCAACGGCATGCTTCTTGGCAAAAACTGGACTGTTGTAAATAACAATTCCTTGGTGTCTAATTACGCGATAGTATCTGTCGTTGTTTTGTGGTTCAACGGCGTAATAACCATCTGTGTAATCGGAACTATCCACGAAGTGGCCATGGATCTTCAATTGTAAACGACCGTGTACATATCTGTATCCTGAGACCTTGCGAACAGAAGAATGTTTTCTATCTTCGCTTAGATTGTAAACATACTTAGGAACGTTATCGAAATCATTTCTTAGCGCAACGTACTTCTTGTTGGAAGTGACGTATTCACCATTACCTAGATATAGTCTAGTGATTCCATTGTATTCAACTACCTTTTCAACCTTGAATTCGGAACCATAGCGCATGAAACGTTTGCGTTCGTGCTTACCGAATTCTGTACTACCGTATACCCAAACACCCTTGTGAGCGGATACGATGTATTCGTTTGAAGGTTCGTTAGTTGAGTAGTACTTACTGTTGTTGGCCTTCACATCATTCAATTGAGCATTTAGTTGATCAATTTGTGCTTTGTATTGATTAATCAACGCTTCGTTACCTGCATTCTTATCATTTAATGACTTGGTTACTTCTGCCAATTGAGCTTGATATTGGGCATTCAATGAAGCAGCTTGGCTGCTTAGTTTTGATTCTTCATTATTCATGGCAGCAATAGACATTGCTTCTTGTTGCGCCTTGATAATGCTAATTGCATTTTCATACTTGTTGGCAATTGAATCTCTAATTACTTGAGCTTGTGAGTCAGCTTGACTAGCTGCAACGCTTTGTGCGCTACTCATTGCTTCTTGGTTGGCTTTAGCTTGAGAGCTTAATTCGGCATCTCTTTGTGCGTTCAATGAAGCAACTGCACTTGAGTATTCAGCTCTCTTTTCTGCCATCATACTGTCTGCTTGTGAGTTAGCTTGAGCGATTGCTGATTGCTTATCGCTTTCCACTTGTGAACTCAATGATGCCATTTGACTAGCAAATGTTGAGTTAGCTGCATTTGATGAAGCGTAGTATTGACTTTCCAATGATGCCTTTTGGGCGTTCATGTCATTGTCAGCAATGCTCTTGGCAACGCTGGCTGCACTTGATGCAGCACTGTCGATTGCTGATTGAGCCTTACTACGTTCATTTTCAACTAGGCTATCGTAGTGGCTCTTGATAGCTTGTTGAGCTGAGGCATTTGATTGAGCCAAACTATCTAGTTGAGCTTGTGCTGAACTGTTCATAGTGTTTCTCACATCTTCAATTGCTTGACTAGCAGCTGATGATTGAGATGAAGTTTGATCATTCAATGATTGCACTTGTTTTGCATATGAGTCAGCGTAGGAATCAGCGATTGACTTCGCAACGCTAGCAGCATGACTTGAAGCTGAGTTAATTGTTGAATCCATTACGGATTGAGCAACTGATGAAGCGGCTTCACTGTCTGCCTTAGCCTTTGAGTTAGCACTTGATAGTGCTAGTGAGTTCGCAATTGAAGTAGCTGTTGATTGTGAACTAGCTAGACTTTCGGCAGCTGATTTTGCTGCTGAAACTGCTGAACTACGAATTGAATCGGCATTATTTGAAGCGTAAACGCTGTCGTTGTATGCCTTTTGTTGGGCATCGCTCAATGCTTGTGAGTTGGCAGTATTCAATGAAGCAATGTTTGAGTTAGCAATGCTTTCTGCCAATGATTTGGCTGCTGAAATAGCATCTTGAGCACTGTTAGATGCTGCGATACTGTCAGCTACTGACTTAGCATTAGCTGAACTTAGCGCTTGTGAGTTGGCAGCATTGATTGAATCAATTGTTACTTGAGATTGTGATGAAGTTAGACTCTTCGCAGCAGAAACGGCGTCAGCGATATCGCTTTCTGCCTTCTTTTGAGCTGCGATACTGTTAGCAGTTGATTGTTGTCTTGCTGAGCTCAATTCATCTTCATACTTAGCTTGTAGTGAAGCAATTTGTGATGCAGCGATACTTCTTTGTGCTTCACGAGCAGCATCGATAGCACTTTGGGCACTTTCTAGCGCAGCCAAGCTATCTTGTTGCGCCTTTTGTTGAGCGGCTGAGATAACAGCTTGGTTAGCACTGTTTAGTGAAGAAACCAAAGAGTTGGCTGAATCTTGTGCTGATTGTCTAGCTGAATCCAATGCTGAATTCTTAACGGATTCGGCACGGCTTGATGCAGCTGAACTGTCGTCAATTGCCTTTTGTTGAGCAGAACTCAATGCTACTGAGTTAGCAGCTGATTGACTGTTCAATGCTGCTGTAATTGATTGTTGAGCAGCAATACTAGCAGCACTTAGCTTGATGTTGTATAGACTATCAGCCATCAAACTATCTTGTTTAGCCTTGATTTGGGCATCAACCAATGCTTGTGAGTTCTCAGCAGCAACCGCAATTGATTGTTGTTCTGCAATACTTCTAGCAACTGATTGAGCTGATGATACCGCACTTTCTCTTTCTGAAACAGCTGCTTGACTAGCTTCAGCTAGGCTTTCTTGGTATTGATCAGCTTGTTCGTTTAGCATCTTTGCGTATGAGTCTTCAATTTGCTTAATTTGCGCATCGGTTACCAATTTGGCAGCTGATTGGGCTGAAGCAATTGCTTGACTCATCAATGAATCAGCATAGTTTGAAGCTGCAATACTGTCTGCTGCGGCCTTTGATTTGGCATCAGACAATGATTGTGAGTTAGCTGATGATTGGTTAGCAAAAACTGAGTTGGCTGAATCTTGCACAGATTTTTGAGCTGAAGCGATTGCTGAATCCATGATGGACTTAGCAAGTGATGATGCTTGTAAACTATCAGCATTAGCCTTTGAGATTGCTGCAGATAATGCTTGTGAGTTCGCAGTTGATGTTGCACTAGATTGTGCAGCAGCTACGGATTGGGCTTGGGCAATTGCATCGTCGACAGCCTTTTGAATAGCCGCTTGGGCTGATGATGCAGCGTTTTGACTATCAGTGGTTGCTTTGCTTCTAGCAGCATCCAAAGCTTGTGAGTTCGCAATTGAAGCAGCTGTTGATTGTTGCGCTGCTAAACTATTAGCGGCATCGACAGCTTTCTTAACTGCGTCTGCTTGCGCTGCTTCATATGATTGCGCCAGTTGATTTTGCTTAGTAGCATAAGAACTGTTCAATGAACTAATTGAGTTGGCATTAGCAGAAGATAAGCTGCTAGCGTAACTTTGAAGCGCACTGATGCTGGTTGCAGCATTTTGAGAATCTTGTGCGTACTTGGTATTTAGATCAGTTACTTCTTTTGCATATGAACTAGCAATACTGTCAGCCTTATCATTGGCTTCGGTAATCGCTAAACTATTCTTAAGTGCAGCAGCCAAACTGTCAGCCATCAAGCTAGTAATCTTGCTTGAGTAGCTGTTCATTTGAGAGGTAGCACTATCAATCTTAGCTTGCGCTGCGGAAGAACTAGCTTGTGATTCCTTTTGTAGGGTACTGATGTAATCACTGTATGAGTTGGCAATTCTTTGTCTTTCAGCAATTGCTGAACTTCTAGCGTTATCAGCAGCAACACTTTGTTCATATGAGTTCTTTGATTGCTGTGCGGCAATTGAAGCAGCTGTTGAAGCGGCATCTGAAATTGCAGCTGAAGATTGTCTTGCGGCTTCTTCGGCAGCACTTTGTGCTAATGAGATGGTTGTATTGAAATCATTTTGCATGCTGCTTAGTTGTTGTTGGTACTTAGTTACCTCGTTAGAAGCAGTGTTCTTATCAGCTTCTAGACTGTTAATGACAGCTTCATATGAGGCAACAACTGATCCATAGGAACTAGCCGCAACAGAACTATCGTAAGTAGCTTGACTAGAAGCAGCTGAACTAGCTGAAGATAGACTGGTGATTGCTGATGAATTCAAACTATTTTGCGCGCTTGCACTTGATTCCAAGTTAGCAAGTGATTGGTTAGCCTTGCTAATTTCATTGCGCAATTCATTAATAATCTTGTCATAGTCAGTGTTCAAAGTATTAATTTGTGCTTGATATGAATCATTTAGAACTTGTTGTGCTGATGATACGGCACTGTTCTTGTCATTTTCAGCATTTACTGAGGCAGCTGAAGAATCAGATTGTGACTTAGCAATCAAATCGTCGATTGCCTTGGAGTTGGCAATTGAAGTCGCAGTTGATTGTGCAGCTGCAATTGATTCAGCTTGGCTCTTAGCTTGTGATACAGCAGCGTTCACAGTTGAGTTCATTAGTGAAACGGCAGCATTTGAATCATCAATTGCCTTTTGGTTCAATGAACTAATTGCTTTAGCGTTTGAATCGGCAATTGATTGAATTTGTTGAGCAGCTTGTTGAGATGCAATGTCTTGAGCTGACTTAACCGCACTGGAAATTGCTGCTTGCGCACTGTCGGCTGCACTTGATAGGTCTTGTTCTTTCTTCTTGTTTAAGTCATCAATAGCAACAGAGTTGGCACTACTTTGAGCAGAGAATTCTGTTGAAGCTTGACTAGATGCTTCACTTGATGCCTTTGAAACAGCGTCACTAATTGCAGTGGTAGCACTGCTTTGGGCTTGATTCAATTCGTGACTCTTTTGAGCGTTGATGGCATCAATTGCCTTACTATTTTCAGCAGATAATGAAGCAATCTTTGAATCAGCATCATTTTGCGCTGATGAAATCGCTGAGGCAACAGCAGAATTCATGTCGTCTTGAGCCTTTTGAGCTGCGGCCTTTGAGTCAGCAATTGATTTGTTTGTTAGATCTTCAATTGCTTTAGCGTTAGCTGAAGATAGTTGTGTGGCTTCAATACTTGCTGAGTCTTGGGCTGACTTGATAGCACTTCTCATTGCGCTATTTGCTTGTTGCGAAGCGTTGTTTAGGTCGTCTTGGGCCTTGCTTTGTAAATCAACAATGGCTTGTGAGTTCGCTAAAGAAACGGCCTTTGAATCTGCATCAGCCTTTGCTTGAGCATCGCTTTGGGCTTGTTGAACAGCTTGAGCGATTGCTGATTGAGCACTATTAGATGCATTGATTGAATCTTGTTTTGCCTTTGATTGTAAGCTATCGATTGCGTTTTGGTTTTGTTGTGCAACTGATTGTGCAAGTAAATTGGCTGAGTCTTGGGCTGACTTAACCGCACTGTTCATTGCTTCGGCAGCTGAATTTTGAGCTGATTGCATGCTGCTGTTGTATTGAGTTTGAAGATCGTTAATCTTTTGTGCATTAGCTAAAGAAACGGCTTTTGAATCTTCGGCAGCCTTGCTTTCAGCTAATGATTTAGCGTTATCAGCAGCTTGTGAAATTGCTGCATCCGCGCTGTTAGATGCGTTAATTGCATCTTGCTTAGCCTTTGATTGTAGATTATTGATCTCATCTTGATTTTGTTGAGCAACAGATTGAGCTAAAGAGTTAGCTGAATCTTGGGCTGACTTAACCGCACTACTCATTGCTGATTGGGCATCGTTAGATGCTTGCATTGAGTCTGATTGGTACTTAGCCTTCAATTGATCAACTGCTTGTGAGTTGGCAATTGATGTTGCTGTTGATTTAGCGTTAGCATCATCAATTGCAGATTGAACTGCTCTGTTTATTGCTGCAGTTGCACTGTCAGCAGCTGCCTTTGAATCTGCTTCACTCTTTTGTTGAAGTGCGGCAATTGCTGCGTTGTTAGCATCAGTAATTGATTTAACTAAACTATCGGCATTTTGCTTTGCAGTCACACTAGCAGCAGACAATGCGTCAGCAAGATTTTGTGCTGCTTGTTGTGATGCTGCCTTTGAATCTGCAGTGCTCTTGTTTAGTAAACTTTGGACTGCTGAAGAGTTGTCCGCACTTTGTTTAGCAAAAGTATCATTAGCTGAACTAGTAACACTTGTAATTGCGTTGTTTAGTGCAGTTTGGGCAGCTTGTGAAGCGGCAGTTGAAGCTGCAAGGTATTGCGCTTGTTGTGCTGAACTACTTTGAGCGTATTGTGCTTGTAGTGAAGCAATTGTGCTAGTCAATACACCTTGTGCTGATGCACTCATTGAATTAGCAGCTGATGTAGCAGCACTGTTGATTGCATTGTTGGCAGAATCGCTCAATGTTTGTAGCGCAGTTTGGTAACTGGTGTTCAAGCTGTTAGTCAAGCTTTGGTTTTGACTAGTTAATTGAGTCATTACACCGGCAGCTGATTGTTGAACACTGGCAACAGCACTTGATCTTAATGAATCGGCAAGTGTTTTAGCAGCTTGTGAATCAGCGATGGATTTTTGAGCCAATGCGTTTAGCATTTGTTGAATTTGTGCGTTAATGTCGTTAATCTTTTGACGGTTAACAGCATTCATTGAATCGGTCGCTGATTGAACCGCATTACTCTTATCGATGACTGCTTGGTTGGATGCGGCAGCCAAACTGTTGTTGTATTGAGTTTGTAGTTGTGCCAATTGTTGGGCGTTTTGTGTGTTCAATGAAGCTTGGACTGATTGGGCTGATGATTGCACTGAAGTCAATGTTTGACTAATTGCGTTAGCCTTATCAATTGAAGCTGAACTACTCAAACTTTGTAATGCACTGTTAGCAGAAGCAATCAATGATTGAGCATAACTTGAAGCTTGTTGTGATGCTTGAGCTGCTTGTTGAGCAGCTTGTAATGATTGGTTTTGAATTGTTGTTAGTGAGTTTTGGTAGTTTGCACTAGCGATTGCAGAATTGGATGCTGCAATACTGTTAGCAATTGAATTTGCTTGGCTAGAAGCTGAATTAATTGCGTTTGTGATTGATTGGCTAAGTGCAGCCTGTGAGCTTTGAATGTAAGCAGCTGCAGAAGAACTGCTTGCAGCAGCCAATGAATCGGCCACTTGTGGTTTTGGAAGAACATAGATATATGCTGTTCCGTTCCACAAGTGTGGTATTACATGACCTGTAGAGTTTTGATTGTTTAGGTAATAGTTATTATCCAAAGATGTAACTGAAGTTACGACAGGATTATTAGTATTACCGTTGTACACTGCAACTTGTCCTTGTCCACTTACATATCTACCACTTGAGTCCATGAATTGGATTGGGTAGTAAACAACGTTTACTGTTGGAGTAACGTTGATTTGGTATTGCCCATTATTGTTGATAATTTGACCGGTTGTCATGTAGTAGTTATTACTATCAAAAGTTCCGTTATCAACTAATCTAGGTGTGTTATTTGCATTTAAAACGATGGATCCTTGACCATGGTTTCCACCATTGCTATCAACAAAGTATACCGGTAAAGTACTGCTGATTGAGTATGGGTTAACGACTACTTGGTATTGACCATTTACTGTAACCACTTGACCGTTAACCATGTAGTAGTTATTACTGTCAAAAGTTCCAACACTGGCAATTTTTGGGTTATTGTTGGCATCAAACGCAACTAGCCCTGTCCCATGAGCGTTTCCATTCGCATCAACGAATGTTAATGACGCTTGATTATTCACTACGTCAGGATTTACCAATACTTGGTATTGTCCATTAACGTTAGTAACTTGTCCATTGACGACGTAGTAGTTGTTGATATCTAAACTACCGTTATCGATTAATTTAGGATTGTTATTAGCATCAAATGTAATTGTTCCTTGACCATGGGTACCACCATTGCCATCAACAAAAGTTGCACTTGAGAAGTTGCTTAGTTTGTTTAAAACAACTTCCATAGTAAAGTTGTCATCGTTTGCGTCCTTAATCAATTGACCGTTAGGACTGATGTGGTAGTTACTGTTTGCTAGGTTTCCATAGTCAACTAATTGTGGAACGTTGTTTCCGTTAACGTTAACTTGACCTACCGCAGTGTTTCCACTGTTATCGACTACCGGTACACCCTTACTAGTGAATGTTACTGTTGATGTTCTAGCGTTCTTTAGGACAGCAAGTGAGTAGGTTCCATTTCCGTTAGATACGGCTTTAGCATTTGGTGCTACGTGGTATCCACTACCATTAATACTGGTAGTATCGTTGATGGTGGTTGATCCATCGGAGTTTAGATAAACAGAACCAGTCAATTGGTTATTGTTGCTGTCTGTTAGGATTTGATTGTTTGGAGTTACGAAGTTCAATGTTGCAGTTTGTTGGTTAACAGTGACAGCGTATTGACCACTGTTTTTAGCATCTGCAGTAATGTTTGGGGTTGAAGCATTTGGCACATAGTAGTATTGAGTTTGCAAGTTACCCAATGTGTATGTGTTGGTGATGCTTCCGTCAGTATTGATGTTAACTGTCCCTGTACCTACCAATTGACCACTAGTGTTATAGAAGTTCAATGGCTTTGGTTTTGAGGCAGAAGGTAAAGTCACTTGGTAATTTCCTTGGCTATCAAGGGAAGTTGTTTGACCAATTGCTTTGTTTAGCAAGTATTTACTTGTATCCAAAGAACCATATGATACGACGGAACTAATCGTATTAACCCCATTATTAATTAGGACCATCCCTTGAGCTGGAACTCCATCAGAATCATAAATTGTATTTCCATTTTGATCTACGAAATCAGCTAAAGCTTGGAAATATGGATGAGTTCCTGACGGTTCCACAGAAATACTATAAGAAAGTCCAGAAGGACTAGCTACAGGAATAGCTCCTGGTGAAATTACGTAATTATTTTGATTCAATACTTGTTGAACGGTAGATGAAAGTTTATAAATCTTGGTTGTTGGATTATATAAAATACCTGTTGGAATACCAGCCGCCCCAAGCCAGTTATTGTTATTAGTAACATCCAGTAGGTATATTGTCTTAGATTGATATGAAGAATTATCTCTGTAACTCAATCCTTCAGCCAAAGCTTGCTTATAATTAGCAACATTGTTATCAATGTTACTTTGCGCAGATGAAGCCATTTGGTCAATGATGGCTTGAGCTTCGGACAAACTAACCCCTGTTAGTGAATTATTAGAATCGCTACTTTGACTATTATTGGTACTAGTGTCTAAATTTGATTGCACATTTGAACTACTAACACTACTTACCGATGTGTTTACACTTGAAGCCGAACTACTAGCTTGAACGCTACTTGAACTGCTTTGTGAAGACGATGTTGAACTGGTGTTACTTGTTACTACTGGGCTCTTTGATTGATTGCTTGAATAAGTACTTTGATCCACAACTGCGGCTGCTTGACCTTTTGTCGTTTCATCAGCATTTGCACTAACTTGAGTTGTCATCAAAGTAAAACTAGCCGCACCAAAAAGCGCAAAAGAAGAAACGGATACTACAACCCAGTTTTTCTTTACTTTTTTCAACATTTTCTTGTCGTTTAGCTTTCTTATTTTTCTCTTATTGTATTTCAATGAAAAGGCACCTCCTCTTTAAATTTTCAGTGATAAACCTATAAAATCGTTTTTATACAACGAATATAATATCCTATTAATACCGCGATTTCTCGCTTAAAACATCGATTTTATAAAATCTTAAAAAAGTAAATAATTCCTTAATATTTCGATGAGATTTTTTCTTATTTTTCTGGAGTGATGGTCCAAATTTAGACAAAAGTATAAAAAATACCCGTTAGGAAAAATCCTAACGGGTATTTTTAGATTCTATTTAATTCTGTTAACCCAGGTCTTATTAGCCGTGATGTATTCACCATGTCCAATGTAGAATCTGGTAATTCCGTAGAATCTTGCTACGCTTTGTACTCGGATCAATGCGTTCTTTCTGAAATGCTTAACCGCATTACGCTTAGTGAACTTCTTAGCATTGTGAACTAAGATGCCTCTATTTCTGATGACACGAATTAGCTTAGTACGACGAACGTAATATGCTGGAATTGTGCCCTTAGCATTGATGTAGCCCTTCTTAATGCGGTACTTAGTACCGTTCTTAGTCTTGACTATTCTCAATACCTTGTATGCGTTAGCTTTATTTCTTGGTCTCTTAGAGAAGTACTTAACGGCATTCTTGCGAGTGAAGTGAGTATTTACGTAAACTCCACGTTTGTTTGTCCAGTAAACGTAAAGTGGTGCTCTCTTCTTCTTAGCAAGCGCAACATAAGTCTTGTTAGAAGTTACATATTGGCCATTACCAATGTATAGACGAGTAATGCTGTAGTACTTAACAACCTTCTTAACGTGGATTAATGCACCACGACGAAGTCTAATTACACGTCTCTTGCCGTAATGGAACTTCTTGTCTGTGTGAACCAATACTCCAGTCTTTCTGATGACACGGAATAATGGATGGTTAGTACGGTAGTATGCATCCCTAATGTTCTTGTTGAAGTAGATGTATCCACCATTAACCTTTAGACGTGGGTACTTGTTATGATCTAGAACAACGCCTCTAACCTTGAAGACATGTGCTAATCTTCTTGGTTTCTTAGCATAACCCTTCACACGATTCTTGATTGTGAAGTGAGCTGAACTGTGTAGGTATAGTCCCTTCACACTGTATACATATGAAGGAGCCTTTCTCTTCAATTCGGCCTTGTATGCTTTCATGTATCTAGATACATAATCGGCATCCTTGTGCTTCAAGTTTTCAACAGGTAATAGCTTAGCAGCACGTTTTCTACCGGCAGATTCAGGGGATTCACCTGCACGACTCTTAACCGCAACTACATGCATGGTTGTTGTACCATCGCTATTAACAACTACCTTAATGATTGTATTTTCATTAGCAGTGTAGTTGTAACCATGACCATTATTAACAACTGATTTGTGTTGAACAATCAAGTTGCCATTGCCATCAAGCTTGGCGATCACTTTTCCAATTGCATAGGTTTTATCACTGGCATCGAGGTGCGCATTGTCAATTGTAATTGTGCCGTCAGCGTTGATTGGGAATGATTCAACATGGTAGCTTCCATCTTGACTCTTGGTAACTGTTGACCCAGCAGGTACCAAGTACTTGTTATCACTTGAACGAGTTGGCTTAGTTACAATAATTGCTCCATTACCGTCACCCTTAACTGGGATGTTACCAATTGATTGAGTATCATTGCCACCGTGGTTGAAGTGAACATCTTTAATTTCATCATTAACAGGTGTTAATACTGGATCACTTGGTACTGGTTGACCTTCTGGAATAGTAGTTCCAGCGTAACCAGGGACGTTGGATTCAATTGTCTTTGAGCCATCGTTATTAGTGTGAATAGTTACCGCATCATCAACAGGTTTTGCATTTTCACCAGGACGAGCTGGTTGTGGTTCATCTTGTTGAATTGGGGTTGCGGCAACATGGTATGAAACATTGTTGTTCTCATCAACTTCAATTGTAATTGGTTCACCAGCATCGGCTTGGTAAGCACGGTGTGGAATGGTTGGGTCAGTTACAACTGAGGTCTTAGCAACTGTTAAGTCACCGGTATTTGGATCAACCTTAGCAACCAATGGTCCAATGACTGACTTAGTATTGTCATTCTTATCATCGTAGAATGCATTATCGATGTTTAGAGTACCATCAGCGTTGGTTGACATCTTAGTACCGTTTACTTGGTATGCTCCAGTGTCTTTATTCTTGGTGATTGATGAACCAGCAGGAACAATGTAGTAGTTACCATCGTTACCCTTAATGACCTTGGTCTTAGTTGTCACGATGTTTCCATTGTCATCAACTCTGGCCTTAAAGTCAGCTTGAGCTTGTTGATGACCACTATCATCAACGATGTTAGCGTTGGCGATATCAACATCACCGTTTGCATCGATTGGTAGTGAATCACCATGGTAAGTGCCGTCATCATTCTTAGTAATTGTAGTTCCAGCTGGAATTACGTACTTACCGTCGGTTGACTTAGTAGTCTTGGTTACGATGATGTTTCCATCGTCATCACCCTTAACAGGTAGGTCAGCCTTTGAACCGGTATCCTTACCACCGTTATCGAAGTGGACATCAGAAGCAGTACCTTGAGTTGGAGTCAATACTGGTTTAGTAGTGTCTTGACTAAATGGTACGTTTGTTTGGCCAGCGTAACCAGGGATGTTTGAGATGACATCCTTAGTACCATCACCGTTGTAGTGGATGGTTGCGCCATCTGGTTGAGCCTTACCATTCTTACCAGGTTGTGCTGGAACCTTTTCGTCTTGGACGATTGGAGTTGCATCAACGTGGTATTCAACACCACCATTACCATCAGGCTTGATGGTAATTGGATCACCGGCAGTTGCCTTGTAGACACGACTTGGATCACTTGGATCAGGTACAACAGTGTCTTGACTTACGGTTAGCTTACCAGTGTTTTCATCGACGTTTGCCACGATACTGTTGATGACACCCTTACCTGGTTCTAGTTTGTCATCATAGTGGGCATTGTCGATTGTAACCTTGCCATCCTTAATTGGAAGAGGATTTCCGGCTACTTGGTATTGACCAGTTGCTGGGTTCTTGGTTACAGGTGAACCGGCAGGAATGATGTAATCATTGCCGTCATCACCCTTAGCAATTTCATCCTTGGCAGTTGTGATGTTACCTTGATCGTCAACGTTGGCTACTAAGTCCTTGTGAGCCTTAGTATCACCCTTACTATCGTTAACGTTAGCGTTATTGATAGTTACGGTGCCGTCTTCGTTGACTGGTAGAGAATCACCATGGTACTTACCATCGTCACCCTTGGTAATGTTGGTTCCCTTTGGAATCATGTACTTACCGTCGGTTGACTTGGTGTTTTGAGTTACAGCAATATTACCATCATTATCACCCTTAACTGGAACGTCACCAGTTGAACCAGTGGCCTTCTTATCAGTATCAAATGATACGTCGTGAGCAACATCGTTAACTGGAGTCAACTTAGCATGACTGGTATCAGCATCGTTTGGTAGTCCAGTTTGACCAGTGTATCCAGGAACGTTTGAAACGATATCCTTAGTACCATCACTGTTGTAATGAACCTTGGCACCGTTTGGTTGAGTCTTACCATTGTCACCTAATTGAGCATCGATTGACTTATCTTGGTCAATTGGAGTGGCATCCATATGGTATTCAACACCACCCTTACCATCTGATTTGATGGTAATTGGGTCGCCTTCGTTGACTTGGTAAGCTCTGCCTGGGTTAGTTGGATCGTTGACAACTGCCGTCTTAGCAACTGTCATTGTACCCTTTTCAGGGTCAACCTTAGCAGTTACTGGTCCAACAGCAGACATTGTCTTATCATCTTTGTCATCGTAGTGAGCATTTGGAATATTAACGATTCCATCACTTGGTGAGTTCAACTTGCTACCAACAGCTTCATATGATTGGTCAGATGGGTTCATGTTGACGTTGGAACCACTTGGGATGATGTAGTAGTTACCATCTTTACCCCTAGCAATGACGTTATCATTTGTGGTGATGTTACCGTTATCGTCAGTTGTTACTGGTAGTGTTTGACCGTGGTCAACTTGAACGCTACCGGCTTGATCGTAAACTGAGGCGTTATCAATTTGACCCTTAGATGGGTAAATTGGTACTTGGTATAAGGTCTTAGTTTTATCAGTTGGGTCAGTAACCATTTGAATTTGTCTACCAGTTGCGTACTTGTATCCATCTGGAATTGATGGAACAGCCTTGTAGGCGTCCGCACCACCTGCATAGATAGGAGTATTATCTTTATCACTTGCGTAGATGAAGTACTTAGTAGTGTCAGCTGAAACTGGCTTGTTGGTGTAGATATCAATGAATTGAACGTTATTTCTTGCTGAGTAAGGTGAGTTATCAGCAATTACAACCTTGGCATTTGGATCAACGTTTCCGTTGTTATCCATCCAATCAACCACTTGTGACTCTGGGTTGTAAACGTGGAATCCATTGTTTTCATATCCGCCACTAGGTAAGTTAGCGTCTAGAACATGTCCAGTGGTCTTATCGATGATAACTTGACCGTTACCCTTAGGAGCACCGTCATTGTTATCAATGAATGTAGCATTATTGATTACGGCTGTGTCGTCCTTAGCAGTCAATGAGAATGCCCCATTGTTGTTGTTAATTGTGGTACCAGCATTTGCTTGATATGCTTGCTTACCCTTAACAATGTGAACACCGTTTTCATCAGCAAGAGTCATTGTGCCCTTGTTCAAATCGATGTTGGCGTGAACATCACGAACACCGATAACGTTACCTTGTTCATCCTTCACAGCAACGTTTGGCAATGTTACCTGACGAGTACCTGCATCATATGGATATGATGGAACTGTCCAGTTACCATTGCTATCCTTGGTGACTTCACTACCAGGTAGAATGATTCTACCGTTTGGAGTAGTTACAGGTTGAGTTACCTTAATTGTGCCATCGCTTTGACCTTGAATTGGAAGTTTATCAATGGTTGATCCAGTATCTTTTCCATCGTTAGCTAGGATATGAACATTATCGATGATACCAGTAGTTGGCTTCAATACTGGGTTAGTTGGTAGTGGCTCACCATTTGGAATGGTGTCACCGGTAAATCCAGGAACGTTTGAAATGATTGTCTTGCTACCATCATTATTTACATGAATTGTAGCAGCATTGTCTTGAACTGTACCGTTTTGACCGGTTTGAGCAGGAACCTTCTTATCTTGTTCGATAATCGTAGCTGGAATGTGATATTCAGGTTCACCGTTGTCATCCTTAGTGATAGTGATTGGGTCACCAGGATTTACTTGGTATGCCTTAGTTGGGTCGTTTGGATCAGTTACGACAGTGGTCTTGTTGACAGTCATTGTGCCATTTGATGGATCGACGTTTGCTGAAACCTTGCCAATTACAGACTTGGAAGGATCAGTCTTGTCGTCTAGATGAGCTTTATCGATATCAACAGTACCATCTGGGTTAGCAACTAACTTGCTACCTTGAGCGGTGTAACTACCATCGCCAGAGCTGTTTGGAACAACTGAGGTGTTCTTAGTGATGACATAGTAGTTGCCATCCTTACCCTTTGAAATAACATCCTTGGTAGTGTTGATTGAACCATCATCGTTGGTTTGAACTGGTAATGTTTGACTGTGGTCGACCTTAACGTCACCCTTTTGATCCAAGACGCTAGCATTGGTGATTTCACCTTGTGCTGGAACAACTGGAACAATGTAAGTACGCTTGTCCTTATCACTGTCATCATCATTATTAGTTTGTTGAACGGTGATTTGCTTACCCTTAGCGTAGCTGTATCCACTTGGAATACCAGTGACAGCTTGAGCAGCATTTGAACTACCAGCAAAGATTGGTAGTAAGTCATCATCGTTAACCTTAACTGATGGGTTATTAGTGTTATCAGTAAATACTTGGTTGTTGTAAACGTTTAGGAACTTCACATGGTTGTTTTCGTGGTATGGAGCATTGTCGGTAACTCTAACAATTGCGTTGTCATCAACGTTACCACTTGCATCGCTCCATTGAACGATTTGACCGGTTGGGTCATAAACATGGAATCCAGCGTTTTGGTTACCACCAGTAGTTGGTAGGTTTGCGGTTAAGACGTTACCGGTAGTCTTATCAACTCTAACTTCACCGCTGCCGACATTAGCGTTATTTAGAACGTCAATCAATGTAGCGTTGTGAATAACGGCAGTATCGTTTTTGGTGTTTACATACAAGTGGTTGTTATCTGAAACGATTGGAGTTCCAGCATCAGCTTGGTATGCATCGGTACTTGTGGTTGCGTGAACTCCTTGTGGGTTAGCAACTGAAAGTGTTCCGCTTGCTAGGTCGACATTTGCGACTACGTCTTGGTGATCGATAACGTTGCCCCTGTCATCCTTGATTGGAAGTTGTGACAATGTTACCTGTCTGTTTCCGGCATCGTATGGGTATGATTGAGCGTGCCAGTTACCATCTTTATCCTTAGTAAGAGTTGTGTTAGCAAGAATAATCTTACCGTCTGGAGTTGTGATTGACTTGGTTGTCTTGATTGAACCATCGTCTTGTCCAATTACAGGAACATTATCGGTGGTTGAACCAGTGTCGTTACCATTAATGTCATCCATGTGAACTCCATTAATAGTGCCTGCACTAGGTGTTAGCACTACTGGGTTTGATACTGGTTGACCTTCTGGAATATCGTAACCCTTGAAACCAGGAACGTTTGAAATAACTGTCTTGCTACCGTCATCATTTACATGAATCTTAGCAGCACCATCGGCCATGGTTCCGTTTTGACCAGCCTTTGCTGGAACTGGTTGATCTTGAGCAACCTTTTCAGCGTTAACGTGGTATGAAACGGTGCCGTCTGGGCCGACTTCCTTGGTAATTGGTGCATTGGTGTGGGCGATATAAACATTACCCTTATCATCCCTAGCAACAGTGGCCTTAGCGACGGTCATGTTTCCATTGTCATCAACCTTAGCAATTAGCTTACCTTGTTGTGATGTGTTGTCGGAAGCATCATAGCTACCATTTGGAATGTTAATCGTTCCATCTGGGTTGACTGGGAATGATTCTGCATGGTAATTACCATCAGTTCCCTTGGTTATAGTAGAACCAGCCGGAACCATGTACTTGCCATCGCTTGACTTGGTGTTCTTAGTAACGACAATGTCACCATTTTGGTTACCCTTAACAGGAACGTCACCGGTTGAACCAGTGTCTTTGCCATCAGCGTTAAAGTGAACACCCTTGGCTACATCGTTAGTTGGTGTTAGGACAACGTTTCCAGTATCTTGATCAACTGGGACATTGGTTTGACCAGCAAATCCTGGGATATTAGATTGAATTGTCTTGGTACCATTATCTGGGTTGATGATGACTGTGGCTGCATTATCGATGCGTTGACCGTTAGTACCGGTCTTAGCAGGAATGTTTTGAGAAGCTGGGACTGGATGTGCGGGTACGTGGTATTGAACGTCGCCGTTTTCATACTTAGGAGTTACTGCTGCACCAGCATCAACTTGGTAGATTGTGCCATCCGGGGCCTTAGTTACTGATGCCTTGGCGATGGTAATCTTACCAGTATCTGGATCAACGTTTGCGGTAATCTTACCTGGGTATGAAGTGTTTTCATCCTTGTCGTATTGTCCATTGGTAATGTTAAATGTACCATCTGGATTTGCGGGGATGGTGTATCCGTCAGCATGGTAAGTGCCGTCTGCTTCATGACGAACAGTTGAACCCTTTGGAACGAAGTAGTAGTTAGGATCATCATTCATTCCCTTAGCCACGTGATCTTCTGAAGTGGTGATTGAGCCATCACTAGCAGTGGTTACAGGCAACTTGGTAACTGCTTTTTCTTGGTTATCCTTACCGTCAATAACGGCTGTTGGTAGTTGAGCTTGTGTTGGAACAACTGGAATTACATATTCGTAACTGCCGTCAGCATTCTTGTTAACAGTAATGCTCTTGTTGGAATCGTATAGATAACCATCAGGTAATTGCTTAACCGCCTTAGCGGCATCCTTTGTACCATAGTTTACTGGCAATCCATCTGAATGAGTAACCTTCAAAATGAAGTTATCTTTATCTTGTTTATCAATATGGTAGTTAATAATTTGACCAGTGTATGAGTTTTGTAACTTAACGTCAGAAACGAAGTCATAAGGGAAGTTTTCAACAACATTAACAGAAGCAGTGGTGTTAACGCCACCCTTGCCGTCGCTCCAATCAACAGTTTGGGTATCAGGCTTAGCAATGTGGTAACCTTCATTGTTACCACCTAAGTTAGAAACATTTGATAGGTCTGAACTTGGTAGAATCTTACCGGTTGATTTATCAACATTGATTGAGGCTGTTCCATCAACCTTATTACCCTTTTCGTCGATTAATGTGGCGTTGGTAATTCTTGCGGTATCGTCTTCACTCTTAACTCGGTAACCGTTACCGGTCTTAACGACTGGTGTACCATTGTTAGCTTGGTATGCGTAACCGTCTTGAGTAATGGTGTGAATACCGCCGCCTTGTTGGTTCAATGTCAATGAACCATCATCATTTAGATGAGCAGTAATATCTTGACTGTTAATCTTGTTACGATTTTGATCGGTAATTGTGGCTTCACTGATTTTGACGTTGCCATTTTTATCCAATGGAAGAGTTTGAACATGGTAACTACCATCAGAATTCTTGGTAACTGGTGAGTTTGCCATGGCAACATTAGCACCATCATCGGTATTGGTGTTCTTAACAACGGTAATTGAACCATCATCGTGTCCTTGAACACTCATGTTGGAAATTGTCTTACCAGTATCATTACTCTTATCATCATCAGCATGAGTAGTTGGTAATGTAGTAACACCTGGAGTTAGAACTGGAAGACTGGTGTCAGTGTCCATTGAAACATTTTCAGCGCCTGTGAATCCAGGAACGTTGGATGTAATTGTCTTAGTTCCGTCTGGGTTGGTATGGATGGTTGCGCCACCTTGGACAGTTTGACCGTTCTTACCAGCCTTAGCTGGAACGACTTGATCTTGTTGTTGAACTTGACTGGCAATGTGGTAAGTAGTTGAGCCGTCTGGGTTAACTACTGGAGTAATGCTGGTGCCCTTCTTAGCAACATAAACATTACCTTTTCCATCATCAACGGCAGTATCGCTGTTAACAGTTAATGAACCGTCATCATTTAGATGAGCCACAACTGGTTTAACAACACTTGTACCGTTAGCACCATCGTATGAAGCATTGTTGATAGTAACAGTGCCGTCTGGGTTTCTTGATAATGATTCAGCATGGTAAGTGCCGTCAGCATTCTTGGTGACCTTAGCACCTGCTGGAACGACGTACTTGCCATCCTTTGAAGTGGTGTTGGATACAACAGTGACAGTACCATCATCATGACCTTGAATTGGTAGTTGGTCGGTAGTTGAACCGGTATCTGTACCGTTTTGGTCGTTGTGAACACCATCAATTGTTTCCTTAATTGGTGTTAGTTTGAATTGAGTAGTGTCAGTGTTTGCTGGAACTGTTTCTGTCTTTTGACCGTTATCCAAACCAAATCCAGGAACGTTTGAAGTAACTGTCTTTACACCTGTATTTGGATCGTAGTTAACGGTTGCACCACCTGGAACAATTGGACCGTTTGCTCCGGCAGTTGCTGGAACATCTTGCTTAATCTTGTGAATAACAGTTTCAACATGGTATTCAATCTCACCTTGGTCATTAACAACCTTTTTGATTATTTCCTTAGCTTTAGCGGTGTAAGCATTGTTGTCATTGCCGACTAATGTAGTATCTTTTTGAACAGTAATAGTACCATCTGGGCCAAGTACACCCTTGATATCTGAAGTTAGGCCAGTGTCTTCCTTTCTGTGCATAAAGTGAACATTGCTGATTGTAACGGTTTGATCAGTTGGGTTGTATGCAAAACCATCAACACTTGGTTTGTTGTTTGCATCCTTAGTTACAACAGTACCTGCAGGGATAATGTATGAACCATCTGCACTAGCTGTGTTCTTTGTAACCACTTGATTACCATCAGCATCAGTTATCACTGGAAGATTACTAATAGTTGAGTTAGTCTTTTGACCATCAGAAGTTACCGGAACATTAGCCATTCCCACTAGTTGACCAGTGGTGTTGTAACCATTACCAACAGTGTTTGGTTGGTTTGGTTGAATGGTTTGACCAGTACTGATTTGGTAAGTGTTACCGTCAGATCCGGTAATAGTACCGTTGTTTGGTACCTTGGTAATTGTAGTATTACCGTTATTATCACCACTTACTGTTATACTGACGTTTTGCGCGATGACATTTCCGTTACCATCAGTAACAGAGATGTTAGTTTGAGCTGTAGTTGGTGAAACGATGTACTTATCTTGACCGTTGTACTTCTTAGCATTTGATGATGTAAAACCAGGATTATCTGGAGTTACAAATGGTGCACCGTTTCCAGTATTGGCGTTGTAAGTACCCTTACCTACGCTTGAACCGTTTGCAGTAACAACATCAACTATTTGTTGGTCAGCTGGAGTTCCATCTGGTAGCAATGATAGATAGTAGTAGTTTGAATCAGAACCATTTGCAGCAACGTGAACTAAGACATTCTTATTAACTGTTAGAACATTACTGATTGTGTAATTGTTACCATCATTATCGGTAATATGAGCAACTGGTTTACTTGTATCTCTGTTATCTGCAGTGACCCCTTCCGCTTGTTGGTCTGATAGAGATGTAATATCAATGTAAACAGGTTTTGTATCTGACTTGATTGCATTACTGTGACCAGTGATTAAAACATTAACAAACTTGTTAGTATCCTTACCAGTCAAAGCATTATAAATATGAATATTGATAGCTTGAGGTGTTTGGTTAGTTGTAACATTGAATGAGTCATCCTTATCATTTTGGGTAGTACTGTATCCAGGTAAATCAGGAGTTACAATCATGTGACCATTATTGTCATAACCGATTGTTCCTGGGAATGGAAGTGTTGTTCCATCTTCACGTTGGATAGGAACCTTATCACCTGTTTGATAATTAAATGCTTGTTTGGTTACGTTAACGATTGGTGTGTAGTTACCTTGACTATCCTTATTCAATTCAAGTGCAGTACCAGGAGTAACGGTGTAGCTGTAGTGCTTACCATCAGAATCTTTAGTTCCGACGAAGCCACCACTAACGACACTGGTAATGTATGAATTACCGTCTTCGTTACCTTGTACCATTACTGTCGCTGTACCAACCTTTTGTCCGGTTGCAGAATCGACAATATCAACGTTAGTTTGAACTGGTGCAGTAGCCGGTACTAAGACAGCGTTACCGTTATTGTCAAATTGCGCATTGGTTGCTGTAGCAAATCCAGGGATGTTAGCAGTAGCTTGTTTACCACCTGAAGCGTTAGCTGAGATGGTAGCACCACCCTTGATTGTATTACCTGAATCGGTAACAGCGTTGACTTGTTCAGTACCAACATAAGTTGAGTTAACTGATACGCTGACCTTGCTTGAATCATTAGGATCAACGCTGATTGCAGTTCCGGTTGTTACGTTGTATCCGTTGTGTCCATCAGTCAATGTAGCATTGCTTGGAGTATCTACAGATGTAATGTATGAATTACCATCAGAATTACCTTGGACATGAACCGTCATTGTACCAATGTTCTTACCTGATTGAGCATCATATACATTGATGGTTGTTTGAACCGGACTCTTTGATGGAGTCAATACAGCGTGGTTGTTTGCATCGATATTAGCTGGAGCGCTACCATCGAAACCTGGCATCTTAGAGATGGATTTCTTTACACCGTTTTCAGTATGGATAGTTGCACCTGAAGCGATTGGGTTACCCTTGTCAGTAACCGCTCCTAAATCGATATCTGCTGGTGTTTCTGGAGTAACTACAATTGTTGGAGTTACCTTGCCACCATTGTATTGAGGAGTTAATACTGATCCCGTATTAACGGTATAGGTATTACCATTACTGTCTGTAAAACTATTTTGTGAGTCAACGTTTGTAACGTATGAATGACCATCGGTTCTACCTTGAACATCAACATCAACATCACCAACGTGACTACCATCAACACTGCTGATTACTGGAACAGTAACCTTAACTGGGTTAGAAGATGGTGCCACAACAGCACTGTTACCCTTCATTTGACCAGGGTTAGTACCATCAAAACCTGGCATCCCTGGTTTGATAGTCAATGTACCATCACTATTTGTAACGGTAGCCCCACCATCAACACTTGTACCGTCAGCTAGAACGGCTGGAGTCTTGGTGATGACGTCATTATAAACTTGTCCTTCGACATATGTGATGACGTTTCCTGAGTTGTCAGTGTATGCCTTCACATTGTCACCAACACTAACCTTGTAATTACCAGAATCAGTTTTGAACACTTGTCTACCCTTCACATCGGTAATCTTAGAAGTCCCGTCATTTTGCCCTTGAGCGGAAACCTCAACGTAGACAGGTTGACCTTTAACAGTTAATGGAGTTGTTGAGTTTGGTTGATATACAGGTACCTTAACGGTTACTGGTGTAGCAGAAGGACTAACAATATCTTTTTGGTTAGATCCTGAACCAGTGGTTTGAGTACTTGATGATGAATCAAAACCTGGTAGGTATGTTACGGTGTGCAAACTACCATCGGCATCTAGGCGTCTGTAACCACCTTGATCAACTGGACTTCCTGAAGGAGTAACAACGTTAACGTACTTCTTGTCACTAGTTGCTGTTAATTGAACATGATAAGTTGGGTTACCGTTGGCATCAGTAACAATACCAATCCTGGTCTTGTTATCGATGACATATTGTAATCCGTCGTTCTTACCTGATGAAATAGTTACTGGTTTAACAGCATTAACTGAACCATCACTGTTACCCTTAACTTGAACTGATGCGGTTAATCCAGTTGGATTACCATTGGCATCATCTAGATAAACAGTGGCAGTACCAACAGCTGGCTGCACAGTGTACATACCATAACTATCAGGGTTTAGACCTGTATTATTTTGTACAACAGCGAAACCAGGTAGTTGTGGAGTTACGGAGATTACGTTACCAGTATTCTTATCAACCTTTGCAATCCCCTTAAA
Source organism: Apilactobacillus kunkeei (assembly GCF_001308195.1). GTDB lineage: Bacteria > Bacillota > Bacilli > Lactobacillales > Lactobacillaceae > Apilactobacillus > Apilactobacillus kunkeei_C. The sequence goes on along the minus strand of NZ_JXDF01000008.1, from coordinate 4,509 downwards.
TGGAATTCTGCTTCCAGAAGGGGTATCGATTGGTAATAATGTACCATCTTGCATGAATTGAACATCTGGAACGTAAATGTCGTAAGTTGACTTATCGTATTGCTTCATTGGAGTCTTAGATAAATCAAGTGCGTAACCCTTATTATTGTTAGATACATCACTGGATAGCTTGGTAAAAGCAGTCTTAGCCTCGTAATTAGAAGTATCTAAAGTACCATTTCCTAGGATGGTTGAAATTGGTAACTTGGTAATACCAACTAGCCTAGTCTTGGCACCGTTAGAAGCGATAACTCTGACTGTGGCGTAGCTTGTATCTTTATTATTACTATCAGAACCACTGTATGATGAATCATCGAATGGTGTGATGTTTTGGTTATTAATTAAATATTCACGATATTCAGGACTTGCTAATGGATTACTTGAAGTCTTGTTTGTATAGTATTGAGACTGACTTTGGTCACTATCGTTTAAGTGACTCAAAATACCACTAATGTTGTTCAAGAATCCTTGTGCTGTAGGCATAGCAGCGATTGAGTGCATGTCATTGTCAGGACCGTAGTTACCTTTTAACTTAAGTTCTTGTCCATCATCTAGACGAGTCCATACACTGTTAAAACCTTCAACGTTGATTTGATAACTGTTGTTACCTGGACGAATTGAACTAGTTACACTTGCAATTGGTTGGTATGCAGGTCCTTGCCAGTTGGCTAAATTAGTTCCCATGAAGGTATTCAAACGAATACCAACAGTGTCGACTGGTTTAGTTCCTAAATCAATATCACCATTAAACTTGATGCTACCATCACTTTGCTTAGTAGAATTACTTGAATCAAGCGTGATGGTTTGGGCTAACGCTTCACTATTGTTATTAGCCTTGTACATATTACGGTAGACGTCACCATTGTTTGACTTCGCATCAAATGAACCAGTAACGTAGTGAACTTCGACTTGATGTTCTTTAGCATCATTCCCAGGGTTATTTAATGTGGCGTCAAACTTGGCATGGTAGTGACCATTATTATCTTGGTAAACTTCGATATTATGGTCGAATTCAATTGAAGGAGAACCAGAGAAGTCGATGGAAGTATCGTTTCTGGCGTTTTGACCTGAAATAACCTTTGGATTATTACCATTGAAAGCTTCATTGAACTTGCTAATAACCTTTGGATTATTAGACATGCTTGCAACAGTCTTACCTAGTGCGTTGGCAATATTAATGATAATGCCAGGTAGTTGAGGGTCATTGATGTTCTTAAGTTTATTAATGAAGTCCTTCTTACTCATTCCAGCAATATCTTGGAATGTTTGACCGTTCAAGTAAGCTCTTTGACTATTAAGGCTACTTGCCCAGGTAGTATCATTTAAGATACCTGTTTGATTATTTACCCTGCTAACATCGTTCTTCCAGACATTAGAAATTGCTGTATTAATTTCAGATTGAGTTGGATTGTCACCATTTTTAGCTTTATCAGGATTGTATGCACCTGAACGGCTAGTATCATTGGTTACAATGTTACCGTTTTGAACTTGATCATTGTAATCTTGCTTATTTGCAAGAATGTCTTCGTACAATTGAACGAAGTATTGTAGGTAATCAAAAGCGGTATCAAAGCTGACTCCATTATCTGTAACACCAGTTGATGGAATTGTTGACCATGTGTATGGATAACTGAAACTAAATCGTTTCTTACTACTTTCAGATCCTGCTGGCTTGTATCCGTTAGTTACCCCGTTAATATCTTGGAAAATTTCACTACTATTAAAACTGCTGTCATTTTCATCTAGTGCAGTCCCATTACGACGGTAATGATAAATGTATGGGTTTAGTTGGTAACCACTGCTAGTTCTAATACTATCAATATTTCCATTATCCAAAATAGCGCCAAAAACATCAATGGAAGATAGACTTAGCTTTGGCCCAGCCGCACCGGTTAATGGGGTTCCTGGTGTAACGTTCAATGTTAAATTAAACTTCCTTGGATTGAATGCAACGATTGGCAGAAAGGCAACACGAAGTGGGTGATCCTTTGATCCAGTGTTCATATTAATGTCCAATGTCCCATTTTGTTGGACGATAATCTTACTAGTTGATTGATTTCTACGACCACCGTCCTTCATTGTTGAGTATGGTCCGTAGATAAAGGCGTTGTACAACCCCCCATTAGCAGTAGTAGGAATCTTGGCATCAACCTTGAAAGTACCGCCACTTAGGATTTGCATGCCGTGACCTAACCAAACAACAGCGTCGGTACGCTTATTATTCCATCCACTGGCAACGGATGATGTGTTCTTTGAACTATTAACTAACTTAGGATCCAATGCAGTTGGTGTAACACCATCTGGGACAACTAGGTTAATAGTCCCCTTGATAACTACGTTTCCGCTATCTCCTGATCCGGTATCAGAAGGATCATTAATGTTTCCAACACGGATACCGTTAGTGTTGTTACTCAATGTTATGTTAACAGTGGCACCGGTATGCACATTAACATTGTTGTTGGCAATAATACCGTAGCTAGGCATAATGGTTGAATCTAAATTATCAGTTTGAACTGTTTTACCCCAGCTCTTTTGGTAAACGTGATTATCAATTTCCACTGGGTTCAAGTTAACGGTTGAACCTTCTTGGAACACAATATAGTTGGTAATCAATGAATTGAATGCGTATTGACCATTGGCACCAACAACGAACTTACCACCTTGAGTGTTTAAGTTCTTATAGGTTTCGTTGTATGTAATCATACCGTTGTTGTTAGTTGCGTCTGAAGTGTATACATTAGCACCTAATACATAGTTTCCATTTCCGTTACTTGGATTGAATAGGTTATCAAAAGTGCTGTTGTATCTAACGTTATCGTATTCAACGAATCCATTACCGTTTACAACATATGGGCTTCCTAAACTGGTAACGTTTTGGATTTTAACAACAGATCCATTATCAGACTTATTGAAAGTGTAAGCGCCACTTAGTGAGAACTTGTTTTGACCATCAATAGTCAAATTACCAAGATTGGTAACAGTTCCACTTGAGTTAATATTGTTAGTCAATACAATCTTTTGAATGTTGGTAGTTCCAGAAGCAACCATGGCACTATTAAATTGGGCATTGTTATTGGCGTAAACAATTCCGTTATTAAAGTCGTTAACCATCTTGTTGAAGGTTGCTTTGTATTGAAAAGAACTGGTATTAGTGTTGTTGTGTGGTACATTCTTATCATCTGGATTGGCATCGTATCCAGAGGTATTGAACTTGTTATTTGAATCGAATTGTTGATTTAAAGCGTTTCTAACACCCATGTAGGCGTTATCGTACATAGCTTGTAACCCAGAATCAGAACTAGGACGATTGCTTCCTTGAGTGTAATCATCTGATCCTGATGTGGTAGCATCATTAAATGCAGCATCCGCAATCCTCTTGAAATCAACACCATACTTGTAAGCGATGTATAGCATTGATGAAGTGTTGGCAGCTGCCTTCTTGATATCATCAATTGATGAACTAGCCATGTTATCAGAAATACTCTTTGATTGGTCGGCATTAACCCCTTGGTAAGCAGCACTGTATAATTCCTTGCTGTTGTTATCAGTTATGTCATCGTTATTGGCATTACGGTTACTGTATGCGTCATTAACACCTTGGTTAATTGCTTGAGTATACTGGGCATTGTTATCGTTAGCATCTTGAGTGTTACCTTGTAGGTGCTTTTGGTAATTAGCAGCAGTATCTGCAGATTGGTTGTTAACAATGTCGGTAGTTTGATTTTGATTGTTGGATTGGTCACTTGAACCTAAACGATTTGATAGTTGTTGATCATCGTTACTGTTGTTACTGATATCGTTTTGGCTTTGGTTTTGAGTGCTATTGTTATTAGTACTTTGAACATTATCATTGTTAACATCATTTTGGTTGATTTGATTTTGTTGATCATTGCTTGATTTATTTTGTTTAACACTAGAAACATGAGTATCTGGATTGTCATTAGCACTTGCTTTAACATCATGTGACATCAAAGCCAATGATGTCGCACCAAGAAGAGCAAATGAAGATAATGATACAACTACCCATTGTTTCTTTACCTTTCGTAAAATTTTTTTATCGTTTGTCTTTTGAATTTCATTCTTATTGTATTGCAAAAGAAAACATCCCCTTTGTTTCTAAAACCAAATCTTGATATAGATTAAAAAAACTATATACAAAATATCCAATTAAAAATTTTATATATTATATAAAAAGTCAATAATAAATATATAAATGCAATCAAAGCAAGCGTTTATATATAAAAACATAATTTTATATAACATTTATTCAAACTCATTTTATGCCGTTTATACTACTTAGTTAATAACATTAAACTAATCTTAAAAAAATATTAATCATTTATGTTTTTTCTTAATATTTATAATAATAAAAAAAGACCTGACCTGAACCCCTAAAATTGGAGGATGGTTATGCAATTTTCTGGGAGGAATTGTTCCGGTATTCAACCGGTGACATTCCTCCCAGTTTTT
>NZ_JXDF01000007.1 GCF_001308195.1 Apilactobacillus kunkeei | reverse complement strand
ATAATCTTTAATGGCAGCTAATTTTAATTCTTTAGAAAACATAAAAGAACCCCTTAAGTTAGATTTCTCCAACTCAAGGGGTTCAGTTCAACCTAGCAAAAATTGCTAGGTCTTTTTTGACTATCTTACTTTCTTAACAAAGGTCTTGTTTGAAGTAAAGTATCTGTTATGTCCTAGGTATAGTCTTGTTAATCCATAGTATTTCACAACCTTAACAACGTGAATCAACTGTCCTTGACGAACTCTTCTGATTACATTGTGGTTAGTATATTTCTTACTTGTATGGATCAATGCACCGGTAGGTTTAATTACACGGAATACCATTGGCTTATTCTTAGTCTTCTTGTTGTTGCTGTTATTAGCGGCCTTATCTGTATTACCACGGTAATATGCATCTTGGACCATTTGACCAGCAGTAACTAGACGACCACCGGATACAACATATCTTGGTACACGGTTCTTGTAGTACTTGATACCGATAACCTTGAATACGTGGGCGTTGTATCTTCTTGAATACTTGTACTTGATGATTCTAGAACCCTTGGAGAACTTAGTTCTTCTGTGACTATAGATAGTCTTAACGTTGTAAATATATCTTGGCATGTGAGCCTTGAATTGACGTTTGTACTCTGCAATATATGCCTTAGCATATGCTGCTGAGTGGTTCTTGGTAATACTCATTGGAATTGGACTACGCTTGATTGCGCGGGCACTTCCGGACTTCTTACCAATCTTAGTTTGATGAGCTGTTTCAATCTTGAATCCTTGTTTGTAAGTGTATGCGAATACTTCACCCTTAGCAGCCAATTGCTTAGCAGTTAACTTCTTGTGGGTACGAGCACTTGCTTGAGCTGCCTTAACACCTTGACGGTAGCCGTTAAAGGCATTGACGTAAGTTACTCCACCTAGAGCCTTTAGTTCTTGGTTAGTCAACTTAGCGTTGGTCTTAGCCTTCTTCATTGCGGCAATCACAATCTTGGCAGCGTTGTAACCATTTACGTAGTAACCAGAATCAGGGTTCTTGATGCCGTTATCCTTAATTCCATCAGCAAAACCATCCCCAGTTTGCTTGTATGCTTGGTCATACGAGCTCTTGTCGGTTCTGCTGTCGAAGTCAGTCTTCTTACCATTGTATAGGTAATCTTCTTTAGCTGGAATAACGCTGGCAGCCTTGTTGTAACCATTGTTGTAAGCATTGACGAATGCTGGGTTATTTTGACTTGGTTTCTTGGGTTGTAGTCCTGCACCAGTCTTGTAACCTTCATAAGCACCGGCAAATACTTGACGATATGCATCTGGATCTAACCCATCAGGAACTGGAATTTCATTTACATTATCAAGCTTACCGTTGGCTTGAGCAAACGCTTGACCATCACGCAATGCGGCTTGAGCAGAATTGTAACCCAATACATAGTTTGGATCATCTGATTGTTGCTTGTTACCACTAGTTGCGTCGATAATTCCGGCTACGACTGACTTAGCTTTTTGGTAACCAATCTTTTGTGCAGGATTTGCATTGTCAGGAAGGTTATCATCGCCATTTACCAAGACGTTTTCGTATTGTGCCTTAGCATCTTGGTAACCCTTGTTGTGGTCTAGACTATTTGCATCAACACCACTTGCAGAGTTTGGCTTGTTGTCATTGAATTCGTTAGCACCATCGGTGAATGAATTCATGGCTTCAGCTAATGCCTTGTCGTATGCCTTTTGGTAAATTTGATTATCTTCGCTCTTAGCGTGTTGTCCAGCATTTCCATTCTTCACATCGTTAAATGCGGCGGCTGCTCCACGGTAAGAGTCATCTAGATCATTTTGATCAATATGACTTTGAAGCATTGGATTTTGTTGTGCTAATTCGTAACCCTTCTTAGCATCGTTAAATCCAGTTGTAAATGAACTCTTTTCAGCTTGAGTGGCGAATGAATCCATCTTGCGGTCGTAGTCTTGGCTATCAGTCAAGTATGTCAAAGCACCATCTTGGGTGTTTGATTGACCAGAAGTTAATGCCTTGTCGTATGCGGCAACATATGCAGGATTATTTGAGTCATTTCTGTGTTGACCAACTGTGTGGTTGGAAACGTCGTTAAAGGCGTTTGCAGCACCGGAGTAAACTTCATCGTAATCACTGCCACTTCTGTGTTGGTCGACTTGACTAGCATCACTTTGAGCTGCGGCAAATGCAGCTTGAGCATCATTGTACCCCTTGGTGTAGTCCTTAACCTTAGCGCCAGAACTTGCAAATTGCTTAGTGTCATCACTTAGTGTGTGACCAAGACCAAATGCAGTAGCACCGCTATTTGCGTTAGCCTTACCTTCAGTCAATGCCTTGTTATAAGCATTTTGGTAAACAAGATCAGCGATTGTTTGACCATGTTCACCTGGTTTGCCATCCGCAACATCGTTAAATGCGGCTGCGGCACCAGCATATGCTAGACCAGCATTGGTTGTTTCATCAGCTTTAGACTTATCATCAGGGTTACCTTGAGCTTCGCTGTATCCGTTTGTAGCATCATTGAAACCAACTTGGTAAGCTTGCTTGTCGGCGTTGATGTTCAATTGACGAGCTTGCTTTGGACCGTTGGCATCGATAGCACCATCATGAGCTTTTTCAAATGCTTGTTGTGATGCTCTGTTGTATGCATCAACAAATGCCTTGTTGGAATCAACCTTGGCGTTTTGACCAGGTTGATGGTTGATAATATCACCAAATCCAAGTGCGGCACCACGGTAGACACGATCGTAGTTACTATCACTAGTATGGTCGTTTGCCTTACTGTGGTCGTTTTCAGCATCTGCGTAAGCCTTAGTTGCATCATCGTATCCGGCGTTGTAGGCATCAGCTAATGCCTTCTTACCAGCATATTGAGCAACATTAGTAGCTTGTGCTACACCCTTAACTGAATCATCAGCACCATTGTTTGCGATGGTGAATGCTTCGTTGAAGGCCTTGTTGTAAGCAGATCCTGCAACGTCGTTTGCGGCATTGTCCTTAACTTGACCATTTCTGTTGTTAACATCCTTAAATGCCTTAGCAGCATTGGTGTAGACTTGATCAGCATAGGAGTTAGTGTCGTGATGAGCTGCATCCAAGTAGTTGATTTCAGCAGCAGTGAAACCACTTTGTGCTTGGTTGTAACCAACGTTGAATGCATCCCTATCGCTTGGCTTAGTTTCCTTAGCCAATGCAGCATCTTGGTCATCGTTATTGAATGCCAATACACCGTTTAGGGCTGATTGCTTAGCTTGTGCTAATGCCTTGTTGTAAGTCAATGTAGCTAGGTCGTTTCCTTCTTTAGCAGATGCTAATGGGTTATCGATTGCATCATTGAAACCAGCAATAGCATTGGTGTAAACAACATCAAAGTTACTATTAGTTGAATGAATCGAACCTTGAGTTCTATCGTCTTGAGCTAATTCATAAGCACCTTGTGCATCACTTGCACCCTTGTCATAAGCCTTCAACTTACCATTAGCTGTTGGCGCATTACCAGCAGCATTTGGTGAGATAAAGTTAGTTGCACCATTCAAGGCATCTCGAGTGGCTTCACTGAGTGCTTTAGCGTAAGCACTAGTGTAGACGTCACTTGTGTTTTCCTTTTCAGAAACAGCCACACTATCAGTTGAAGCGTTTGCTCCAGGAGTGCCGTTGATGACGTCTGTGAATGCGTTCATTGCACCACGGTATTGTTCATCGTTGATACTGTCTGATGTATGCTTACCATCGTTCTCACCTGAGTCTTGGACGCTCTTGTATACGTCACTAGCATTGTTGTAACCAGTTACGTAAGCATCCTTGTCAGAACCAGCACTGATTTGTTGGGCTTGAGTATCTTGAGGCAAGTTGTTATTGAAATCAAGTGTTGCTTGATGAATTTGGGATTGAGCTTCCTTAACCGCACGATTGTATGCATTCTGATAAGTTGGGGCTTGATTATCGTTTTGATGTTTACCAACTTCACCGTTGATTGTGTCAGTGAATCCGGCAGCAGCACCGTTGTAAGATACATCGGAATTACTGTCTGAAGTGTGGTTAGCTTGGTCGTTTCTATTTTGTTGAGCAAGCTTGTAACCATCGCCAGAATCCTTGTAACCACGGTCATATACGTCAATCAAACCTTGGTAACCGTTCAATGCGTTGATACCAGTTTGTTCATCGACATTGTTAGCAGCGTCCGCAGCACCTTGGTTTTGGTAATGTAAACCAACTGCGTATGCCTTGTCGTATGCAGTGGTATATACAGAGTCCGAGCTAATTGAACGACTAGCCTTACCATTATTCCCGGCAATATCGTTAAATGCAGCGGCAGCTCCGTTGTATGATTTATCGATATTACTGTTTGAAGTATGGTTGAAGTTCTTACTTGGATCTTGAATAGCCGCAACGTAACCAGTGTAAGAATCATTGTAACCAGATGTTACAGCGTTGATTACAGCTTGGTCCGTTGAACCATCCAAACCATCAGATATTTGCTTGCCAGTGTTACCTAGGATTGCACCTCGATTTGCATAAGCAATTGCTTCGTTTGCAGCCTTAGTGTAAGCGTTTTGGTAAACAGGATTGGTATCGTTAGCAAATTGACTGTTGAATTGATCACTTGCGACATCATTGAATCCAGCAGCAGCACCCTTGTAAGCTTCATCGTAATCACTTGTTGATGTATGATCAATTGAATTATTAGGGTTAATTCTTGCAGCTGCGTAAGCAGCATTAGCATTACTTACCCCAGTGTTAAACATCTTTTGAGCCGCAGGATTGTTCTTGTAAATAGCCAATGCTTGGTTGACAGCATCCGTTCCTAGTGGTGCTGTTTGAGCACCCTTACTTGCGATGGTTTGTCCTTCATTTAATGCTCGACTATATGTTGATGCATAAACTGGATTACCATCAGTCGCATTCTTACCTGCTTGATTATTAGTAACATCGTTAAATGCAGCGGCAGCACCCTTATATGCTTCATCAGCATTACTTTGACTAGTGTGGTTACCTTGATCACTTGGGTTAGCTTGTGCTTTGGCATAACTTACCTTTGCGTCGTTGTATCCTGTCGTGTAGGCTGTCTTAGCAGCTTGATTATTACCAAACTGTGTACGTCCAAGAGTTGCATCAACATTTTTACCAAAGTCAATTGCACCAGTTTGAGCAAACTGAGTAGCTTCAGCGAATGCTTTATCATATGCAGCTGTATAGGCATTATTATTATCAGATGCCTTACCAGCGTCTGACGAATTATGACTTACTACAGCTTTATATGCATCAACAGTTCCACGGAATGTTTCGTCAAAGTTACTTTGACTAGTATGGGTGGTATCTGCGGGATTAGTAGTTGCTGCGGCATAAGCATTCTTAGCATCCTTAAAGCCAGTAGTATATGCTCGTTTAGCAGAATCATTTGGTAGGTTCTTCAAATCATCAGTTAAAACATGGCCTTTAGGGTATGCTTGAGCACCATCGTTGGCGTGAGCAACTGCTTCAGATAAAGCCATGTTGTAAGCATTTTGATATACCGAACTACTGTCGGCATTCTTACCAGCATTAATGGTGTTATTAACAACATCATTAAATGCCGCTGCAGCTCCACGGTATGAACTATCAACATTACTTGTAGTTCCATGAGCACTAGCCTGTGTCATATCATTTTGAGCAGCTACATAACCTTTATCAGCATCCTGGAAGCCAGTGATATAAGCGCTTTGAGCAGAAGCAGTACTCATGTTCTTAATTCCATCATTAAGGTTTACACCAGTTAGTCTAGCATTAGCTCCAGCAAGGGCATTTTGTTGAGCTTCAACTATTGCCTTATCATATACAGCTTTGTAAACAGCACTATCATTATCTCGGTGAGCATTTGGCGTATCTTTTGCTACATCATTAAATGCTGCAGCGGCACCATTGTATGCATTGTCCACATTCGTGTTATTAGTGTGTTGTGCAGCTTGGTTAGGATTAGTTTGCGCAGATGCATAAGCTGATTGTGCATCGGTGTATCCCTTGTTATACATTGCTGCGTTAGCAGTATCGTTAGCCGATTGTTTCTTGTCTTTAGCAAATGCAATGGCACCCTTCTTAGATTGGGCAATTCCATGACTAAGTGCTCGATCATAAATGGCACTAAATACCGCCGACTTGTTATCTTTAGCATGTAAGTCACTTTCATTGCCATCAATGACGGCTTTGAATGCTGCTGTAGCACCCTGATAAGTTTGATCATAAGTACTATCAGTGCTGTGATTTTCATTCAAGTTAGCCTGAGCTTCAGCATATGCACTTTGAGCAGTAATATATCCACTTACTAAAGCATTACTAAATGCAATTTGATTATGAACTGTATTAACTACATCATTTATTCCAGTCAAATTACCAAACTCAATCGCTCCTTTATCTGAATAAGTTTTAGCCTCACTCAATGCCTTATTATAAGCAGCGATGAATATTGGATTTGTGTTGCCATTTTTACCTAAGTCAGTACTTCCGACAGCTATTTCATTAAATGCTAGAGCCGCACCATTGAATGTATTATCAGCGTTACCACCTGCAACATATGATGCAGGTTCAGTTTGGTTAGGATCAGTTACCGCAGCCGTGTAAGCATTGGATGCATCTTGATATCCCTTTTGATATACCGCATTTTCAGCAGCAGAAGCTTGATTACTTTGTGTTCCAGTAGTCAAGAAGTCTTTTGCCCCTTGAGTAGCTAACTTAGTAGCATATATATAACCATTTACGTACGCTGGGTAATACATATCTAGTGAAGTGATTTGCTTTTGTGCTCTACCATTTACAACATCATCAATTGCATCATGGTATCCAGCATATACTTGTTGGTAATTGGTATTTCCAGAGGAACTAGTGCCTGGGTAGTTGGCAAATGCATCGCGTTTAGCATGAGATGCATCAACGAATCCTTGGTGGTATGCATTAGATTGAACATTATTATTTAGATCATCAGGAGATCCATTAATAAAGCCGCTTACCCCTTGTTGAGACCAAGACTTACCGCTAGTAATAGCAAGTCCATAAGTTGAATTATAAATTAAACTTTGGCCTGAATTTTCAGGATTGATGTGTGCTGTATTACCTTGACTTCCATCAACAAAACCATTCTTAGTTCCATCAAAGGCTGCTTTATAAGCATCCTTACTGTATTGAGCTTTAGAATCATCATATGTTGGGTTTAAAGATTTTGCATCATTCATACCATTTTGTTGATCATTAGCTAAGTTATATCCTGACATATATGAAACATTTGTACTATTAGCTGTTCCATCATTAAAGAAATCTTGGTATCCAGATTGAGCTTGATTAAATCCATAGTTTTCAGCGTTAGATACTTGATCACTTTGACCTGAACTATCAGGTTGAGAATTACCGGCTGCAAATTGTTGAACACCCTTAATTGCCGCATTAATTGCAGCTTGTTGAGCCTTCTTATAAGCTGCCCAGTATACTGGTTTAGCAGATGTATCACTTGGATAATTGTTGTTTCCTAATGTACCATCCGCAAATCCGGCATTCGCACCACTAAATGCATCGCTGGCATCATTGACAGTTGTGTAGTTAGTGTTGTTAGGATTACCGTTTGCATCATTGTACGCTTTAGATGCAATTTGTTGTCCATAAGCATATGCGTTTTGATCAGCTTGAACCCAACTAGTTTGTACATTATCTGCACTGCTCAATTGATCAATGGCACCAGACTGAGCTTTACTTCTTGCTGCATCATATGATGCATTATATGCATCTTGATAAGCACGGGACTGGCTAGAACTAGTATCAAATACTTGCTTAGGCAAACGTGCGATTCCAGCAAAATAACCATCACGGGTACCGTTGAAACCATCTTGTTCATTAGCAGTTGCACTAGTATTTGGATCGGTAGTTGCCGAATTTGGACTAGTTAAACCATTAAATGTTGTAATACCTTGTCTCGATTCTTTAGCGGCAGCATAACCTAATTTATATGCTTGCGTTTGACTATTATCAAGACTACCACTTGGATTATCCAAGTATGCTTGATATCCAGATTGCGCATCATTATAACCTTTTTGTTGTGCTATGCCATCTGCACTAACAGCTGGAACTTGAGCATCAGCTTGGATATAAACGTTGGCACCCTTAATTGCAGATTGTAATCCATTACCTTTAGCTTGTGAGTATGCATAATCGTAAGCATACTTTTGTGGAGCTAATGATGAACTCATGGTTGTAGTGGTATTGAAACTACCATCGTGATACCCATCTCGAGTGGCTGCATAAGCAGCCTTTTGAGAATCTGTACCCACATAATCTGTACGACTTGGGTTGTTAGATGCATCTGAAATACCTAATTGGACATCCTTAGCCATACGAATACCAGCTTTATATGATGAATCCTTACCATTAGAATCAACCATAGTAGATTGACCAATTTGTGCATTAAATCCAGCATCAATTTGGTCATATGCATTTGTATATGCCACTGATTCAGCATCATTCTTTTCTTTATCTGCTTGATAAGTTGTGTCATATACAGATTGGAAATCTTTAATTGCTTGAACTGTTTGAGCTCCAGCTTGACTTCTTGCCTTGTTATAAGCTGCTTGGTAAGCTGCAGTTTGAGCTGTAACATTAGCAACATTACCCAGTTTTCCATCAGAGAATCCGGCTTGAGCACCGTTAAAGATGTCAGAAGCATCGGAGTTATTGATAAACTTGTTCTTGTTATTAACGTCGTCATGGGCCCATGCATAAGCATTTTGAGCATTGGTTTGACCTGTATTGTAAGCAGCTTTTTGTAAAGTGTTGTAACCACTTGGGTTATTCTTTCCAGCAAGTTGATCCAATGCACCTTGATTAGCAATAGTCTTAGCATCATTGTAAGCATTATTATATGCGTCCTTGTATGCTTGGCTTTGCTTACTCAAATCTGCTTGTGCTTTATCATCCTGGCCATCAGTATACCCTGCCTGAGTTCCATTAAAACCGTCTGTGTAAGCATTAATATAGTTTTGATCTTTGTCTTCATTCTGCAAAGTATCAGAACTCTTAACCGCATTACCTGACTTAGCATCTTCAGCACCATCAGTAGCACCGGACTTGGAATTATATCCGATTAGATAAGCGGTATCAGTTGATCCATTAGTTGGTATATTATCATTAGCATCTTTAACACCTTGTTGTGCAGCTGTAGCACCATTCTTTCGAGCAACATCATCCAATGTCTGACTTCCAAAATCAGTAGTTTCTTTAGATACAAATTGAGTAGCCCCATCATTTCTAGCATCATTGGCCTTCTTAAGTGCAAAATTGTACGCAGTCTTATAATCTAATGATTTACCATCTAACGATCTAGTAGTATTTTCATTAGCATCACTATAGGCATCTTTAGTTGCTTGGTATGCGTCATTAGAATCGTTTTGAGAATCTAAGTCTGCATTATTAAATGCATGTTTATATCCATTAACAACTTTTTGACCAGCCTCAAATGCTTGTTGACTCTTACTATCTTGATAAGTCAATCCACTAAATGGTTGTTGTTGTAATGCTGCGGAATAAGCAGCCTTAGCATTATTGTAACCATCAATATCTGCTTGAGTACCACCAGTTGGTAGAGACTTACCACTCATAAAGTCATTAAATCCAGTTACATAATGTTGTTTAATTAGTGTAACTGCAGCGCTGTATGCATCTTTGTACACTTGGTTATTATTATTTGGATCATTAGGTGAAAGTGTATTTTCAGCATCTGGATTATTATGCAATGCTTGTTTGGCAGCGATAGCTGCTTCAAAAGCTGTATTGTACATTGGACCAGTTTGTGATTGTTGAATTTCACCATTAGCCACATTTTGTGCCGCGGTCAACGCTGTTATTGCTTGATTAAATCCAATCTTATTTGCACTACTATCATTAGCACTTGCTTGAACGTTAAGGTTCAAAGTACCATCTGGATTTGTAGCTGCTTTAATGGCTTCTTGATAACCAGCTTGAGCTTCCGCAAATCCTTGTTGCAATAGTTGTTTGGCTTGATCTGAATTTACTGAAGTTTCATCAGCTGTACTCTTACCATTGGAGTATTGAGAACCAAATTGGTTAGCACCATTTTGGTATTGAGTTTGTAGAGCTGAGACAGCCTTGTTGTAAACGTCTTGATATGAAACAGGCTTTCCTGCTGGTAGTCCTGCTGGATTATCTGGCTTGGATGAAACAGCGTTAGCAGCATCCTTATAAGCCTGCTGTGCATCATTATATGCACCTGATTGGCTAGAAGCATTTGCATTGTTTTGACCATTGATAGCATCTGTTAATCCATCTTGAGCAGCCTTGGCCATGTCACGACCCAATGTGTATGCGGCAGTAACATTACCAGTTGGTTGACGGTTATTTAAGAAGTCATCATGACCACGTTTGGCATCATCATAACCAATGTTTTGAGCAATTGATTGAATTCCTTCATTACTTGATCGTGCATTACCATTCTCATAGTTATTAGCCCCCGTCATAGCTTGTTGACCACCATTATTCCATGCTAATTGATATACATAGTTATAGGCAGCAGCTTGTGCTGGATTAATTGGATTACTGTGTTCTTTGTCACCATTAGCACCATCTTTGTATCCATTAACTGATGCATAGTATCCATTAACAGCAGCATTGTATGCAGCAACTTGCGCTGGTGTTTTTGAACCGTCTTTACCATAGTCAGTAATTGAACCATTGGTATTAGCATCGGCAATCCCTTGTTTTACTTGGTCAGACATGTTCTTTCCAGCTAGATATGAGGCATCATGATTATTAGCATCAATAGTTTGAGGGTTAGCATTAGCATCATTAAAACCTTTTTGCATTTGATTGAAAGCATTAGCTCTAGCGACACTTAGTGCATCCTTACCAGATGGTGCGTTGTTAATGTTTCCAGCTTGGAAATCAGCTTGACCTTGATTTACAGCATTAAGAGCTTCAGCTTTAGCCTTTTTATATGCATCTTTAAAGACTTCTGATTTTCCGTTTAAGATACTGTCATCATTAGAACCAATAGTTCCTGCACTAAATCCAGCTTTAGCACCCTCAAAAGCTTCAGAGGCATCTGTTGATGCATCATATTTATTATTTGCCTTAACATTACCCTTAATTGCATTGTAAGCATTTGTAGCATTTTGCTTTCCAGCATCATATGCCGCCTTTTGTGGGGCACTCCAATTGCTTTGACTGTTATTTTGACCAGTCATTGCATCTTGTGCACCTTGGTTAGCAATTTCTTTAGCTTTTTCAAACGCCTTCTTATAAGCATCAATATAAGCTGGTGATTTCCCTGTCATGTCAGGAATCGATCCACCGTTAGGGCCAGCCAAATACCCATCTTGTGCACCGTCAAAGGAGTCCTTTTGACCTTGCGTTGCACTGGAATCTAAATTACCACCTTGTTCATAGGTGTTATATCCACTCATACTATCTGAGTATGAATTGAATCCAAGCATAAATTCTTTATTAGCCATTTGTGATGGAGTTAATTGGTCCTTTGTAGTTCCTTTGGCAGCTTCATCATGACCATTGTTTGCATCAGTAAAACCACTTGCTTTAGATTGTTCAATTTGTGTGGTTCCAGTTGGCTTACTTTGACCAGCTAGATATTCACTAGCACCGATAGATCTGGAATTTTGAGCTTCATTTACTGCTTTATCATAAGCTTGAATATAGTCAAACGACTTACCGGCAGTCCTTAATTGATCATCTGTTTGAACACTTCCAATGGCTGTCATTACAGCTTCAACACCAGCATTTGCTCCATCGTATCCATCGATTTGATGTTGATTTTGACTTCCTGCGCTTCCTTGACTATTCATCGCATTTTGATATCCCGCATAAACAAGTTTTCCTTGATTGAAACCGTTTTGAACTCCACTTGTGGAATTAGCAGCGATAAGAGAACCACTCATTGCAGAGGTATATCCTGACTTAGCATCACTATAGCCTTGGATTAATTCACTGGTTGCAGTAGATGAAGCTGTTTGCCCACTTAGATATTGTGAACCACCTAATTGATAATTAGACTTCATTTGATCCACAGCCGATTTGTAAGCATTAACATATGGAACAACAGAAGCGTTACTGTCACTAGCAACAACGACATCTGATACATCAGGATTAGCATCAAAAGCTATCTTGGCCGCATTTGCTGCAGCTAAAGCCTTTTGATAAATTGCATCTGTATTCCCAGCATCACCGGTAGTATTTCCGTTAGCTACTTGGTTAGCAGCCTTCAATACAAGTTGTCCTTCGTTGAAACCAGCTTTTTGGACTGGGTTATCTGATGAACTAGCAGTACCGTTTAGATTATTGCCATTAATGGATTCGTTATATCCACTTAACATGTCATTAAATCCTTGGTTAACCAGTGCTTGGGCTTGAGTTGACGCCACACCACTTAGACTAGCAGAACCATTACCATTTGCGTATTGATTTACAAATTGGTCTTGTCCTGCAACATATTGACCTTGTAGGTATGTCTTAGCAGCATTATAGGAATCGTTGTATGCAGTTGATTTATTAGTAAATGATTGACTCGAAGTATCTTGTGGATGAGCAGTGACATAGTTAAATGCATCAGTGTATGCAATTTGAGCATCACCATAAGCGTTAGCATCTTGTGCTGTTCCTTGACCACTATTAGTTGCGTTTTGTGCATCGGCTAAACCACTAGCTGCTGACTTGGCAGCATTGTAACCATTCATGTAAGCAGCGGTTGATGATTGAGCAGACTTGTTTGCGACAAAGTCATCATGACCACTCTTAGCTTGCTTGTAACCGGCTAGTGTAGCAATTGAATTGTAGTCACTACCACTTGCTGGTTGACCAGTGTTTTGAACGAATGCTTGTGCTCCATTATTAGCACTAGCAGTGGCAGTTGAAATCGCTTGATCGTATGAATCACCATATACCTTGCTTTGAGGTGCATCACTTGAACTAGGAGTTTGACCACTATTAGTTCCATTGATTACATCCCTGTATCCGGCAACAGTTGCATTAAAAGCAGCTACTTGTGCTGGAGAACCTGAAGCAGTCGCACTAGGGTTAGCTATAACAGCACTAATACCATTTGCTCTGTCAACTGCCATTTGAACACCAGCAGTGTAAGCAACGTTATTATTATTACTATCAGCATTACCACCTAGTTGAGCGGCATATCCTTCACTAGCATTGTTATAACCATTATATAAAGCTTGATTAGTGGCATCGGTTTGATTTTGTTTGTTTGTATCATCAGCATTCTTAGCAAAGTCAGCAACCCCATTCATTACGTTCGCACTAGCCTCTGATTGAGCTTTGCTATAAGCAGCCGAATATACTGCATTGCTACCAGCTGGAATTGTTCCGTTGCCACTAATTCCAGCTATGAAACCATCATGGGCACCATTAAATGTGTCATATGAGTCAGTTGATGCAGTATATGGATTAATATTTGAAGCGGATAGGTCTGACTTAGCTTGGTTATATCCAGTAACCGCATTGTTCTTACCTGTTTGATATGCATCTAATTGTTTTGCTTTGAATTGAGAAGTATCAGTTGTTGGATTGGTTGACATTGCATCAATTGCACCTTGAGTGGCCTTAGCTTTGGCATCTTGGTATGCAAGGTCGTATGCAACACGTGATGATGGGAAGACTTCATTGTTAGTATATTGAGTAGTTCCGTTCTTACCATCTCTATATCCATCAATTGCCCCTTCGTAACCACGTTGTTGTTCCTTGTAGGCAGCGTTATATGGAGCAGTATCTGATGTTGCATTTTGTGCATCGTTGTAACCAATTACAGCGTCAACATAAGCATAGAACCCTCTCATGTATGAAGAATTGTTCTTTTGATCATCTGTTAAACCGGTTGTGTCCTTGCTTTGATGACTCTTAGCGTATTCAAAACCTTGGGAAGCATAGTTGTATCCTTCCATGATCTTGGAGTATTGACTGTTTGACTTATCAGGAGTTTGTCCTCTTACGAAGTTAGTTGAACCTGTTAGAACAGCATTCTTAACGTCATCGTAAGCCTTAGCGTATGACTTTCTGTATGCCAAACTAGCTTGTGCTAATTGTGCATCAGTTTGCTTAGAACCTGAAATTGCATCCTTATATCCGGCAGTAGCACCACTGTTAGCATCATTTTGAACTGAATCGGCTGTTGGTGTGGTGTTGTTTTGCATTGCGGCGTTGTAACCAGACAATGCTCTTTGACCTACTGCTAGACCTTTTTGAGCACCGGAAGTAACGTATCCATATGCATTAGTATCTGGATAGTTAGGACCATTTAATGCGTTATCGAAACCATTGTTGGCATCATTGAAACCTGCAGTGTATTCAGTTGAGGAATTAGCTGGAAGTGGTTGCCCACTTAGAAGTTGTTGTACCCCATTTGAGTAAGCTGTTGAAAGTGTGTACACAGTTGCAATGTATGCTTGTGAGTATACTGGGTTGTTTGCGTTAGCATCAGTTGATGGAACCGTACTTAGGATGTCTGGGTTCATATCAAATGCAGTCTTTGCAGCAACAGCTGCAGCAAATGCTTTTTGATATGCTGAATCATTATTACCAGAATCTGGAGTAGTTTGGCCACCAGTTACTTCATTAACAGCATTTAGAGCTTGTTGTCCTTCAGCAAATCCTGCAGCGGCAGCACTTGTTGATAATGTCGGAGTATTTGCCCCATTCATACCATCTTTGAAACCTGTAACAGCTTCATTGAAACCTTGATTAATTGCATTAATTCCTTGGTTTGACTTAGCAGAACTTGTATCAGCCATAGATGTACCTAATGCGTACTTGTTCAAGAATTGTTGCTTACCAGCGTTGTATTGAGCGTTTAGATCTTGCTTAGCTTGGTTGTATGCGTATTGGTAAGCTGGAGTGTTGTTAGTTTGACTAACAGAGACATCATCTGGGTTACTTGCAAGAGCTGTGCTTGCGTCATTGTAAGCAGTTTGAGCATCTGCATATGATGCGGTATCAGCAACTGAATTTTGTGAATTCTTGTTACCGGCTTCTGCTTCTGATAAACCGGTTTGAGCTGATTTGGCAGCATCATTACCAGTTACGTAAGATGGATTATCACTATTAGTTTGACCCTTTAGTCCTTCGCTAAATCCAACTTGCGCTTTGCTGTAACCAATTTGTTGTGCTTCAGCACTCAATGCATCATCTGCATTCACTGGTCTGTTACGAGTGTAAGCTCTAGCACCCAGACTTGATTGCAATCTACCTTGTTTGTATGCATCTCTATATGCATCTGCGTAGACTTTGGCTTGAGTTGAATCTGTTGGTTGATTATTATCAGTTACCGCATTTGCACCATCTTTGTAACCACTAACAGTGGCAGCATATGCAGCTTTTTGAGCAGCATCTCTACCATTATAAGAACTACCTTGGTTTGGTGAATTAGTAGCGTCGCTTACACCTTGAGTTTTATCGGTAGATAACTTAATTCCTGCAATGTATGAAGGATCGTTGTTAGAGTTTGTTGATCCACTATCTTCATCACTGTAACCTTGAGATGCTGTTTGGTATCCATGACTTTCAGCATTACCTAAAGCATCAGTTGAACCTTGTTGCTTGTTTCCACTATCAGAAGCAAAATCAGCAACACCTTGTTGTGCGGCTAAAATTGCTGCTGCTCTAGCCTTATTGTATGAAGCTTGATATTCAGCTGGTTGATTAGAGATATTACGAGTGGCACCAATAGTCCCATCTGCAAATCCAGCTTTTGCACCATTAAAGGTATTAACCATATTAGTTCCATTATTGCTTGGACTCGTTGCGTTGATGTTAGCTTGTGCTTCGTTGTATCCGTTTTGAGCATTTTGCACACCAGTGTCATATGCCATTTGTTGTTCAGGATTCCAAGTTGCATATGCTGACGGCTTGTTATTATTAAATGCATTTTGTGCACCTAAGTTTGCTTTAGCAACCGCATCATTGTAAGCATCTTGTCGAGCCGTTGTGTAAGAATTTGATTGGGTATCTGCCCCCTTATTATCAGAAGGCTTATTAGTTATTGTATTACCAGCATTAGCACCCTGTAGGTATCCATCTTTGGTACCGTAATAAGCGTTTTTAGCATCGCCAGTTAGTCCTGAGTCATCCTTGTTACCTGGGGCAACCGCAGCGTTTGAACCACTAGCAGTAGCGACCCCTTGGTTGAAACCAGTTACGAAAGGTTTATCAGTATTTGTTGGTTGAACTGAACTTGAAGTTTGACCCGCTTGTTTACCCTCTGCGAAACCACTAGCAGCGGTATTTACACCGGTTGCGTAGTTGTTATCTGATTGCTTAACTTGTTGGTCAACAGTTCCCTTGGTGTAATCATTTGCACCGGCTTGTTGACGACCAGAAGCGTTACCTTGGTTGTAAGCATTTTGGTAAATTGCGTTGTCGCCTTCAGTTGTTTGGTTGGCATTCTTGTTAGTTGAATCACCCTTAGTGCTTGCAGCACCATCTTTATAACCATCAACAGCACCCTTATAACCTGATTGGTAAGCGTTTGAATTAACACTATTTTGACGTGAAGCAGGAACAGATGTATCACTAGAAGTATTTGGATCTTGCTTAACAGCGTTAATCCCGTCGTTAGCACCTACTTCTTGTGAATAAGTAACAGCATAAAGTGGTGACGTGTTAGTTACGTTTCTGGTATTAGTTTGAGCATCGACTAATGCGCCCATTGTATCCTGATATCCGGCTTCTGTATTGGCATTTATATCTCTCTTGCCGGATAAGAAGTCATTCATCGCATCTTGGTAACCTTTTTGCACCGCTTTAGCCATGTCATATCCGGCCTTAGCGTTTTGGTTAGTAGGTTCTGATGAAGGATTAGCACTTAGTCCTTGCTTAAATCCAGCAGTGGCATCGTTATATGCTTGGTCATATACTGCTTGATTAGCGACTGTTGATTGACTATTTGGATTAGCAACTAATCCAGCCTTAAAGTCCGCCAAACCAGCTTCACTAGCAGCATTAGCATCTTCTACCGCCTTGTTATAAGCCATAACATATGCGGCTGTATGAGTTGAGTCAACCGAAATTAGTGTTGAGACGCTACCGTTTTGTTTTACTGAAGCGATTGCATCAGCAACACCTTTATAAGTGTCAGAATTAGAATCACTGGCGCTTGGGGAAGCTTTGGATTCTGCTGATTGATAATCAGCTTTAGCTTGTTGACCCACTTCATAACCACGATTATATTCTTTCGAAATATTTGCATTGGATGAACCACTAATTCCATCAGCGTATCCAGTTTGAGCGTCACCATATCCATCTTCGTAATTATTATCGCTAGCGCCTATTGGCATTCCATTTAAGAAATCAGTAGCACCAATTTCTCTTCTACCAATTACTTTACCTTGATCGTATCCAGATATATATGCTGGATTACTGTTTTCTGAAGATGCGTTAAAGTTTGCGTTAGAACCTTGTGTACTTGACTTACCATCAAGGTATCCATCTAATACAGCGTTATATCCCGTCTTGTATGAACTATCACTGATAGATTGTCCATTATTAACGGCATCAGTTGGTCCTAATTTTTTAGCATTAGATGTTGATTGACTTAATTGTGCCAAGGCATCATTAATCCCCAATTGTTGAGAAGCAACAATTGCATAAATTGGTGATGTGCTTTGCTTGTTTACTTGATTCTTATTAGCATCAATAATCGCCTGAATTGTGTCCTTATATCCTACTAATTCAGGGTGAGCAGATGGATTAAATGTGTTATTTTTTGCATCTGCTACTGCTTGTTGATAACCCGCTGCATAAGATTGGGCAGCTTGAATTCCTACTGTTTGACTGGCATTAGCACCAACCGCATTTGGATTAGTCAAACCTGCTTGGAAACCAATTTGAGCGTCCTTGTATGCTTGATCATATATCTTTTGTGTTTCTTTAAATGCAAGGGTTGAATGGCCTTGTGAACTAACAAAATCATTAGCCCCTTGTGTGGCACTGCTTCGTGCTTGACCTAGCGCAGTGTTATAAGCATTAGCGTATTCAGCGTTAATTCCACTACCAATTTGTTTATCAACGATGGCATTTTTAGCAGCATCACTTGTTGCCGCATTGTAATCATCTAATGCTTGTTTAGCTCCAGCATAAGTTTGACTGCCATCGGAGTTTTCATCATTTAATGCTTTGACATAACTATCATGGTTATTAGCTCCTGCGGTGTATCCAGTCTTATACGCATTAGACTTTCCACTTTCCATTTGATTTTGTTGGCTAGTTCCATTGATTAAACCATCCTTGTAACCGGCCTTAGCAATGTTATAACCGTCCACATACTCACTATTATCACTTTGTTGAGCCTTACCTTTAACAAAGTCACTAGCACCAATATTACCTTGATTACTTTCTCTTGAAAGTTTATAAGCATTTTCACTTAAATCATTATCTAGATTAGTTGGAATAGGTTGTTGTTTGTATTGATAGTAAGCACCTTGATATACAGCTTTATATGCTTCTGTTTGACCATTATCATAACCAGCAGGAATTGTTAGGTTATTAATATCTACCTGCGTTGAGTCATCAAAATCCTTTTTAGCTTGAACCAACGCCGCTTGTGCAGCAACATATCCTTTATAAATATTAGTTGATTTATCAGAAGGTTCACTTGGAGACATTACCCCAGCGTAGATGCTTTGACCATATATATATCCAGTACTTTGTGCATTTTCGCTTGGCTTAGCGTTACTAGATTTAAATGCAGTTAATAGGCCTAATCTTGCTTTGTCCCAACCATTAGCAAAGGCAAATCCATCAAGGTTATTAGGATTGTTAGTGTCTGTCCTAGCCGTTCCATTAACGTATCCAACTGCCCCGTTGGTATAAGAAGTTACTGCGTCTTGCGCCGCAATGTAGTATGTCTTCTTGTACAAGCTAGATTTGTCACCATCTGGTTCCTTAGTTACACCATTATTCTTAACATCGTTAAAGGCATCGAAAACGGCCTGTGTAACATCGTCACTTGCTGTGGTTGCAGGAGATGATTGATTATTAGCATTTTGGAAAGTTTTCGCCTGAGCGCTACCAACTGCTAGACCAGCTTGGAATGCAGGACCATTAGTAATAAAACCTTGGTTCTTGTAGTTGGCCATATCTGTATCTGAAGTAGCTCCTGTAATCCCAGCTTGGAATCCCATTGCGCGGTTCAAATAGCCTTCACTATATGCTGGAGTATGATCATATTTAAAACTACCAGTATAAGTGGTCTGATTATTGAAATCATTTTGACCATTGTTATATTCAGTTTGTAGTTGGCTAAATAATATATTGTAGAAGGTATTATAGACAAGACTATCTTTATCCAAATCACTTTGGTTTTGGCCTGTTCCACGTAACATATCGTTATATGCATCAATAACAGCATTATTAGCATCGTTAGAGGCATAAGTGTTAGTTGGTAAATTTTTATCATTGTTAACACGGGAAGCTGTTGAAAGACTAGCAGCTGTGTTAATCGCTGATTGGTAGGTGATTTGACCTAATTGATAACCATTTTCATATTGAGGAGAATAGTTCTTATCTGTTCCTCCAAGACCATCTTGAAAACCTGTAATAATAGCATTTACAACCGCATAGTATGCTAATGTTTGTCCACCTTTATCTTGTGGCGTGGTTGACGCAGTAACTTTGCCATAAACTAAGTCATTATAGGCTTGGTTACCAAGTTGTTGACCAATGGCTAATGCTTGGTTGTATGCCAGTTTATAAATCTTGCTCTTATTGGTAAGAGTAGTAGTTTGTTGTTGTGACTTAGGGTTGTATGCACCGTCACTGTATCCTTGAATAGTTGCATTAAATGCATCATCAGCATCTTGGTTATTTTTAACATTTGATGGTTCTGTACTTGCATCAGCATTAGCCGCGCTGACCCCTGCTTGGAAGTTTTGGTATTGAGTCAAACCAGCTTTGTAACCAGCTGAGTTAACATTAGCACCATTTTGTGCAGACTTTTGATTAAAACCATCACTGGCATCATTATATCCAGCAATACCGAATCCATTAGTTGGTGTAGCATTACCTTTAAGATAAGCATTGTACCCGTCTGAATATTCTTTGCTACCACGATTATCAATAAATTGACGTAGTGCTATATAAAGTGGCGCAGTTGTATCATTTGTAGCATTATATGTGGATTGTTGAAGGTTTGCCAAAGAACCGTAGAAGGCATCTACGGCAGCTCCATATGCAACTGTTGGATTATTTTGTGAAGAAATATTTTGTCCTTGTGCATCTAGGACTAAAAAGGCTTGTTTTGCACCTGTATTAGGAGCATTAAATGCATAGTAACCAATGGCTGTCGCACCAGATACGTCAGCCGTATAGTTACCATAATCTTCAATATCTAAATCTTGATTACTACTACCTAGATTGTTTAATGCCATCGCCAATCCTGCCTGAGCAGATTGAAATCCTGTTGAGTAATTATTTTGATATGCAGCTGTTTGTCCAGAAGGAACCGTTAATTGTTTATTATTAATGAATGCATTAGCACCATCAATGTATCCTTGAGCATCCTTTTGAGCTTGAACGTCTGCTGCATACTTTTGAAGACCAGCATTAAAACCAATTACGTACGAGTGATCAGTACTTGTCGTAGTTGGATTTTGTATAACTTGTGCTTGGTTGTATGCATCATTGAAACCTTGTGTAGCTGCTGCAATACCATCAGCGTACTTAGCATCACTAGTTTGCACACTAGAATTAATTGACTTAGCTACATAGTCATTCGCACCAGCTGTACGACGTCCTTCATTCATACCATATTGATAACCAGAATTGTAACTGGCTGGTTGGCTGTTGTCCTTATTAGTTGTTGATGGATTGGTTCCTGCAGAACCATCTTTATATCCATCCACTGCGGCTTGATAACCAATCTTATATGAACTAGCTTCTCCACTTTGATTAGCGGCACTATCACTGGCAGTATGACTAACATTAGCGTTCGCTAAAACAGCAGCAAGACCATCTTGTTGCCCTTTAGTAAATGCAGATTGCGCTTGGTTATATGCATTGCGGTATGCAGTTGCACGAATAGAATTATCATTCTGTGCATATGCTTGTGGTAAGCCATTCTTAAAATCACTAATTCCGTTTGCACTTGCAATAGGGCCAATCGTATTAACATAACCGGCTAATTGAAGTTGGTTTAGACCCGTTTCTGGTTTACCTAAAAGTGCTTGATATGCACCATACTTAGCTTGTTTATAAACCATTTGGTCAATACTTGTCTTCCCATCAGGAGCCTTTTGAGTAGTTCCACTCAATTGACTTGGATCACTGTATTGAGCTTCCTTAATCTTGGTAACATCTTTACCAGATACTGCAGCAACAGCAGCTTGAACGGCAGCAAAACCTGCTTGTGCTGAGTAGTAACCTGCAACTCCTGCATCAGGAATTGGAATGTCAGCTGATGCTTGTGATGATGGTAAAGTCTTAGATTTAGCACCATTAACCAAGGACTTTCCAGCTAAGAAGGCATATGTTTCAGGATAATTAGAGTTAGCATCTGGATTACCAGCAGTAGAATCAGGCATATTAATTGCATTATTGAAACCAATTACAGCTGATAGATATGCTGCAGCTGCATTTGGATCATTTTTAATACTGTTCCATCCATCACCGTTAAAACTACCAATGGTAAAGGAAACACCAGCTTTTTCATCTTGTTTAAATGCATCAATGGCTTTTCTATCAGCAATTCCAATTTGGATACCAACTGCAGGAAATCCAGCAGCATTCAAATCTGTTTTAGGATCAAAGGTTACTTTTCCTTCTTTATCATTCGATGCCTTAAAGTAATCAAAAACTGCTTTTCTATAACTATCATTTTTAATTTGAGCAAATTTTTGAAGTTTATTATTTCTAGCATCCTGAACACCTGCTAAGTATGAAGCTTCTTGATATCCTCTAATGAACGCTGCTGGATTAGAAGAATTATTATAACTATCTAATTGAGTATAGTTTGCATCAGGATTACTTGCATCAAAGGCCTTGTAACCGGCTACAGCACTATCATATCCGCCTAAGTAGTCAGGACTGGTCTGGACATTAAAGCTTTGTGCTGCCTTAGCGTTTCCATTTCCATTAATAGAATCATTTATTCCATCAACAATACCTTGATTCATTTGAGCTACATTACCTTGGTCGGTTTGCATAGTTCCATTACTATCGTTTTGAACCTTACCGTTACTGCCCTTGTTATAACCCTCAGTAACATTTATATAGTTATTACCATCAGTGGTTTGCGTAACAGAACTAATTCCATAGGTAAGTCTAATTCCAGTAAATTGGTTATCTAATAATGATTTAGGAACAGTAAATTCAATACGTACCACTTGTCCATCTTGATAGTTTGATGGCAAAGCTTGTGTCATTGAGTATTGATTTGGATCGGCAGGAGCATTACTGTTTGTAATTGTTGAGTTTTTATTAGAGTTATTAATTAATTTGCTTGGTACGCTGACGATTGATGAATCTCCACCAGCATATACACCTACGTAGATTGGACCATTTGATGGGTCATATTTTGCAACTTTAGCGTAAGCAGTTACGGTAGCTGTCCCATTGGGATTCATGGTCTTATTAAGTGGTCCAACAAACGAAACTGATGGAACGTCACCAATTTCAAGTCTATTAGGGTCTGTAATTTTTCCAGAGACACTTTTACCAGTGCTATCAATACCTGTATAGTTAATAGAACCAGAAGGTAAGTTAAAATAATAGAATAATTTATTATCTACAGAAACTGTATATGCACTAATTGCATTATTACTAAATGAACCGGTATTTGGGTTCTTTGCTAAAACAACATGACTAGCACCAACGTTATTGATGTTTAGAGTACCAAAGAATGGTGTCATTTTTTGACCAGTACCATCGGTTTCAACGATTAAATTACCACGGTTTCCAACATTCATTCCTCCACCAGCAGCAAAATTAATAATTCCATTGTACGAAGGTGCTTGACCGGGGTTATTAGTTAACTTAATTTGGATTAATCCACCATTTAAGACATTAACTACTGTACGAGACTTAAAATCAAGTACTTGGTTATAGATGTTTGGTTGCATGGAATCAACAATATAATTAATGGCACCACCATTAACATTAATTGTTGTAGGTGCAGCTGTTGAGATACCCCCACCGGCGAAATTACTACCACCATATTGTGAATAACTTGGAATAATATTCAAAGTGGCATCTTTATTAACATTTAATTGACCTCCACCGGAGAAATAGATACCCCAGTCTCCACCATCAAAAGTACTATTACCATTATTTTGGCCTCGTGGAATTAAAGTCATCTTAGAACCTTGTCCTAAGGTAACGTTCCCGTCTGCGTTAATGATAGTGGCACCAATTGATCTTGCAACAGTACCGAAATAGTTAGCATTTGGTTCGAGGATAAAGTTCTTAATTTCAAGATTTTCTTGATTTCCGCCACCTTCTACGGCTACACCATTAGATCCTGTAAAAGGCGAATAATAAGTTGGAGTCACTAAATCTTGTGGTACTAGCACGTTAACATTACCAGCAAAATATGTGTCATTGCTAGTAGCACTTAATAATTGAGACCCAATATAATTTAAGTTCTTATAGTGAAGCGTTTGAGAACTATTTACAGGGGCAAAAGGCCCGAAGTAATTATATCCATACAATGCTTGGAAGTTTTGTAAATTAATTTGGCTTGCGTTAGTGATTTTATAACTAACACCATGCATATCCAACATATGGAATTGACCGTCAACAGTGAATGGACCGTTATTACCTGTGTAAGTGTTATTAGATTCACCTACGAATACAGCACCCGTAAAGTCCACATCGGCAGCTAATTTAACGGTAGTAACGTTTCCAGGAGTACTACCACCAGTTGAATAACTAGCTTTTCCATTTGTCATTACCGCAATAAATTGGTTTGAATTAGTAACATAAGCTACTCCTTGGTTAATGTTTGAAACAACATCATTGTAACCAGTTACATACGCTGAACCATATTGAGATGAAGTGATTGCCTTTGGCAATTTATTCTTTAAGTAGTTATTACTGCCATCATATTGTGCATTAATAGCATCCTTAGCACCGATATATGCCAAGTCATATGGATTTTTAGATGTATGTAAATCTGTACTACCATTATCGTAGAAGTCATATGACGTAGTAGTCCCATCTCCTCTGACACCAGTCCACTTACCGGCCTCAGCATCAGCATAACCTTGTTGGGTTAAAGCGTAGTTCACCCCTTGATCAAAAGCAGTAGCTAATCCTGCTTTTTGGGCGTACTTGTTCCTGTCATTGGTAATTAAAACATCATTAGCGGCTGGAACATTAATAGTAAATCCATTAGTAAATTGCACACTATGGTTGTTAACACTATTTAATCTACCCAAAAGAGTGTCTTGATACTTTTGAGAAGAAGCATATCCTGACTTGGTATCATCTGCACCACCCTGATTAGGATTACTTGGGGTTCCATAGTTAATGGGAGTTCCATCAGTTGGTAAATTGGTAGATGATGTATTATTACCAGATCCAGTATCCTGATTGGTGGTGTTATTAACTCCACCACTGTCACCTTTGGCACCCTCAGAATTGTTACCAGTATAGCCTTGTGGTCTATTAGGGGTATTGCCATAGTACGTTGTATCTTGAGTACCAGTACCTTGGCCTTTAGTATCAGTGTTGTATGCATTCATTGCACTAATAGCTCCAGCATATCCAGCTTGGTAATAATCCTTTGCTTGACCACTATAATTAATTGAATTATCACCCTTTTTATTGTATGCATCATTAGCACCTTGGCTAATTTGTTGGCTAAATTGAGCTGAGTTATCTGTATTATCAACAGTACTTGATGACGAACTATCTCCATCGCGGTAACTCAATTGATTATCATCTGATTGTTGATCATTATTAGAATTAGCCTGATTTTGGGCAGACTGATCTCCTGAATTATTAGAAATATTATTAGATGATTGCGCCACTTGTTGAGGATTGTCAGCAGCTTTGGCAGAAACACTATTCATACCATACGCTGATGCACCTAAAACGGATAAAGTTGCAATAGATACTACTACCCATTGTTTCTTTACCTTTTTCATGATTTTTTTATCGTTAGATTTTATAAATTGATTTTTGTTATATTGCATACATATCGCCCCTTTTGTCACGATTTTATATAACTATACAAAGTGTCTAATTACTCTAATCTTAATTTAACACTATTCTACTCCAATGTTCATTAAAAGTACTCAATAATGTTATTCTTAAAATTTTCTTAATTTTTTCACTATTTTTTTTACAGTTATAAATAAAAAAAAGCCACTGGAAATATCCAGTAGCTTTTTTATTAGCAATTATTTAATAACTGCTTTGACATAAGTCTTGTTAGAAGTAATGTATTCATTCTTGCCAACGTATAGACGAGTAATTCCATGGAATTTAACCACTTTACGTACGTGGAATACTTCTCCACGGTACAATCTTCTTACTGAATTACGTTCACTGAATGTCTTGCCTGTATGGATCAATGTTCCAGTAGGCTTGATTACACGGTACTCCTTGTATTGTTTCTTGTAGTAAGCGCTTTGTACTTGTTGACTTGCGGTTACCACATCACCATTACTCAAACGGTATCTTGGGATACGGTTCTTGTAGTACTTCACACCAACAACTCTAAATACAGTTGAATTGTATCTTGCTGAGTAAGCATATTCTCTGATTCGAGTGTGGTTAGTGAATTTAACACGGTTATGAGTGAAGATAGTCCCTACATTGTAGATGTATCTTGGCATATGTCTCTTCATTTCCTTCTTGTATGTCGCAACGAAAGTACGAGCATAAGTTGCAGAATGATGAGTGTAAATGTCCTTAGGAATTGCATGACGTTCTAGCGCCTTGTTAATTCCGGCCTTCTTACCGTGTGATCTTTGAATCTTGATTTCATGCTTCAAACCTTCCTTGAAGGTGTAGCTGTATAGCTTGTCCTTGTTTAGAAGATCCTTAGCAGAAAGCTTCTTGTTCTTCTTAAGAGTTCTCTTAGCAGCTTCGATACCCTTTAGGTAACCATTGTAACCACTTATGAATGCAGCATCCTTAGTCTTAAGAATGTCGCGGTTGGCTTTAGTGTCACCCTTAGCGGCAAGTCTCATTCCAGCTAATCCATCCATAGCTGTCTTGTAACTTTCCTTGTAGTATTCGTTGTTTGACTTAGAGCCTCTCTTCTTAAGAGCATCGTAGAAACCGGCCTTAGCTTGAGCATATTGTTCTTTGTATGCCTTAGCAACTGCAGGATCGGTAATCTTAGGTGCCTTATCGTTCTTCCAGAAGTCTAGCGGAGCAGAAGTATCTGTTGGGATACTTGCCTTACCCTTAGCAAATCCGATACCAAATGCAATGTTGTAGTAAGCATCATTTGTACCAGCTTGAGTTGACTTACTGTTGTAACCATTGTAGAAACCACTTAGGATTCCAGCATAAGCATCACGGTAAGCAACTGGGTCTACACCGTTTGGAACTGGGATTTGACTTAGGTCAGCTGGTAATTGCTTGTTAGCCTTTGCATCAGCAACAGCTTGAGCAACAGCAGCTTCAGCAGTAGCTAGTCCCTTTTGGTAATCAGGATCTGTGCTACCGGTGTTTGGATGACCATCAGCAATATCTTGTAGGGCTAGTACGTATTGGCTAGCTCTTTGACGTCCAGCAACAGCAGCTGGAGTGTTTGAAGTTGCGTCCTTGTCGTCTACACCATGTAGCTTGTCTAGGAATGCATTAGTTGCATCGTTGTAAGCTTGTGATTGTGCCTTTTGAGCAGCACCGTTTTGACCCTTAGTTGCGTCTGGTTCGTTTGCGTTTGCAGCATCTGCACCAGTCTTAGCAACCTTTAGACCATCTAGGTAAGCGTTCTTGAAGGCGTCACGGTAAGCGATTGACTTGTTGCCTAGGTTATTAGCAATGTATGCATCGATATCTTCAGGCTTGATGCTTCCATCAGTAGCAGCCTTGTTGTATCCATCAACAGTACCGTTGAATCCATCCTTTTCAGCTTGAGGAGCAGCGGCAGATGGTTGGTTAGTTGCGTCAGCCTTAGCTTCTTCAACACCCTTAGCAGCATCTTGAGCACCCTTCAAACCAGTTAGGTAAGATGGATCCTTAGCGATTGATTGGTTATCATCGCTGACACGGCCACCGTTGTTAACTGCGTCTTCGTGACCCTTTTCAGCGCGTTGTGCAGCTTCCTTAGCAACTTCACCTAGTCCCGCGTTGTCACCTTCAACAGATGGAACGTCGTTGACTGCCTTACCACCTAGGTAAGCATTAACACCATCAATTGCGGCTTGACTAACAGCAGCTTTGGCCTTTTCATAGTATGCCTTGTAAGCTTGAGCATTAGCTGGATCCATACCTGCAGCGGTTGGGTCTTCCTTAGCATTACCATTGTTCTTCAAGTAGTCATTGATAGCGTTTTCAGTTGCTTGGTAAGCAACTGAACTCTTATCAATACCATTGTGATCCTTTAGTTCTGGATCTTTGTTTTGAAGAGCATCTTTGTAAGCGTTGTTTGCGCCATTTCTTGCCTTTTCGTAAACAGCTTGAGCAAGACTATTTGGAGCATATGATGAACCGTTATCGTTAGTGTCAGTAGCACCATTAGTTGATGCAGTTTGAGCACGTGATAATGCGTTCTTGTATGCAGCGGCGTATACAGGATCCTTAGCAGCTAGTTCACTAGCAGTCAATGGTTGTTGACCATTCAATACAGCATTGTATGCATCTTGAGTTGCGTGGTATACGTTACCAGCATCTGTGTCGGCATTGTCGCCACTGTATTGTGCATCCTTAGAAGGATTATCTGCTTGGGCGTCTGATAGAGCGTCCTTAGCATTTTCTAGACCCTTGTTGAATGCCTTGTCTGCAGCAGTAGTTGCGTTTGGCTTAGCCAATGTTGACGCGCTAGCAGTTGAGTTTGTTGGGTTATCGTCACCAAACAATGCTTCAGCACCATCAGAAGCGTTGTTCTTACCTTCAGCTAATGCCTTTTGGTAAGCAGCTTCGTATACTGGGTTGTTGTCAGAAGTTGCATGATCTCCTGGCTTAGCATTGTCCTTACCAGCAACATCGTTAAATGCTGCAGCAGCACCCTTAGCAGCTTCATCACCATTTACAGAACCTGTATTTGGATTTTGACCTACTGCGTCTGGGTTTTCTTGAGCATCTTGGTAACCTAAACGCGCATCAATGTATCCTTCTTGGTTAGCAACGGCATCTACTGACTTGTTGTTAGGGTCAGTAACGTGGTTACCTTCTTTACCGTCGGAAACGAATGCCTTGGCACCATCTTGAGCTGCCTTGGCAGCGGCGTTTTCAACAGTTGCGTATGCATCAGCATAGATTTGAGCGTATGGCTTAAATGCATCAGGTACTTGACCTGCATTTGTAACCTTGTCTAAACCATTCTTACCGTCAGCTAATGCAGCCTTAGCGGCAGCGGCAGCAGCTTGAGCAGCACCGGATACATCAGCGTCAGTTGAGCTTTCACCTGGAGTAGGTTGAGCATCGTTACCGTTGTTTAAGATGTTGTCACGAGCAGCCACAGCCGCCTTAGCCATTTCAACACCCTTTTGGTAACTTGCATCAGAATCACTTGAGAAGTCACCTGATGGATTACTCATCGCATCGTCGTAACCAGAAGCAGCTTTACTGTATCCATTATCGTGTGCATCAATAGCAGCTTGAGCATCTTCTGTTGGTTGACTAGCTGATAATCCCTTAGCAAAGTCTTCAACACCAGCTTGTGCAGCGGCCTTAGCATCTGCATTAGCCTTGTCGTAAGCAGCCTTAAATGCTGGACTTACATTTGTTGGTTCATTAGTTGATCCAGTCTTACCGTCAGCGTAACCAGCCTTAGCACCGGCGTATGCTTGAGCAGCAGTGTCATCGTTAGGAACAAACTTGCCATCCTTGGTAGTACCGTATTGGGCATCCTTGGTTGGGTCATTTAACTTAGCATCTGCAATACCTTGAGCAGCCTTAGTAGCAGCATCGTCGTATGCAGCCTTTTCCTTAGGTGTTGCAGCATTGTAATCATTTGAGTTTGCAGCAGTTGCAGCAGTACCACCGTTTGCGGCAGTATCTTGAGCAGCCTTATCAGCAGCAGCCTTGTACTTGTTGTAAGCAGCATCAAATGTATTATCGTATTGATCAGAAGGAGTAACACCTTCTGGAGTTGGGTAATGACCGTTGACCTTGTCAGGCTTAGGTTCACCGTTAGTTGCTTTGTCGTAAGCTTGTTGAGCAGCTTGGTAACCAGCAGCAGCAATACCAGCTGGTTGTTGTTCGTTGTTACCAAATGCACCAGCACCCTTACCGAAAGCATCACCAGCAGCTTCAATTGCTTGAGCAAATGCAGCTTGCTTCAATGAATCGTTTGGATACTTAGCTTGAGCAGCTTGGTTAGCGGCGTTCTTCAAGTCGTCACCAGTCTTACCAGCGTACTTATCTGGGTTAGCTGAGTATTCAGCTTGACCAGCTTCAGCAGCAGGCTTGATGGCGTCGTAAGCAGCCTTTTGAGCATCTGAAGTTAAGCTTGCCTTACCAGCATCTGGAGTACCATTTACAGCATCTTGAGCAGCCTTTTGGATTGCGGAAGCATCGTCAATACCTTGCTTGTATGCAGGGTTGTTAGCTTGCTTAGTAGCATCAGCCTTGTTTGCTAGTCCGGCATTCAAACCAGCAAGAGCATCGCTTTGAGCCTTGTCGTAAGCAGCCTTATCAGCTGGGTTAGCTGGTTGTTGAGCCTTGTTACCATTACCAAAGTCAGTTAGTCCCTTAGCAGCGTCATCCTTAGCAGCCTTGTAAGCTTGAGCATAAGCCACTTGATCAGCAGGACTGAATCCGCTTTGATCAGTTGGTTCGTCACCATTAGTATGGTTGATTGCATCGCTGTAAGCGTTAGCTGCAGCAATGTATGCGTCGTCCATATCTGACTTGTTGTCAGGGTTATTGTATCCATTTGCGCTTGCTAGGTCAGCATCCTTGTCAGATTGACCGGAAGCAACATTTTGACTACCTTGAACAGCAGCAACAGCGTTTTGAACGTTTTGTGCTTGTTGCTTAGCGAGTGCATAAATTGGCGAAGAACTCTTAGGATCATTTTGGTCTGAAGCAGGTGTTTGTGAACCATCCATCATACCAGCTAATGCGTCCTTGTAAGCTTGTGCTTTAGCAGCATCACCAAATGTTTGAGCTATTTGGTCGATATGGGTTGGGTCAGTATTTCCAGCAGCGAAGTCCCTAGAAGCCTCTTGGTATGCAGCTTGTAGTGGAGTACCAGCTTGAATACCAGCTTGTTCGTTTGCGTTATTATGGTTAGAACTACCTTGCTTACCACTTAATACTTCAGCCATACCCTTGTTAGTGTCATGCTTAGCAGCATTGTATACAGCAGCTAAAGCAGGATCAGTTGGTTTTGTATCGTTTTTACCTGGAGTTGCAACAGCATTTTGACCAGCCTTGTTAGCAGCAATCGCATCTTCTAATGCCTTTTGGTAAGCAGCCTTGTAATCTGGAGATTGTTGACTGTAATTTGCTGGAGTTTGAATGGCACTTGGATTACCATGGGCGTTCTTAACTGCGGCAATAGCGTTAGCATAACCCAAGTAAGCATCCTTAGCAGCGTTGCTAGGTAAAGTATCGGGTGCAGTGTTAGTATCTGGATTTTGAGTTTCCTTAGCTGCACTAACACCAGCTTGGTCAGCTTGTCCTTGAGCGTATGCCTTTTGATAAGCTGGAGTTGCTTGAACATCTTCAGGAGCA
This sequence comes from Apilactobacillus kunkeei, assembly GCF_001308195.1. GTDB lineage: Bacteria > Bacillota > Bacilli > Lactobacillales > Lactobacillaceae > Apilactobacillus > Apilactobacillus kunkeei_C. The sequence goes on along the minus strand of NZ_JXDF01000007.1, from coordinate 28,580 downwards.
TTTTTAGTTCCATTTAATCCATCTGCGTAACCGGATGAAGCTTCATCCACACCAGCGATGTATGATGGATTAGCATTTGTTCCATCCACATCTTTAGCGGTTGTAGAACCATCTAATAGGGCATCAGCACCACGAGCAGCTTCACCAGCAGCCTTAGCATCTTTAAATGCTTGTTGGTCGGCTGGGTCTGAGTTAGTTGGTGTAACACTTGAATCGTCAGCCTTACCAGCGTTGTAACCCTTGATAGCATCGTTAAATGCATTCTTGTATGATTCCTTATCAGATGCAGGAGTATCTGCAAGTCTTGAATCATTGTCACTAGTAATTGGTTGTGGGTCATTGCCATTAGCAGCCTTGTTGGCATCATTGATAGCATCCATTGCAGCCTTCTTAGCTAATGCTTGTGAGTTAGCAACTGCGTATACAGGTGACTTGTCGTTAACATCAGTTCTACCTTTAGAAGCATCATCCAAAGCCTTCAATGCTTCTTGGTATACTGGGTCACTTGCGTTTGCAGGATCAGCAGCCTTCGCAGCATCTAGATTACCATTGGCAGTTGCATAATCATTAACAGCAGCTTCGTACTTAGCTTTGTCGTTAGCACCAGCTTGTAGACCAGCTTGTTCGTTACCGTTATTAGGATCTGAAACTGATTTGCCAGTTAATCCTTCTGCATAACCCTTGCTTGCATCAGCTCTAGCAGCATCGTATACGGCAGCTTGAGCTGGGTTGTCACTTGGACGAGCAGCAGCTGAACTTGGGTTATCAACAGAATCTTGACCAGCCTTGTTAGCGTCTACAGCATCTTGGATTGCCTTTTGGTAAGCAGCCTTAAAGTCTGAACTTTGTGAGTCAAAGTCATTTGGACGGTCAGCCTTAGTAGCATCACCCTTAGCAGCCTTAACTGCAGCCACAGCAGCAGCGTAACCCTTGTAAGCGTCAGCGGCTGGTTTGTTATTTGAGATGTTACTTGGTACGTTGTTAGCATCTGGAGTTGATTGTGACTTAGCAGCATCAACACCGGCCTTGTCAGCTTGTCCTTGAGCGTAGGCCTTTTGGTAAGCAGGAGTTTGCTTAGCTAAATCGTCACTACTCATTGGAGTTGCGTCATTTAGACCTTGTGCGTAACCGTTGTTAGCTTGAGTAACACCTTGAGCGTAGGCCTTCGTAGCTGGATCGTCGCTGTTTAGATCGGAAGCAACTTCATCGTTTGACTTCTTACCACTCAATGCATCGTTTGCACCACGTGCAGCTTCACCGGCAGCCTTAGCATCTTTAAATGCTTGTTGGTCAGCTGGATCTGAGTTATCTGCTGTAACACTAGGATTATCATCCTTACCAGCGTTATAACCCTTGATAGCATCATTGTAAGCATTCATGTATGATTGCTTGTCTGATACACCAGCAGGAACGTCATTAATGCTATTAATTCTTGAAGGTTCAGTACCATTAGCAGAGGTATTTGCAGCCTTGATTGCATCCATTGCAGCTTTCTTAGCTAGTGCTTGTGAGTAAGCAACAACATATACAGGTGATTGTTTATCATAATCTGATGGGTTATTACCATTAGCAGCATCATTTAGAGCCTTCAAAGCTTCTTGGTATACTGGGTCACTTGCGTTTGTAGGATCAGCAGCCTTCGCAGCATCTACATTACCATTAGCATTTGCATAATCTTGAACAGCAGCTTCGTACTTGACTTTGTCAGCAGCACCCTTGTTGTTACCTTGAGTTTCGCTTGCGTTATTGCTGTCTGATACTGATTTACCAGTTAATCCTTCAGCATAACCCTTTTGAGCGTCATTTGCAGCAGCTTTGTAAACGTCGGCTAATGCAGCAGGAACTGGGGCTTGAGTGTTTGTACTATCTGGAGTTAATTGTGAAGCAATACCTTGTCTAGCAGCTTGCTTAGCATCTTCTAACGCAGCGTTGTATGCGTTGTTGTATGCAGCGGGCTTGCTTGAATCGTTAATTTCAGATAATGAATCAACATTACCTTTGGCATTCTTAACTTTAGCGATAGCATCAGCAGCACCCTGGGCAGCCTCTGAGTTGTCAGAGATACCGTTTTCAGCATTTTGGAAACCAGATTTATCGTTACTTGCGGCGTTATAACCTAAGGCATATGCATCTGAAGCATTTGGTTGAGAAGCCTTACCATGTAATGCATCTGCATAACCTTGTTTAGCCTCCTTGTAACCATCAGTAATTGTTGGATCACTTTGATTATTTGCACTACCATTTGTAAATAAATTAGCACCTTGAAGTTTTAATCCATCTGCTTTGGCAGCGTTGAATGCGGCAGCACCGATAACATCATTATTGATACCTTTAGAGGAAGCTGTAGCACTTGGATCACTATTTTGGTATGCCTTAAGAGCAGCATTGTAGGCCTTGTCGTATACATCCTTGTTATGGGCGTTACCGTCATTAGGAGTTGGATTAGAAGTACGTGCATCACTCTTAGCTTGAGCAACAGCAGCTTGAACGTCAGCATATGCGTTTTTTTCTGTTGTCAAATCATCGTTACCAGTAGCTTGTGTTGGTTCAGTAGATGCACTAGCACCATCAGTTAATGCTTTTGCGTAGTTGTAGCCTTCAACAGCAGCGGCTGGAGATTTTGGAGCTGGTTGACCACTCAATGCTAACTCGTAACCAGATTTAGCTTGATCATAACCCTCTTGTTGTTTGGCAGTTAAACCTTGAGGATCGTTTGCAGTTGCTGGATTCTGGGCATTCTTAAGAGCGGCGATTCCTTGACCGTATTCAAAACCAGCTTTGGTTGCTGGATCAGCGTTAGCAGGAGCAGGAGCAGTTAACATAGCACTTTCACCTTGCGCTTTTCCGTCGTTAAAGTTGTTGTAAGCATCAGTGTATTCTTGATCCTTGTTAGCCGAATTATCTTTTGATTTACCATTTTCAGCGTCACTTACACCCTTGGCAATGTCGTAACCAGTCTTGTAAGCAGGTGTCTTGTCAGAAGCTGGTGTGTCTGCGCTGTTTGCGTTATTAGCATCGCTAGCCCCAGCAGCAGCATCGTTTTGCACCTTATCATAAGCTTGTCTATTTAAACCGTTACCTTGTGGTCGATTTGCTTGTGAACCAGACTTGTAATCAGCAAGCGCATTAGTTGCGGCTGGACCTGCAAGTGCAAGTTCCTTATTGTATGCGTATTGATAAGCTAATGATTTTTGCTTTAGTTGATCGGCTGTTAATTTGGTTTGCTTACCAGTTGCAGCATCTAAAGCATCTTTGGTTGCATTGAAACCATCAGTTTTAGCTTGTGACGGAGCTGGGTTAGTTGGTAGGCTTTGACCAGTGGTTGCTAGATTAGCACCAGTTGTTTCATCAGACTTAGCTTGTTGACCAGCTTGGTAAGCAGCTGTTTGATTTTCAGGAGCATTGTTGTTGTCACCGTTAAATCCATCAGTTGCATTGTCGAATGCATCCTTGTATGCATCATCATTGTTGTTGGAGTTCTTTTGAGCACCGCTTAGAGCGTCAGATGAACCCTTAGCAATGTCGTAACCAGCCTTGTATGCGGTTGATTGGGTTGCGTCAGGTGCTGCTGGACTATTTGGATTATTAGCAGCTTGTTCACCAGCAGCAGCATCGTCTTTGACAGCTTGGTAAAGCTTTCCATCAGCACTGTTTAGATCAGTTGGTTGGTTAGTAGTTGAACCATTCTTGTAATCAGCAAGTGCGTTGTTTACTACTGGAGTAGCAGCAGCAAGAGTCTTATTGTATGCATCTTTGTAAGCTAATGACTTGTTAGTTAGGTCAGGAGTAGCCTTCTTACCAGTTGCAACATCATAAGCATCCTTAGCGGCTTGATAACCATCTTTTTCAGCTTGTGAAGGAGAAGCTGGTAGGCTTTGACCAGTGGTTGCTAAAGCAGCACCATCTTGTGAATCAGTCTTAGCTTTTTGACCAGCTTTGTATGCAGCTGTTTGTTTTTCAGGAGAAGTGTTGTTTGCACCGATAAATCCATCATTTGCATTGTTGAATGCATCCTTGTATGCATCATCATTGTTGTTGGAGTTCTTTTGAGCACCGCTCAGAGCGTCAGCTGATCCCTTAGCAATGTCATAACCTTCCTTATATGCATCTGATTGACTTGAATCAGGTGCTGCTGGGCTATTTGGTTGGTTAGCATCAGAAGCACCGGCAGCAGCAGCATTTTGAACTTGAGTATATGCTTGATTATCTACTCCAGTACCTTGAGGAGCATTTTTATTGCCATTCTTGTAATCAGATAGCGCATTGCTTACAACTTGGTTAGCATTTCCGATAGCATCATTGTAAGCTGCTTGATATGCCAATGATTGTTGTTTTAGTTGATCTGTACTTAATTGCTTCTTTCCAGTAGCAACTGCATAAGCGTCTTTTGTCCCGTTGTAACCATCAATTTCAGCTTGTGATGGAGAAGCTGGTAGGCTTTGACCTGTTTTGGCTGAATTAGCACCAGTTTTTTCATCAGTCTTGGCAGCTTTACCAGCTTGGTATGCTGGTGAATTTTGTTCTGTTGTTTGATCAGATGAAGTTGGATTTCCATTGAAACCATCTTTTGTATCATTGTATCCAGCAAGTTGTTGAGGATCTGATGGGGCTCCCTTTCCATTCAATGCAGCTTGTTGACCGGTTTGATATTTAGCATATGCATTGGCGAATCCTTGCTTGTATAGCGCTTGTTGTAATGGTGTCATACTATTGTATGGAGCTTGTGAGAAATCTGTTGCCGGAGCAGTCTTACCACTTCTAATGTCTTTCACAATTTGTCCATATGCTGTTTGTGCTGCACTGAAAGCAGTTGGATCAGTGTTATCCGGAGCTTTTGTATCACCATTCGCAACAGCATCCATTGCGGTTATACCAGAATTATATTGTTGTTGAACTTTATCATAAACTTGTTGACCAATTGGATCTGTACCCTTTGGTCTATTACTTGTGTTACCAGCAACTGCATCATTGATGGCGTTTTGTGCATTTTGATAAGCATTGTTAAAGTTACTCTTATATAATGCATCATTACTACTACTATTTACCTGAGTTGGAGTATTTACATTATTAGGAGTATTAATATCACTTACTGCGTCTTTGTTAGCAAGGTAATCTTGATAAGCTTGTCCCATTGCTTGTAGATATGCAGTTGGATTTTTAGCGCTTTGATAAGATGATAGTCCCTTTATCTTATTTAGTAAGTCCGGATTATTCTTAATAGAATCAAAGCTTGGTGCTGTTGTTGGATCAGTTACCCCTAATTGTCTCAACAAGTCAGGAGTCAATGCACCAGCACCTGCCATTACACTATCATATGCGTTAGTATAATCAGTATTTCTACCGTATTGTGTAGGATCAGGATTATTTTGACCGTTTCTAAAGTCATTTAGAGCTTTTTGATAACCATTTTCAGCATCTTGTCCATTACCTGACGCAATAGAAACATTTGCACCAGGAGCAGTTACTAACTTACCATTGTTCAATTGATATCCTTCAATGTTAGATGCATAGGTACTTCCACCTGACGGATTATTGCTTGGTAAAGCAGTCATGTAGACACCATTTACACCATATCTAAGGTATACACCAACAGTTTTAACGTTACTTAGTGGCACTGTGAACTTGATTGGAATAATTGAAGATGAAGGATCTGCGTCATCGTTATAAGCATTAGTATCAGCTTTATCAAGATTTGAAATAGTTCCTGTGGTTGGAATACTTGAATCATTCTTGTTAGCTGATGACACGCTAGTACTAATAGGTGTTAGATTATGGTAATCATCTGGACCAGTTGAAGCATTACCAAGCGAATCGTATATAGTTCCAGTTGTATTTCCAGTTGCATATTGGATATATACTTTATTTTTAGCGTAAGCTGCATCAGTTCCACCACTATTAATTGCACTTTGATATCCTGAAACCTTTGCGTATCCGGTAACAGTTACAGTACTATCACTATTAATAGTTGTTGTTAAAGGACTTGAGAAGTATACAGATGGAATACTTTGTATTTCCAAAACTTGTGGTGTTGAAGTTAGTGATGCATAGTTCTTATTATTGATACTTTGCATGTCTTTATTCAAAGCATTGACAGTTTCACTTCCAGAAGATCCATTTGAAGTCATTGAGTAGTTGTAATAAATCGTTCCATTAACCTTACCAGTGTAGGAATTGATACTACCAGATGAGTTAACAAATACAGCTTTTGAAGATGTTGATCCTTTGTCTAAAATAACGTGACTATCACCGGAATCATTAACTGTCAAATTACCATAAATTAATGGGAATGCGCTATTTCCACTACCATCGGGAGTAGATACAATAAGGTTACCTCTATTAGCAACGTTAATTTGACCAAGTGATCCAATGTAAATTAAACCGTTTCCTGGAACATTGTTACCAATGTTTGTGGCTTTAGCTTGTAATACACCACCGTTAGTAACTAAAACTTTACCTTGGTATACGTAAACTAATTGGTTACTTCCGGTATTTGAGTAATTGGCTGTTTCAACGTTGATTCGACCGCCATCTATTGTAACGGCATTAGAATTATAACTCTTACCATTAACATAAATACCACCATCAGAAGATCCTGCAGTTGTGTTATCTTGCATAATATTTAGGTTGGCATTTTTATTAACATTTAAAGAACCACCATCAATTTGAACACCGTAACCATTAGCTGAGTCTCCACCAGTACCTCTATTAATAACCGTCATACTTGAGTTTTCTGATAGAGTTACATTACCACCTGAAACGTATACAACTGATGTCCCAGAATGTGCTCCTGCAGTACCAAAATAGTGAGCACCTTTATTAAGAACCAAGTTCTTAATATATAGATTTAATTGGTTACCCGGTCCCGCTTCAACGACATTGCTTTCCCATGGTGAGGTATAGAAATCATCACGTTGAGAAACGTTAACATTTCCGTCCATAAATACTTGGTTATTTATGGCACTAAGTAATTGGGCCCCAATATAATTAAAGTTTTTAAAGTAAACATTACCGGTACCGCTAAATGCAACAGGACCCCAGTAGTTAGCTCCGTATATTGTCTTAAAGTTTTGTAAATGAACTGATTGGTTTCCATCGCCACCTGTATTAAAGGTATAATTTTGATTATACCAATCGGCAATATGATTATTTCCATCAATCGTTAAATTCTCAAAACTGTTACTTAAACTAGGGTTTGAACCATTAGAGGCGGAGTTGCCTACTAAACTAATATCATTAATAATATTAATGATATTTTTATGATTCGTATCAATTCTAGAGTTTACTGTTCCACCTACACTGGTTGAGCCACCAGTCAATAGTTTATTCATTTGAGTACCAGTACTTACATAGTAAACACCTTGTTGATCCTTGCTGTATACATCATTGTATCCAACTTTATAAGCAGAAGTGAAATTGGAAGGATTACTCAATTGAGCAACTCCTGTGTAATTATCACCATTGAATTGAGTGCTAATAGCAGCTTGTGCACCTAAGTACGCTTGATCATAAAGGTTATCTGAATTGGAACTTGGAGTATAGATGCTTCCAGTTTTTCCGTTAGCACCCGTAATACCTTGCCACTTACCAGTTTCAGCATCCTTAATACCTTGTTGAATCAAGGCATTGTTGATTCCATAACGATAAACAACAGATAGAGCACCTAATAATGAACTATTGTCTTGAATATCCTTTTGGGAAGCAACAGTTACACCTGATGTAGAACCGTTTAGACCTGTATTGGTTGTATTGTCATATAGGTTACTAATATCGTTTTCATAACTAATAGCTGTATCATGGGCAGTCTTAGGATCATCAGCTCCACCAACTGTACCTTGTGGAGCATCACTGTATTGACCAGTATATGTTGCAGCATAAGATGCATTGTATGAAACATTTGCAGCATTTACATATCCATTAGTTACGTTAGCACCACTGGCTGAACCAGGTGCATAGCTAGTTGAATAAACACTATTAGCAGTGTTCTTGTAGTATACATAAGCTTGTGATCCAGTACCTTGGGCACCTACTTTATTGTTATATTGAGCTAAAGCAGATTCGGCACCTGCATAAGCCGCACTATAGAATGCGGATTGAACAGCGTCACTTGCGTATGATTGTTGGTTGTTAGTACCGTAAACAGCATCGCTAATGGCTGCAGACATGGCAGCAGCATAGCTACCACTTGCGTAACCTACACCCTTTTGGTAGTTTGAATCGCTTGCATTTGATTCTGCAGCACTATTACCGTTTAAGGTGTCGTTAAACCCACCGCTTGCCATACTGTAAGCAGTGTTATATGTAGATTGGTTAACAGAGCCTACGTTTGAGTTTACTGTGTGTCCTTCAACGTAATCATCAATACCCGCACTTGTAGCGTTTGCAGATGCAGCAACACTATTGTTGATAGATGTTTGTCTAGCCGAACTAAATGCTGAATTGTAAAGGCTTTGATCTGCAACATTGGATGCTTGGGAGCCTGTTGTATTAAAATCATGAGCACCTTGACTAGCAGCACTTGAGGCTGTTTCAAAAGCTGTATCATAAACGTCTTGGTCAGTACCATAATTTGATGCTCTAGAGTTTCCAGTTACAAAGTCATTAAGGCCTTGGAATGCAGCGTTTGATGCAGCATTAAACGCTGTATCATAGACATCTTGGTCTGAACCTAGACTAGTTGCATGTGAGCTACCTGCTGAAAAGTCATTGTGACCTTTGGCAGATGCACTTGAAGCAGCTGTGTAAGCAGATGAATATAGATCATTGTTTGATGATAATGTGGCTTGTGAATTACCAGCTGCGAAATCATCGTGTCCACGTTGAATGGCAGCTGCTTGTTGTGATTGAGCAGTTGATGATGCTGCATCATAACCAGTATTATATGCATCTTGGTGGTCTGGATATGAGGCTTTTGATTTTTTAGCAGCAAAATCACTTGAACCTGCACTTGAAGCTGCAGTACTTGCTGCAGTAGAAGCAGCACTGTAAGCAGCATTATAATCATCTTGGTAGGATGATAATGCTGATTGAGTTACTCCGGCAGTTCCATCTGAGCTACCTTGAGATGCAGCTGCAGACTTTAGTGCTGCTGTATCAACAGATGCACCAGAGTTTTGTGAACTACCTTGTTGTGATTGAGACTCACCGGAGTTTCCACTGTTAGTAGTGGCTGTTCCGTTTGAACCACCTTGTTGTGTGGTTGTTTCACTTGAACCTGTGGTTGTTCCGTCAGCGTGGGCAACTACTGATGAAGTAGATGTCATGCCATAGGCGGATGCACCAAATAGAGCTAAGGTAGCAACGGATACAACGACCCATTGTTTCTTAACTTTTTTCATGACTTTTTTGTCATTTACTTTATTAAATTTGTTCTTATTATATTGCAATATATCATCCCCTAAAGTGCAATCTATATAAAATATTGGACCTATCGTCTCAATCATGATACCACTCTTAATATTTTTTTAAAACTTTTTAACCTTTAATTAAGAATATTAATTTTATTTAAAAATTATATTAGTGTGTTTATTATCTTTTACAAAAAAAGACACCGATCAAATGATCGGTGTCTTTTTTGATTCAATTTAGTTAAATCAACTTATTTAGTTTCTTTAACAAAAGTTTTATTACTTGTAATGTATTGGTGAGAATTAATGTATAGACGTGTGATGCCATAGTACTTAATTACCTTTCGGATCTTAATGACACTATTACGTTTATAATGCTTTATTCTGTTACCAACATTGAACTTCTTACTGTCGTATAACCACACCCCAGTAGGACGAATTACCTTGTAATAACGTCTATTGTTCTTTCTTGAGTAGTAAGCACTTCTCATTGAAGAAGGAGTAGCTGTTAAGATACGGCCACCAGATACTCTGTAACGAGGAATACCATTCTTATAGAATGCAATTCCTTTAACCTTGAATACATGTGCTGCATATCTTGGTCTCTTAGCATAGAAGATAACTCTATTACCCTTGGTAAATCTTACTGATCTATGAGTGTAAACAGACTTAATATTGTAAACATACTTAGGTAAACGACGTTTAATTTCCTTCTTATAAGCCTTTTCATAAGACTTGACGAAATCAACGTTTTGGTTTTTCAACTTAGGAATATGGTAATGCTTGCTACCACGTGCTCTACCAGCTCGAGTCCCATCAGACATTTGTTGCTTTCTTTCAACTTGGAATCCTTGTTTGAAAGCATATTCTGCAATTGTACCCATCTTCGCATAGTTGATACGTTTAGCTTTTCTGTTCTTAACATTGTTCTTTTCTGCCAACACCCCTGCTTTATAAGCATCGAATGCTTTAACGTAAGCAGCAGGTTGTTGTCTTCTTTGTTCACTAGTAAGCTTCTTAATCTTCTTAGCGTCTTTAATTGCAATCTTAACAATCTTCGCTAATTCAATTCCTTGGTTAAAGTAGAACTTCTTTTTATCCTTTTGGCTAACCTTTTCATTATCAATACCAGCCTTAAATCCAACGATAATGTCTTTATAGTTATCGTCGTACTTAACTTTTTCTGGCTTGGTAGTAGGAGTTTCCTTTACACCATTAGTAAATGATTCAACTACCTTATCAGATTTAGCCACAGTATTAGTGTTAATTATTGTTGGCTTAGGTTCTGAATTTGAACCAGTTTGAGCAGAAGTGTTATTGTTTTCTGATTTATTAGGTTTGCCAGAATGATTATCATTCGATGTTCCACTATTTGAAGTATTACTGTTTGAAGTGCTGCCAGTCGAAGTACTTCCGTTTGAAGTATTACTATTAGAAGTACCAGTGTGTGCAGTACTACCGTTGGAAGTGTTGCCAGTATTACCGTTGGAGCTATTATTACCTGATGGTTTATCTTTTCCATTATCAGGAACGACAATCACAGGGGCATTTTTCACTCCTAAAGCATATCCTTGATCATATGCAGATGAGTAAATAGCATCAGCAGAATTAATATCTTTGGCTAGCTTGTTGTACCCACGAAGGTAACCACTGTTATAAGCATTGTACACATCGTTGTAGACATTCTTATCTAGCTTATCAGATCCTTGAACAGTACCCTTATTAACGGAGTTAATCTTGGCATCACTTAATGCTGTAGCAGCACTGTTGTATCCCATATCGTAGGCGGATTTATCAACAGGGTTCAAAGTAGCATCTTGTTGTGCCTTGTTGTTAACACCATCAAGCGCACCAGTTTGAACATGGCTTTGCCATTCAGCGTATGCACGTTGATATGCCTTGTCGTAAACAACGGATACATTATCTGTACTCATTGGACGTCCTAATTGGGCATCAATGAATCCAGCTTGCGCACCTCTAAATGAAGTATCTTCATCAGAATTAGTCATGTGAGTATTGTCATCATTACCGAAAGCTTGTTGTGCTAATTGGTAACCCTTCAATGCTTCGCCTGACTTATTAAAACCAAGCATAAATGACTTGTCATTTTGTTGTTGAGGTGTTAGTTGATCAACAGTAACACCTGACATACCAGCATCATAACCATTAGAAGCATCAGAATAACCAGCTTGATAATCAACATTGCTGTCCTTTGGATAACTGTTGGTATCAAATGCAACAGCACCATTGGCGTTGTTGTAACCAGCCATGAATGAAGTATTACTCTTTTGTGCTTCAGTTAAATCGGTTGAACTTGGTAGTTTACCAGATTTAGCAGCATCGTATACTGCATCGGATCCATCCTTAGAATTGTTATATCCAAATGTGTAAGCTTGATCCAAGATATTTTGACTTTGCGCCTTATCATTTTGACTACCATTTAGGTATTGTTGACTACCATTGTTAGCCTTAGCAATGATTTGTGCATAAATATCATTGTATGCATCAGCATAAGCGGCTGGTTGTTGTGATACATCACTTCGTCTTCCTCGCTTGAAGTCATTCAATGCATCTAATACCGCTTTGTATGCACGGTCATGTGGACTATTTGAATTATAGTTATCAGTTGGCTTATTGATTGCATCTTGAATCCCTTGTTGGATTTCATCAGCCATATCGAAACCACTCATAAATGCAGGGTTGTTCAATTGTGCTTGGGTCAATTGGTCACGAGTAACACCTTTCTTGCGTTGTTCGTAACCAGTTTGTGCTTGTGCATAACCAGAATCGTAATTTTCTTGATTATTGATTTGGATATTTGTACTAGTGATTGTTGCTGAGCCTTCAGCAAGTCCATTAACAAAGTCTTGGGCACCCTTACCGATATTGTATCCTGTCATGTAAGTAGCGCTAGCTTTATTATCATCGCTTAGATCGGCAACTGACTTAGCAGCAAATCCATCTTGATAACCAGATTGAGTATTTACGTAACCTTGGTTATATGCACGGTCATCAGCATCAGCACCATTTGAATGTTCATTTGACAATCCGTTAATGAAGCGTTGACTTCCGGCATTCATTTCTGCAATTGATTGATCATATGCAGTCTTGTATGCGCGTTGGTAAGCTGCAGATTGTTGACTAACATCTGCAGGTGTCTTTTCAGAGCTGACCTGTTTGAATGCTTGGACAGCGGCATCGTAGGTATTAACTGTATCATCAGAACCATTGTATTGGTCAGTATGGCTTTGTGTTGGATCGTTGTAGGCCGTCTTGTATGCATCCTTAAATGCTTGACCCATTTCGTATCCTTTAATGTATCCATAGTTAGAACTAGCTTCGGTATTACCCTTCAAACCATCGGAATAACCATTTTGGGTATCTTCATAACCTAATTTTTGGAAACTATCATCTGATACCTTGTTACCATTTGCAACATAGTTGCTATAACCAGTGATGTAATCATTATTATCCTTAGCATATTCATCATTATAAACATCTTGATATACCAATGGTTCATTTGACACATCACTTGGTTGATTATTAGTCATAACCGCATCATGTCTAGCTTTAACAGTAGCGTTGTAACCAGCCATGTATTGTGCGTTGCTAGTATCTTGTGGTGCTTTACCAGAATTAGCATCATCACGGCCGCTCTTAGCATTGGTTGCAGCACTATATCCTGCTGAGTAGGATGCTGATGGATGTGAAACTTGCGCCTTACCATCGATTGCATCCTTGTAACCATCACGAGTTTGGTTATAACCAAAGTTGTAACTTGATTTTTCCATTTCATTTGAATCGCTTGGTTGATTAGTACCAGCTGAGGTCAAGAAGTCGTTTTGACCATTCAATATGTTTTGATTAGCGATACCATATGCAACGTTGTAAGAAGCACTGTATGGTAATGAATGATTTGCGTCAGTATCAGTTGAATTACCACCCTGTAATGCCGCATTATATCCAGCTACCGCACCATTGTAAGAATCATTAATATCACTCTTGGTGTTTTCGTCAACATTAGAAACATTTGCTGTATTCTTTGTAACATCATCCTTAGCAGCCTTGAATCCAGCACTCAACTTCAAACCAACATTGTATGCTAAAGAGTTTCCAGCGTAAGGAAGTGGTTCACGTGAGCTAGAAATACCATTCATGAATCCTTTGGTTGCATCAGCAATCCCTTGATCAGTTGCGATGTTATTTGGTAATGATGAAGAGTTCTTCTTTAGATATTGCTTAATTGCATTGAAGTAGTCACCAGAAACATTGCCTTCTTGACTAATATCAAGGTTACTGTTTTCTAAGTTAGCACTGTTCACGCTTCCCTTGATGTCATCAAAATTACCATACATTATTGCAAAGTACTTATTATATATGTCTTGGTAAGCTTTTGGATTATTTGAAACATCAGTTGTAGCGCCATTTCTAACGTCAATTAGAGCTTTATTGACAGCTTGTATACCATACTTTGAATACTGGTCACTAGCGACATTCGATTGCTTATTGTATGTGCCATTAGCAGCATTTAGGGCATTGACGTGCGCGTTGTATCCAGCCATAAAGACTTCATCAGCTTGTTGTTGAGCAGTTAGGGAGTTTTCTGAAACAATATTGCCATTACTATCAACAGCAGCATTGTATCCAGATTCAGCATCTCTATATCCTTGAATTTCAACACTATCATCAAGTGTGCTATCACTCTTAGGAGTACCATTCAAGAACTCATTAGCACCCTTACCCAAGTTATAACCTTGAACATAAGCTTTATTATTACTCTTAGTTTGATCAAAGTTACCAACTAGTCCTGCTTCATATCCTTGTTTAGTAGTATCATAAGCATCCTTTTGTAGCTTATCTAGACTGTCTTCACTACCGTTAGTTATTGAAGGAGCATTTTGAAGTGATTGGGTAAATGAATTCATTCCTTTTTCAACTGCTTGTTGAGCCTGTTGAATCATAGCATTATAACCATTTTGCATTGCAACTGACATTCCACTTGCAAGACCTGGATTATTGATGTTAAATCCATCGGTTAATGCTTGAACAGCACCATTAAATCCATCGGTTGCATAAGATGATGAATCACCGCTGGTGTTGTTGGTCTTGTCAGCTAAAGCAGCAAGGTATCCCTTGTATGCTGATTGACCAGCTTTATATGATTCGGTGTAGCCGACATTGTTAGTTTCTTGAGTTTGCGATTGACCGTTACTACTAAATCCAGCTTGGAAACCATCAATTGCGTCTTGATATCCTTGGGCGTGGAAATCTGTTCCGGAATTATTGCTTCCTGATAGGTAAGCATTCTTACCTGATTCGTATTGATCGAAGAATTCCTTACCTTTAACATCGAAGATTGATTGATAGATTGGAGTATGTGCAGTGTTATCAACATTTGAATAATGCATGAATTGTTGACGAGCAGCTTGGGTCGCTTGGTAAGCATCCCCATAATCAGCATCGGTTGATTGCTTTTCTCCATCCTTGATGGAACCATCTTCAATCCCGTTCTTGTATTGGGTGTAGACATTGAATCCCTTCATAAATGCAGCTTGTCCAGCTTTAGCGGCAGGAATTTGACTAGCATCATTACCAGCAGCGGCGAAATTAAATCCGTCTTTAGCTTCTTGATAACCAGTAGTTTGATCTGCATTACTACTATCGTATGACTTTGCATATACAAACGCACTTGCACCTGTTCCGGCATTGTATCCACGAGTGTAAATATCAGCTGTGTAATCACTAGGTGTATGTGGTGAATTACTTGATGCGCTGGTGTAGCCATTATTGAATCCATCGTTAGTAATTGCAAAACCGCGCGCAGTTGCTTGATCTACGAGGTTATTAGAATCAGTGGTTCCCTTACCATTTCCATCGAAATATTGTTGTGAACCCTTAGCGATTGCATCCTTGTATTCGTTATATGCAAGGTTGTATGCGTTTTGGTATGAAATAGTCTTGTCAGCATTTGATTTTGGATTATTCAATGCCTTGGCATCATCAAAACCAGCTTTAGCGGCATCAAATGTTTCCCTTGGACTAAATGCACCTTCGCTTTGATCGTTACCTGTGTATTCTTGGTTACCATCTTGAGCACTTTGGAAACTATCAGAGATTGCAGTTCCCTTATTGTAACCAGCTAAGTAACCAGTTGAGTTACCATTTTGAATGTGTGGAATCTTCATTCCATCTGTGTAACCATCAGAAGTTTCTTTGTAACCACGGTTAAAGGCAACATCATCAGCATTATTAGTATCGTTAGAATGATTATTCAAGACACCAGTTAAGAATAGTTGTTTACCTTGGTCGTATTGTTGACCAGCTTCAACATTGGCAATTGTGTATGCCTTTTTGTATGCACCAGACTTGTTTGCATCAAGAACATGTTGTGTTGCAGTATCTTGCCCATCAGCAAATCCTCTAACAGCACCGTCGAATGCTGACTTAGCTTGATCAGTGGTTGCATTATTGTCTGTTGTTGCAGTCGCATGACTTCTAGTGTATTCAAGTGAACGAGCTACATCCAATCCTAATTGATAACCATTATCATAAGCTTGACTAGGTTGACTAATCTTACCAGCGTTATCGTTAGATGAATCATTTGGATGATCCTTTACATAGTTCAAAGCATCTTTGTAACCTGATTTAGCATCCAAGTAACCCTTATCAATAGCTGCTTGTTCTAGAAGAACTGATGATGTTGGTTTGTTGGTGTTATTAGCATCACCATTGCCGTCTAAATCATCACTACCATCATAGTTAGCAAATGCATCAATTCCTGATTGCATCTCATTTCTAGCTGTTTGGTAAGCCTTGTCATAGGCATCGTTATATGCCTTTTGACTAGCTTCATTAGCAGCTCTTGATGTTGTGTTACGTGGTTTATCACTAATTGCATCCTTGTAACCGTCTTGTGCACCGTCAAACGCGGATACACCATTAGTATCTGCTGTGTATTTGTTGTTTGAGTTAGCGTCAGTGGATGTATTTTGAGATGCATTGTAGGCAATTGCGGAGGCTTTACCAAGATTGAAACCATCGATGTAACCAACGCTCTTATTGCTTAGATTTACGTCACCAGTAGCAGCAAGTCCAGCAGCGTATCCATCACTTTCATCACTGTATCCAGTCGCTGCGTCTGAATCATTGGCAGAATTATCAGCGGCCTTGAACTTGTTCATACCCTTTTGATAATCCGATACTACACTTTCATAGATGAATTTGTAGACTTCACTCTTGTTTGAGAAATCAGTAATAACGGAATTGTTAGCCAATGCCGCTCTAGCATCTTTTGCAGCATCATATGCCACTTGGGCAGTTGAATCAGTTGGTCTATCGTTACCGCTAGAAGCTGCCAATCCGTTTAATGCTTGAGTCTTAGCGTTATATCCAGCTTGGAATGCCTTTGACTTAGCAGATAAATCTGTTTGACTAAGGGTTTGATCAGCATTAAATCCATCTGAAGCATCTGTTGCTCCCTTAGCTTGCGCTTGGTCAAAGATACCTTGTGGGTTTGCGTTAATAGTGTAATTAGCGTTTGATAAGAATGAATCTGCTCCACTTTGGACCTTATTAGCAACGTCGGTTGCTGCTTGGTTGTATGCGGCAACGTATGTTGGGTCATCCTTGTGTTTTGGTTCACTGGCTACATCATGTGCCTTGTAGTCATTAAATGCATCAACGGCCCCGTTATAGGCAGCACCTTCTCTTAGAGTCTCTGCATAGCTGACTTCATCACCATTATCTGTGGCTGCATATTTATTCTTTTCGTCACTATTATTGGCATTATCTATTGCTGCTTGATATCCCTTAAGTGCACCAATGTATGATTGGTAACCGGCAGTGTAGGCTTTGTTAGTCTTCACAATATCAGGTAAACCATTAAATTGATTATTTAATTCATCTATCTTTTGATTAATTGATAAGGAACTATCCAATGAAGCGAAATATTGTTGAGCTTGATGGTAACCATCATTAGCCTTGTTATACCCACTAGTTTGCATATCAAGTTGGTTAGGAGAACTTACACCTTGAGCAAATAACTTAGCTCCACTCATGTATGATGCTTGGTTACTGTCAAAGGCCAATTTGTAAGCTTCTTTGTAAACATTATCATGTGGATTATTAGGGTCCGAATCTGTCACAGTATCAGTATTGCTACCATTTTTGATGGCATTTTGAGCATCCAAAGTAGCTTGGTAAGCTTCTTGGTATGCTGTTTCAATCACCTTAGGACTATTAATTCCTTTAGGACCATCAGCAGTCGCATCTGTTACCGCTTGTAGGACATGACGAGCTTCATTGAAACCATTTTGGTAATATTGGCTCTTAGTTGTATCTAGTGTTGCTTTTGAATCCAATCCTAGAGCAAATCCAGTTTGAGCATCTTGATATCCACCATCGAAACCTTGTTGTTCAACAGTGGTGAATGTCTTATCTAGTTTATGTTGGTTGAATAGATAATTATTCATACCATTTAACGCAGCATCTTGAATGGATGACATCGCTGCATTATATGCAGCTGCTGCGTATTTAGCTGAAATAGCAGGATCTTGATTAGATCTAGTGGAATTACTCTTAAAGTCTGCTAAAGCAAGCTTAACTGCTGCTTCAACGTTATTAGAATTATCGTCATTTGATCCATCGCTATTCTTGTAATTTTGAGTTTGTGTTGGATTATTCATTGTATCAGCATAGGCCTGCTTAATTGTTTGAGCAGCATCATAACCAGCTGAATATTGAGGGTTATCACCATTAATTTTATTCAAGCCATTTAATGCATCAACAAAACCAGATCTGGTATTACTTGCCCCTTGAATGGCAAATCCATCGTTATCTAACGGAGTTGATTGCAATACACTATTTTGACCGTTAGTGTATTCATCTTGTGAGTATTGGTATACCAATTTGTAAGCATTGTTGTATAGCAATCCTTTGTTTGTTAAGTCTGTATGAGACTTAGTCAACAGATCAGATTGAGCTTGTAACATTGCTGTAGCAGCTGTTTGATAGTTAACGTCACTACTACTTTGAGGAACCAGTGTTCCACTAGTCTTCAAGTCTTTAAATGCATTAATCAAACCATTGGCTTGGTTAAATCCTAAATTATTACCATCATTATTACTTGCTGGTAATTGAATTTGAGTTGATGATGACGCACTCGTTTTGATTACTCTTTGAATTAGGGAAGCCAATGTAGTGTTAACTGCTGATGTGTTAGAAGTATTGTTGTTATTTCCAGAGTTATTGCTTCCTGAATTGTTGTTTACAGATGTTAGCGTTTGAGTATATGCGTTCTTAGCATCCATAAAACCTTGGTAATAGAAATCATATCCGTTAACCAGATTCTGTGTAGCCGTTGCATTGACATCTGTTCCATTCAAGTATGCATTAACCCCGTTTACATATGCTGTTTCAGCATTAGTGTAAGCATTTGTATATGCAGTAATTAATTGTAATCCAGAAGTATTGTTTTTGGCCGGATTAGCATTAGCTAAATTCATTGCTGGGGAACCTGAGAAATCGGATCTAGCTTTATTAGCAGCATTATCTATTTGCGTTTTAAGAGAACTGTTTTGGTATGAGCTAAATCCATATCTTTCAGATAATGTAGGTGAATTTAAGCTACCCCCGTTAACGGCTTCGTTGAAACCATTAACAGCCTGGTTGTATCCAGTATTGTAGGCAATTTGCACTGATGCTCCATCATTTAGGTTATTAAAGAAATTACTTTGAGTGGTATTTTGTTTATTATTTGTAAAATCTGAAGTTCCTCGAGCAGCATAGTACCCAGTTAGATATGATGGTGAATAAGATTTACTTGTATCTGTTAGTATCTTGCTGGTTCCATCGGTAAATCCTTGTTGTGTGTCACTGTAATAATTATGAAGATTACTATTTGCATCACTATATGCACCATCGGTGTTAACGACTTTAGATTTTGCTGTATTTTCATCAAGTCCATTCAAAGAACCCATAGAAACAATCGCAGCATTATACCCCATCATAAAGGATGGATTGTTCTTTTGATCGTTACTTGGGGTTGCACCAGTTAGGCCAAATTGGTATCCATTCTTTGCAGATGTAAAACCATCGTTTTCAGCTTGAATTGGATATCCATTTGAACTACTTGAAGCAACAGATTTACCACTAAGATACTCATTAGCACCTTGTTCATGCAATCTTTGTCCTTCAGCATAAGCTTTTTGGAATGCAATGTTGTATGACAATGATTGGGTACTATCAATTTTATATGGTGCATTTGACCAACTTGCAGTATAACCCGCACCTGCACCTTTAAAGGTATCAACACCGATTTGGTCGGTCAATGTTGAATTAGATGTTGTAGTTTTTGCTAAGTTATACCCGTTCACGTAACCTTTGGATGAGCTTGTTGACTTGAATTGTCCATACGCGAAGGTGTAAGCAACATTGTTAGAAGTCTTACTATTACCATTCACCGCATCTGAAACACCTAGTTTAGCGTCGTTAAATCCTTGAACGAATAAAGGATCACTGCTATTAGTAGTAGCGTTCACATCATATCCATTTAAATAAGCATCTCTACCACTTTGATAGGAAGTAGCTAGCTGTTGATTTAATACAGGATATAAAGTTTGGTACATAGCATCAGCAGAACTATCATTTACATTTTTACCATTTGGCACATCCACTTTAGCTTGAATATATGCATTATATCCATCTACAAATGCTTTATCAGGGGTTGGATTACCAACATTTATCTTATCTGTGGAGTTAGATTTCTTAGCGGCATTAATTCCTGCTAATGCATCCTGATAAGCGTTATATCCGGTATCATAAGCAGAACCTAGTGTTGTGTTAGTTGGTTCATTTTTAACGGCACCGTTAACAGCATCTTGAAAACCTTTCAATGCGATACTATAACCAGCGTTCAAGGCAGTCTTATCTGCTTGCTTACCTGCGTTTGTTCCTTGTCCATTATATGAACCATTACCGTTAGCTTCTCCATTTACAAATGAATTAGCCCCCGTAGTCAAATTGTTCTTCCATAATTGATATGCCTTAGCATAAGATTTTTGGTAAGAAAGTGGGTATGAAGAATCAGCTGTACTTGGTTGAGTGGCATCTTGAGCTGCTCTAATTCCAGCTACTGCACCCAAGTAAGATTGGGCTTGGTCATAATTAGCATCGTTTGGTCTGACAGAATTGTTATCTGATTCCTTAGTTTGATCACTAATAGCATTATTGTAACCTTGAATAACTTGAGTAATAACATTGTTGTAACCTAATTTATATGCGGCACTATGGCTAGAATCATCAGAAGCAATTTGAGCATTAGCGTTTGGATCATTAATTGCGTCATTGTAACCTTGAGATGCTTGGTTATAACCAATTGAAGCTGCATCATTAGGATTCAAATCACTTAGTGTATTTCCATATAGGTATGAATATGCACTTCTAGCTGCTTCGTAACCATCTTGATATCCAGGAGCAGTTTTTGGATTTGTTGGTAAATTTAATGATTGTGGATAATTATGATACCGGAAACTATAGTCACTAATGAATTTAGCAAATCCGGCCTTTGCATTATCATATCCATTGCTGTATTGACTATCAGTAGATTGTTTTGCAAGGCCCTGCAAGTAATCCTTTGCGCCTTGTTCAGATTGTGCCTGTGCTTGCGCTAGTGCCTTTTGGTAGGCTTGCTTGTAAGCTAAGTTATCCCATTCCTGTGACTTATTATTGAATCCGTCCTTAGCACCCTTATACGCTTCATATACTTGATAATCAGAAGAGTTGGAATCTAGATTTTTTGAAGCATCTTCATAACTCTTGTCAGAGTAATTGTTTGCCGCACCCGCGTCTGCTGCTTTCTTATATCCAGCTGCAATTGCTTGGGCAGCATTAAATCCAGCCATAAATCCTTTATTGTTTCTTTGAGCCGGAGTTAATTGGCTTTCGTCACTGATTGATAAACCAGTTTGATAACCATATTTAGTATCTTGGAGTGCCTGGATAGAAATTGGATCTTTAGCGGTTGGATTATCTTTTCCAGCCAAAAATTCTTGACTGGCTGTGCTGTAAGTAGCACTATCATCTTTTATTTCATCATTATATGCATCTACGTATTCGCGACTCTTACCAGTTAAATCAGTAGAGGGCGTATTTAATGATGCGTCAGCATACGCTGCACGAACACCGTTATAACCTTCCATGTAATCAGGGTTGGTTGAGTCCGCCGGACGATTATAGTTATTACTTAGTTGGTTCTTAGCGTCACTGGCACCACGTTTAGCATCCAATAGAGCGTTAAACGCTTGTTGATATGCGCTAGATGGACTATTTGAAGTAATTTTGCTAATTCCGTCTATTTTACTGCCATTTTTACTAAATCTGTCATTAAAATCGTTATAGGCTTTTTGCGCATCTGAATAAGCCTGTGTATATCCATAGGCCTTGTTATTTGTATCTTGACTATTTTTCAAGAAGTCAGATACACCAGTATTGTATTGTGATTGAATTTTGTTAAATGCACTGTTGTAAACAACTTGATAAATTGCAGATTGGTTAGCAGAACTGTTTGGACGACCATTCTTAATGTCGTCATATGCTTGTTTGTATGCATTGTAAGCAGTCTTGTAAGCTGATGAATCGTTAACGTCATCATTGCCTAGTTGGCCAAAATTACTATTTTCCAAATCCGCTTCAGCTTTAGCAATCGCTTGATTTGCATTCGCAGCTGCTGTTAGTCCATCTTTGTATGCATTAGTCTGATTATTTGACGGTGTGGCATTACCACTGGTAACTCCACTAGTAAATGCTGACAAAGCATCTTGGTAACCCTTTTCATAACCGGCTTGGTTACTACTGTGGTTGGCATTATCTGAATTACCATTTAATAAATCAGTAACTCCTGACTTAATGGATTGTCCCAAAATATATCCAGGTAGATTTTGGTTATTATGGTTAGTTATTCCGTTATATCCATCCAATGCATCTTGGTAACCTTGACTAGCCACCTGAGTTGCTACCGGTGAGCTTTCATTAGTGTTATTAGTACCGTTGTTCAAGAATGCATTAGAACCATCATTATAATTGTTAGTTAAGTTTTGTAGTGCTTGGTTATATGCATCAGTGTAGATTTGACCTTGACCTGACGCTGTATGTGAACCTGTCAATACTTGGTTCTTTGCGTCATTAAAGGCATTTACACCTACCGCATAAGCTGGATCATTTTGTTCACGATTTGTATCTACACTATTACTGTATGCTGCGTTTTGGCCGTCGGTAAAGTTTTGACGTGCGTTAAATCCTTGTAAATATGACACACTTTGTGATAGTGGAGCCACAGTTCCATTACCCTTATCATTGTATCCTTGAAGGGCATTGTAGTATGCATTGTTGTAGTTGTTGTTGTATTGAGTGGTTTCATTAGGGTTAGTTGTTTGAGCGTTCCCGTTAATGAAGTCATTAATCCCTTTTTTAGTTCCGGCAGCATCAGACCTAGCTTGGTTGTAACCTTGAATATATGCGGCTGGATCATTAACAACGTTATCGCTACTTTGGTTGGTAGTGTTTGATGCTGTTTCTTTTGGCATTGAAGCTGGGTTAGTTGTTGGATCCGGCGCACCATTGTTAAAGGCATTGTAACCAGCTACAACACTGCTATATCCACTAGTATAGTTAGGATTAATCTTGTATTGATTAATGTTTTGTTGATTATTATTACCGTTAGAAACGTCGGTTAAGGCGTCACCAACCCCATTGTTAATATCATTGTAGTTACCAGAAGTAATTACTTGTTGACCAACATCAATCAAGTTACCATTCTTGTCCAAATCGTAACGATGTTGAGATGATACGTATTGACCTGTTTGAACTTGAGCAGTGGTATCAATACCATCAACACCATAACGAAGTAAGATTCCAACATATGGATTCTTAGTTGGATCATAGTCTTTTGGCATTTGAACGGTGTACTTCATGATTTCATAGTTGTAATTACTTGGAACCGCCAATGTTTGACTGTATTTATTAGTATCCTTGCTGGTGGTTGCATTTTGGATATTTCCTGGAAGGTATGTTAATCCAGTGTATGAATTATTAGTTCCGTATCCAGCTTGGATGTAGATTGGTTCGCTATCGTTTTCTTTATGGCCACCGACTTGCGCATAACCAGTAAGTGAATAAGTTCCATCTTGGTTCTTCACAGGAGTCATAGGTCCGACGAAATAAACCGCTGGAACAGTAGCAATTTGAAGGTAATTTGGAGTACCTTGTTGGAAACTACCAGGGTTTGCGGATGCATCAACGTAACTATTCTTATTGTTGTTTAAATGGAAACTGTATAAGATTTGACTTGGGTATAAAGTTGTACTTAAGTTACCTGCACCGGAACGGTTACCGTAAGTAACTAATGAAGTGTACGCATCAATTTTGTTGTTTGATAATGTACTTTGGGCGTTAGAGTTACCTGTTAAGTCCAAAGTAATATTGTTTTGACCAGGGTTAGTGATGCTAAGAGGACCGGCAATCAAGTTAACTTGTCCTGAACCATCAGCACTAACGCTCAAGTTACCAAGGTTATTGACGTTAATTTGACCGTTGTTGTTGTACAAAATACCGTAACTTCCAGTAGAAGTGTTACCAAGATTTTGTGATTGAACCTTTACCAAACCACCATTAGAAATGTTAACTTGACCTGTTTGGTCAACATACATAGCAGCATTGTAAAAGTAACTAGGCGCATTAGTTTCGATATCTAAAGTCCCACCATTAACGTTAACATTTCCGTAAGTATAGATACCATTAGCAAAAGTGCCACTACCATTCCACTTATCAGGAATGACTTGTAGGGTTGCCCCTTTATTAATGTTTAAGTTGGCACCATTGGTAACCACGATTCCGTAATTAGATCCATTACGAGCGTAGTAACCACCGTTCCCACGAGGAACCAATGTCATTTGCGATCCATCATTCATAGTCAAACTACCAGATAGCTTGATTACGTTATTACCATAATCAGGTGCAACTGTTCCGAAATAGTGAGTACCTGGGTACAATAGAAGGTTTTGGATTTCCATGTTTTCTTGGTTACCGTTTCCTTCTGTTGGATGGACCCCAGTGTTCAATGATGTTTGGTAACTTGAAACGTTAATTTCATTGATATTTCCCATGAAACGAATATCGTTACCCCCGGCCGGGAAGTCAGAAAGCATTTGAGCTCCGACGTAGTTAACGTTGTTGTAAACAACGGTACCAGGTTGGTTAATCTTCAAGAATCCATAGTAGTTGTATGAATATGCTGCTTGAAAGTTTTGAATAATCAATATAGGATTAACTCCAGAATCAGCATAGAATTGGTCCAAACATCCGTGGAAGTCAGCTTGGTGATTTTGACCATCAACGACTAACTTTTTTAGATGATACATTGTTGGCCAGTATTCAGTATATGGTGCACCTTGGAAGTCAATATCGTTAACTAACTTAACGTTTGTTGCATTAACAGTCTTTCCCCAAGCATCGTTATATGCAGAATAACCGGACCATTTACCGTTAACAATGTCACTTAGTTTCCAGGTAGGATAGTAATTTCCTGCCAATGCACGTTGGAATTGCCATGAATTATGAACAAACGCAGTTTTATTATTGTTGATTTCTTGAGCAACACTGTCGTATCCAGCACGATAGTAGCTAGTTCCGCCAATATAATTTAGGTTGTTGGAATTTGTTTCAAGACTTAATACGTATCCCCAATTAGTTCCATCTCCACCACCATTAATGGTGTCATAGACTGGATCCCATTGGTCATTCATCGCTTGTTGGGCACCCAAATAAGCCTGATCATACGCATTGGTTGAATCAGCACTTGGTGTGTAATTATCGGCAGGGAAGCTTAATTGATGGTTAGCATCGTAAACTAGCCCTTGATTCTTACTAATTCCAGTCCACTTACCAGCCTTAGCATCTTTAATTCCTTGTTGGGTTAAGAAATAGTTAACACCGTATTGGTAAGTAAGGTACAAAGCGGAATTTGGTGTATAAGTATTAAATGAAGTAATTGAACTATCATTTTGGCTAGGAATTGTAATCTGACCGTTTTGGTTTAGCTTAACTGTTGTATTGTTTTTACCGTTAAACTTAGCTAACAATTGTTGTTCATAGGCAATAGCCGAGTTGTAAGCATCGTTAGGTTTTTGGCTAGAACTTACATTTTGTTGGTAAGAAGTATAATCCTGGGTACCAGTTCCTTCATTAGCTGTCGCCAAATTATAAGCTGCTAGTGCTGTCATTGCACCGTTATAAGCAGCATTGTAGTAGTTTTGTTCATTTACATCAGAGATAGTAGAAACTTGGTTTCCGTTTCCAGCAAACGCATCTGAACCAGCGCGATCAATTACTGCCTTGTAAGCTGCAGCTTGGCTTGATGCGTTAGTGTAATCAGAGCTATAACTTGAAGTTGGTTGACTTGATGATGCCGAACTACTTCCTGAAGATTGTGTTGAACTGGACGATTGTGCTGAGCTTGATGATTGAGCTGAATTTGCTGATGATTGGGCAGCTGCTTGGCTAGCTGCAATACTTGATGCAGCTTGTGAATTATACGCACTGTTCACACCTAATCCATTGTTAAATCCAGATTGTGCGTCAGAATCGATTGCTTTGTTAGCAGCGACGTTAGAATCGACACTCAAACTTACGGCACTTTGGTTAGCGTATGATGCGTTAACATCAGAACTGACACTGGTAGCACTAGATGCTACTTGTTGGTAGCTAGATCCACCACTTGAAGCTGAATTAGTTTGAGTAACCGCCTTCAAAGCATCCGAATTCGTATCAGCATGTGCCACATGACTAAATGTCATTGTGTAGGCAAGACCACCCACTGTAGCAAAAGTCGACAATGACATTACAACCCATTGTTTCTTGACTTTCTTCATTACTTTCTTATCTTTTATTTTATTGAATTTTTTCTTGTTGTATTGCATATTAACGTCCCTTTCAAATTCAATCTAATTTTTTAAAACAGTTATTTATGACATTATTAAAAATCTATATTTTTGCGCTTGCGTTTATTAAAAAGTGCGCAGTTACGGTAATTTTATATAATTATTATATTATCATCTTCTTAAAGAATTTTAAAACGATTTGAAGGATTATTTAATATTTATTTAAAAAATGATACACAATGTTCATTAATCACCTAAAAAAACAACATTTTGATTCACAGAAGGTAAAAAATTGAAATTATTATTTTTAATTTTCTTATAATTCAAATTTATATTTTTATGACAAAAATATATCAATAATATTATTTCTTCTAGCTTTCATTATTGGCTAATTTCTTTTACAATATAATAAATAATATTTGCGTTATATGGGAGGTATGAATTTTGTCACAACAACGATTATTAGACATTAAAAACGGCTATAACTTCCGCGAACTTGGTGGATACCAAACAGAAGATGGCCGTTTTGTAAAATGGAACAAAGTCCTGCGCTCAGGTGACCTTTCTGAACTATCTGATTCAGATTTAGCCTTTTTAGAAGACTATGGCATTAATTTCGATGTCGACTTAAGATCTGATACTGAAAGAACAAAAGCACCTGATAAGAAATCAAGCAAGATTAAGCTTATCGCTAATCCCGTCTTTAATAGCGGTCATGACAAGACTGAACAGCAATACGCTGAACAGTACATGGACGATGCTACACGTGGTAAACAAAATATGATTAATTCATACCAATCAATGGTCACCAGTCCATCCGCCCAAAATGCTTTTAAGAATCTTTTCAAGACCTTACTAGCTAACACTGACGACGGTGCCGTACTATTCCATTGCGCGCAAGGAAAGGACCGTACTGGTCTATCAGCTGCTTTCTTCTTATTCGCTTTAGGCGTTGATGAAGATACAATCAAAAAAGATTACCTATTATCAAAAGAAGCAATGAAACCATTCATCCAAGTTAAAATTGATCAATACAGCAAGTACGGTATGACTAACGAGCTTCGCCAAAACCTACACGACTTATACACTGTTGATGAATCATACTTCGATGCTGCGATGGCTACCATTAAAGAGAAATATGGTAATATCAATAACTTCCTTCACGAATTTATTGGTTTATCTGACGCAGATATTGCTAAATTAAAGGATATTTACCTTACAGACTAAATAACATTGGAGTGATTTTTATGGGATTTAAAAAAGCTGCTGCTGCTTTAGGTGTAATGTCTACTGCAGTTGGGGCAGGAGCTTTTATGTTCAGTAACTACCTATTCAAACTAGGTATGAACAGAAAGGACGACGAACCTGTCCCACAAACTAGCCAATTACGTTTTGCATACGCATATTACCGTTATGTCGATTGGTTCCACGCTATTCCAAAGGAAGAATGGGTGTTAAACGAAGTCGACACAGGCGAAAAAATGATTGCTTCATATGTTCCTGCCAAGGAAGAAACAAAGAAAACAATCATCATGGCCCATGGTGTTGGATGTAATCGTGAAACAATGGCCAACTTCATTAAGATGTACCACGAACTAGGTTTTAACGTCCTAGCTCCAGATGATCGTGCCCACGGCGATAGTGATGGTAAGTACGTCAGCTATGGCTGGAAGGATCGTATCGACTACCTTCGTTGGATTAAGCTAGTTCTTGAAAAAGTAGGTGAAGATGCCAAAATTCTTTTGTTTGGTATCAGTATGGGAGCTGGAATTGTCACAATGTTGAGTGGTGAAGACTTACCAAAACAAGTTAAAGCAATCATCGCTGATTGCGGATACACCAATGTTGGTGACGAGTTCAACTACTTACTAAAAGACATGTTCCATTTACCTCCTTACCCAATCGAACCATTGGTTAGCGCGATTAACTGGTACAAGGTTGGATACCGTTTGCACAACGCCTCATGTACCGAAGCATTGAAGAAAAACAGCTTACCTACCCTATTCATTCACGGGGATAGCGATATCTACGTACCAACTTACATGTCTTATGAAAACTACGCCGCATCAAACGGTCCAAAACAACTATGGATTGTACCCGGTGCAGGTCATGAAGAAAGCTTCTGGGTCAACCCAGTCGCATACAAGAAGCGCGTCAAAGACTTCTTGCACACATACTTTGACTAAATAAAAAAAAACTCAGCATTTCGCTGAGTGACCTGAACCCCTAAAATTGGAGGATGGTTATGCAATTTTCTGGGAGGAATTGTTCCGGTATTCAACCGGTGACATTCCTCCCAGTTTTT
>NZ_JXDF01000006.1 GCF_001308195.1 Apilactobacillus kunkeei | reverse complement strand
ATAATCTTTAATGGCAGCTAATTTTAATTCTTTAGAAAACATAAAAGAACCCCTTAAGTTAGATTTCTCCAACTCAAGGGGTTCAGTTCAGAGTCTTTTTTATTTAGTTATCTGTCATATATCTAGTTGAGGATTCCTGTTGTTTCTCCCAATCATCTTCATTTGGAATTGATTTTACGTAATTATCAACATGTTCTCTTTGGGCACTGGTTTTGTAAAAAGTTTTGACTAGGTAATCTTTACTTACAGTTTTTCTGATCACCGGAAGTTGAGACATGGCTAACTTTCCTGAAGGATCCTTACCCTTATATTGTAAAGAGACAGTTGATGTACCCACCTTGAAAAATGTGTCAGCAGTCGTGTCCCCGTTATATGTGAATTGATTATATTGGTGGTTATTTGACTCTTCTAAACTATTACTTTTATCAGCATAAAACAAACCACCCATAGATGTAGAATTCTTTGAGCTTAGTTTCTTTACGGATGTAAAATCTTTAAAGTAATCCGTGCTAGCTTTTTTATCAGATTCTTGAGAAAATCTGTATTCTAATGCCAATACACCATATGTCTTATCATCTAAGTTCAAACTGTTAGCAGCATTTGTGCCTTTACTGTCACTTGATGAACTTGCATCACTAGCTGATTCTGAGCTAACCTTCTTTGAAATTTGACCCGCTCCGTATGGTTTGTCGGATTGGTGGGAAGCCTTACTCTTACCACATCCCACCAGCATCAATGAAATAATTGATGCCAATCCAATTATGTATATTGTTTTCTTTAACATTTATGATTCCCCCTACAACTTTTATATTACCATTATTTTAAAGTTATAAATGGATAATTTTCAAAATAAAAAAGCCAACCAACCTGGCTGACTCTTACTTAAATGTTAATGTCATTAGCATTGACGCGTTAATAATCATGTAGATAACAATTGAAATCACTAGTGGTTTCCAATCATATGCTAGACTGACTTTCACTCGGTTAAACCAACGCTTGAAGTAATTTCCTTCATCCGCATCAATGATTGAATCAATGATGTTAAAACTAATTTTAGCGTTGATGTATGCCATGTATAGGATGGTCAAAGTACCAATCAATAGTACCAATCCACCTAAAATATCACCAACTGGGAGTGTGTAGTAAGCAAGCGCTAATTCTTGTCCAGCTAGTAATAATGTAATAATTGTTGGCAAGGCCACAATACGACGTGATGGTAGCAAAGTACATACGAGGTAGAACAATACCAAGATCACTGCGTAAATCAATGAGCTTAATAGCGTTGACCAGTGTACTAAGAAGAATGTCACTTTAACATTGCCCCAGTGAGCAAAGTGCGCCTTACTGAAACTGTAGTAAACAGCGAATAAGAAGAATAGAACTGAGAAAGTCCAACCTTCTTTTGTCATTTCAAATTTTTTATTCATTATATATCACCTATGTTTCATTCTAACTGATTTTAAAAAATTACACAAAAAAAGAGCTGGCGGATTGCCAACTCTTTTTGTTTTACATTAAACCACAGCGTTTGAAAATTTCATCGACGTGGCGGATGTGATAGTGATAATCAAAGGCATCATCAATGTCTTCTTTTGAAAGTTTTTCGTTAATTGTTTCGCTTGCTTCAACCAATGGCTTGAATTGTTTGTTTTCATCCCAAGCAATTGCAGTAAGTGGTTGAACTGTGTCGTAAGCAGCTTCTCTAGTCATCCCTGCTTCAACTAACTTCAACATTACACGTTGTGAGTAGATTAGACCATTAGTAATGTTTAGGTTACTTAGCATTCTTTCTTCGAATACATCTAGATCGCGAACAATATTGTTGAAACGGTGCAACATGTAGTCGATTAAGATAGTAGAATCTGGCAAGATAACACGTTCTGCAGATGAGTGGGAAATGTCTCGTTCATGCCATAATGCAACATTTTCCATCGCAGTAACAACATGTCCCCTCATTACACGAGCTAATCCACAGATGTTTTCTGAACCAATTGGGTTTCTCTTGTGTGGCATTGCTGATGAACCTTTTTGACCCTTAGCAAAGTGTTCTTCAACTTCATGAATTTCTGAACGTTGTAGTCCACGAACTTCGGTAGCAAATTCTTCTAAACTAGTAGCAATCACGCCAAGACATGCAATGTAGTTAGCATGTAAATCACGTGGTAGCACTTGGCTGGCTACTGATTGGGCACGGATACCTAACTTTTGACATACGTATTGTTCAACGTATGGATCAACGTTAGCGAAAGTACCAACGGCACCCGAAATCTTACCTGCTTCAACATCCTTTGATGCCATGTTGAAACGTTCCAAGTTACGTTTCATTTCTTCATACCAACGAAGTAACTTCAAACCAAAGGTAGTTGGTTCGGCTTGAACACCGTGAGTTCTTCCCATGATAACAGTATCCTTGTACTTAAGGGCCTTGTTACCGATAGTTTCGATAATTTCTTCGATATCTTTACGAATAATGTTGTTAGCTTGTTTCAAACGGTAACCTTGGGCAGTATCAACGATATCTGTACTGGTCATACCGAAGTGAATCCATTTACTTTCATCACCTAAGTATCTTGAAACATCACGAGTAAATGCTACGACATCATGATGGGTAGTCTTTTCAATTTCTTCAATTTCTTTTTCGTCAAAGGTAGCGTTCTTTTGAATCTTAGCTAAATCTTCAGCAGGAATTTCTCCTAACTTAGCCCAAGCTTCGTCAACAGCAACCTCCACAGCTAGCCATGAGGCGTATTGATTATATTTAGACCATACATTTCCCATTTCTGGTCTGGTATAACGATCAATCATCACAATCCATCCTTTCGAATATCTTGCTTTAATATTAACATATAAAATTCGCTTTTTCACTATTATCTTAAAATTAATTATACTTATTGTTCGTTTTTTATTTATTTTCCGAACATTATTTTCTCATTTATACAAATAGTTCTTGATTAATTTTTCCAGCATGGTAAAATCTTTCCTGGAGTGTTGAAATACACTCCTCAATACTTAAAGAAATATATGAGGTGAACTTGATGTCATCAATCGTTATTATAGGTAGCCAATGGGGCGACGAAGGAAAGGGTAAAATTACCGACTTTCTAAGTCAAGATGCTGATATGATCGTAAGATATTCTGGCGGAGACAACGCCGGCCATACCATCGTTATTGACAACAAGGAATTTCACTGCCGTTTAATTCCATCCGGAATCTTCTATTCCGATAAGCTAAGTATCATCGGAAACGGAGTTGTAGTTAATCCAGAAACTTTAATTTCTGAAATGGACTACTTAGAAGAAAATGGTTTTGATTATTCTGGACTACGTATCTCAAACAGAGCCCAAGTAATCATGCCATACCACATCTTGTTTGATAAATTACAAGAAGAACAAAAAGAACATAAATTAGGTACCACCCACAAGGGTATCGGACCTGCTTATATGGATAAACTAGAACGTATCGGTATTCGAATCGCCGACTTGATTGACGAACATACCTTTGCTGACAAGTTACACCAAGCATTAAACATTAAAAACAACATCTTAGAAAAACTATACGACCAACCTGGTTTTGACTTCGATGAAATCTTTACTAAGTACAGTGCATACGCTAAGAAGATTGCACCATTCGTTACTGACACTTCTCTACTAATTAATGAAGCTTTAGATAACGACAAAAAAGTACTATTTGAAGGTGCCCAAGGCGCAATGTTAGATATCGACCATGGGACTTATCCATACGTTACTTCATCTAACCCTACTGCCGGAAACGCAGCCACTGGTACTGGTATCGGTCCTAACCGTATCAACTCAGTCGTTGGTGTATGTAAAGCCTACACATCACGTGTTGGTGATGGACCTTTCCCAACCGAACTATTCGATGAACGTGCTGATCGTATCCGTGAAGTCGCTCATGAATACGGGGTTGTTACTAAGCGTCCTCGTCGTATTGGTTGGTTAGATGCCGTTGTCCTACAACACGCCGTTCGTACTTCTGGTATCACCCACCTATCACTTAACTGTCTAGATGTACTTTCTGGTTTTGACACCGTTCGTATCTGTACTGGCTACAAATACGATGGCGAATTAATCAAGTACTACCCTGCTAACCTAGACTTCCTAGATAAGTGCGAACCTGTCTTTGAAGACCTACCTGGCTGGGAAGAAGACATTACTAAGTGCAAGACTGTCGAAGAACTACCCGCTAACGCACAAAATTATCTAAAACGCGTTTCTGAACTAACTGGCGTTGAACTATGTACTTTCGCCGTTGGTCCAGACCGTGAAGCTACTAACATTTTGAAAAACGTTTGGGAAGATCATAAATAAAGTGAGGTCATTATAATGAGAACTTTTGATTACCACAATGTCCAATTATTACCTGAAAAATGTATCATTAAGAGCCGTAGTGAAGCTGATACTTCAGTTCAATTCGGCCCACATAAATTCCAACTACCAGTTGTTCCCGCAAACATGGAAACAGTTATGGATGAAAATCTAGCTACTTGGATGGCTCAACATGACTACTTCTACGTAATGCACAGATTCCAACCGGAACAACGTCTAGAATTTGTTCAAAACATGCACAAAAAAGGTTTATTTGCTTCAATTAGTGTTGGTATCAAGGATGCTGAATACGACTTTATCGATGAATTAAAAGCCGCTGACGCTGTCCCTGAATACACTACTATTGATGTGGCTCATGGTCACTCAGACTTCGTTATCAAGATGATTAAATACATCAAAAAAGAAATTCCAGAAACTTTCTTAATCGTAGGTAATCTAGGTACTCCTGACGCTGTTCGTGAAATCGAAAACGCCGGTGCTGACGCTACTAAGATTGGGATTGGACCTGGTAAAGCATGTATTACTAAGTACAAGACTGGTTTCGGTACTGGTGGTTGGCAACTTTCAGCACTTAAGTGGTGCTCAAAGGCTGCTACTAAGCCAATGATTGCCGACGGTGGTATCCGTACTAACGGTGATCTTGCTAAGTCAATTCGTTTCGGTGCAACCATGATGATGATTGGTTCAGTTTTCGCTGGCCACGTTGAATCACCTGGTGAAATCGTTGAAAAGAATGGTAAGAAATTCAAACAATACTGGGGTTCAGCTTCTGCCAAACAAAAAGGTGAACACCACAACGTTGAAGGTCGTCAATTGTTAATCCCATTCAAGGGAAACATTGAAGACACCCTTCTAGAAATGAAAGAAGATCTACAATCATCAATCTCATACGCTGGTGGAAAAGACTTAATGTCACTACGTAAAGTTAACTACGTTCTACTAGACAGCATTGATGAATCATAGGATTTATATGTAAAAAGACCAACTCGGGGGAGTTGGTCTTTTTTTGTTGCTAAGTGTTAATTGAAACAAGTATATCTCTACAAAGTGGTCAGATTGGTTCGATTTGTTTGTGAACCTACTTTCCATTTGGGACTTCTTCGCTTCTGAAAGAAGTGTTGGCAATAACCTAGCGGTCATTGTTCTTGTGTTTCTAGTATCTCAAAAAATTTATAAGAAATGATATGGAGGATTTATTCATGAAAGCTGCAAAGAATTTACTAAACATAAATAACATTGAAATTATTTCAAACTTGTCATCCTTATGTCTATTCATTGGATTAGATAAAAGCATGACTTTTTTGATAGTTACATTTTTCATGTTTTCAAAACATCTATTAATTATGACCAAGAATATTTTCACTTACTTAAATGATATTCGAAGTGGCGTCGAGCCGACGCCCGGAAAAGACTTGATTAAGGTCAAAACCATCCACAGATGCTCTCGCATCTGCAGTAAAGATTTGAGGATGAAGAAGTCGGTAAGTGAGTTTTATATTAAATATTAATAGAACTATTTAGCAAGTGAGTAATACTTAATTCTTTTTCCACTATATGCATCGGTATATTCTGCACGACTAATAATTTGATTGTTATTAATTAATCGATTAATTTCATTTTCGTTATTAAAGGCATTATCAATAAGCATATTGGATGGTTTCAATCTACTTAGATTTTTAGATGTAGAATAGCACTTCTTACCAAATAGCGATTCCTTCCCCAGAGATTTGGTCATATATTTGCTAATGTAGGATGAAATCCTCATAGCATCATCATTATTACTTATATTTTCTACTCTTACAGATCCACCATCATCTTTTATTCTTTCGTCTTTTTTAATTATGGAAGCCCAATACTCGTGAATTTTTTTGTAATCCGGCTTGTATAAATTGGAAATTAAATGATAATGGATTGCTCCTCTTTTTTGGAATTCCATTACACATATGTATTTAAACTCTTCTTTACTTATCTTTCTTATTTTTCTTATGTATTTAGCTAATATTTCATTGGCCATACTAACATCTTCCAAATTATATCTAAAAGTTAACGTAATAAAGCTAAATTTAGTATTTAGAAAATTATTTTGAATCAATCCAATTATTTTCTTCTTAGCTCTATGGTTACTTTTTGTTCTACTTTCCATGTTTGTTTTTTTATTGCCAGATTTCTTTGTGATATGTAGTCTCTTTACTTTCTTACCTTTCGGTTTAACTTTTTCAAAAATACGAATCTCTCTTACATGTTCACCTTCCATCAAGCTGACATTATAATAATTATCGCTTTTCATCTTCATGCTCCTTATAAATGATATTAATAACTCTACCAAATGAACATTAATAATATATTATATAAAATTAATATTTTGCATATAATGTTTATATGGTTACGATAAACGTAAAGTCAGTATTTCCAAACCCTTCTGGTTCTTTTTTTACTTAAACTTAACTATAGTTAAATATCAGTAAACATTAACTGATCCTAATGAACTTGCGTTTAAATATAATCAAAAATAAAAAAGCCAACTCTTTCGAGTTGGCTTTTTTGGTTACTTATTATTTTTCATTTCTTTTACGTCTAAATAAAGCTAAAGCAAAAGATGAAATTAACATTAATAGCCCCGTTACTTGGTAGGATTTGGTACCTTCATCACCAGTTTGTGGCAATTTATCTTTTTGTGTCTTATCGACATTCATTTTCTTGTCGTTAAGCTTTTGGTTTGTTGTCTTTTTACTGTTCTTACCTTTTGTTTTAACAGGGTTTGCAGCGTTGTTTTTGTTTGAGCTTGGTACCTTCGCTACTGAACTTGAAGCACTTGAACTTTGCGCGCTGCTTTGTTCTGTGCTTGTGGCACTTGAACTTTGAGCACTACTTTGTTCTGTGCTTGTTGCGCTTGAACTTTCTGCACTGCTGTGTTCTGTGCTTGTGGCACTGGAGCTTTGTGCACTACTGTGTTCTGTGCTTGTTGCACTTGAACTTTGTGCGCTGCTTTGTTCGGAACTTGAGACGCTAGAACTTTGGGCACTACTGTGTTCAGCACTTGAGACACTTGAACTTTGAGCACTGCTGTGTTCTGTGCTTGTGGCACTTGAACTTTGAGCACTGCTGTGTTCTGTGCTTGTGGCACTTGAACTTTGCGCACTACTTTGTTCGGCACTTGAGGCACTTGAACTTTGTGCGCTGCTTTGTTCGGCACTTGAGGCACTTGAACTTTGCGCACTGCTTTGTTCTGCACTTGAGGCACTTGAACTTTGCGCACTGCTTTGTTCTGCACTTGAGGCACTTGAGCTTTGCGCACTGCTTGATGAAGAGCTTGATTGTGAAGTAGTTTCTTTGGCAATCAAGATTTTGTATGTTTGAGTTCCATCAGTTGGTACTAGTGTAGCTTCCTTATCATTTACTAAACGATAACCAGATGGTAATAATGCACTTACATTAACAGATTGTGTATCTAAAACATTAAAATCTTTAGAAACAACAGTTGAGTCGTTATTTTGATCAACTAAGTTAATAGTTCCATTTAATTGTTTGTAGACCTTAACATCAATTTTACCGTTATCACCTTGTTTTAAAGTAATAACGTTATCATTATCATTTATGACACCGTATCCTGCAGGAACCGGGATACTAATAGGGGTATTAACCACACCTTGAGCAGCTACAGAAAGAGATAACGGTTGTCCATTAACATTACCGTTAATAATCTTAACTACTGCAGCTCCCCAATCTTTGCTTGGTTCACCATTTATACTCAATGTTCCATCTTGATTTAATTTATATAGATTAACATTTCCGACTGCACTATCGAATTGAACCTTGGATGGG
The DNA here is from genome assembly GCF_001308195.1 of Apilactobacillus kunkeei. GTDB lineage: Bacteria > Bacillota > Bacilli > Lactobacillales > Lactobacillaceae > Apilactobacillus > Apilactobacillus kunkeei_C. Next base: position 45,650 of record NZ_JXDF01000006.1, on the reverse strand, counting down.
TCGTAATTAGGTCCAATAATGATGGATTGAAGATTACTTTTAACTAAATCCTGTTTATCATTGTATGGATATCCATCGTCATTTCCTCCTGGTATAAAAGCAAAAGCTTGACTTACACCATTAATATTACGGGTGTCCAAGTTAGCAATATTAACACTAGTTAATTGAAGAGTGTTAATAAACATATATACCATTGAAGATAAATTAGGTGTTTTAAAGTTAGATAAATCGATACTCTTTAATGATGTTGCCCATCCTAAAAAGTAGTTAAGATTTGTTACTTTTTCAGTATTAAAAGTATTAACACCGACAAGATTTGTAAGATTGTAGTCATGAGCAAACATTTCTGACATATCGGTTACATTGCTGGTGTCTAGACCAGTAACATTAATGTCTGTGACGCGGTGATCACCTGCAAACATTTCAAAAGCATTAGTTAAGTTTGGTGTTTTCCAACTGCTTACATCAATGGATTGTAAGTTATGATCTTCAACAAATAATCCACTTGCGATAGATAGTTGACTAGCATCAACTTTATTTAGGCCAACAAATTCAGTTAGGTTATTAAAATCACCTAACAATCTACCAGATTCACTTGGTAATTTCACCGTGTTTAAAAAGACAATCTTCTTTACACTTGATTTGTCAAATGGGAATGTTCCTAATGTCGCAACGGTATCACCAGATGAAACTGTTAAGACACCGTCACTACTTAAGGCAACATTAGCATCTCCCCACTTACCTGTTTGCACCTGAGTTGCAGAAGCAGTATCAGCATGGACATTGTTTACGTTACTTTGGACATATGCTCCAGTTCCTAGCAAACCGACTGTCACGATGGATACTACGACCCAGTTCTTTTTTACTTTGCGCATTACTTTTTTATCATTGTATTTATAATTATTTTTATTGTTATATTTCATTGTTAACACCCCTGAGTCAATAAACTTTATCTTCATTCCATTATAGTCATTCTAAAAAATAAAATTAAAACTCCATTAAAACTTAATATTTTCTTATCAATTTTTTCACTTTCTTAACATAAGTAGACACAAAGTAAAAAGAGGACCATAACAGTCCTCTTTTTTACTTAAAGTATTTAGCTGTCTTATCACTTAAGTCGGTAATTGAGCTTAGTTTAGCTCTTACCATTGTACGGTTTGGTTCGTTTGGTGTCCCACTAGCACAGGTAATCAATGTTAATGTTGGTTTCTTGTACTTCTTGGTGATGAATTGGGTATCGTATTGATCAATCACAGATACTGAGCTGACTTCATACTTGTATACCTTTTTACCGTTGGTGATGTAAATGGCATCCCCTTCAACCACCTTGTGTAATGGGCCAAACAAAATCTTTTCGTTGTTCATGTGATGTCCGGCAATCGCATAGTTACCCTTACCTAATTGTTGGTTGGGTTTCATAGTTCCGACCCCTGACAATAATTCTTCGTTATCCAAACCATAGTAGACTGGTAGGTTGATTGAAACTGATGGAATAGAAATCTTACCAATCATTGTGTGTTTATGACTAAATATGGCCTTTGAGATTGAAGAAGCACTAACGCTTTCAATCTTTGAAAAGTCAAAGTTGGCCTTCTTGCTTTTATCTTGTTGAACGATCTTACCGTTCATTTCACTGCTAATCAAATGTTGAATGGCTGAGTTTTCTAGAAATGGTAGACTAACTAGAAAAATTCCAACTACAAGTAGCAATACCCATGTAGCTGTATATAATTTCTTTCTCATGATGATTCCTCACTCGTTATTTTATAGTTTTATCGTACCATAAAAACGAAAAATTTCGTCATTTGAGGTTCAAGCATTACCAATTTTTAAATAAAAAAAGACTGGGTCTTCCCAGTCTCTTTTTGGCTAGTCTTCAATTACCTTTAGTTTGCCGCGGAAATCATCTAGTGATGCGTATCCCTTAGCTTCCATAATGTCAGTTAACTCTCTTGTGACACGTTCGAAAGTTTGTAGCCCTTCTTCGTATAATTGAGTCCCGATTGAAACCATCTCAGCACCACACAAGATGTGCGCGAAAGCGTCTCGTCCGTTGGTAACTCCACCGGTACCAATAATCTTAATGTCATCGTTTAGACGTTGACGTAAACCGCGGACATTGGCTAAGGCAGTTGGTAGGACCATTGATCCACCGACGCCCCCAAAGCCACCTTTTGGTTTTAATACGACGGTTTCTGAGTTGGTATCAATCCATAGTCCATTTCCCACTGAGTTAATGGTATTCACGTGGCTTAATGGGTACTTGTTCAATACTTCGGCAATCATGTCGAAGTGAACTAAATCGAAGTAAGGTGGCAACTTAATGCCTAGTGGTTTCTTGTAGAAACTGAATACTTCGTGTAGTAAGTCATCAGCAGCTTCAAAATCATATGCCATTTGAGGTTTACCAATCACGTTTGGACAAGATAGGTTCAACTCGGTCAAACCATGGTAGTCATCGTTATCTTGAAGTTGGTGTAGTATCTCCAAGTCTTCTTCCTTTGACATCCCTGCCACTGATACGATGATTGGCTTTTTTTGGTCGTGATTCTTCAAGTAATCCATGTAGTAATCGAACCCTTGGTTAGGTAGACCCATTGAGTTAATGGAGCCGTTTGCTAGACGGTAGTATCGAGGCAATGGATTTCCAAAGCGACTCTTTGGAGTCATACTCTTGGTTACCATGGCACCTGATACCGGTTCGTTCATTAGTTCGTCTAGTTCTTGTTCGGTCTGACAATGAATTCCTGACGCGTTTAAAAATAGGTTCTTTACTGACATGTTGGCGATTTGTGCTGATAAGTCTACTGACATTTGAATTCCTCCTAAAGTGCGTTGACGGTTAGTGTTTGATCTTCTAGTACTGTTAACAATGATGCGACAGTGTCTAATGCGGTGAACAATGGCACCGCATTTTCAATCGCTGCGGCTCTGATTTGTGCTTCATCATCAAAGGTTGCTTCAGTTGAGTCAATGGTGTTAACGACTAGTTTTAGGTGTTGCTTATTTAATTCGCTGACCGGGTTATTATCATCGTCTTCTGAGAACTTGTGGATTAAGGCGTTATCTAAACCATTTTCTTGGAAGAAACGATGAGTGTTTTCAGTCGCTTTAATTTGGAACCCTAATCTTCTGAAACGTTTGGCTAGTTCTAATGCTTCTTGCTTGTCTTCGTCGCAGACAGTGAATAAGACGTTGCCTGATGTTGGAATGGTAATTCCTGATGCGATGAATGACTTGTATAGTGCCTTGGCGTAGCTGGTGTCTGATCCCATTGCTTCACCGGTGGACTTCATTTCAGGGCCTAGTGTGTTATCAACTAGTGGTAGTTTTGAGAAACTAAACACTGGTGATTTCACGCTGATGCGGTTGGCTGGTGTCACTACCCCAGACTTGTAGCCTAGGTCGGATAGTTTTTCACCGGCCATGATACGAGTTGCAAGGTCAGCCATTGGGACGTGAGCCACCTTAGACATGAATGGTACTGTTCTGGAAGCCCTTGGGTTAACTTCGATGACGTATGCCACGTCGTCCTTGATAACGAATTGGACATTCATCAATCCCTTGGTGTTTAGCGCCTTGGCTAGTTCAACCGCCGCGGTTTCAATTTGATCTTGGACAGTTTGTGACATGATTTGTGGTGGGTATACTCCCATTGAGTCCCCTGAGTGAATTCCGGCTCTTTCGATGTGTTCTAGAATTCCAGGAATGACCACAGTTTCTCCGTCTGATACAACGTCGACTTCGGCTTCTGAACCCAGTAGGTATTGGTCGATTAGGACTGGGTGGTCGTTAGATGCGTGGACCGCCTTAGTCATGTAACGGTGTAGTTCTTCGTCGTCATGGACGATTTCCATTGCCTTTCCACCTAGTACGTATGAAGGTCTAATCATGACTGGGTAGCCGATTTGGTTAGCAATCTTTAGGGCTTCATCGATGTTTGTGGCGGTGTCACCTTGTGGTTGTGGTAGTTTCAATTGTTTGATGACTTGGTCGAAGTCGTGACGATCTTCGGCGCGGTTGATGTCTTCCACGGTTGTTCCTAATACCTTCACGCCCGCTTCGTGTAGTGGTTCTGCCAGGTTAATCGCAGTTTGACCGCCGAATTGGACGATCACTCCTTCTGGTTTTTCAATGTCAATCACGTTTAGCACGTCTTCGATAGTTAGTGGTTCGAAGTATAACTTGTCTGACATTGAGAAGTCGGTTGAAACTGTTTCTGGGTTGGAGTTCATGATGATGGCTTCATAGCCCAACTGTTGAAGAGTTTGCACACCGTGAACCGTGGCGTAATCGAATTCAACTCCTTGACCGATTCTAATTGGTCCAGAACCTAGGACTAAGACTGATTTCTTGTCTGATACTTCTGATTCACTGTGTTGGCCCCATGTGCTGTAGAAGTATGGAGTGGCCGCCTTGATTTCACCGGCTGATGTATCAACCATCTTGTAGACTGGTGTGATGTTATTGTCCTTACGCATTTGACGAACTGAATTTTCGTCGGTGTTCCAAATTTTAGCAATCCATTCGTCTGAGAAACCGTAGCGCTTGGCCATCTTCAACATTGGAAGTGATTGGTCGGTTGCTAACTCTGTTTCAATTTCTACGATGTGTTGAATTTTATCTAAGAAGAATAAGTTGATTTGGGTGCGAGCATTGATTTGTTCAATGGTAGCCCCTCTTCTGATTAGTTCGGCAATCATGAATAGTCGATCGTCGGTTGGGTCTTCAATTGCTTGAAGCATATCGGCTGTGTCGACACCTTCGTATTCGGCTGGGTCAAAGTAGCGTTGGTCGATTTCCAAAGAACGAACTGACTTTAATAAAGACTCTTCGAAGTTTCGACCGATGGCCATGACTTCACCGGTAGCCTTCATTTGTGTTCCTAGGTGGTTATCCGCTTGTGGGAACTTATCGAATGGCCAGCGTGGTATCTTGGTTACGACGTAATCCAAGGCTGGTTCGAATTGAGCTAGTGTGATTTGAGTTACCGGGTTCTTGATTTCGTTTAGATTGATACCGACCGCAATCTTTGCGGCAATCTTTGCGATTGGGTATCCGGTCGCCTTTGATGCTAGTGCTGATGAACGTGAGACACGGGGGTTAACTTCAATGATGTAGTACTTCATTGAAGTTGGGCTTAGTGCCATTTGCACGTTACATCCCCCTTCGATATGAAGGGCTCTGATAATCTTCAATGCGGCGTCACGTAGCATTTCGTATTCACGGTCGGATAGTGTTTGGACCGGTGCGGCAACGATTGAGTCTCCGGTATGCACCCCGACTGGGTCGACGTTTTCCATTGAGCAGACAATCATGGCGTTATCGATTTGGTCTCTCATTACTTCCATTTCGATTTCCTTGTATCCGGCGATTGAGCGTTCCACTAGGACTTGACTGATTGGTGATAGACGTAGTCCGTTTTCCATGATTTCTTCGAATTCGGCCATGTTGTGAGCGAATCCACCACCGGTTCCCCCTAGTGTGTAGGCTGGACGAATGGCTAGTGGAAAGCCGATTTCGTTGGCGAATGCAATCGCGTCTTCCATGTTTTCGACCGTCTTTGATTCGGGAACTGGTTCACCAATTTCTTCCATTAGGTTTTTGAAACGAAGTCTGTCTTCTGCTTCTTCGATGGCGTCTAGCTTGGTACCCAGTAGTTCGACGTTGTATTCGTCTAGGATATTACTGTCGGCTAGGTCCTTGGCCATGTTCAAACCAGTTTGACCACCCAATGTTGGTAGAATTGCATCGGGTAATTCTTGGCGGATGATTTTACTGATGAATTCCAATGTGATTGGTTCGACGAAAATCTTGTCGGCGATGGTGGTGTCGGTCATGATGGTTGCTGGGTTGGAGTTGATTAGGATTACTTCGTATCCTTCTTCCTTCAAGGCTAGGCAAGCTTGAGAGCCTGAGTAGTCAAATTCAGCAGCTTGCCCGATGATGATTGGTCCGGATCCAATTACTAAAATCTTGTTAATGTCAGTTCGTTTTGCCATCTTAAATCCCCGCTTTCTGGTTGTCTTGCATTGCTTTTACAAAGTCGTCAAAGACGTATTCAGCATCATGTGGTCCAGGTGATGCGTCTGGATGATATTGGACTGAGAATGCTGGTCGATTCTTCAAACGCACTCCTTCGACAGTTCCGTCGTTGATTTCTGTTTGGGTAATTTCTAGTTCAGTTGATGGAATTGATTCAGCGTCCACCGCGTATCCATGGTTTTGCGAAGTGAAGTAAGTTTGTTCCTTACCGGCTTCTGCAATCGCGTGGTTGAAACCACGGTGGCCAAACTTCATCTTGTAGGTGTTAGCACCGTTGGCTAAAGCGAATAGTTGGTGACCTAGACAAATTCCTAGGATTGGTAGTTGTTCTTCTAGTTCGCGAATGACTGGTAGAACGTATTCTAGTTCCTTTGGATCCCCAGGTCCGTTTGATAGTAGAATGCCATCTGGATGACTAGCTAGAATTTCTTCCGCAGTACTGGTTGATGGGAAGACTGTCACGTTTAAGTTACGTTGCGCTAGTGAACGTAGGATGGAGTCCTTTAGTCCAAAGTCGATTAGAGCGACACGCAAACCAGTATTAGGTGCTTGGTAGACGCTGCTAGTTGAAGCGCTTTGTGCTGATGTGCTTTCTAGTGGTTGGTTGAATGCTGCTTTTATTGTTTCTGGTTTTAAGTCGTCGACGATAACAGCTTCCATTGAACCTTCGTCTCTTAATTCTTGGGTTAGTGCTCTAGTATCGATTTGTGAAATTCCTGGAAGGTCTTCTAGTTCAGCGTATTGAGTTAGTGTCATGTTGCTACGCCAGTTTCCAACCAGTCTAGCAATTTCGTTTACGACGATGGCTGCAACTGATGGGTGCAAGCTTTCCATGTCGTCTCTGTTCACTCCGTAATTTCCGATTAGTGGGTAGGTAAACACAAGCATTTGACCATCGTAACTTGCATCGGTCATGCTTTCTTGGTAACCGGTCATCCCTGTTGAGAATACCAATTCACCGTGAACTACCTTCTTGGAACCAAATCCGATTCCTTCGTAAGTTGAGCCATTCTTTAATACTAAGTATCGTGCTTGCATCTATTCCACGCTCCCATCTTGATATGCGACGTTGCCGTCTACTAATGTTAGTTTTGTCTTTCCATACACCTTTTGACCGATGAATGGTGAGTTCTTACCTTTTGACAAGAAGTCATTGGCGACGATTTCGTATTCATCATTTAGGTCCATCAAGGTTAAGTCAGCTGGTTGGCCCTCTTCTAACCTACCCGCAGGTAAGTGGAAGATGGCAGCTGGATTCTTACTCATCCATTTGACTAATGTCTTTAGGTCAACCAATCCTGATTTAGCAAAGCTGGTGTACATTAGGCTGAATGCTGTTTCGATACCGACAATTCCGAATGCGGCATCTTTCATGGATCCTGATTTTTCCTTCTCACTGTGTGGCGCATGGTCGGTTGCTACCATATCGATTGTGCCGTCCATTAGACCAGCGATTAGTGCATGTCTGTCTTCTGGACTTCTTAGTGGTGGGTTCATCTTCATCATTGGGTTGTCACTCTCTATCATTGAGTCATCTAGTAGTAGATGATGCGGTGAAACTTCGGCGGTAACGTTGACCCCGCGTTGTTTAGCCATTCTGACTAATTCGACTGATTCCTTAGTTGATATATGAGCAACATGGTAGTGGACGCCGGTGTCCTTAGCTAGGACTAAGTCTCTGGCTAGTTGTGATGATTCTGAAAGTGGTGACATCCCTGGAAGTCCTAATTCGTCAGCCTTGGCACCCGCATTCATCACCCCACCATTGATTAGTGAGTCGTCTTCGACGTGGGCAACCAATGGTTTGTTTAACTTTTGAGCTTCCTTCATGGCTAAATACATTGTTTCAGCGTTTTGGACTCCGTGGCCGTCGTTGGTAAAGGCGATTGCGCCCATCTCAGCCATTTGAGTGAAGTCGGTTGGCTTGTATGCGATTAATTGTTTGGAGATTGCTGCGTATTGGTAGGCATGCACAACACTCTCGCGTTGGTTTAGACTTAATTGTTCTTGTAACTCGTGTGGTGTGTCCACGACCGGTTTGACATTTGGCATCACACAGACGCTGGTGAAACCACCGTGCGCTGAGGCCTTACTTCCGGTCTCTGTGGTTTCCTTGTATGTTAGTCCTGGATCTCTGAAGTGGACGTGGACGTCGACTAGTCCAGGCAGTGCAGTTGCACCATTTCCGTCAATCACTTGATTGAACTTGTCACCTAGGTTGGTTCCGATAGCCTTGATTTTATTATCTTCGATTAGGATGGATTGTAATTGGTTGTCTACATACACGTTCTTAATTAATGTCTTCATATTCGTCCTCCGCAATTAGGTCTTTACTCTTTAGGATTGATGTTAGGATGGCCATTCTGGCGAACACCCCGTTTTGCATTTGTCGAAAGATTCGAGATTGTGGTGCTTCAACAAGTGCGTCGGCAATTTCGATGTTGCGATTGACCGGTGCCGGATGCATGATGATGGCTTTCCTCTTCATCTTGTTGCCGCGTTCTTCGGTTAGGCCAAAGATGTTGGCGTATTCGACGGCGGTAAAACTTTCTCGCGCATCTTCGTTTAGTCTTTCTAATTGCACCCTTAGCATCATCATGACGTCGACTTTTCCGACGATGGTATCGATGTTGGTAAACTCACCGAAGTTGTCGAAGTCACTTGGGTACCATTCATCTGGTCCAGCGAAGTATAGCTTGGCGCCAAGTCGTTTCAAGATTTCAGCGTTTGATCTTGCGACTCTGGAGTGAAGCAAGTCGCCAACGATGGCAATCTTTAAACCCTTGAACTTCTTGAATTCATCGTAGATGGTAAGTAAATCTAGCAAACTTTGTGATGGATGTTGTCCGCTACCGTCCCCGGCGTTAACCAATGATGTGTGGATTCTTTCGTCGTAGATGAGCGGTTCGTACCAGCCGGTGGTCTTATGTCTGATGACCACCCCGTCGGTCCCGATGGCTTGTAACGTTTTGACTGTATCTGATAAGGTTTCACCCTTTTGCACCGAACTATTCTTAGGGTCGATGTTAATTGGTGTGATGCCTAACTTTCGTTCAGCCATTTCAAACGATGTGTGAGTTCGCGTACTGTTTTCATAGAACATGTTAGCGAAGTAGACCGGACGCTTTAGCTGTACTAGTTTGCCGTCACGGTATTGAATGGCTAGCTTGATTAGTCCCATGATTTCGTCATCATTTAACTGATTAAGATCTAAAAAGTGTGTTTGCATGTATCCATCCTCCTAAAAAAGCACCCAACTCGATGGAGTGGGTGCTTGGAATGGTCTGATTGCGTATATTCCAATGCACCCTCTCTGGAGTTGCTTAATTGAAACCAAGATAATAAAAAAGGACTTCCCTGACCGTGTCAGAAAAGTCCCTCAATGTCTGTTGTTTACACTGATGGCGTATAGTTTCTACGCATAGGCCTTGTCTGACTCTCTGGTCAATACTTAAAGGCGAATCTCTTTTTATGTTGTTTATAATATATCATACTTAAAAAATATAACAAGCCATTATTTAATGTTTTTATAAAAACAAATTCAATAACCCTGTCATGAAAGCTTTGTCAGGCAATAAAAAAAAGACGCCAGTAAAGGCGTCTTTTTGTAGATATAAATATCGATTGAATAAATCGGCTAAGATCTTAGTACCAACCGTGTTGTAACCAGAATGACTTAGCGTTATCCCATGAACCGTAACGGGCAGCAACATATTGGTCAGCAACTCTTTCTTGGTTAGCAGCAGAGTAGTCACCGTGTAGCATAGCAGCACCTAGTTGGTACTTACCATAGTATTGACCGTTTGAGGCAGTGTATGAACCACCAGATTCACGGTTAGCAATCCAATCCTTAGCAGAACTGTTTGAGCCAGTGTAGCTTGAGCTTTGTGATTGGCTGTAGTTAGTTGTGCTTTGAGTTTGTGTTTGACTGTAGTTGCTTGAGCTTTGTGTTTGAGCTTGTGGTTGACTGTAGTTGGTTGTGCTTTGAGTTTGTGTTTGTGCTTGTTGTTGAGTTTGGGCTACTGATTGTTGGTTAGTAGTACTTTGGTTAGTTGTTGTTGAAGCAACAGTGTTTTGATCAGTAGATACAGTTGCACTTGAAGGTAAAGTTAGTTTTTCACCTACGTAGATTAAGTCTGTGTTAACACGGTTGTTAACTGCTCTAAGTGAACTTAATGAAACGTTGTATTTTTGTGATAATCCCCATAGAGTATCACCACTTTGAACAGTCACAGTCTTATTAACTGTTGCCTTAGCTTGTTGTTGTGGTTGTTGTGCAGATGCGTTAGCAGTTTGATCTGCGTTGGCGTTAGCACCACCAGCTACAAATAATCCAGCTACTGCGGCAGTAGCAAATAACATTGACTTCATACTATTTAATTTAACGATAATAATTCACTCCTATAAAAATCTATAATTCTGTATTTCTGTATCGTCGAAAGTGTTAATCGATTTGATTAACTGTGATATATACTACATCGTATCCATTACATGCCTATATCATGCACGTTAAAAGATTTGGCTTTTTCGTAACATTATCGTTACGCTGTAACAATATGACATCAAAAGTAGCATTATGCCCGTCGTTGAGCCATTTTAAACGTTACATACAGCTTAAATTATTCTAAAATTGTTTCTAATCTGGCAAAAAAGTACCAAAAAAACTTCTCAAAAAGGGATTGCAAACCCCAAATTGATCAAAAAATGGATAAAAAAAGGCGTTGAAAGTAAAACTTTCAACGTCTCTTTTTAATACCAGTTATTGGCAACCCAATGTTGTTTGGCGTTTACCCAAGAACCATATCGGTTAGCAACATATTGTTCTGCGACACGTTCTTGATTAGCTGGTGAGTAATCACCGTTAAGGTAACTACTATCTAATTGATATCTACCATAGTAACGACCGTTTTGTGCGGTGTATGAATCGGTAGATTCATGGAAAGAAATCCATGCCTTTGCTTCGGCATTTGCTTTGTTCCATTCTGATTGAGCACTGGATTGTGATTGATTTTGTTTCTTAGAAGTAGAATGATGTTTATTTGACTTAGTCGAGTGTTGCTTTTGAACCTTCTTATCGTCTTTTGCATCATTATTATTATCTGGAATCACGATTTGATCGCCAGCTAATAAATCATCATCACTATACTTGCCATTAGCATGCTCTAAAACAGACATGAAAACATTGTACTTATCTGACAAGTTTTCTAGTGTATCGCCAGACTTCACAGTCACTACTGTATTCGCGTTGGTATCTACAGTAGCATTTCGGTAAATAGAAAGTAATCCCGCGAACGAGATTGCGATTACAAGAAATAAAACATGAAATTTATATCTAATAACTGAAACACTCCTATATAAAATTAAAAAATAAAAAATTGCGTTTGTTGTCTTTCAACAACGAATGCATATTCTATCTACTTAATATTACATGAGTATTACATACATGTTACGTTCGCTGCTTAGTTTGTAATATAGTAACATTACTGTAACTTGTTGAAATATAAATGAACAAAATGACTAATAACACAGCTTTCTAGTTTTAATAATCGTGTACAATATATAGGCATTTTTTGATCAATTTTCGCAAAAAAATTTTGATTTTTTTTCAAAACCACTCAAATATGTTTCATTTGAAGTGATGTGCAACGTAAAAATCGCAAACAAAAAACCTACCACAAATCGCTTTATGATAGGCTTTTTAACTTTTTCTTAATAGTATTAAATTATTCTAAACATTAGTTAATCTTTATTGTGCTTAATAGCAATTCCTGTGACTGCACTTAGAATTGAGAACACTGGTGACAAGATACTTAGGAATAGGAATGGTGCAAAGTGACTTGCAGGCACACCTAATGTTGCTGAAATAAATGCTCCGGCAACACCCCATGGAATCAAGTAGTTAATTACGGTACCACCATCTTCAATCGCACGACTTAGTGCAACTGGTGCTAACCCAGCTTGGTGGAAGACCTTCTTAAATGCGTTTGCAGGTAGAATTTCTGATAGGAATTGTTCACCAACGAAGACGTTTACCCCGATGGCTGTAAAGATTACGGCAATGATTAACTTAGCGTCACTGTTTAGATGCTTAGTAAGTGGTTGAACAACGGCATCGATGATACCTAGGTGCATCAATAGTCCACCAAATGCTAAGGCAATCATAATCAATGCTAGAGTTCCCATCATTGAACTGATACCCCCTCTTGATAGAAGAAGGTCAACTGACTTGTTACCAGTCTTTGATACGAAACCACTAGTGATTAGGTCGTTAATCTTTAGTAGTGAAAGCTTGTGATCTTGGATTCCCATTAATCCGATTGAAACAATGATGTTAATGAATAATGTAGGAATTGTTGGAATATGACTCCATGCACAGATAAGTAGTAGTGCGATTGGAATAATTGCTAAGAATGAAATGTGGAAATTGCTGTTCAATACGTTTACTGTCTTGTCGACGTTTGATAGGTTAGCTTTACCATCACTGTGGTTTAAGAACACGAAGATGATGAATGAACCAATCATGGCAGGAATTGTTGACCACATCAAGTTCTTGATGTGAGCAATCAAGTCGGCTCCTGATACCGCAGCAGCTAGGTTAACAGTTGCTGATAGTGGTGATGACTTATCACCGAAGACCGCACCTGAGATAACGGCACCTGCAATCATGGCTGGGTTCATGCCCATAGTGATACCGATTCCCATGAAAGCAATCCCTAAAGTAGAAATAACGGTGAATGCACTACCGATGAATGTACCAACTAAGGCACATACTAGAAAGATTGATGGTAGAAACCAGTTGATGTTAATCAAATGGAAACCAAAAACCATTAGCGAAGGAATTACCCCTGAGGCAATCCAAACACCAATTAGTGAACCAATTAACAGGAAGATAAATAATGGAACAATTCCATTTTTAATTCCAGTGATGAATCCTTCGTCGATGTCATCCCATTTAAAACCTTTGAATCGACCCCAGAATACCAAAAGCATAATTCCAGTTAGGATTGGTACTTCTGGTGAAATTCCTAAACCAATAACACCGAATGACATAATTGCCATCATTACAACTAAAATAATAATTCCCTCAGCCAGAGTGACTGTCGGTTTCTTTTCTTCTTGCATAATATCTCTCCTCAAAATAACGTTAATTTTTTCTTCTATTATATATGTAGTCTTTTATTCATTTTGATATCGGATTAATCCTCCGCAGTTAGCAATTCTCATCTTCTCGTCTTCTTTCCATAAAAAAAGTCCCTGTTGTCTAAAACAACAGGGACGACTTATTTGTATTTTTACCGTGGTACCACCCAAATTAGTAACCACACGTAGTGGTCACTCACTCTCTAGAAATAACGACTCTAGTTGCCGTTCTTGGGTAGACACTATCCAATGTATTTCATCGAGATTAGCCTGATCGGTTCGCAGCAACCACCGACTTCCTGACACCCAGCTAATTCGTTACTTAGTTTGGAATAATTGTTTTGCTTTATTTGATTAAATTAAGATTAGCACTACAGATTTAATCCGTCAACTAAAATTTACATTTCTTCTAGTTTACGGTTTAGATAATGCGCCATCTTTTCCTTTGGATATACTCCAGTCACCTTTTCGACTGCCTTACCATTTTTAAATAAAACGATGCTTGGTAGTCCCATCACCTTGTATTGTTTTGCCACGTCTTCATTATTGTCGACGTTCATCTTACCAAAGTGAATGCGGTCACCGAATTCTTCTTCCATTGCTTCAAGCACTGGATCCATAATCTTACAAGGACCACACCATGGTGCCCAGAAATCAATGACGGTTATCTTGTTATCTGTTTCTTGTGCAAGATTTTCCCTTGTGATTGTTGTTGCCATTAGATTACCTCTTTGCTTTGCGAATAAAATGAATGATGAAGGTTACGATAAATGTAACCAATACGATTAAACCAAAGTGAAGTGGTTCAATTTCAATATCAATCATTGGAATTGAAAGGATTAGCTTCAAAGCGATCACTGCGATTAAGAAGTATGCCATTGTCTTTAACTCTGGGACCTTCTTCATCACTAACATGATGACTTCGGCAATTCCTCTCATACATAGGATCCCGATTAATCCACCTAGTAATACAATCACTGGATTATCAGAAATTGCTAAAGCAGCTAATACGGAATCAACGGAGAAGACAATATCCATAAATTCAATTTGTAATACTGTCATCCAAAAACGCTTACGATTGGATTCGTTGGCAGATTGCTTGAACATGGATTTTTTCTGTTTGTCAGAATGAGCGAAGTGCGCATAGACTAAGTAGAAAAGATATAATCCACCAACAACCTTTAATTCCCAGATATGGATTAGAAATACCCCTAATCCAATAATGATAAATCTAAAGATGTAAGAACCCCAAAGACCATAGAATAATGATTCTTCTTGTTCCTTCTTAGTTGGTAAAACTTGAGCCTGCGTGGCTAAAACCACCGCATTATCAACTGACAGTAAACATTCGATTAATACTAGGGATAAAATAACAACCCATGCATCCTCCGAAAAGATTACGTTATGCCAGTTATTCAAATCGAAAAACGGACCATATAATTTACTTAATAATGGTATCACCTAAAGTCTCCTCTTCTATTTTTCTACTATTATATAAGATAAATTTTTGAAAATATAGTTTTAACTATTAAATTTTTTATTTACTAATTTGATCATCGTACTTAGCTAAATTGTATTGCTTAATCAATGCAATTAAGTTCTTTGCGTAGTTAGGATCGGTTGCGTAACCATTCTTTTGTAGCATCTTAGCTTGTTGTTCATAGCTCATAACATTTTTTTGCTTAATGAAGTTAAGTGCTGTCACAGTACTGTGGTTTTCAACCGCATCATAGACGCTTGGGTACTTTCTGAAAGTAGCAGGAATTGAAATCTTCTTCTTGTCACCTTCACGAACAACCTTAACACCCTTAGCTACTGGTGTATCGTTACTTACGTATTCATCAGTGTAGTATTGGATTGATTTTCCCTTGTATGTTCCCTTCACACCGAAGATGTTGTATGCCTTCTTGTATAGTTCTGATTGACCCCAGTTAGATTCTTGGATAGCTTGGGCAATCACAACGCTTGGTAACACAACGTGTTGTTTGTTCCATACTTGAACGGCTGGTTTAGCGATTGTTTCGGCAAACTCATGACGCTTCTTAGCAGCTTGTTCTTGTGCTTCTTCAATTCTTTGTTGATCAGATTTTTGAATTTGGTTTTCTCGGATTGTACTGTGCACTTGCTTTGCAACCTTATATCCACCAAATAATACAATCACAATTACAACTAACCAGACAATCTTCTTAGTTAAACTCATTTTCTTTTTTCTCATCATTTATCCTTCTTTTTTATATCGACAACACGATATTTTATTTCGTCATTCTCATCAACTGCGGCATATAATATGGAAGTTTTTTCTTCATTAAAGTAACCTAGGTTGACAACTGGCTGACCATCGATTGTCTCAACGTCTTCAAAGGCATTCATCATAAACCTTCTTAAATAGCGCATCTTAGCGATGTTTTCAGAAGCTGTCTCATTGGCAGCTGTAAGGGTGAATCCCTTATCTAAGTAATGCTTAATTAATGTTACTTTATTTAAGTTTTCCATATTAAAAACGCGAGATCTACTCTTATCGTCTCTAATTGAGGTAATGTAACCTTTTTGTTCCCAGTAACGAAGTTGACGTGTTGACACGTCCATCATCTTGCTGACTTCCCCGATTTTAAAAATTAGACGATTAAGGTCTATTTTTTCGGGAAATAATTTCTTTAAGCCCGACATTTCAACGGTTCCTTTCGTGTAATCTACATAATAAATTTACCACAAATTTGGAACCCTTTCATTACTTTAATTGGGTACAGTAAATATTAAACACTAAAATTATAAAGATTACATTAAAATTGCAAAGTTTTAATTAATTTGAAACTACTTTGTTACATTCTTGAAATATTAATCCCTTATCATATGAAATATATTGAGATAGAGAAAAAAACGAGAGAGATTTTTTATAAGAGAGAGGATTTTGAGAGATGAAAAAAATGATTACTAAAATTGCTATAACCGCAGCCGCGTTTACTTCACTACTATTTGCAGGTGCCGCTGCAAGTAACAACAACACAGCCCACGCTGATACTAATACCCAATTTACTTCAGTATACAGTGTTGCTAAGTCAAAATTAGGTGACCGTTACGTTTACGGTTCAGAAGGTTCACGTACTTTTGATTGTTCTGGTTTTACAAAATACATATACAGACACGGTCTAGGTGTTAATTTACCTAGAACTGCGCAACAACAATACCACTACTCTAAAAAAGTTGGTAAGAAGCAACTTCAAAAAGGTGATCTAGTATTCATTGGTTCATCAAAGAATAGCATTTACCACGTTGGTATGTACATCGGTGGAGGCAAAATGATTGATGCTCAAAATCGTGGTGTTATCCGTGAAAGCATCCATGCTCCATGGTGGCACGTAGTAGCTTACGGTCGAGTAGCTTAATTTCATCTCTTAAAATCCAAAAAAAGACGATTACAAAATGTAATCGTCTTTTTTTATATTCTTTTATTGAACGTTGTAATCTGTAATCTTAACTTGATCGTCGCTTACTTTCATCTTAGTAAGACTGCCATTAGCTGGGCGTTCAGTGACGTCGTATTTACCTTCACCAAAACGTTCAACCAAACTCAATACCGCGTTTCCGTGACTAATTAATAGGACATTATCGCCATCGTGGATGTTCTTATCATTTCTGATTAGGTCTAATCCTTGGTCCCAACGTTTCCAGTATTCTTCGTTGCTTTCAGCTTGGTGGAAAGGATCGGATTCCTTTAAGAAGTCCTTAGCTTTACCGATTGAATACTTGGTAACAATGTCTTTGAATGTTGGCAAACCATGAGGTGCTCCAGCAACGTACCAGGTTTGATCCATATCATTTCCTTCGTAGTATCCGTAGAATTCTTCTCTTAGGTATTTAGAAATGGTTGGTTCTTTGACTGAATCGGCCTTGTTACCATCTAAGATGATCTTTGCGGTATGCATGGCTCTGGTGGTATCACTGCAATAAGCTGCCGCAAAATGGGTATTGGCAAGCTTATCAGCAGTCTTTTTTGCACCCGTAATTCCTTTATCGGTCAAAGGTGAATTACTCCACCCTTGCAAACGATTGTAAATGTTAAAGTATGTTTGTCCGTGACGGACAACGTATAGATTAAATGTGATAACATTCATCCCCTTTTTTAACTGGTAATAATAGAATATCACTAATAAAAAAAGTTAGACAACATTCTGCCTAACTTAATTCAGTATTATAGTATTTAGACGCAATCTTGTGGTAGCGCAACTTATCTAGCGTCTTATAAATTATCATTTGTAGTTCGTGTAGTTTAATGATAGTGTAGGAACTCAATTGGACTAAGATTAATCTTTCAGTACGATTGATAATCTCTTGGTTACTAGTCAAAGCTAGCAAGTCACTATGGACCATCTCTGGCATGAATTCAATTATTTGTCCATCACTTAACTGAACATTTAATTTTTTAGTATTACCTTTTAGCAATGCCGTCATCCTCCTACTGATTTAACTTTATTTTACAACATTTGCATAATTTTGCAACTATATATGGTGATAGATATTTTTTATTTTGCCACATATTGTGGTGATGTTTTTATGACACGAAAAAAACATGCCTTTTTGACTTCGGTCTGTTAATATTAAGTATGAATTATATCAAAGGAGCTCTTCATTTTGAAAGCGATAAATTATCTGCGCTCTAAAATGTCCACTAGGTTTGGATTCTTCATTCTACTAGTTGTTTTATTTTGGGCTAAAACTATATACGCATATTTCACTGATTTCCAATTAGGACTTGCAAATCCGTTTGAATACTTCATAGCATTCATCAATCCAATCGCAACTACCATGCTTTTGTTTGGACTTGCAATGTACATTAAATCAAGTCGATTATTTTACCCTATTATCCTATTGATCGATGGGTTAAACACTTTACTACTATATTTAAACGTTATTTATTACCGTGAATTTACCGACTTCATGACAGTAAGTACCATGACCGGTTACTCAAAGGTTAACCAAGGACTTAGCGGATCATCACTTGCACTTACCATGCCACATGATGTCTTCTACTGGTTAGATATCGTTTTAGTATTACTTCTACTATTATTTAGAGTAATTCGCATCGATAACAAGAAGTTCGGTGGTAAGGGCGCATTCGCCATTACTTCGGTTGCCGTGTTAATATTCACCGCCAACCTATCATTTGGTGAAATGGCCAGACCACAACTTCTAACTAGAACTTTCGACCGTACATACATCGTTAAGTATCTTGGCGTTGATTCATTTACAGTCTATGACGCCATCTCCACTCAACACACTAAGGACTTGCGTGCAATGGCTACCAAGTCAGAAATGAATGACGTGCGAAAGTTCATCAACAAGCATTACGCCGCCCCTGAAAGATCGATGTTTGGATTAGCCAAGGGTAGAAACGTAATTATCATTCACTTGGAAAGTTTCCAACAATTCCTAATCGATAAAAAGGTCAACGGCCAAGAAGTCACTCCATTCTTGAACAGTCTCTACCATAGTAAGTCAACAATTGCCTTTTCTAACTTCTTCCACCAAGTGGGACAAGGAAAGACATCCGACGCTGAAAACATGCTAGAAACCAGCACCTATGGATTACCTCAAGGTTCAATGTTTACCCAATTCGGAAGTGACAACGTCTTCCAAGCAGCTCCTGCTATTTTGAAACAAGATAAGGGATACACTTCAGCAGTATTCCACGGAAACGTTGCTAGTTTCTGGAACAGAAACAATGTTTACAAGAACATGGGTTACCAATACTTCTTCGACGAAAGCTACTACGATACTTCCGGCGATAAAGCACTTGGTTACGGTTTGAAGGATAAGCTATTATTCAGAGATTCCGTTAAGTACCTTGAAAGATTACAACAACCTTTCTACGCTAAGTACATCACTGTTACTAACCACTTCCCTTACTCAATCGATAGCGAAGACAGTAACTTTAAGACTACTAACACCGGTGATACCAAGGTTGATAACTACTTCAAGACTGCTCATTACTTAGATCAAGCCATCCAAGAATTCTACGCATACCTACAAAAATCAGGGTTGTTGAAGAATTCAATCATCATGCTATATGGTGACCACTATGGTATTTCTAACTCAGAAAACCTAAGCCTTGCTAGAGCATTGGGTAAGAACCCTAATGACTGGACTGACTTTGATAACGCACAACTACAACGTGTTCCATTGATGTTTAACATCCCTGGCATGAAGCATGGTTACATCGACAAAACCTACGGTGGTGAAATCGACGTCTTACCTACTCTACTTCACCTATTGGGTGTCAACACCAAGCAATACATTCAATTTGGAACCGACTTATTCTCCAAGAAACATGACACTGTCGTTGCATTTAGAAACCGTGATTGGGTAAGTACTAAGTACACATCCATCAGTGGTACTATTTACAGCAACAAGACCGGTAAGGTAATTCACCCTACCCCTCATCAAAGAAAAGTCTTCAATAAGATGCAAGCTCGTGTTAACACTGAGTTATCATTCTCTGATGAATTGAACGAACAAAACTTACTTCGTTTCTACACCCCTAGCGGATTCACTCCGGTAAATCCTAAGGATTACAATTACCAAGATGGTTTCCAAAAGGAACTTGGGGCTGAAACAGAATTGGGTAAGAAATCTACTAGTTTGTATGACAAGCTAAAGAAGAAATCCACTCAATCCCTATACAAGACCGATGCACCAGAATTAAACCATTCAGGTGGATCATCTCGAATCTCCAAGAACAACAACGAAGATAACTAAAAGAAAACGACCAATTGAAAGATTGGTCGTTTTTTATTTGCTTTAAACTAACTTAAAGGTAAAATGATTATAATTGGATTAAGAGATAGAGAAAAAGTGAGTTGAAATAATGAAACAATTTAAAAATAAAACCGTCGAATTGATTTATAGTCTGTTTATTATTTTTATCGCCGTCGCATCCGTTGTGATGGTCGGTCTAGACTACTTCGGCGTTATCAACATCTATCATGGTATTTTAGGAAATATTTACTATGGTATCTGGATCTTTTACATTATTGATTACATATCCGGCTTTCTATTGGCCAAGAACCACAAGCAATTCTTATTAGAAACATCGTTGGACTTAATTTCATTAATTCCAGCCCATCCGATCTTCGTGGTATTTCGTCTATACCGTGTGATTAGAATCGTCCGTCACTACAACCTATTTTGGAAGTTTGGTTGGGACGGAAAAGTGACCGGTGGAATCCACCGTTTCATTTACGACACTGGTTTTATCTACCTATTCTCAATCAGTATCGTGATTTTAATCTTCAGTGCTTTGATTTACTCACACTTCGAACAACATGATTTATCCACCTCATTATGGTGGGCAATTACAACCGCCACTACCGTTGGTTATGGTGATATTTCGCCGCAAACCGCTGGTGGAAAGCTAATTGCCGCATTCCTAATGTTCGGTGGAATTGGTTTTATTGGTTTGTTGACCTCTACGATTACCGACTTCTTCACCCATGGTGATAAGGACGAAACAGACGATAAAATCGATCAATTAACCAAACAAATTCAAGCTTTGACTAAGGAAGTTCAAAGCCTTGAAAAGACGGTCCAAAAAAATAGCACCCCCTCAAAGGATGCTAAGAAAAAATAGTTTTTTATGATAATTGAGTACTGTGAATTGGTGCTCGATTGCCTGGGTATAGGTCGTTCATAATCGCATTGATTGTGATTGGAACTTCACCGAATCCAGTCGCGATGATAGTTTGTTTACCATCGTATTTGGCTTGGTCACCCACGGCGTAAATGTTCTTGATATTAGTTTGAAGATTGCCATCAACCTTTGTGGCATGGTGGTCTTCTTCGATATCTACATTCCAGCCTTGCATGTCTTTATTGTTAGAAATGAAGCCGTAATTTACTAGAATCTTATCAACATCAATATCGATGAATTCATCATCTGTCTTCATCTTCTTAGCGTGGACTCTAACTTGGTTATTGTCCACGTTTTCTAATGACTTAATTAAGTAAGGAGTCACTAGTTTGACGCTTGATTGCTTCAATAGGTTAACGGTGTGTTCTAGTCCTCTAAACTCGTTTCGACGATGCAATAAGTAGACTTCATCGGCAATATCTTCTAGCATTAGTGCTTGATCGATTGCTGAATCACCACCACCTGCAACTAAAACTTTTTTATTTTTAAAGGCATCTAAGTCCGAAGCGGTGTATACTAGTTGTTGGTCTGAGATTGTTTCGACACCATCAGCGCTTAGTTTACGTGGGTTAAATGCCCCGTTACCAACCGCAATAATGATGGCTTTAGTTTTGGTAATTCCCTTATTTGTGGTAACCTTAAAAACGTCGTCAATTTTTTCAACGTTGACTACTGTTTGATTCAACTTAATGTCACCATCCATGGTGGCAAGTTGTTTCTTCAAGTTAGCCACTAAATCACGACCTGAAATCGCAGGATAGGCTGGGATATCTAGAATCGTTTTTTCTGGATATAATGCATTTACTTGTCCCCCTAGTTCTGAAAGACTTTCGATGATTTGGAATTTGGCGGTACGTAGTCCGGCATAAAAACCGGCAAACATTCCAACGGGACCTCCTCCAATTATCGTAATATCATAGATTTCATCTGACATTTTATTTTAACTCCTTTTATTTTGGTGTTATTTAATATATTATGTATCTTATAATTATACTTTAGCAAAGGAAGAACAATTATGCACAGCAAACGCAGAAAAATTATCATTGGGATTGTTTTGATTATTGAAGCAATTGCCCTATTCATCACTACCTCATGGATTTTTAGAGGTCGTGTCCTAAATGATGTGAAGGTAGACAAGACAAGAACTGCAACTATCTTCATCCCCGGTTATGGTGGTAACGCCGTTTCAACCGATGACTTCATTAATCAATTCAACGATCACGGCATTGCTAAGCGTGCTCTTCGTATTCATATTTCTAGCAATGGTAAGGTTACTACCATGAAGAAATATGTCAAGAAGATTTCAGCTGACAACCCATTAGTTCAATTAATCTTTGAAGACAACACTCACCCAATCAAAGAAGCTAAACAAATGAAAAATGTGATGACTTACCTATACAAGACTTACCACATTAAATCAGTTAACTTCTTAGGACATTCATCAGGTGGTCAAATCGCCTACGAATACATGGTTAGAAACCCTAACCAAAAGGAAGCTCCTAAGATTAACAAGTTCGTAAGTATCGCCAACGACTACCCAGCTGGTGATAAACGTGCTAAGAACTTACCACGCAACTTAAAGATTTTTAACATCGCAGGAGAAATCTACAACGTTGGTACCGATGGTGAAGAAGCCGTGGATATCGTTAAGCCAATGGGTAAACTAGTTAAGCCTTACGTTAAGAGCTACACATTCTACCTATACCGTGGAGATCCAATTTCTGCTGAACATTCAATGTTGCACGAAAACCCAACATTGGATAAAACAATTGCTGAATTCCTATTTAGAAACTAGCAACCAAAATCTCGATTTCGTTTAGAAGTCGAGATTTTTTTATTAACAAATTTCTCATTTTCGTTAAATTTGTTCGTATTTATATGTCATTTCCTTAAAAACTTCTTAGTATCCCCTTTTATTTTGGATGAAAAGCCCATATAATTAAAGTTAATGAAAAATGTTCACGGGCAAAGATCCGTGAGGGGAATTAATATTGGGAGGGTTTTTCATTATGGCAAAGCAAAAAATTATCTTAGACGTTGATACAGGTGTCGATGACGCAATGGCTATCGCCTACGCTGTCGCTGCCCCTAACGCCGATTTAGTAGGTGTTGTGAACTCATACGGAAACGTATTGGTAGAACAAGCCGCTAAGAACTCACTAGAAATTCTAGACCTATTAGGTGCTACTGACGTACCAGTATTTGAAGGTGAACCACATTCACTAGAAACTGACAGTTTCGAAGTAATGGAAGTTTCAGCTCATATTCATGGTGTTAACGGTGTTGGTGAAGTTGAATTACCAGCAAGTAGCCGCCAAGTGGAAGAACAATCAGGTGTCGACTTCATCATCGAAGCCGCTCACAAGTACGGTAAGGATTTAACAATCATCCCTACTGGTCCACTTACCAACCTAGCCTTAGCATTACGTAAGGACCCATCAATTGCCGACTTAATCGGTAACGTTACTCTAATGGGTGGTGCTTTGACTGTTCCTGGTAATGTTTCTGATGCTGCTGAAGCAAACATCAACCAAGATGCTACTGCTGCCAACGAAGTATTTAGAAGCCCACTACACGATACTATGGTTGGTCTAGACGTTACATTAAGAACTCTTCTAACTAAAAAAGAAACTCAACAATGGCGTGACTTAGGCACTGTTGCAGGTGAAAAGTTCGCTGATATCGTTGACTACTACATCGATATTTACGCTGAAATGTACCCACACCTAGGTGGTTGTTCACTACACGACCCATTAGCCGTTGGTGTTGCTTGTGACCCAAGCTTCGTTCAAACATTGGACCTAGACCTATTGGTTCACACTGGTGAATTAAACTACGGACGTACTACCGGTGATACTGCTCACCTAGACGATCCAAATCCTACTGCTAGTGTTGCTATCCAAGTAGATGAAAAGCGTTACCTAAAGACATTTATGGAATACTTGAACTACTTATTCGCAAACAACAAGTAAACAAAAAGGACTTAAACTTCTCGTTTAAGTCCTTTTTTATTTATTCATTAAAGTATTTGTGTAGAAATACCGCTACCCCATCGTCATCGTGATCGACGGTAACATCTGTGGCAATCTTCTTGATTTCATCAGAGGCATTGCCCATCGCAACACCGACATTGGCAGCTTCAATCATTTCGTAATCATTTTCCGCATCACCAAATGCCATCAGGTTGGAAAAATCCAATCCTAAGTGCTTTAACAAAATATTTAAACCGTAAGCCTTACTCATGTTTAATGGCAAAAATTCCATGATTTTGGGCTGAGAACGGACGATTTTATAATGGTCAGTAATTTCTGCTGGAAAATTAGCACGTGCATTATCCAATGCCGCAATTTGTTCTGACATGATGGCCTTACTGTATGGTTTGTTCTCTAATTCCTTGAAATCAGTTGGAACGAATTCAAGTGGTGAATTCAAGACTTCCTTATAGGTTGATTTAACCAAATCGGTTAATTCGTAGACCTTTTCAAAGTCTAGAATGTCCAATGGTAAGTCGTTATCCAATGCGTATTGATGAATTAAGGAAAAATCTGCTAGGGTTAGTCCCTTTTGGTTTAACACCTTTTGATCGTGATTTCGAATCACCATTCCACCGTTGAATGTGATGGTGTAATCATTTTCCTCGGTTAGACCAAGTTGTTTTACATATGGCCAGACCGCATTAATCGGGCGACCGGTACATAGGACAACGGCGATTCCCTTTTTATGTAATTTTTGTAGTGTTGAAACATTTTCATCACTAATTTCTTTGGATGAATTCAATAGTGTATTGTCTAGATCCAGCGCAATCATTTTTATCATAATGTGACTCCTTTTGAGTGAATAAAAAAACGACATTACAAAGTAATGCCGTCACTCTAAAATATTAAGCTTCCAACTGTGATTCTAATTCTTTTAGTTCAGTTTCACGAATGGAACGGGGTAAGAAACGACGAATTTCTTCCTCATTGTACCCAACTTCCAAACGTTTGTCATCAAACACAATAGGACGTTTGATAAGGTCTGGATACTTGACAACTAAATCTACCAAGTCTGATAGTGACAAGCTATCAAAATCGATGTTTAGCTTTTTGAAAATTTTGGATCTTGTTGAAATGATGTCTTCGCTCCCATTTTCAGTAAGACGTAAGATTTGTTTTACTTCGTCCGCATTCAATGGGTTAGAATTGATATTTCTTTCGCGGAAAGCAATATCGTGGCCCTTTAACCAGGCTCTAGCTTTACGACTGGATGCACTACTTGGTGCTACGTAAAGATTCAACATTTATATCACCCCTTAATCGCTTAATTTTTATAAAAACAATTATGGTTAGGTTAGTAGTACTTACTAAATGTAAATACAATTAACTGTAATCATCTTAACATACCTATAAGATAAATCAATTTAAATTTTTATTAAGAAAAGGTAAATGTTAATCAAATCTTAATTTTTCATTTTTAAAAAAGTGATAAAATATACACAATAAAAGAAACGGAAGAATCATGATAATTCAATACGGGGGTGGCACGATGAAAATAAATCTTTTAGAGACAAGTGATACACACGGCTTTTTGTTCCCCACTAACTATGTGAACTTAAAGGACGATAAACCCTTTGGGGTGCTTCGTTGCGCTACAGCAATCAAGGATCTTAGAACCAAGCTGGATAACGTCGTAGCCATCGATAACGGGGATTTCTTGCAAGGATCAGCATTGGCATACTATATTGCTGAAATCAAAAAACAATCCGCACCAAAACAAATTAACGACGTCTTTAATGCCGTTGATTACGATTTTGGAGTATTAGGAAATCATGAGTTTAATTACGGATTATCATACCTACACAACACCATAAATGAGTGTAATCGCCATTTTCTTTGTGCCAATATTATTGATGAAGATGGTACCCACCCATTTGGTAATCCATATGAAATTAAAGATATTAATGGTGTAAAGGTCGGATTCTTGGGTCTAACCACTCAAGGTACCACTAAGTGGGAAAAGAACTCCCATTTAGCCGGTCTAACCTTCCTTTCTGCCAAGGACACCGCCGCCAAATACATCCCTGAAATGAGCGAAAAAACCGATTTAAACGTCATCGTTTATCACGGCGGAATCGAACGTGATGAAGAAGGTGTCCCAACCGAAGTCTTAAATGGTGAAAACGAAACATACGATATCCTAGCACATGTTGACGGTGTCGATGCCATTATCACCGGTCACCAACACAGAAAGATTGCTGGTCACCTATTGGGCGTCCCAATCATTCAACCAGGTCATCGTGGTCAATACGTTGGACACATCGAATTAGATGTTCAACAAGATGACAATGGTAAATATTTTGTGCAATCCAGTGAAGTCGAATTAATTCCAACTAAGAAGTACCAAGTTGATCATGAAATCGCCAATAAGTTGGACGACATCCAAGAACAAATCAACAAGTGGTTAGATGAACCAATGGCTCATATCGAAGGATCAATGGACTTTGATAACGCCTTTGAAGCCCGTTTAAACAAGACCAGTTTCATCCAGTTCATTCAAAATATTCAGATGCAAACTATGGGAGTAGACATTTCGGCAACCGCCCTATTTAATGATGAAGCTCACGGTTTTGAAAATCCGATTACAATGAGAAATATCATCACTAACTACGTTTACCCTAACAGTCTATCCGTGCTTAAGATTACTGGTGCCGAATTAAAGGCCGCCATGGAAACTAGCGCCAAGTACTTTGACTACCAAAACGGTAAGATTGGTGTAAACCATGACTACATTTTCCCTAAGCTAAAGCATTACAACTACGATATGTATGAAGGTGTCGACTACGTGATTAACGTCGCTAAACCAGTTGGTCACCGTATCGAAGATTTGACCTACCATGGCAAACCAATCGATGACGACGCCGAATTAAAAATCGTGTTAAACATCTATCGTGCCGTCGGTGGTGGAAACTACCAAATGTTTTCTCAAGACAAGATTATCAAGTCAGATGATCGAATGATGAGTCAATTAATCGCTGATTACTTAAGAGAACACAAGACCATTAAAGCTGAAAACAATCATAACTTTAAGGTCATCTACAGACCATAAAAAAAGAGTTCCAAAACTTCATGTTTTGGGACTCTTTTTAGTTTAACAATAATAGCATTAAGCTTCTTTAACTGTATTATGATTGCGTTTCTTATTCTTACCAACGTATTGAACAGCTTTTAGTTCACGAATGGTAGTAACCTTAATCTTACCCGGATAAGTCAATTCATCTTGAATTTGATCCTTAACGTGTTTAGTCAATAGCTTACTGTTATCATCATTTAACATTTCAGGATTTACAATAATTCTGATTTCACGTCCAGCCTGGATGGCATAGCTATCGCGAACACCCTTGTGTTGGTTAGCAATGTTTTCTAGGTTACGTAGACGACTGACGTATTCTTCAATTGATTCACTTCTAGCTCCTGGACGAGCACCAGAAATGGCGTCGGCGGTGGCAACCAGAATAGCGATTGGATCAGTTGGTTCAACGTCACCGTGGTGAGAAGCAATTGAATTAACAACGACTTCGTTTTCACCAAAGGCCTCAGTTAGTTTGACCCCTAATTCAACGTGGGTTCCACCAACTTCGTGGTCAATGGCTTTACCAATATCGTGAAGTAATCCAGCACGTTTGGCCAATTGGGTATTCAAACCTAATTCGGCAGCCAAGGCACCGGTCAATTGAGCAGTTTCAATTGAGTGGTATAAAACGTTTTGACCATAACTAGTTCTAAACTTCAATTTACCAATAATCTTCATCAAGTCAGGATGAACACGTCCAACGTGGAGTGAGTGAACAACTGTTTCACCGGTTTCACGTAAAGCCGCGTTAACCTTTTGAGTAGTGGTATTAACCAGATACTCGATGTTGCTGTTGGTAAAGTGACGAGAAATGATCAGACTTTCAATAGTTGTACGAGCAATTTCTCTTCTAATTGGATCATGAGTAACAATGTGAAGTAGTAATGGGTAGTCTTCATCAAAGATTAAATCAGTTCCAGTTAGTGTTTGTAGTAGACGAACATGTTGTTCGTCCTTACCAATTAACTTGGATTTGATGTCGCTACTTGGCAAGGCAATGTTTCTTTCAATGTGACTTCTAGGTTCATCCCTAGGGCCTCTTTGAATAGCTTCAATTACTAGGTCATTAGCAATCTTGTTAGCGGCAACCTTGCTTTCGGACAAGTTGTACTTAACTTCGATGTCTTTTTCACGACGAAGAGCGTTTTCGGTATGATTCAACACAGCATGACGAGCATAGTTCTTATCGATATGACTGATTGATTGAAGTGTCAATTCACGTTGTTGCCAAATGTCTTCGGCTTGGTGCATGACGTCATCGATATCATCTTGGACCTTAGCTTGTTCATCGCTGCGTTCATTTAAATCATTAGTATATTTAGTTAATCGGTTCTTCATTTGTTCCAAGTACTTTTCGTGTTGGTTCAAACGGTTTTCACGGGTGATATTTTCTTCTTTTTGAGACTCGATTTCATCGTCTGCAATCTTTTGGTATTGCATGATGTCTTCTTTGTCATCAGCAATGATTTGCTTAGCCTTTACGGCAGTCTCATCGGCGGTCTTTTGTAAATGTTGTGCAGCCTTACTTTTGGCAGCGTCAACTTGACCCTTGATGCGCATATCACTAACCCAAAAACCTAATAAAGCACCAGCGATTAAAAATACTAATGCGGCTAGTTCAATCAAAAAGCGTCCTCCTTTCTGATTTTTTTATTTATTTTTTTAACGAATATTAAACGTATTGTTTGATGGTGTTATTACACACTATCTATAATAACATTTAACCCCCTATTTGATACACTGAAAGTTTTTAAAATTACGAAAAAGGCGCTAGATTCAACATCTAACGCCTTTAATATTATTTAAAATATTTGTTCAAAAATCCCTTAATTGTATCAACATACAACTTTGGATTAGTTTGATAAGAAGCAGCATGGGCTGCATTTTTCACAACAAGTAGTTGTTTTGGTCCCTTGCTAGCCTTGTATAGTGGGTAAACCATGCGAGTTGGTACGAACTTATCGTTGGCCCCATGAATGAATAGCATTGGACGGTGATTCTTCTTCACTTGGTTTAGTGATGAAGCTTCGTACATGCTGTATCCGGCTCTAATGTGGGTAATTCCACTTAGGATTGGAACCAATGGCCAACGTGGGAATGCTGGCATGTTGTAAAGTTGACCGGCTTCGTAGTTAATTTCATCGGAAACACTGG
Source organism: Apilactobacillus kunkeei (assembly GCF_001308195.1). GTDB lineage: Bacteria > Bacillota > Bacilli > Lactobacillales > Lactobacillaceae > Apilactobacillus > Apilactobacillus kunkeei_C. The sequence continues at coordinate 16,516 of NZ_JXDF01000006.1, read as the reverse complement.
TGTAACCACAGTCTTCAATAAATGCTTTAACTTGGTGTGGCACGTCTTTTTCACCGGATACCATCATGGTAGTAGCTCCCCCCATGCTGACACCAAACATCACGATTTCAGTCTTTGGTCCTTGGTACTTGATGACTTTTTTCATCCATTTAATGTAGTCGAGACGATCTGGCCAACCGTAACCAACGTAATTACCCTCGCTTTGGCCTTGGCCCCTATCATCGGGAGTTAAAACGTTGTAACCCATTTGATGGAAGATGTAGGCATAAGGAGCCATCTTTTCCTTACTACCCATGTAGCCGTGGGCAATCACCACGGTCTTGTTAGTCTTCTTCTCTGCTGGAATGTAGTTAGCCACCAGCTTTAAGTTTCCGGTCGCAGACTTCTGGGTCCAGTGAATCTTTTTGACGTTGTAGTACCACTTGGTACCTGGATATAGTGGTGAATTCTTCTTAATTTTATCGTTACTTAAAAAGGTCTTGTGCGAAGGAACCACGGCGACGTTGTAAAAATACATCCCCGCACCCACAAAACCAACTACCGTCAATACGATTAAAGTAATCACGGTCGCTAGTAAGATTTTGGTTTTCTTTTTCAAGATAGTGCTCTCCATTTCAGTATTTAATAATTCGAGTATAGAGTTTCAATAAATAAAAAGCAACTACCCGCCAATTTGACGCATTTTCGGTTATAATATGCGTAGAGGTGTTGTAAATGTTTCCGATTCGATTAAGAGCTCTTCGTAAAGGGCAACATATCAGTATGAACCAACTTGCAAACAATCTAAACGAAAGATTTCCAGAAGATGAACACAAAAATACCCCTTCACAAATTGGTAATTGGGAACGTGGGATTCGTTCACCTTCGTATGTCGAAATCAAAAAACTGGCATTGTACTTCAACGTCAGCATGGATTATTTGACAGGAAGAACTTCTGTTGAACATTTCAATCTAGGTAGCGTCTTGATGGAGAAAAATGAACTAACCTTTGGTAATCACACTTTGGATCAACAAGATCGATACGAAGTATACCAACTTATCAATGGTTATCTTCATGGCAAGGACCGTCAATACTTAGAAGACGGTGAACAACCAGAAGCATACCAAGAAGAACTTAATTTAAATTTTGATGATTATAAAATGTAAAAAACTCCAGAATGTTTTCTGGAGTTTTTTTCGTAATTGTACATAGCACTCATTTTTTGTTTTTTAGTCGATGAAAGATATGGGGTCTGCCAACATATGCCCATGTCATCAATAAGAAATAACCTAACCAAAACACAATAAATGCGACGGCGCGGAACCAATAGTATTGCCATAAATCCATATCTTTCACCTCATTTGTTTTAGATTACTTTTCGTTCGTATGGTTCAGTACTAATTTGTTCGTCCAAAATAGTCTTGCACCATTCCTTTGCTGAGAATAATGAATGATCACGGTAGTTACCACAGCTTTCTGCAGTAGTACCTTGGACATCTTCCCATTCGATGTCATCTCTGATTGCTCGTAGTGAATCCTTTAATGCTAACGCTACCTTATCGTTTCCAGGGTTACCCCAGGTGATTAAATGAAAACCAGTACGACAACCGAATGGTGAACAGTCGATAACACCGTCTAAACGGTCACGTAATAGTCCTGCAAGTAAATGTTCAATGGTATGTAATCCGGCAGTTGGGATTGCTTCTTCATTTGGTTGAACTAGACGTAAATCAAAGTTAGCGATTGTGTCGCCGTTTGGTCCATGTTCTTCTGTGATTAAACGCACGTAAGGTGCCTTTACTGCTGTGTGATCTAATGTAAAACTTTCTACCTTTGTTTCTACTTTTGCCATAATAATCTTCCTTTCAAAAACGAATTAGTATTTAAATGCTGGTAAAGATACGCCCTTGTATTCCTTTTCGATTAGGTCGTATACCGCTTTAGAATGGTATGCGTTAACCACCTCCTTATAGGTCTTGTTGTTTTCTTCTGAAGTCTTAGTTACCAAGATGTTAATCCATGGCTTGTTGTATGAATCGTTAATGTTTGGTGCGATTGCATAGATTGAATCCTTAGATGGGTTCAAGTGGTTGGCTTGAACGAAGTTTGAGTTGGTAATACCAGCTGCGAAGTTAGGTAATAACTTGATGATGGCTGCTGGGTCAACTTCAATAATTTGTAACTTCTTAGGGTTACTTGTGATATCGGATACTGTTGGTGAGTAACCTTTAGCTGGATTAGTCTTGATTAAGCCGGCCTTTTCTAATACCTTCAATGCTCTACCAGCGTTAGTTGGGTTGTTTGGAATGGCAATCTTGTCGCCTTCCTTTAGATCCTTAACGTTCTTAATCTTCTTTGAATAGATGTTCAAAGGTTGGATATAAGTGTTACCAATTGCGGTAAGCTTGTAGTTCTTTTGACTTACTTCTTGATGTAGGAATGCATAGTGTTGGAAAGAGTTAATATCAATTTGACCACTATTGGTTGCTTGGTTTAACGCTTCACCGTCACTGAATACTTTTACGTCAGCGTAGATGTGTTTACTTGCTAATTCCTTGTTTACTTGTTTCCAGATTGGCACATCGTTACTACCAATAATTCCGACGGTGACAACCTTTTTGCCCTTGGCGCTTTCGCCTGACTTGTTGTGACCAGATACGATAATGAAACCTAATACAACGACTAGAATCGCTACTAAGATAGCTGATAAACTAGCGACTTTCTTTTTATTATGACTACTTTTTTGACTCATATAAAACGCTCCTTTAGCGGGTTAATAGTTCCGCGATTAATGTTCCAATTACTTGGACAATTGTGACTAAGATTAGTAATACGATGATGCAGGCCATCGTTACATCGAATTGGTTTTGTTGGTATCCGTATTGAATGGCGAAGTTTCCTAGGCCCCCTCCGCCAACAACGCCGACGATGGCGGTTAGTCCGATGAGACTAATGATTGTGGTAGTAGTCATTCTAGTGATACTGATGATGCCTTCGTGTAGATAGATTGACTTCACAATTTGGAAGTTGCTTAAGCCGATTGCCTTACCGGTTTCAATTAAACCAGGATCAATTTCGTTTAACGCTGATTCAATCTGACGGGCAAAGAATGGTGTAATTCCGACAACCAATGGGAAGATGGTCCCGGTTACCCCAATGGCAGTTCCAGAAATCAATGTAGTTAGTGGAATTAACGCAACAATTAGAATGATGAATGGAATACTTCTAAATAAATTGATTAATTTATCGAAGATATTAAAGATGATGAAGTTGGGATTAATTCCATCGTGCTTGGTGACTACCAAGATGACTGCGATGACCAAACTGATAATTAATGAAATTATTCCGGATAAAATCACCATTTCAATCGTTTCGACAATCGATTGGGTGAATTCAGGCCAGTTCGTTCCAACGTTTGGAAAAAGACTATTCAACATCGTTAATCACCTCCACTTCAATTCCAATGTTTAGTTTTAATTCCTTGTAGGCATTTTCGATATCTTCCTCGTTTCCTTCAACGGAGATAATCAATCCACCGATGAGCTTGCCTTGGATTAATTTGATATCACCTAACAAGATGCTGATGTCGACGTTGTACTTTCTAGATACCAATGAAATAACTGGATCAATCGTGTTTTCATTGTTGTAAGTCACCCGAATTAAGCGGTGACCTTCAGGTAAACCTAGTGCTTGATACAATCCCTTTGAAACGTTTAAGTTGGTGGTTGTCTTGACGAAACGTTTGGTAATCTCTTCTTTTGGATGAGAGAAAACATCGTAGACATTTCCAGTCTCAACAATCCGACCATTATGTAGAACAGCAACATCTTCGCAGATTTGCTCAATTACTTTCATTTCATGGGTTACCACAACGACTGTGATATTAAGTTTTTGATTTAGTTCTTTTAAGATTTCCAAGATTGAATCCGTCGTTTCTGGATCCAGTGCACTAGTTGCTTCATCACAAAGCAATACCTTCGGGTCATTAATCAACGCTCTAGCAATCGCTACTCTTTGCTTTTGGCCTCCGGAAAGTGAATTTGGATATGCATCCGCTTTGTCGGATAGACCAACCAATGATAGCAGTTCGTCAACCTTAGCTGTCGTTTGCTTCTTTCCGATTTTTTTGTACTTAATCGGTAATGCGACGTTTTCAGCAATCGTTCTTTGGGGCATCAAGTTGAACTGTTGAAAAATCATACTAATTTCACTTCTTAAATCGATTAATCCCTTTTCGCTCAATTCATTGACCACCGTATCAAGATATTTGATGGATCCTGAAGTTGGTAGTTCCAAACCGTTAATACAACGAATTAACGTCGATTTACCGGCTCCGGAATATCCGATGATACCGAATATCTTACCTTGTTCAATTTTTAAATTTACACCGGACAAAACCTCGTTTTGTCCTTCATCAGTTTCGAACGTTTTATTGACGTTTTCAAAACTGATAATGTCGGTCTTACTCATATCTTCACCTCCTAATAAAAAACGGCATCCTTCGATTAATTAAAATCAAAGGACGCCGTTAGCGTGGTACCACCCAGTTTGGTAATTTTCATTACCCACTCATCGTAAATTACGATTAATTGAATATCGGTAATTGACCGCATCCATTGCTGGACGATACCTCCTAGACCATCTATAGAAAAATTAACTTACTGCTTTTCACCATCCGCAGCTCTCTATCAAAGTAATTAGTCTACTCTTCTATTCATTGGTATGTTTTGTTTATTATTCTCCCCAGATCTTTTTAGCAGTGTCGACTACTAATCTAATCTTGGCCCATTGTTGTTCTTCTGTTAGGTGGTTTCCTTCTTCAGTTGAAGCAAATCCACATTGAGTACTTAATGATAGGTGTTTTAAATCTACATATTCAGTAGCTTGGTTTACACGTTGGATTAAGACTTTTTGATCTTCTAGTTCTGGACGCTTGCTGGTAACTAGACCTAAGACAACGTCTTTTCCTTTTGAAACTTCAGCAAGTGGTGCGAAGTCTCCTGAACGGTCATCGTCAAATTCTAAGTAGTATGCTTGAACGTTTTCCTTACCAAATAGTGTTTTGGCAACTGGAGCATAGCCACCCTTTGATGCCCATGTTGATGCGTAGTTACCACGACATACATGAGTGCTGATACGTAAGTCTTCAGGTAAGTCGCGAATGGCTTCGTTGTTGAATTTTAGGTTTAAGTCTAGTAATTGTTGGAGGTTATCAAAACCATCTTTTACTAATGCCCAACCATCTGGATCAGCAAGTAAGCCCCAGGTACAGTCGTCTAACTTAACGTCGCGACAACCAGCATCGTATAAAGCAAGAATTAAATCGTGGTATGCCAAACCTAAATCATGAATTAATGCGTCGGTGTCAGTTCCGTATACCTTTTGTAAGGCGGCGACATTTTCAGGTCCTCTTACTAGTTCTAAGTAACATTGAGCTGGTGATGGAATGCTTTGTCTGGCAATCACTTCATCATTGTCTTCAATCAATGATTGTAAGTACTTGAATGCTAATAAGTCAGGATGATTAGGATTGAACTTAATCTTGCCATCTAATTGAGCTGAGTCATTTCTGGTTTCAACGTCATGGAAGATGTAACCATGTTCTTGTTTGGTATGTTTGATTCCATCAAAACCCCAGAAGGTATCTAAATGCCAGTAGCTACGACGGAATTCACCGTCAGTAACAATCTTTAAACCGTTAGCAATTTCTTTTTCAACTAAATCTTTGATCAACTTGTTTTCAATCTCAGTCAATTCTGCTTTAGTAATCTTTTCGTTACTGAAGTCTTCTCTTGCTTGCTTTAGTTTCTCTGGTCTTAAGAAACTACCTACGATATCAAAATGTTTTTGCTTAGTTGCTACTTGTGTCATATCAATCACTCCTCTAAAGTTTTAATGAATTTTTTATCAAATAAAAAAATCCGCTCCTAGTATAAATACTAGAAGCGGATTCCGCGGTACCATTCTAATTTGGATGCAGCTTACACTACATCCCTCACTAACGTCTATCAACGTGTGCAATTAATAATGGTTGCCACCCCATCAGCGTTTAAGTATCGACGCTGCCAATTAACGGGCCATCTTCACCTTTGTCGAATCGATCTACTCACAGCTACCGTAGACTTTCTGAACTATCTTCAAGGGTTACTCTCCCGATCTTTTTGTTGTCTGATTTATTTGATTGACTAAATACTAATGCCGTAAATAATAAAAGTCAACACTTTTTATCATATTTTTCTAATTTATTTTTAATTAAACAAGCAAAAAGACCGCTATTGCGGTCTTTTGAAAGGTATAATATTTTTAATCTTTTGGTAGATTTGGATTGTCTAAGTGGTTAATTTGCCCCTTAAACTCATCAGCGTTAACTTCGATATCCTTACTGTGATCCTTGCCAGTTTCACCGTATGAAACCATGTAATCGGCAGCTTCACCGTGTTCTACGATATCTAGTCCGGCTCTTTCTTCTTCTTCAGTTACACGCATTGGCATTACTAGTTTTAGTAGTGAAATAATAATTGCACAAGCCACTGCAACGAAGATGATTGTTACTAAAGTAGCGATGATTTGAGTTAGGAATAACTTGAAACCACCACCGTAGAATAGACCATTGTCTACAACTGAGCTGTTTACTGCCTTAGTAGCAAATAGACCAGTCATGATACTTCCGACCATTCCTGAAACACCGTGACAACCGAATGCATCAAGTGTGTCATCTGCACCTACTTTAGCCTTTAGCACGTTTACGTAGAAGTAACTTACTAGAGTAGCAACGATACCGATTGCAAAAGCTCCGGCGATAGTTACGAAACCAGCAGCTGGAGTGATACCAACAAGTCCACAAAGTGTACCAGTACAGATACCACCTAATTGTGGCTTACCAACAAAGTGCATATCTAATAGCATCCATACCATCATTGAAGTTGCGGCAGCAACAGTTGATGTCATGGTAGCTTGCATTGCGACATTGTTTACACCTAAAGCTGATCCGGCATTGAAACCATACCAACCAATCCAAAGAATGGTAGTACCTAACAATACCCATGAAAGGTTGTAGTGCTTAGTTTCTTTGCCGAAGTTTAGACGCTTACCTAGGTAAATGGATAATACCAACGCAGTAACCCCTGCATTAATATGTACGACAGTTCCACCAGCAAAGTCTAAAGTACCAAGCTTTGCTAAGAATCCAGTTGGTGACCATACCATGTGTACCATTGGGTAGTAAATGATAATTGACCATAGTATTACAAACCATAATAAGAACTTGAAACGAATACGACCAACAATCGCACCAACGAATAGCGCTGGAGTAATAACCGCAAACATCATTTCAAAGATTGAGTAAATGCTTACTGGAATCTTAGTTGGTGTAAGTGATGTAAGATCAATTCCATTCATAAATGGATGGGCTAGGTTTCCAATAAATCCACCTATATCACCTGAGAATGAAAGGCTGTAACCAAATACAACCCAAAGAATAACTGCTAAACCAGTCATAATGAATACTGACATGGTAGTGTTAACAACGTTTTTCTTTGAAACTAGGCCCCCATAGAAGAATGCTAGACCCGGTGTCATAAACAGAACTAAAATACTTGAAATAAAAACAAATCCCGTACTTGCTAAATCCATCAATATCTACCTTCATTTCCTTATAATGTTATATCATGTAACATATTATATCATTAAAATTAAATAAGTACAGGGTTAATTGTCTTTAATTTGAATTTAAATCCAAGTTTATGGCACATTATGTTATATCATATGACATAATACCCTCTTTTTGCATTCATCTCGGTTTTCCCATAAAATAATAATTAAGCAACTCAAGGGAGTTAGACAATGGATAAAAAGAAACTACTTAAGAAAATGAAGAAAAATAAAAAAATCATTCATAAGCCTTCATACATCGAAAGAATGAAGAAGTACTATGATTTATTCAATGATTTTTCTGACATTAAATATCTAATCAATAACGTTTTAGAAGCAGACCGTTTATTACAACAAAACCAATTACCACAAGATTTACCGGTATTGCTATTGCCAGACGACATCCAAGACACCATCTTCGCTTACGTGAACGAAAAGTACCCAATGGGCGACCCTAAGGGCGACGCCGTCTGGAACCAATTCGTTGATCAATTACCAAAACTAGATCAAGACTTACGTGAATTCCGTGACTACTTAGAAGAACAATACGGGATGTGGGCATACATCTCCGCCCCATTCACCAATGACATTGCCAAGTTCTTAAATGGCAAAAAAGTTTTGGAAGTGATGGCCGGAAATGGATACATCTCAAAAGGATTACGTGAGAATGGTGCTGATGTCATTTGTACTGATAACCTTGCATGGAAGAAGGAAAACGAAACCGGTAAACATCTAGTTACCGACGTCGAATCATTGGACGCAATCGATGCCTTCAATAAGTACAAGGACGACATTGACTACATCATCATGTGCTGGTCACCTGATGGTATCGATATCGACTGGAAGTTATTATCAGCCATCCGTGAATCTGGTAAGGACATTCCACTAATCACCATTGGTGAAAAATACGGTGCCACAGATTCGAAGCAATTCTGGGACAATGCTGAATTCGTCGAAAACAATGACGTTAAGAACTTAAACCGTCACCACAAACCATTCGATTTAATTGAAGATCAACTATACTTGGTTAAATAAAAAAGAGCGTAACTTCAAATGAAGTTACGCTCTTTTTGGCATCTACTAAGTAGACGGATAAGTGGTGTTCACATCACCAACATATCAGACACGCGAATTACGTCCGCATAATGTGTCCCCTTCGAAAATATCGCTTAATCACATCTTGTGAATACAACCGTAGTTGCGCGATCTCCTCGACTCATCGCAACAAGTAGTATAACACATAAGAGTGATTTAGACTATTTTTTCTTGGTAGTCTTTTTAGCAGTTTTCTTCTTAGCAGCTGGCTTTTTCTTGTCTGTCTTTTCGGCAACTTCTTGTTCAATCTTTTGATTTTCTTCGATTGCAGCAAGTTGGTCATTTGCCCATGCACCCAATTTAGCACTTAAATCAGTGTTGACCGCAAAGTCATCTTGTGATGATAATTCATCAATACGCATCTTTGAACGGTTCACATCAGGTGATTCTACGAACATGTAGACGTTTAGTGGGCAGTTAGTTTCGTCACTCATCATCTTTGAGATATTCTTGATGTATCTGTATGGTAAGTTCACGATATTGTTTTGTAGGTAAAAACTAATGTCTTCACCCTTCACTTGTAGTAGTGCAGAAGCCAAACGGCCACTGTTTACTTGTTCTTCCATGAATTCCATCAATGGTTGAAATGCCTTTTCAGTATCCTTCTTCAAGTCTTCCAAAGACACTTCAGCTGAGTAAGTTTCAAAACTTTCAGCAGTAACATCATCGATAAATTTTTGTGCATCCATTTCCATATTATTAAAACACCTATCTTATTTTTTTACGTTCTTTTTAACGATTCTTACGTAGTCGCTTTTAATTTGTTTTGCGGCGATTCGATACCACAATAAGTTCACAATAATTCCTAGCACCGCAAATACGACTGCTAGTACTGAAACACCACTATGGCTTTGGGTCGCAAAGATAAATACAATTCTAATCATCGCTAAAGTATAGATACCCACAACAAATAATAGGAAGTGGTAAGCTAGACGCCACTTAAGTAAACCACCTATAATTAGAAGTAGGTATAATACTGCGGCAACGATAATTGTCTTGATTAGATCTTGGGCATTTTCACCCATTAAAAAATCACATATAATAAACATTACTAGTGATAAGAGACTCCAAAGGCTGATAATCTTTTTATCCATAATGCCCTCCGGTTTAAAATTACTATTTACACCTTATCACAACTCGACTGAATATAGTAACACATTTGACTAAAAGAGGTGAAAAAATGCAAAAATGGGAATATAAACTAACCGTTTCTGAAATCGCTAAAGAAACGTCGCTACGAGAATACCTACAAAAGCAATTATTAATCCCTAAGCACCTCATCTTTTCCTTAAGGACCAATGAACGGGTCTTGGTTAACAATAAGTATTTACCCATGAATTTTGCGATTAAGAACGGTTATGAAATCCATCTTACGTTTGTTGAAGATGATTTTTCGTTGCCGGTACAAAATCTAATCCCAGATAGTTCAATTAAACCTGATATCTTATACGAAGATGCAGATTTGTTGGTGGTGAATAAGCCAAGCGGATTCAAGACCCACCCTAATCAACCTGGTGAGACCAACACACTACTAAACTTCTGTGAGGCCTACCTCAATCAAACCAATCAGCATGCATTTATGATTCACCGTTTGGATCAATTCACCTCAGGAGCCATCATTGTCGGCAAAAATCCTGCAGTGGTCCCTATCTTGGTTCGACTAATCAAGGATAAGGTCATTCATCGAAACTACCTAGCCTGGACCGAGGGTATCATCACCTCACCAACTGGAACAATCGATAAACCAATTGGTTTTGACCCCAATGATAAACGTAAACGAAAGATTGATGGTATCAAACCTCTTAAAGCTAAAACCGACTACATGGTGCAATGTACCACTGACAACAATTCTTTAGTCGAATTATCGCTGCATACTGGGCGAACTCATCAACTTAGGGTCCATTTAGCATCCATTGGCCACCCGATTGTGGGCGACCCTTTGTATAACCCTAATTCAGATAATGATGATATGTTACTTCATTCTTGGAAGTTAACGTTAATTAGACCTTATTATATGGATCGAATCGAGATTAAGTCACCACTTCCCGATTCGTTTAAAACATTTATGTAAACAAAAAGAACCGTATCAAAAGATACGGTTCTTTTCTTTATGGTTTGACCATAAGTAAATCAGATAAATTATCTAATTACTTTAATGGTTTCCATTGCCATTCGTTAACTTCTGGTAAGTCAGTACCAACTTCACGGATGTAAGCATTGTGCTTGTCAACCATGTCGTTCATACGTTGTACGAATGATGCACCCTTAACTGAGTATTCTGGAATGTCATTAACAACTTCCTTAGCTAGGTCGTAACGATCTAGTTGGTTCAATACACGCATGTCGAATGGTGTAGTAATATCACCGTTTTCACGGTAACCATGAACGTGAACGTTGTGGTTGTGACGATCGAAGAATACATCCTTAACAAGACCTTCGAATCCGTGGAATGCGAATACAACTGGCTTGTCAGTAGTGAATAGACGGTCAAATTCTTCATCAGTTAAACCACGAGGGTCAACCTTAGGTGAACGTAGTTTCAAGAAGTCAACAACGTTAATGAATCTGATCTTCATTTCTGGGAATTCGTCATGTAGTAATGAGATAGCAGCTAGTGATTCCCAAGTTGGTTCAGTACCAGCAGCAGCAATAACTACGTCAGGTTCTTGACCTTGGTCAGTTGAAGCCCAGTCGATGTAACCTAAACCATTGTTTACAAGGTTAGTAGCTTCTTCAATTGAGAACCATTGTGGACGTGGGTGTTTTGAAGTAATGATTAAGTTAATCTTTTCTTGGCTAGCGAAAGCAACGTTACCAACAGCTAATAATGTGTTAGCATCAGCTGGTAAGTATTCACGAATGAATTCTGGTTTCTTTTCAGCTAAGTGAGTTAACATACCTGGATCTTGGTGAGTGTAACCATTGTGATCTTGTTGGAATACAGTTGAAGTATCAACAAAGTTCAATGATGGGTACTTCTTTCTCCATGGTTGGTCAGCAGCTTTACGTAACCACTTGAAATGTTGAGTTAACATTGAGTCAACAACACGACCGAATGATTCGTAAGTTGCGAAGAAACCATGACGACCAGTTAATACGTAACCTTCTAACCAACCTTCAGCTTGGTGTTCTGAAAGTTGTGAATCGATTAAACGACCTGATGGTGCAACGTATTGGTCATTTGGTTCCATAATTTCTTCCATCCATTGACGGTTAGTTTCAGCAAACACACCGAATAGACGGTTTGACATTGATTCGTCAGGACCAAATGCACGGAAGTTATCTGGGTTAGCCTTCATAACGGCACCTAACCAGTTACTCCATACAGCCATATCTTGGGCTACAGTTTCACCTGGAGTCTTAACGTCAACAGCAAATTCTTTAACGTCAGGTAAGATAAGTGGCTTAGGATCGATACCACCGTTAGTAATAGGGTTAACTGACATTCTTCTGTCACCCTTAGGTGCTAGAGCCTTAATGTCATCCTTGATAGTACCATCATCGTTAAATAATTCTTCTGGCTTGTATGACTTCAACCAGTTAACGATTAAGTCAGCGTGTTCCATCTTGTCTGATGAAACATCAACTGGGATTTGGTGAGCACGGAATGAGTTTTCAATTGGGTTACCGTCTAAGTCAAACTTAGGACCAGTCCAACCCTTTGGAGTTCTAACAACGATAACTGGCCATACTGGTTCTTTAGCAGTGTCAGCAGTTTCGTTTTCACGTGCATTCTTTTGAACATCTTTAATTTCTTGAACAGCTTCGTCCATAACCTTAGCCATCTTTTCGTGGTAAGCCATGTGATCATCGAAGTCTTGTTCGTTTTCAACGAAGTAAGCTTTCCAGCCCATACCCTTGAAGTAGTCAGTAATTTCTTGGTCTGACATACGTGACATGATAGTTGGGTTAGAAATCTTGAAACCGTTTAAGTTAATGATTGGTAGAACGGCACCATCTTTAACTGGGTTGATAAACTTGTCTGAGAACCAACTTGCAGCTAGAGGACCAGTTTCTAATTCACCATCACCAATTTCAACAGCGGCAATTACATCAGGGTTATCAAAGATAGCACCAACACCGTGGGCTAGTGAGTAACCTAATTCTCCACCTTCATGAATTGAACCTGGAGTTTCAGGGGCAGCATGTGATGCAACTCCACCAGGGAATGAGAATTGTTTGAATAATTTAGCCATACCCTTTTCATCTTGTGAAATGTTTGGGTAAATGTCTGAGTAACTACCATCAATGTATGAGTTAGATACCATAACTTGGCCACCGTGACCTGAACCTTCAATGTAGAACATGTTTAGGTCATACTTGTTAATAACACGGTTTAAATGTGCGTAAATAAAGTTTTGAGATACGATAGTACCCCAGTGACCGATAGGCTTAACTTTAACATCGCTTGATGTTAATTCTCTCTTTAATAATGGGTTATCTTTTAGATATAGTTGACCTACTGATAAGTAGTTAGCAGTACGCCAGTATTTATCTAATTCTTCCAAGTATTGCTTGGAATCGAAATCTTGAGCCATTAATTAACACTCCTTTTAAAATAAAAACTATTGAAATTAATAATGGAAAAATCATCAGACTACGCCCGATAATTTTAATTACAATGAATATAATAAAGACTTTTTACAAAAAGTCAACCTTTTTGCAAATTGATACGGTCCAATTTCCACATTGCAATTAAACCATTATTACATCGTCATTATTATGAACGATTTTGGCATAATAGTCCAATGATTTTCATAACTTTTTCGTATTAAATTTTTATACCATAACGAAAGTATTGTAACGTAAATATTGATAGTGCAGACGCATGTTTGAGACCTCAAATGGAGTTCCATCATCTAGAAAGAAAATCCCTTCCATGACACCAACTGGTTCAGTAGGTTTTAGGTTCAATAATTTTTGATCTTGTTCATTTGATGGACTTGCCAATATTGATAAAAATGAACGTGTAACGCTCTTATTAATAGTGTCCTCAACATAGTTAAAAATAGATTTTTCAACAATCTCTTGTGTTAGCTCTGGAGCAATTTTAATAGGAATGTATCCTGTTTCTATCATGAATGGTTTGTCATCAAATAGACGAAGTCGTTGAATCTCATATACGAAGTCTCCATCAGCCAAGAATAAATCCTGCTGAATTTCTTTACTTGCGGGTACAACTTTAAAGCTCAATAACTTAATCTTCGGTACTTTCCCCTGACTCTTCATACTATCAGTAATCCCTAGGTTAGAACCTTCATAATGAAAAATCGTCTTATTTTTCATAAATAACGGATTAATGAATGTTCCTGAGCCACGCTTTTTGAAAATAATTCCGTCATCAGCCAATACTTTCAATGCCCGCTTCACAGAACTGCGGCTTACATGGTAGGTCTCACTTAATGTTCGCTCGTCGGGCAAGCGTTTGTTAGGAAATTCGTTATCGACTATCTTTTGCTTTAAGTCAGATGACACTATCCTATAAACTAAATCAGCCATTTTCTACTCCTCACGATTAATTTTCTAAAAATCAGTATAACAGATTTATCGATACAACTTCGCAAATTTAAAACAAATTCCTTGGATGAGGTTTTCCAACTATCTCATGTTTTACGTGTTGAATCATATCTGAAATCGTTTCAACCACGTGCGGATCGTCGACACCATATAACACGCTGGTTCCGACTTTTTCCTTACAAACAATTTGATACTTATATAGGATACCTAGTTGTTTTGAAACCACCGGTTGATCGAGCTTAGTCTCCTCGCAAATCTGATTAACACTTAATGATTTGTCCGCATCCATTAAGGAAGTAATGATTAAAATTCTGCGTTCATTACTCAATACCTTGTAGATGGCTGCAACCTCTTCAATGATTTTCATTTTATCCTGCATTTAAACATCCCCTAGAACCAAGAAATTACGTGGGCAATTAAGCCGCTATCAAACAATACATAGATTCCGACACCAATGTAGACCACCTTTGTCATAATCTCACCGTATTTTTCCATCAAATCATTGATTGGTTTGATATTACCAATCCACTTGATAATCAAAATTACCAGAATTGATAAAACGGTTAATACCGCAATCACTTCTAATATTTGAATCGCACTAATAGTAGATAGCACCGGCAAGAACAATGCCAGGTTGCATCCAGCACATACTGATAGGTAAGTAACTAGTGTAATCACGACTGGTGACTTGTGATTCACCTCTTTGGCGTCTTCGTCCTCATCCTTTAAGGCCATGTAGATAGGTAGGATTCCCAGCAAACCTAGCATCCATTCCGGTAGAAAACGGTCTAGAATTTGACCAACACTAAAGCTTAGTATTAGTAGTACCCATAATCCAATTAGATACCCCATCATAACTGAACCTAATTTATGTTTTTTCAACAATAGAAGTAGGATGAAAAAGAAGTCTAGATTCACCCCTAAAAACGTAATTAAAATTAATAACCAATTCATCTTATATTCCCCTTTTTAAAATATACCTTTTTAGATATATATCATTTTTGGTATATACTACATTAACGTTAATTGGTTGTCAATTCTATGCTAAAATAATTACCGAGGTGATTTTGAAATGGGAAAAAAGAAGAAAAATAAAGTTCATAAGACATTAGTCGAACAAATTCTTGATAAAAATAACATTTCTTATATCCAACACCAATTCGCAACACACGACGAAAATAACGTCGCTCAACTAGAAGTCGAAGAAGACATGGATCAACATCGTATCTACAAGACATTAGTGCTTGAAGGTAAGGAAACTGGTCCAGTTGTTGGCGTGGTGCCGTTGGATCAACATTTAGACGAAAAGAGACTTGCCAAAGAATCTGGCAACAAGAAGGTCAACATGGTTCCGCTAAAGGACCTATTAAAGACCACTGGGTATGTCCATGGTGCAAACACACCTGTTGGAATCTACGAAAAGTTCCACTACCCTATCTATATTGATAACGAAGCTAAGCGCCAAGGCCAAATTCTGGTATCATCCGGACAAGTTGGTCGCTCCGTTGAACTAGATGCAACTGATTTAGTTAACTTAGTTCACGGTCACTTCGTTGATATCGTAAAGTAATTACGTATCTAATTAGTGAATGCCTTGCCATTCATCCTTAAATTCCCTCACAAAATCGTGCATATATTGACTACGTCTGTCCGCCATTTCTTTGGCAACCGTCGTATTCATTAAATCAGGTAGTTTGAATAACTTTTCATAAAAATGATTAATGACCGTTGTATGCTCACGATATTGACTTTTGTCCATATCATTGCGAGGCATTTGTTCGGGGTCATAGATGGTATCACCAAAGTGACCTCCGAAATACATAGCTCTGGCAACGCCAATTGCGCCAATCGCATCTAGTCGATCGGCGTCTTGGACGATCTGCCCATTAATCGATAATTCATAGTGATGTTTTAAATTTGCACTGTAAGACATGTGCGTAATGATATCCATCACTTCATCAATTTGTACTGAGGTGTAATCCAGTTGTACTAACTTGGATTGCACCTCTTTTTGTTTGTCATATGTATCATCGATTAACTTATCGTCAATCACGTCGTGCAAGTATGCAGCAGTTAAGACAATTAATAAATCAGCATTTTCCGTTTGTTCACTAATTGCCTTGGCCAATGCAACAACTCTTTGAATGTGGGTGTAGTCGTGTCCGGTAGTGTCATCACCCAGTTGTTGTTCGACGTATTGTTTTAACTTATCGATAGTTTCCATGCCAATCCCCCATTTTTCTTATTATTATAATCTAAACAAAAAGCATCCTA
>NZ_JXDF01000005.1 GCF_001308195.1 Apilactobacillus kunkeei | reverse complement strand
TAATCTTTAATGGCAGCTAATTTTAATTCTTTAGAAAACATAAAAGAACCCCTTAAGTTAGATTTCTCCAACTCAAGGGGTTCAGTTCAACCGGCTAATTACCGATTCCTTTTTATTATTCTTTAGTTTCTTTCTTTTCGCCGTTTTGCTTTAGTAGTTTTGCAAAAGTAGTCATTTGACCATATGAGTCTGCACCATCATTTGGTACAACCACCATGTTGGTGTCTGAGTTGGCTAGATTACTAAATGCTTCGATGCTTTGAGCATTGAAGTACTTGTCATCTGCACCTTGTAAAGCTTCTTGAATCTTATCAATTCTGTACTTTTCAGCATCCGCCTTAGTCTTGGTAGCTTGAGCGTTAGCTTCAGCAGTCGCAACTAATGCTTCGTTTTGCGCCTTAGTACGTAGTTCAACAGACTTGGCATCCCCTTCAGCACGTGAAATTTCAGCTTGGCGTTCACGGTCAGCAGTAAGTTGAGTGTTCATGGCTTCTTGAATGGCCTTACTTGGAGTTAATTCATCGATGTTAATACGATCAACGTTAATTCCATAGATGTCGGTTAAATCACCAATTGCATCGGCTAGTTCTTTATTGATTTCCTTAGTGGAACCCAACACTTCGTTTAAATCCATACGACCGATGATATCTCTTAAGTGACCACGGACTAATTGGACCATGGACATTACTGAATCGGTATTTTCGTATTGGTACTTAACGGGTTCAGTCACGTGGTAGTTCAAACTGACACTACCTAATACTTCAGCGTTATCCTTAGTAATCAATGAATACTTTGGTAGTAGCTTAGGTTGCATTGCTAAACTAACGGTTCTAACGCGTTGAATTAATGGAATGTAGAAGTGCAAACCAGAGCTTAAAGTGTGGCTGTACTTTCCTAATGTTTCAACTAATCCTTCGTTATTTTGACGAATGACTTTAACTCCAAATGGCATAACAAATACCTCACTTAATTTTTTGTAAATGAAGAGTATTACCTGTGTTATTCACGACCGAGTATTTCGCTTGATCATCATAGGTAGAATTATCGGATAAATCATAACGATACCAAATACCACCAACTTGAACCAATGATTTGTCGGTCGAGAAATCGTCACTTGTAATGACTCTGCCTAAAAACATTCGATGTTCTAAATTGTCAGTCATGAAAAACACCTCCCCCTTTATTCACGTCCCATTATGCCATTGTTGTATTTAATAGTCGATATATTTTGCATAAAAATATTTTTCTTTTAAAACATTGATATATCAACATGTCCAAGAAACTTGGCTACCAAAAATAGCATTTTTTATATAAAATAAAGTCATTATCTTAAGAGAAAAGAGACGATACATAATGAAATTTGGTGAACGTATCAGAGAACAACGCAAAATCAAAAATATGACTCAAGAAGATGTCGCAAAACACTTACACGTTTCTCGAAAAACCATCTCAAGTTGGGAAAACGAAAACAGCTATCCAGATATCAAGAGTCTAGTGAAAATTAGTGATCTCTATCAAATTTCACTAGATACCCTTTTAAACGAGGATTCAGGACTAAAAGAATATCTACAAAAGGATAAGGTCCAAAGTAATTACTTGGAATTAAAGTATGGAATTTCTGCACTTGGTAGCCTTGCGATTACACTGTTAGCGGTGATGAATAATGCCACTGCCTTGGTCTTTTTCATTGGAATCGTACTTGTTCAAGCCGCTAATAACCAATTTATGAAAAAAACTGGTTTAGAGTCACCAGAAAACAAAAAGTCCATTCTTAAAGATCCTAATGCAAGGCCCTCTGTTAAAATTCTAACCATTTTCCTTATTTTGATAGGAATAATAATCATTATATGGATGGGCTATATTTCTATTGTCAGCAATACAGTAATTGGACTTATTGTCATCGGAATCTATACTCAGATAGTCAATTTATTTGTATACATCATCGATAAATTCCATCTCAGATAAAAAAGACGCCACATAAGTGGCGTCTTTTTTCTGAATATAATTAATGACCTTTATGTTTTTCCATCTTTTTATGTTGCTTCATCTTGAAGTTCATTAATTTCTTTTCTCTGTTATATTCACTTTTTTTCTTTTTACTTGTCTTCTTTTCTAATTGGCTTTGTTCTTTTAAAGCTTGTTGAGCCTTAGTACCAATTCCTTTAGAAACTTCTTTTCTACTAATTCTTTGTAGCCTCTTAGGATTGATTCTTTTTTCGGAAATATCGACTTCATCAGCAGCTTTTTGATAAAACCTAAATCTTGACCACTTCTTATTTATAAGATTGTTTATCGAATATGCAGATGGTTCAGAAGTTCCTAAAGTTACCTTTGCAACTTCATAATTGTCATCAAAAGTATTTTCGATAATCAAACGATAAAAAGGAGGATCAAATACAACAACTGCCTTACCTTTAACAAAATTATCGATATTCATCCCCTCCTTTTTATGAAAAACTAATTATGGTTAAATAATAAAATAATCAATAAATATTATCAAGATATAATTTATTTAAATAAAAAGACGCCACATACGTGACGTCTTTTTGCTTAGTCTTGTTTTCTTCTCTTCTTAATTGCATATACTACCAATCCGATAATGATCCATAGAATTACTGCGTATGGATATAGATTTCCAGGGAAATCTGGGATTGGGTATAGGTTAGTCCACATTGGGTAAACTAACACTAAGATTCCTAGAATTGGAATCAAGATATGTTTGATAAATGAACGCTTGATGGTATCTCTGTGCTTGTGGAAGTATAGAATTGTTCCGACACAGGCCAAAGCATATACGGTCAACATACTTAATACACCAAGTGTTGATGAGTTTGCATAGATTACTTCAGGACCATAAGGAACACCGAAGATTAGGTATGCCACTGCCATGATTACAGTTAGTAACCAAATCGCACGAGTGGGACTATTTAGTTTTTCATTAAATTTGCCAAAGTATTTTGGTAGATATTTTTTCACACCCATTGCGTAAATCATGTATGCACCAGCGTTCATGATACCAAGTACGGAGCCAAAACTACTAATTAGAATGGCAAAGTCCATAATCAAAGCCATTGGGCGACCCATATACATTAATGAAAGATCGTTTAATGGCGATGAAGAATGAGCGAAATCTGAGACATGGTGGATACCAAATCCGATTACTTGCATATAACTAGCAATAACAAAGAAAATTCCGGCAAAAATAATTGTAACAATAATAGATAATGGAACTGAACGTTTTGGATTCTTTGTTCTAACAGCTACAGTTGTAACACCTTCAAAACCACAGAAAGAAAGGATGGCAAATACCATTCCTTGTCCAATTCCAGATACACTACTGTGAGTTGGAACAAATGGTTGGGCACTAATGCCATCACGTCCACCTTTGGCAAAAATAATAACGGTTAGTACAACCAAAATAGCAATCGCCAAAAATTCAATTGCAATGGCTGATTTACTGGTAAGCTTTAGACCAAATGTAAGAACTAGTGCAGCTCCTAATAAAATTACAAACGCAATAATTGTATTGTTGAAATTAAAACCTAACTGAGCAAAGAATACATGTGCAAAGTTAGTATTCGCCCCCATACATGAAACCGCTAAGTTCACATAGGCAAATGTTAGCGTCCAACCACTAACTAAACCTAATCTTTCTCCTAAAGCTTGTTGGTTATAAGCATATACTGAACCAACGTCTGAAATATGTTTTGATAATTCCGCGAAACAGATACCTACAAAAAGTAATCCGATTGCACCAAGTAGAAATGCTAATGGTACATTAATTCCAGCAAACGGCACTGCTGGTACGGCGTTAAAAGCAATTGAACCAGTTGGAGCAACAGCTGCAACGGCTAACGCAAACGTCTCAAATTTAGTAATCTTTTTTGACTCATCTAAATCCATTATTTATTTCACTTCCTAAGTATTATGATGTGATGTATGTATTCCCCTCCAAACAAAAAAGCCGCTGATCCCATCACTATAGGTCAGCAGCTCTTCTCAGATTAATCGTATGTATCACGACGCGATTAAATAACCAGAGGAGAAGCCGCCGGTTTAC
Organism: Apilactobacillus kunkeei; assembly: GCF_001308195.1. GTDB lineage: Bacteria > Bacillota > Bacilli > Lactobacillales > Lactobacillaceae > Apilactobacillus > Apilactobacillus kunkeei_C. The sequence continues at coordinate 26,600 of NZ_JXDF01000005.1, read as the reverse complement.
AACAATCGCACATGTTCATGTTCATAAAATTATTCATATGTGTCTCCTCCTCCGATATATTTTCTAACGATTATATCGTATACTAAACTTTTGATTCTGATAAGTCAATTAAAAGCACCTAATCATTTTATAATTTAAATTATGAAGGTATAAAAAAAGACCGACATCAGTCGATCTATTAAATATTAATCGTTAACAACAGTAGCCTTAATGGTGTTTCTTTCGGCCATGTCTTTGTATGCTTGGTTAATATCTTCTAGTTTGTATTTACCAGTGAAAACTTTGCCTGGGTGAATGGCACCAGATAATACGGCATCCAATAATTCTTGTCTATCGTAAGTAGTAACTGAAGCAATACCACCAGCAAGTGCAATGTTCTTACCAAATGGGGTCACAATATCTAAGTTACCTGAGTGAGGCAAACCAACACGACCAACCTTAGCGCCTGGACGAGCAACGTCTAAAGCAGTTTGAGTTGATAATTCAGTACCAACACATTCTAGAACAGCATCTGCACCGTTGCCGTGAGTTAGTTCCATAACCTTCTTCACAGCTTCATCACCACGTTCAGCGATGATATCGGTAGCACCGAATTCCTTGGCTAGCTTTTGTCTGTCTTCGTGTCTACTCATTGCGATAATTTGTTTTGCACCACGTAGTTTTGCAGAAATTACACCACATAGACCAACGGCACCATCACCGATAACAACGGCAGTGTCACCCTTTTGAACATCCGCAGTACGAGCTGCATGGTATCCAGTAGCCATAACATCTGATAGAGCTAATAGTGAATCTAACATTTCATCACTGTAGTCTTCTGGTTTACCAGGAACCTTAACTAGTGACCATTCACCGTGTTGAGCTCTTAGGTATTCAGCTTGGGCACTTTGAGTAAAGTTATCTGAATGGTTTAGACAACTTCCGTCGTAACCAGCTAAACAAGCGGCACAATGTCCACAACCGTGAGTAAATGGTACGATTACGAAATCACCAGGTTGTAAAGTAGTGATGTCCTTACCAACAGTTTCAACAACACCCAATGCTTCATGACCATTGTTGTAAGCTTTCTTTTTGTATTCGTCTAATCCACGGTATGACCATAAGTCTGATCCACAGACACAGGTACGAACTACCTTTAGGATAACGTCGTCATCTTTTTCAATCTTTGGCATGTCGACATCTTGCACTTCGACCTTACCAGGTTCAATAAATACTGCACTTTTCATAATTGAAGCCTCCCATATTTTCGATAAGTACAATTATTCCATATAAAGTGCACTTTAAGTCAAATGATAAGACTCAAAATTTTCGATGTAAAACATTTGCATTATGCGAACAAATGTTCTATTATAACTATAACATACATTTATCCATGAATTCATTCAAAAAAGACATCTTACAACGCTGCGTAAGATGTCTTTTTTATTCCCCTTCGAATCTAAGTCTAACCTGATTAACGACCAATATTGATTCTAAAACATTTAAGAATCCTTGTCCGTAGATGATGATTGTGTATCGGTGTAAATTAATCGTTAATATTACGGTTAGAAGTACGACGATTAACGGGATTATTAGCCCTGCTAATACGAAGTGTTTTCCGGATCTAACGTAGCAGTGTGTGCAACATAGACCTAGAAAAAAGATAAAAAATAGTGTTTCTAACATTAAGTACTTCTCTCCTCTTGAAGTACACTTTACACCCCTTATTCTAAAATGTCTTTAATAAATTTTCTCATAATTCAACTTTTTTGAAATTTCGGCATTTTATGGGTATCAAAAATGTTACAAACCCGCATTTTATATACAAAAAAGAAGACTCACTGGGGAACTGAAGTTATAATATTGAACAGATAAATAAAAGCACTTTCGATAAAATGATTATTTTTATTTGATAAAATAACATAATTCGGAGGTGTTTTTTGTATGGCTAATAATAGATATTCATATGAAACTAAACTAGAAGCCGTTCGGCTTCTTAATGAAGGTGTTCCAGGTAGAAAGATTTGTGAAATGCTTGGGTTAAAGAGTGATGGATTAATTTATACGTGGCGGAAATATGTAAGAAATGGCGATTACTACCGTTTGAAGCAAAAGCCTGGAAAGCAATATAAATATAATAAAGGTAACTTAGAACTACCTAGTCATGTCATAAAAGACATGGAAATTAAACAAATGAAAGAAGAACTTGAAGTTATAAAAAAATATTTAATCATGGAAGGGCTGTGGTAAATCAAGATACTATTAAATTAATCGATAATTTCACATCAAAGATATCTTTAGTTAGGATTTGTCAGTATCTCAACATATCTAGAAGTACCTATTACTATCATAAAAAGCATGCAGATCATTTTAATTTAAGTCAGATTGAACAAGAGATTCAACAACTATGTATAAAAACGAAGTTTTTATATGGTTATCGTAAAATTCATGCACTAATTAATAAGTATTTAAAATGTAGTGTTAGTAAAGTTCAAAGAATTATGGCCAAATATGGTTGGGGGTGTCGTATTAAACGTAAAAGATCTTATAGACCTGGTAATCCATTTAAACAATTTGATAATATAATCAATCGTGATTGGAACGTTAGTTTACCAAAACGTAAATTAACTACTGATATCACGTATATTCCTTGCGGAAATAAGATGTTATATCTCTCAACGATCATGGATAGTTTTAATTCGGAAATTATCGCTCATAAAATTTCAAATCATCCAAATACCCAATTGGCGTTAGATACATTAAATCAATTAGGCTATTTAAATGGCGCTATTATCCATAGTGATCAAGGTTCGACTTACACTTCACGTGAATTTTTTGAATTAGCACGTAAAAAAGGCGCCATCAGAAGCATGTCCCGTAAAGGCACGCCAGCTGATAACGCCATCATCGAATCATTTCACGCCAACCTAAAGACTGAAATGATTTACACACAAGCTAAACCTAAAGGTTTAGCAGACACCATTAAGTGTGTAAATAATTATATCAAATTTTGGAATAATACACGAATATTAACAAAATTAGGCAACCAATCCCCTGTAGAATACAGAAAATCAGTTGCCCAATTAAAGAGTTAGAAAGCTGCTTTTATTTATTTGTTCAAAATAATAGTTGCAGTTCCAACGTAGGATGCTTTTTTATTATTCATAAATCATATCTTCAAAGATTTCGTTGGCAATCAAGCGGTTAACAATTGTATCCGCGATTGAACTTAATAGTTGTTCAATTTCTGAATCGTTGTTAGCGACTGACTTACCGTCTGCGATATGGTGTAGCTTTTGAACCAACATTTCAATGAATTCATCATAGGCTTGTTTAGGAAATTGTTGCTTAGTAATTTCGTCAATTCCACGTCTGATGTCCTTAATTGAAAAGACTGGTTTCAATAAACTGATAATTATAATGTCTGCCACGTGGACAGTTTGATATTTCTTTTTAACTGGCGCAAATGTCGCCTTGTTTTTTACGTAATTATTAACCATGGACTTAGTTACTGTATCCATCCCTAGTGGTCCAATCGCCTCGTTGACAACGGCCACTAGCTGATCCATGTATAAATCAAACTTGGGAAGTTCTTCCCACTTTGGTAAAGTAACTTCTTTCATTTGGTCCTGCCACTTGGTATATTTGCTGTTCATTAGATCACCTCAATGTCATTATTATACCACATCAAGTAGTTTTATATACTAGCTTAAATGGAGTCATCAAATTTTTCTGGATTAATCTTAATCAAGATTCGACGAACAACTGATGACATTACGATAAACACTGGTACAGCAGTCACAACAACTAGTGCTGCAGGAATGAAGATTGGCATCGTAAATACATCTACCAGTGAGAATACCGATGGGAAGAATAAGAAGATGGCCGCAAATATCACAATTGATGGCACAATGATGGATAACTTGACCTTGTTGAGTGGACGTGATGCTTTAAACAAGGCAATCCAGTAGATGAATCCTGTAACCAAGACACTGATTGTCGCTCTTTGGACAAAGTTAAAGTCAAAGGCCTTTCCAATGTAGATAATCAACACAACGTATCCAACAATCGTCATCGCTGCTGGCAACGCAATGTTGTATATCTTGGTACTAAACTGGTTGGTAACCCTTTGATAGTTAGGCGCTAATGCCAATAGGAATGATGGCAATCCAACCATAAAGGTGTTGATTGGTGTCAATTGAATTGGTTGAAATGGATAGCTGTGAATGCTAAACATAAACAAGATGGTTAATGACAATGAGAACATTGTCTTAATCAAGTATAGCGAAGCCACACTACCGATGTTATTGATAACACGGCGTCCTTCGGCTAGGACATCGATCATTGCCGAGAAGTTTGAATTAATCAAAACGAAGTCGGCAATTCCCTTGGTGCTTTCACTACCGGAAGCCATCGCAATTCCACAGTTGGCTTGTTTCATCGCCAACATATCGTTAACCCCGTCTCCGGTCATCGCAACGGTATTACCGTTTAATTGATATGAACGAATGAGGCGTTTCTTTTGTTGTGGTGTCACACGACCAAAGACCGCGTTGTCCTTTACCAATTCTTGGTAGTCGGCGTCAAACGGAACTTCAGTCATGTCGACAATCTTGTCGCTGTCCTTTAACCCTACTCGTTTTGCAATTGCGCTAACGGTCTTGGGATCGTCACCTGAAATCACCTTCAAACTAACTCCCTGTTCAACGAAATATTGAAGAGTACTCTTAGCGTCCGGTCTAATTTCATCACTGATTAGGATTAAACCTAGTAGTTGGGCATCATCTAAATCTTCAGTTAAGTCCTTGTGACTTTGTAGCAATGCCAAGACACGGTATCCTTGGTTGGCATAATCGCTAATGGTGTCTGAGACTTCTTTACTCATGTTTTCGATAATGAACTGAGGAGCACCCATGATGAAGTTACCTTCATCGGTGTCGACCCCACTCCACTTCTTGTCAGAAGAAAATGGAAAACTCTTTACGACATTCACGTTAGGATTTGCGATTGCTTGTTTGATAGCTGAAGATGTTTCGTTATCGTCTTCAAACGCATATACCAAGCTACCTAAGACGTGCTTTAATTCATCCTTGGAGTGATTGTTGAAAGGCAATACATCTTCAAACTTTAGTTTTCCAGAAGTAATTGTCCCAGTCTTATCCAAACAGATGGTATCAACACGCGCCAAAGTTTCAATCGCTGGTAGTTCACGCACTAAGACCTTGTGGCGTGCCAACTTAGCAGCTGAAACCGCCAATGTCACTGATGACAATAGAACAAGTCCTTCCGGAATCATTCCAATCATCGCAGCAACGGTTCCTAGCATCGCTTGGTCGATGTCATCCCCACGCATAATCTTGGTGTACAACAACAATGCACCAAGTGGCACAATCACAAAGGTTAACCACTTAATAATCTTGTTGATGGTCTTTAACATCTTGCTATCGGAATCTTTCTTGGTACGACTAACTTCGAATTCCATTCTATTAACGAATGTATCCTCACCAACTTCGGTCGCCACAATTCTAGCACTACCGCTTAAAACGACACTACCGGATGTAACTGAATCACCGTGATTCTTTTCAATCGAATTGGTTTCACCGGTGATTTGTGATTCGTCGACTTGAAGAGAATCTGAGGTTAAGACCTTCCCATCGATTGGAATTTGGTCCCCGTGTCCAATTAACAAAACATCCCCCAAGACGATGTGGTCATCTTCGACTTCTTTGATTTGGCCGTCGCGCACGACTCTAATCAATCCTTGAGATAAAATGGCCATCTTATCTAGTTGGCGTTTGGATCTGATTTCTTGGATACTTCCGATGATGGTGTTAGAAACTGCAATCACTAAAAACAATAGATTTTTGTAGTCGCCGGTATAGAAAACCATTGCCGCCAAAACGATATTGATAAAGTTAAATAATGTGAATGCATTTCCCTGTAAAATTTGTGGAATGGTCTTGGTAAACCCCTTCCGTTTGGTGTTATGCAAGCCTTGATCATATAGACGTTTGGCTTGTTTGGTAGTCAGTCCCTTTTGACTGTCAATTCGTGATTGCAAAAAGACACCCCTAACATGTAAAAAATTTGATTTATCTTGTTTTTATGGACTATCATGGTTTTGGTACTTAAATAATCAAAGGAGGCCATTATTATGCCTAACTCAATTAAAGATACCGTCAAGCTAAGAGATGGAAACCAAATGCCTGTAGAAGGCTTTGGAACCTACAAACTAGCTGATCCAGATAGTATGGATGCAGCAATTAAGTCCGCATATGAAGCTGGATATCGATTATTCGATACTGCACAATTCTATAATAATGAAGAACTACTAGGTAATTCAATTAAAAAGCTACAAATTAACAGAAATGAAATATTTATTACCACTAAAATCCCAGAACCAAAGCAAGGTTACCAATCAACTTTAGACGCGATTGATGAATCACTTGCCAAACTACAAACTGACTACATCGACTTATTACTAGTTCACTGGCCAGTTCGTTCACACTTCTTTGAAACTTGGCGTGCATTCGAAGACGCCAAGAAAGCCGGTAAGGTCAAGTCAATTGGGGTAAGTAACTACCACCAAACTCACTTGGATTTACTAAAGACTAAGGCTACTGAAATGCCAGTCGTAAACCAAATCGAAGTTCACCCTTACCTAAGCCAAAAATCAATGCTAAAGGCAAACGAAGACGAAGGAATCGTTACCCAAGCATGGAGTCCAATGGGTCGTGGTGCTACGCTAAACGATGACACCATCCAAGAAATCGCTAGAGCACATGGCAAGTCCAGTGCTCAAATCATCTTGAGATGGCACTTACAAAACGGTGTCACAATCATTCCTAAGTCCAGCGCTCCACAAAGAGTTGCTGAAAATGCTGACTTGTATGATTTTGAATTATCAGACCATGAAATGAAGTTAATTGACGACTTAAATCAAGACTTCCGTACTGGTGACGATCCAGAAGTAGTTTACGAAATCGAACACCAATACCCTCGTCACAAGTAAAAAATTAGCAAGTAATTGTACTAAGTGTATAATTACTTGCTAACAATACATATTAAGGAGTTTTGGTTATGGGTTATATAATTGTCGCTTTGCTAGCAATGGGAATTTTTCTCGGATTCGGTTACATGATTGTCTACGGTTGTCTATTCATCATTTGGCTAATCAGCTTGTTCTTCGATCGTGATGAACGCAGAAGAGCAAATGAAGAAACAAAAAGAAGCACCGAAAGATTTCGTCAAATGACTGAACAAATCCGAGTTCAAAACGAAGAAATGCGTCAAAGAACAGAACAACTAAAGGCAGAAAATCAACGCAAGCGAGAAGAAATTGCCCGCAGTCAAAATAAAAATCAATAACCAACATATACACAAAAAAGACGCCCAAATGGCGCCTTTTTTCTTTACATTCAACTATTCTTGATACGAACATTTTTTGGTACTTGTTGAAAAAAAGTTCAAATTTAATTGTTGACAGCCAAATTTTTTTGGTCTATTCTTAAAAGCAACTTGAAAGTAGTAATTCAAATCGACATGTTAAGCGAGTATCTGATTTAGTGAAACGAGATACCTTGTCCTTGAATGAAGGCAGTCAAGATTTATCAATTGAATCGAAATCTTAATGCGCATTAAGAACCAGAGGTATCAAGTGTGAACTTGATATAAAACTAAGGTGGAACAGTGTTACGACGCCCTTGTACGAAAGTACAAGGGCGTTTTTTATTTACCAAAAGGAGAATGAATTATGTACGATTTTTCAAAAGAAGATCCAGAAATTTTTAAAGCGATTGAACATGAAAACAATCGTCAAGATAACGTAATTGAATTAATTGCATCAGAAAACATTGCATCCAAGGCTGTTTGCGCGGCTCAAGGTTCTGTATTAACTAATAAATACGCAGTAGGATATCCCGGTAAACGTGTCTACACCGGGAACGAAGCAATCGATGAAATCGACAAGATTGCCAAGAAACGTGCGGAAGAATTATTCCATGCAGAATATGCAAATGTTCACCCTCACTCAGGAAGCCAAGCTAACCAAGCTGTCTATGCTGCCTTCTTACAACCAGGCGATAGAATTCTTGCAATGAGCGAACATGCTGGTGGTCATTTCACTCACGGTCAAAAGCATAACTTCTCCGGTCAACTTTACGAATCACATTTCTATGGCGTTGACCCTAAAACAGAATTACTAGATTTTGAAAACATTCGCCAAATTGCTCTAGAAGTAAAACCAAAACTAATCATTGCTGGTGCCTCAGCATACAGTCACATCATTTATTGGGACGAATTTAGAAAGATTGCTGATGAAGTCGGTGCCATCCTAATGGTCGACATGGCCCACATTGCCGGTCTAGTCGCTGCCGGTGTTCACCCTAACCCAGTTGAAGTTGCCGACGTGGTCACTACCACTACCCACAAGACATTACGTGGACCACGTGGTGGTATGATCCTAGCCAAAGCCAAGTATGCAGATAAGTTAGACTATGCAGTTTTTCCTATCTCACAAAGTGGTGCTTTGGAACATGTTATTGCTGCTAAGGCGGTTGCATTAGGTGAAGCATTAAAACCAGAATTCCATTACTACGCCAAAAACGTAGTCAAAAACGCTAAGGCCATGGCTAAGGTTTTCAACCAAGACGAAAAGATTCGTGTTGTATCAGGTGATACCGAAAACCATGAAATGACATTGGACTTAAATGCTGTTGGTTTAACCGGTGATCAAGCAGCCGAACTACTTTACTCAGTTGGTATCGCTACTAATAAAGAACTACTACCACTAGAAGATGGTGATACTATGGAAGGAATCCGTATCGGTACCCCTACCATCACCAGCCGTAACTTCAATGAAGAAGAAGCTGCTAAGGTAGCAACCATCATTGTGGATGTCTTAAACCACCCTGGTCATCAAAACATCTTAGACGATGCGAAGCAACAAGTGCATGACCTAGTCGTTAAACATCCCGTTACCAGATAAATATGTAAAATAAAAAAGACCTTCTTGAGAGAGAGCGGTCTTTTTTGAGAGAGATAAGAAAATATAAATTTATTAACGAGATGAGAGGTCTCATTAACATAATAAATATGAGTTAACTGATCGCCTTTATGCGAACAACTGTTCTTATTATATATGACGATCTAAAAAAACACAAGAATTAATATAAAATAAAAACGAACCATAAGCAAGGGTATATAACATATTTATATAATTTTTAATTAGATATTAATTATTTACAAATATACCTCTCTTTTAAATCCAATCTAATATAACCCTAGAATAACGGTAAATCGTTGATATCATCGATGATTTGATCACTATACTGTTCAATGCCACCGTTTTCTAATTTAACATCTTCATCGGAAAGCAAATCAGAATCAATCCACCATGATTTTAGTTTATCGATATCGTGTGGCTGAATTTTTTGTTCTTTATACTTCACTGTTTGTTCGAAGGAATCGTTAAAGTAATAAACTAATTGTTGACTACCGAAGTCCTCAATTAATCCGTTTAGCATTTCGCCATAAGTATCCTTGGATAATACCCCATCTAGGATGACATAATGGAAATGCTTTTTACCATAGTTAATCAACTTTTGAATCATTTGAATTTGCGTATCGGCATGTTCTTCAGTGATATCTTGTTGAACCAACATTACGTCGGTGGTTCCTAATCTTTCTTGTAGAGATGAGGCGACGCTGGTCTTACCAGTCGCCGCGTTTCCCCTAAGCACAATTAATACGGGATCCATATTTTCCTCATTTTCCTCCGTTTTCAATAATTAATGTATCTATTATAAACTTTTTTCTACTATAATATAGGTTGTTTAAAATAATTTGTACTTTCAAAGGAGCTGTTTATTATCAAACGTCTTAATAAAGAAAATATCTCTTTGGTTTTATTTTTCATATTTATTTTAGTACTATTTGCCAGTAACGATTATGAATATTTTTCACTTTTGATTCCAGCAATCATAATATTTATGAATAACAAGAAAACAATTTACAAATCTTTGTTTGGAAATATTAAACCGCTATATATGTCAATTTTGTTTATAGTATTGATTGTTTTATTAATTATTTATAAGTACTTGATAAACAAATAAAGAATAATATTCAAAATAATATTAATAAAAGCAGCAGGCATTTCGCCTACTGCTTTTATTTATTTTCATATTCAGCTAAAACTTTTTTCCATTCAGCTACGTGTTCTGGTGTATCGGGCTTTGGCATTAACATGTAGTTAAACTTGATATCTTCAATATCATCAGTTGAAGTTACTTGTTCAACAAGTGGACGTAACTTCCAACCTAACATAGGATTAATCATTTTTGATGTATCCATGAAAACATCCTCCTTTGCTTTTGTCACCATTATATACGTGAACACATGAAAGGAAAAATATTAAGCATTTTTATTAATGATTGGTAATAATCGTTTGGCAACAATCGCAGCAATAACTGCCTTGATAATGTCTCCCGGAATAAATACCATGTTAGCAAGTAATGATTGCTTCAATGTGATGTGCATTTGCACCCTGATCCATACAATCGCAATTGTGTATGAAATAATGATACTTACTATAATAGTAGAAATTAAAACATTCCAGAAACTATTCTTATCAATAACCCTGCTAAGTAGTCGGTTAAATAGAGCCATTAGTGAAGGCATTAATAGCCATGATAATAAGTATCCACCGGATGGCCCGATGAAAATAACTGCACCACCGTGACCTCCAGTTAGAACAGGTAACCCAACAGCAACCATCACCATTAGAATAGCGACAGAAATGGTCCCCTTCTTACCACCTAATAGTAATCCAGCTAGCATGATTCCAAAATTTTGTAGCACGATTGGCACCGGAATAATTGCAACTGGAATCGCTGGTACAAATGCCAGTGCGATAATTAGCGCAGTCATCAGCGCGATTTGTGTAACGTCTCTCGTTTTCATATCTCTCTCCTTATTGTTAACCATTTATTTGTAACAAGTTAACAATTAAATATAATATCTATTGTTAACCAAAATGTCAAATTGAGTTGTTAATAAAAACATACAAAAAAAGACGTTATCGTTTGATAGCGTCTTTTTTAGATTACTTAGTTAACTTACGAACAGCTTTTCTTAGTTGGGCACGTTTAGCGATTAAGCTACGTCTGTGCTTCTTAGTTAAGTGTTTTTTCTTTAACTGTTTGCTGATTTTAGCAATTGCCTTTTTGTCGGCTTTTACTTTTTTAGCAGCACGTTTTGTTAACTTCTTTTGGTGCTTCTTAGCTTTTTTAGCAGCTTTTTTTGATTTCTTAGATGACTTCTTTGAAACTTTTTTTGACTTCTTAGTTGTCTTTTTGCTCTTCTTTGAAGACTTCTTAACGTGTTTCTTAACAGTCTTTTTAGCAACTTTCTTCTTAGCAGGCTTTACGTAGTTCTTCTTAATTTCTTTACGAAGAGCTGCTGCTTGCTTGTGAAGACGTTTTCTAGTCTTCTTAGAAATCTTCTTGCTGTGTAACTTCTTGTTGATCTTAGCAAGTTTCTTCTTGTCACGGCTTACGATGGCGCGCTTAATCTTGTTCTTTAGTGCGTGAATCTTCTTTAATAGCGCCTTCTTAGCACGTTTAGTCATCTTCTTGTGCTTTAGCTTCTTGTTTAGCTTAGCAAGTGACTTCTTTGATTTCTTAATTGAAACTTTCTTAGCCTTAGGAGCCTTCTTAGCAGGTTTCTTAGCTGGCTTCTTAGCTGGCTTCTTAGGTTGACCAGCATTGTTCTTGTTTGATGGGTTAACTGCAGGTTGATCAGGTTTTACATCAGGTGTAAGAGTTGAATCATTGCCCTTGTCACCATCAATCTTAGTAGATGAAGCAGTATTGTCATCGTTTGCCTTTTGGTCATCTGATGGTTTCTTATCATCGTTGGCCTTTGAATCGTCTGATGGTTTCTTATCATCGTTGGCCTTTGAATTATATGATGGTTTCTTATCATCATTGGCCTTTTGGTCATCTGATGGCTTCTTGTCATCGTTGGCTTTTTGGTCATCAGATGGCTTCTTGTCATCGTTTGTCTTTTGGTCGTCTGATGGTTTCTTATCATCGTTTGCCTTTTGGTCATCTGATGGTTTCTTATCATCGTTGGCCTTTGAATCATCTGATGGCTTCTTGTCATCGTTGGCCTTTTGGTCGTCTGATGGTTTCTTATCATCGTTGGCCTTTGAATCGTCTGATGGCTTCTTGTCATCGTTAGCTTTTTGGTCATCTGATGGCTTCTTGTCATCATTGCCCTTTTGGTCGTCTGATGGCTTCTTGTCATCGTTTGTCTTTTGGTCGTCTGATGGTTTCTTATCATCATTGGACTTTTGGTCGTCTGATGGCTTCTTGTCATCGTTGGCCTTTTGGTCATCTGATGGCTTCTTGTCATCGTTGGCCTTTGAATCGTCTGATGGTTTCTTGTCATCGTTTGCCTTTGAATCATCTGATGGTTGGTTGTTCATTGCATCTTCAAGTAATGCTTGAGCATAGTCAGCCTTTAATTGATTAATTTGCTTAGTTAAATCACTAAAGTCAGTTGTAGTGGTGTAATTTTGGTTAGCATCATCATTCTTAAGTGTATCGGCGTATCCATATAATTGTGATAAATCATCGCTTAATTCCTTTGATGAAATAACTTTATCAGCATCCATCTTATCCAAAATAGCTAACTTATCTTTCATTGAGTTAACATTTGCTAACTTAGTTTCAAGATTCTTAACAATGTTTTGAATTACTGATGACTTCTTAATGTTTTCAATCAAGTATTTGTTGAATTGTTTTTCGTAACCACTTGGAATTCCAGTTAATGGACGTTCTTGGTAATCATCAGAATCGTCATCTGAAGCTGTCATTCTTAATGATAATTTCTTACCATCATTTGAATTATCTTTAGCGGATTGTTGTTCATTAAACTTCTTATCAAATTCTGACATACCTTGATCAAATTTGGCATCTTCTTCTGCTGCTAATTTATCTAATTCATTTTCAACAGCATCGCCAAATGTGTCGTGGTATGCCTTGATGTCGTTATCAACGTCAGAAGCACCAGTTAAGTCAATTTTGGCATCATTAGATACCTTATCATTCATTGATTTAACAATGTTTTGAACATTTTGTACTGCCTTAGCATCGCTTAATCCGGCCTTCTTCAAACCAGCAAGTGCGTCTGATAAAGCATCGTAATTATGCTTGCTATCATTGCTCTTGAATTCATCAACACTACTAATTAGAGCATCTAACTCATCATTAACGTTGCTTTGTGCATCTTTTTTCATTTCACTGTTGTGTGATTTGTTATTAGCATCAGCTTGTGAAACTAAATCGTTCAATGCTTTTAGACCATTGCTAATTGAGCTTTGGTTATCATCAATAACACTATTGTCGTTTCTGCTTGAGTTGTTACTCAAATTAATAACTGTGTTGTTTAGTGAATCCAATGCATTGTTGATACCATTAGCATTCATTACCGCAAATACATCAGTATTATTTGATTTAGCAGCAGTTAGTTTTTGTGATAAGTCATTTAAAGCATTGGCAATCTTAGTTTGGTTTTGCTTATCGTTATCAACTTTAATAGTGTTATTGTCACTGATAGCGCCATAGAAAGCATCATCAATTGATGATGTAGCATTACTAATTCTGCGTACAAATGAATCAATTCGCTTGTCAGCCTTCTTACTATGACCCTTGTAGTTATTTAATGTGCTTTCAAAGCTAGCTGTTTGCTTACCAATAGCAATTAAACCGTCTTGAACATCATTCTTGTTATCGATCTTGAATCCTTTGACCGCCTTACTTAGCGCCTTTAGATGTTTGTCAATCAATTTAACGTGTGACTTGCTCATGCGTGATGTGTTCTTGTCATTTTCCTTAGCAACTTTGGCAATTTCCTTACCTAGTTCGCTAACTTTAGCATTAATATCACTTAATTGTCCCTTGCTTAGAGCACTGTAGTCTTTTTGGTTTGAGCGTTTAACTTCATTAAATACGTTAACTAAATTAGCAGCAGAATCATTAATAGCTTTAACATCACCGTCAATTAACAATGAATCATTCTTACTGTTTACATTATTTGATTTAGCTTGAGCATCAATTAGTGCATTCAATCCATCATTGATGTCATCAACGTTAGATGCGTAAATCTTAGCATCGTTCTTTTCATTAATTTCGTTTGATGTTTGAATATCTTGATCAAATATACGCTTTAGACGATCCAAGTTATCATTAATATCTTGGATTAATGCATCGTTCATCTTAGCTTGGTTGGCATCATTTTGTTCTTGATATTTTTGAACGGCATCTGCCAATGCATTTACTGAATTATTTAGCTCATCCATTTGGTCATTCATTTCGTCTTGAAGATCAGCGTTTACAACACCATTAATGGTTTCTTTTGTTTTCTTTTCAGCATCTTTAAGTGCATTGTTTAATTCATCTAACTTGTCTTTAAAGTTATCTAAACTAACTTGAGCAAGAGTGTCGTTAGTGTCGTCTTCGGCCTTCTTTAGCGCATTGCTCAATTCATCTAAATTGTCCTTAAAGTCATCTAGACTAACTTGAGCTACTGTGTCGTTAGTTCTATCTTCAGCCTTCTTTAGTGCATTACTTAGTTCGTCTAATTTGTCTTTGAAATCGTCTAAACTAACTTGAGCTACTGTGTCGTTAGTTCTATCTTCGGCCTTCTTTAGCGCATTGTTTAATTCGTTTAGTTTGTCTTTAAAGTCGTCTAAACTTGCTTGAGCAAGGGTGTCGTTAGTGTTATTTTCGGCCTTCTTCAGTGCATTGTTTAATTCATCTAACTTATCATTAAAGTCATCTAAACTAACTTGAGCTACTGTGTCGTTAGTTCTATCTTCGGCCTTCTTTAGCGCATTGTTTAATTCATCTAACTTATCCTTAAAGTCATCTAAACTAACTTGAGCTATTGTGCCATTGGTATTGTCTTCAGCTTTTTTTAGTCCATCGCTTAATTCGCTTAGTTTATCTTTGAAGTCATCTAGACTTACTTTAGCAATGGTGCCGTTAGTGTTATCTTCAGCCTTTTTAAGAGCATCATTTAATTCGTTAAGTGTATCTTGAAAGTCCTTCAAGCTACTTTCAGCAACTGTGCCATTAGTGTTATCTTCAGCCTTCTTAAGTTCATTACTTAATTCATCTAGCTTATCCTTAAAGTCGTCAAAGCTAACATTTGCCATTGTGTCATTTGTTTGCTTTTCAGCATCCTTAATAGCTTCCTTAATAGTGTTAACTTGATCATTAATTACTTTAACATCTGTACCAACAGCTACAGATTGAGCTTCATCGATAACATGGTTCAAAACTTCTAAATGATTATTAATGGATTCGCTCAAAGCGCTGATTTCCGCTTTGTCGTAACCCTTATCAGTAAATTCCTTTTGAACACGTCCAGCAGCTTCAATTGCCTTATCAAGATTATCAAGGTATCCATCGATATCTTGTTCTTCTGAATCGATAATTTTTACTGCTTCTTTGTTGTTATTTGCTTGTGCCTTCTTAACTGCATTGTTAATAGAATCATTTAATTGGTTTAAATCATCATCAATTGAATTTTTCAATTCATTGTATACAGCATCGTCTTTGGCATCGTTTAGCATCTTAGCTGCTTCATCAAGTGACTTAGAAATGTATTCCAAATAATTCAAATTCTTATCAAAATTATCTGTTGACTGTTCGAATGTCACAGAATCCTTAGCTGCTTGAATTTCCTTAGCAAATTCATCTTGTGTTTCTGGATCATAGTTGATAGCTTGGGCTAAGTCATTAATAAAGTCACCCTTAACATAACTTAATGTTCCATTGTAGTAATTTGATAGTTCTGATTGGATTTTGGCCGCTGCACCAATAATATCCTTAGATGACTTATTCACATCATCCTTCTTTGAACCATGATTACTGTTATTTACTGCTGCTTTCGCATAATCATTTGAAGCATATGACATTACCATAACCGAAAGTGGAATAATTGCTAATGCCATATTTTTGAACCGTTTGTTCATTTTGAAAAAATCCTCCCTAAAATATAAATGAAAATAATACGAATATTTTCATACTAGCATTTTCTTTTTTAAAAAAATTAAGTATGTTAAATGTTTTATTATCTTTTAATAATGATTAATTTATAATTAATACAAATAAGAGCATCCCCTAATTTTTCTCTTAATTAATAACGTTAAAATTATCAAGATATAACTATTTATATTTTTAGCGGCAAAAATGAGAATAAAAAAATAACCGGCTTCATACCGGTTATCAATTCATATTAGCATTTATTTTTTCATAATCATTCCGTAATTCACGAAAGTTATTAGAATACTTGTTTAGCAATATTGAACGCTGACCACGCTTTGGGCCAACCGACATAAAAGGATAAATGTGTGATCATTTCTGCAATTTCATCCTCAGTAATGCCATTTTGTTTTCCCATCTTAAGATGAGCTTCCAATTGTTCAAAGTTACCAGCAGCAATTAAGCTACTGATGGTAATCATGCTTCGTTGTTTTAAAGATAACTGTGATTCTCTGCTCCACACCTGGCCGAATAAAACATCATCGTTAATTTCAGCAAACTTAGGAGCAAATTCACCTAGATTATCTCTTCCTGCTGTCTGTTTCTTCATATTAATCACGCTTTCCTTCATTATTAGCTTGGCTGTATTGTTCATCACTGACAGCTTCTAACCATTCCGGAGTCCCAGCGGTGATTGCGACATGTGAGAACCAACTGTCGGCAGTTGCTCCGTGCCAGTGTTTGACACCATCATGAGTGACTACGACATCCCCAGGTTGTAATAATCTAGCTGGTTTGCCTTCTTCTTGGTATAAACCCTTTCCTCCGATCACCAATAGTAGTTGGTATCCATCATGATGAATATGCCAGTTGTTACGACATCCTGGTTCAAAGGTCACGTTTCCCACACCAACGTTGACTTCTGCTTCCGGACTAATCAATCCTTGTAAGTAGCTTTGACCAGTAAAGTATTGTGCGTATGCATCGTTCTTAGGTCCGCGATTAAAAATAATTCCGTTCTTTACTTCTTCGTTCATTAGCGATAACTCCTATCTAAATCGTTTAAGATATTCTTCGAAGCTTTCGTCGACCTTATGATTTAGTTTGCCGTCATACCAATCAATCTTATGAGATAAGATATTTAGATGGGACTTGCGTTCATTAATTTCAACCAAACTTCTCTTTCTGACTGATTGCAGTAATCGCTTTCGTTGGTCAATGGTGGAATCACCCTGTTTACGCAACTCGACATATTCCTGAATCTCAGTCATTAACATACCTGTTCCCTTAAGATGCAATA
The DNA here is from genome assembly GCF_001308195.1 of Apilactobacillus kunkeei. Taxonomy (GTDB): domain Bacteria; phylum Bacillota; class Bacilli; order Lactobacillales; family Lactobacillaceae; genus Apilactobacillus; species Apilactobacillus kunkeei_C. The sequence continues at coordinate 9,269 of NZ_JXDF01000005.1, read as the reverse complement.
TGAATCCAATCCACTTTACGTCCTGATCATCGTAATAGCGACGATCGTTTTCATCACGCTTAGGGATAATTAACTTTTGTTTCTCATAGTATCTCAATGTGTATGTGGTCAAACCGACTTTGTTGGCAAAGTCACCAATGCTGTATTTACTCATAAAAAAGGTCCTTTCTACTAACTTCAAGAATAAATGTACTATTTAGAGTTAACTCTAAGTCAAGTATATAAAAAAAGAATCATCATTTCGATGATCCTTTTTTATTTTGACTATTCTTTGTGAGCAGCCTTTTTGTGTGAAGCTTTCTTTTCAGCCTTCTTGTGTGAAGCCTTCTTAGCATGTTTCTTAGTTACTTTCTTTGCGTGCTTCTTTGAAGCTTTCTTTGAATGCTTCTTTGCATGTTTCTTAGCAGCAGCCTTCTTATGTGAAGTCTTCTTTACATGCTTCTTAATTGCTTTCTTTGCATGTTTCTTAGTTGATTTTTTAGCAGCTTTCTTTTCTGCGGCCTTCTTAGCAGCAGCTTTCTTAGCAGCCTTTTTAGCTTCTTTCTTAGTTGTCTTCTTTACAACCTTCTTTGAAGCTTTCTTTGATGATTTTTTAGCTACATGTTTTTTGGCAGCTTTCTTTGCTTCTGGTTTAGCTTCTGGTTTTGTAGTTTCAGTAGTTGTAGCAGTCTTGGTTGCTTCTGGTTTAGCTTCTGACTTAGTTGCTTCTTTCTTAGTGTCTGTTGATGTTGTGGTTGCTTCTTTCTTTGCGTCTGTTGTTGTAGCTGCATCCTTCTTTGCATCTGTTGATGTTGTAGTTGCATCTTTCTTTGCATCTGTTGATGTTGTGGTTGCATCCTTCTTTGCATCTGTTGATGTTGTGGTTGCGTCTTTCTTTGCATCTGTTGATGTTGTGGTTGCATCCTTCTTTGCATCTGTTGATGTTGTGGTTGCATCCTTCTTTGCATCTGTTGATGTTGTAGTTGCACCTTTCTTTGCATCTGTTGATGTTGTGGTTGCGTCTTTCTTTGCATCTGTTGATGTTGTGGTTGCATCCTTCTTTGCATCTGTTGATGTTGTGGCTGCATCCTTATTTGCATCTGTTGATGTTGTGGTTGCATCCTTCTTTGCATCTGTTGATGTAGATGCATCCTTATTTGCGTCTGTTGAAGCAGATTTATCATCTGATTTTGATGCAGTTGTATCTGATGATTTAGCATCTGAACTCTTGTTGGAATCTGATGATGAAGCTGGTGTGGTTGAAGTACTTGTTGTAGTAGTTGAACCAGTTGCTGGAGTGGTGGTTGATCCAGTTGTAGTAGTTGAACCAGTTGTAGATGAACTGTTTGAGCTACCTTCTGAACTACCCTTGCTTGAATCTGATGAAGGTTGTGCTGATGCTGGTGTTGATTCAGTAGCAGCAAATGCGCTTACACCAGTTGAGAAAAATAGAGTTGCGGCAGGTACTAGAGCTAGTACGGCCTTTTTAAAGTTCTTTTTCATAATAAAATCCCCCTTGATATCCTTATTCAGGATTCGTTTTCAATTTAAAAATTTCGGTAATGACGTTGTCATCATCGTGAAACAGTAAATCTAAAAACTGTATAGATGCATCATATATGTACTATACAATCAGGTGATCATTTCGGTTAAAATGAAAAATTCTAATCAAAAAATCATCTTTATTGATACAAAAAGCCAAGAATACGGTCACCCGTATTTCAGCAAAAACAACAGACAAGACACATATTGCAAACCAGAGTAGATTATAAGTTTATAATCTACTCTTAATATATCACTAATCTTAAAAAATAGATGAATAAAATAACACTAAATATTAGACACCGTGTGTATATACACGTAAGAAACGTTGATAGTATAGTGTTTAAAAGTATTAAATTTTTTTAAAGATAATCATACATATTTCAACAATGTCTTGAATTGGTGAAAAAAAGACACCTTGAACAAGGTGTCTTTTAAAAATTACTTTTTATGCTTTTTATGAGTTTGTTTCTTTGCATGAGATTTTTTGGTTATGTGTTTCTTTGAGCGAGACTTTTTAGCAACGTGCTTTCTTGAATGTTTCTTTTTACTAACTTTCTTTGATGCTTTTTTCTTACGTAAAGTCTTCGAGAATACTTTTTTGTTAGCACTCTTCTTTTTGATCTTGTTTAATGCCTTCTTATTGATTTTCTTTTTGGCAACTTTTTTCGCACGCTTTTTACTAACTTTCTTTGATGCTTTTTTCTTGTTCGTATTCTTCTTTACACGTTTCTTTCTTGTTTTATTTACTGGCTTCTTGTTGTTCTTCTTTTTGGCAACTTTTTTCGCATGCTTTTTACTAACTTTCTTTGATGCTTTTTTCTTGCGCGTATTATTCTTTACATACTTCTTTTTTGCCTTATTTGATAGCTTTTTATTAGATTTCTTTGTGTCTACTTTATTTGCATGTTTCTTTGCTTCTTTTTTGTGGCGGTGTATGCTCATATATTTTAAAGTAGTGTCTAATTTGTGAAGAATAATTTTATCATTATCAATAGATTTATTTGGAACTTTATCATATCCATGATAAGTCCCTGGAATCCATTTACCATTACTATACTCTAATATATTACCGGAGTGATTTTCGAAATAATTCAAATCATCAATTACATCTTCAACTGCAAAGTACGTTTTTAATGCATCAATTGATTTATTGCTTGATTTTTTAGCTAATTTAGAAAATTCGACAGCTGACTTTGTTGATTCTGTTTCATAATTAGAAAACAATCTATTTACGTAACTCAAATTAGCAGAGGTTATGATTGGTATACCTCCATATAATATTTGATCTTTATCGTCTTGAAAGACTCCTTTGTAACCATCTCTTCCCATCTGAACATTCATTTTATTAAAGTTAATTATGTTCTCTTTACTATACACTACATATTTTCCATAAACATATTTAGCCTTAACCGTATTATCTTTTAGTCCATCTATAAATGGTCGGAAGGCATCAGTAAAAGAGAAGTCCTTAACTGGAAAATATTTTTTCACATTTTCATATTCGCTATCTGGTAAATAACCCCAAAATTTTGTAGATGTTTCATAAATGTTATTAACGTTATCATAACTAATATCGTTAACATCATAATTATTTATTTTATTAAGTAAATTGTTGAATTCATTAAGTCTATTTTGTTGATTAATCACATAGTTTTGTTCATAAAAATTATATGTATTTTTAAAAGCACCACTTATATCATTTTCAACATTTGAAAGTGTACTATAAATTGACCTATCACTATTTTGTTTAGAAAAAATAGCGACTTTTTTATCCATAGTTTTTCTGTATTTAATACGACTTTGTTCTTTTTGCTTCATAATTTCTCTTGTTGACCAAGAATTTGAAGCTTGTGCTTTAATGATCCCTGCATCTGACATAGTAAGTAATAAAGCTAGCATTATAAATAAATATTTCTTAAATTTTTTATACATATTTCCACCCCTAATTTAAAAAATGCTTTTATAATATAGCACCATATTTTTAGTATTTAACAATAAATTGATGAAAAATACATAATTATATAATTATATAAAATTCAGTAATAGATAATTCGGTTATTCCTAAAATATAAAAGACACCTTGAACAAGGTGTCTTTTAAAAATTCACTTTTACGACTTCACCATTATTAATGGTTGTTGATTTTCCATCAACATCTAACAACAAGTGACCTTCTTTATCAATTCCGGTGACAGTTCCATCAATTGTTTCCTTGGTAGTATCAACACTGACCTGTTTACCATTTAAGAATGACATCTTTTGGTAGTCTTCTATGAAGTTAGCTTCTAAATAGTGTGGGAACTCTTCATCAAAGCCATTAACGATGTCGGCAACTAGCTTGTTCTTATCGATTTTCTTGTCGCTGATCCAACCGACCTTATCCTTCATTTCTTCGGGGATTTCTTTGGCAGATAGACTAATTCCAACACCGACAACGATTGCGGAAGGTTGCATTAATTCAGCATCCATCACTAATTCAGTTAGGATTCCAACAACCTTCTTGTTGTTTACATAGATATCATTGATCCATTTAACCAAGAAGTCTTCTTCTGGATAGCTCTTTTTTAATGCCTTGGCAACCACCACTGCTGTCATGGTAGTTAATAACCCTGGGTTTAAATGTTTAGCATCATGGAATGGCACTACCATGCTCATGTAGATTCCACTATGGGCAGGAGAATAGAAACTTCTTCCCCTTCTGCCGTGTCCTTGCGTTTGCTTTTCAGCGATTACCAAACGATGTTTGCCATCTGGATTTTGATCATTGATTTGTTTGGCGTATGAATTAGTAGAAGTAATTTCCTTCTTAAAGATAATTTCGTAATCATTATCTAAGTCAGATTCGATTAGTTGTGGATTTAGTTCGTCGTTTCCTATGTACTTGTAGCCTTGATTAGTCTTGCTGTCGATTTGGTGACCTTGTTCTTTTAGTTGATTAATCAGTTTCCAAATCATGGTACGACTAATGTTCATTTCGTTTGCTAGTTGGTTACCTGACACCCATTCATCTTTGTGTTCGATAAACAATTGCAATAATTGATCTTTTTTCATCGTGAACTTCCTTTCGTTACTAAGTAAATCATATCATAATAAAAAAATTTTCAAAAAAGTATTTGCTTTTTTAAATTACCTGATATAGAATATTTTTCGTTAAGTAAGTTAGTACTCACTCACCTAATTATTAGGAGGTATTATTATGACAGAAAAAATCATCTCAATTAACAATTTAAAGAAAAAATACGGCCAACAAATCGTATTAAACGACGTTTCATTTGAAGTCGATTATGGACAAATTGTAGGTCTAATCGGACCCTCAGGAGCTGGAAAATCTACCATTATCAAATTAACCTTAGGAATGGAAAAAGCTGACAGCGGTGACTCTGAAGTGTTTGGCATTCACATGCCTAACCGTAAGATTCTAAATAAGATGGGATACATGGCTCAATCAGATTCACTATACAGTTCACTATCAGCAAGAGAAAACCTAACCTTCTTTGCCAAGATGCGTGAAGTTAAGAAGGAAGCTTTAGCAAGTGAAATTGACCGTGTATCTCAAATCGTTGATTTAAAAGATCAATTAGATAAAAAGGTCGATAACTTCTCTGGTGGTATGAAACGAAGATTGTCACTAGCAATCGCTTTGCTAGGTAATCCCCAACTACTAATTCTAGATGAACCAACAGTTGGAATTGACCCCGCCCTTAGAAAAAACATCTGGGCTGAACTAGGTAAGCTAAGGGACAATGGTTGCTCCATTCTAGTGACAACTCACGTTATGGATGAAGCTGAACTAACCGATCGTGTTGCTTTACTAATTGATGGAAACATCATTGCAGACGACACACCAAGCAACCTAAAACAACAATATGATGTAGATAGCATTGAAAATGTATTTATGAAAGCCGAAGGTGATATGTAATGAAGACACTATCAATCTCAAGTCGTATATTAAAAGAAATTTTCCGTGATAAGAAAACACTAGCAATGATTTTTATCGTACCTATCATTGTGATGGCATTGATGTCATATGTTTTTAAGTCGTACAACAATACAGACATCAACATCGGTACTGTGAATGTCTCCCAACAAGTTGAAACTAACCTTACTAAGGTTAAGAACGTCAATATTAAAGAATACAAGTCTGAAAAAGATGCTGAAAACGCATTGCATGATGATCACATCGATTCCTTTATCGTTTACAAGAATAATGATTACAAGATGGTTCACGCTAACATCGATGCTTCAAAGACTAGCATGACAAAAGCTGCGTTATCATCTGCATTGACTCAATCAAGCATCAAGAACATGTCCTCCGCACTAGCTAAGGTTTCACCAGTAAAACAAACTCAACCTAAGATTCACCTATCCAATGAATACAAGTACGGTAGCAGCAAGACTAACTTCTTTGATAAGATGATGCCTACTTTAATGGCATTCTTCGTCTTTTTCTTCGTATTCCTAACTTCAGGAATGGCACTTCTAAAGGAAAGAACTTCAGGTACATTGGACCGTCTATTAGCTACTCCAGTTAAGAGATCAGAAATCATCTTTGGATACTCACTAAGCTACGGTTTAATGGCTGTATTCCAAACAGTGCTAATCGTATTATTTACCATCAAGGTATTAAACATCGAAGTCGTCGGATCTATTTGGCTAATCCTATTAACCACATTCCTACTATCACTAGTCGCAATTGCAGCTGGTCTACTTCTATCAACTTTCGTTAAATCAGAATTCCAACTAATGCAATTCATCCCACTAGTGGTAATTCCACAAATCTTCTTCTCAGGACTAATTCCGCTAGATTCTCTTGATACTTGGGCAAAGGTATTATCATTTATCTTCCCAATCAAGTACGCATCAGAAGCAATTAGCAATGTCATGATGAGAGGCTTTACATTCACTGGGATTGGTATAGACTTGATAGTAATCATATTATTCATTGTCGTTTTGACTTCCGTAAACATTATCGGATTGAAGCGTTACAGAAAGGTATAATCAATGGAACAATCTAATTACACCAGTTTTAATGATTGGCTTGAAAATAGCAAGATGCCAAACGGTAAGCGTAAAGTATTAAAGTCTGCTATCAAGCTATTCTCACAAAATGGATATCAATCAACTTCGACTTCATCCATCGCCAAAGATTGCGATTTAAGTGAAGCAACTGTATTTAAACACTTTAAAAATAAAAAAGAATTACTAGACACCATTATCACCCCTATCATTAACACCTTGGCACCAAGTTTTAGTCAACAATTCGTTGAATCAGTTGGTAAGCACACCTTCAAAATCGATGAAATGATAGAATACATCATCACTGATCGTTTTCACTTTATCGAAGAAAACCATCAAATGATTAGTATCATGATTAGTCAATTATTGATTGATGAAGAATTAAAGGATCAACTTGAAGAAATCATGTTACCAAAATTATCCTTTATCATCGACAAGGCTAACGAGTTAATGAAACAAGATGACAGTGTTGACGACGATGTCTCTGCTGAAGAATTATTCAGAACCATCAGTGGACAATTGTTAATATCCACTATTGTTGAATTCAAATTCCCTTCAGACAACTGGGATACTGAAAAACAAATTAAATCGATGATTAAAGTCTGCAAGAAAGTAATTCATAAATAGAAAAAAGCATCCTGAATGGATGCTTTTTTTGTTGCTATATCAATGTTGCAAAGAAACTTAGCTAACTATTTTTGACAAACTTTTATATAATTATCACAATCAATATTTGAAAAGGAAGCGATAAAAATGCAATTTGGTGATCGTTTAAAGCAACAACGAAAAATCAAAAAATTAACCCAAGACGAAGTAGCGGAAAAATTAAATGTGTCTCGTCAAACCATCTCCAGTTGGGAAAATGAAAAGAGCTACCCTGACATTAAGAGCCTAATTTCATTAAGTGATATGTATGATATTTCATTGGATACGATGCTAAAGGAAGATAGTGGGATGAAGGAATTCATTGAAAAAAATGACCTAAGTAAAAAGATATTAGGTTTAAGGTGCTCCATTGCTTCTTTTACTATGTTTGCTTTGTTACTATACTTTTTAAATTCAGTAAATGCCATATCATCAACATACAAAAATGCGACCATCTTTTTAATGTACGTGCTCTTTGTATTAATTCTTTTATCATTCAATAAATTTATTAAGTCCATTAATCTGGAAAGATCACAAATATCTGATACATTTAGATTGAATAAATATTTAAAATTCATATTAGCTGCATTACTTATAGCAACCATTGAATTAGCAAGATATCATATAATATTACCCTTAATCATATTCATTGCCGCTTTGGAAATCTTCATTTTCATCTACTATTTCCGTAACAAATAAAGCAGACCTGACGTTTGTCAGGCCTTTTTTATTGTCTATTGTAAAATTCAACCGTTTCGACGCAGGAAACCGATAGTGTTAAACACCTCTTCAAATTGAGTTCTTTTTTAATTTGATATATCATGTCTAAGTAATACATTAATTATGAACGGATGTGACAATGAAATGGGATTCATTATTTTTCTACTAGTCCTTGCTGCACTTTACCTACTAGAAGTGTACGTACTAACCGACACAAAGCACTTTTGGGTTGGTGGAATTCTACCACTACTAATTGATATCTTAACCATCTTCTTAATGGTTGCTTCAAAGAGCTATTCCTTCCATGACTTCGCAATGGTATTTCTTGTCTTCTTTGGAACCCTTTGTATTTGGGGATACGGTGACGATCGACACAAAAAGAAAAACGGTATTAGAAAAGATAAATAAAAGACCTGACGTACGTCAGGTCTTTTTTGAACAAATATATCAAAAGTTATTAACTTTACTTAATAAGTACAATGTTAAGTTATCTTTTTAGATATAATTGACATTAATTACAAGGGGGTAATATTTTGAAGAAATTTTTAGTTTTAGTAATGTCTGCTTTAAGCATCATTTTCATTCTGAATGTAACAGCTAAGGCCGACGATACATCTGACAATTCATTTACATACACGGAAGATGCACCAGCTCAACCACAAAAGACCGTTACTATTCATTACGTCAACACCAAGGGGCAAAAACTTGCTGACGACAAAGTAATGACATCAACTGGTAATGCCGTTTCTGCCTATAACATGGATTCAGATACTTTAGATCCAATTTGGAACGGTTACGTCAAAAAGATAAGAAATTACATGCCTTACTACCTATATCAAAATGTCGATTACGATAAGTTACCATCATCAATTACCGTAAAATATATTGATTTAAAGACTGTAAATTCTAAGATGACAGCCTATGTCTTAAAAGACATCAACAAAGTACGTCGTCAACATAAACTACATGCTCTAAAGACCACTAAGGATTTGGCCAAACGTGCTAAGGTTCGATCAGAAGAACTATTTAAAAAGTTCGATCACGTTCGTCCAAATGGCAAGTCTTACAACGCCAAACTAAGTGGTTATGGTGAAGTCATTGTTAACTATCCTAGTGCTGCTAATTTCTCATACCAAGGTACTTTCGATGGAGTTCCTTTCCTAGTATTTAATAACAACGGAAAAGGACGTCTTAACTTGCAGGCTTCAGCATATACAGCATTAGAACAATACCTAACTGTTGACAAACTACATCGTGACACCATTCTAAATAAATGGGCTCACTACGTAGCACCTGCAACAACATTCCACTCAGATACAGTTGGTATGAATACAATTTTATTCAAATACTAGTAAATAAAAAGGA
>NZ_JXDF01000004.1 GCF_001308195.1 Apilactobacillus kunkeei | reverse complement strand
AATCCCCTGTAGAATACAGAAAATCAGTTGCCCAATTAAAGAGTTAGAAAGCTGCTTTTATTTATTTGTTCAAAATAATAGTTGCAGTTCCCTGGAGTCTTCTTTTTTAATGTTACTTGTTCTTTCTTCTTAATCCAAAGATTGACAAGATGAATCCTAGCACCATTGAGATTAGACCGAAACCGAATAAGTTACGTTGGTTAGTTTCATCACCAGTTTGAGGTAACTTACCTGCTTCTTTCTTGTCAGCAACTTGGCCACGATGACCATTTACTTCCTTAGCTGAAGCATTCTTTTCAGTTTCCTTGTTTGATGTCTTAGTAGTCTTCTTAGAAGCAGCCTTCTTTGCAACAACCTTGATATCGCCAAGTGACTTAGTTAGGTCAATTGTTGATGGTAATTGTGATTCGTCTGCTACCTTGTAACCCTTAGAAGCCAAGTACTTAACAAATTCTGCCTTAGTCATTGTCTTCTTTGAGCTTTCTACTTTAATAGTCTTGTTTGATCCAGCAACTTTAACGTTTTGAACGTAAACTTTGTTTGCTTGGTTCTTGTCTGCATCAGTTTTGCTTGATGCTTGGTTATTGTCAACATCAGTCTTGTTTGATGCTTGGTTCTTATCTGCATCGTTGTTGCTTGATGATTGAGTGTTGTTTGAAACGGCTTCGATGTCACTAACTGGCTTAGTTAAATCGATTGTTTCCGGTAGTTTTGATTCATCTGCTACCTTGTAACCCTTGTCATCCAATTCCTTAACAAATTCATCCTTTGTCATGGTCTTGTTTGCACTTTCAACCTTAACAACATCGTTTGAGCCAGCAACCTTAACGTCTTGTGCGTAAGTTTGTGCTGCTTGGTTCTTGTCTGCATCGCTGTTGTTTGATGCTTGGTTCTTATCAGCATCATTGTTGCTTGATGCTTGGTTCTTGTCTGCATCGCTGTTGTTTGATGATTGGTTCTTATCAGCATCATTGTTGTTTTCTGATTGATCCTTGTTTGATACCAATTCGATGTCACTAAGTGGCTCAGTTAGGTCGATTGTTTCTGGTAGTTTTGATTCGTCTGCTACCTTGTAACCCTTGTCGTTCAAGTATTTAACAAATTCGTCTTTTGTCATAGTCTCGTTTTGACTTTCAACCTTAATGGTATCGTTTGAACCGGCAACCTTAAAATCTTGTGCATAAGTTATGCTTGCTTGCCCCTTGTCCGCATCGTTGTCGTTAGATGCTTGGTTCTTATCAGCATCATTGTTGCTTGATGATTGATCCTTGTTTGATACAAGTTCAATGTCGCTAAGTGGCTTAGTTAGGTCGATTGTTTCTGGTAGTTTTGATTCGTCTGCTACCTTGTAGCCCTTAGCATCCAAGTACTTAACAAATTCGTCTTTTGTCATAGTCTTGTTTTGACTTTCAACCTTAACAGTATCGTTTGAACCGGCAATCTTAACATCTTGTGAGTAGCTAGTGTTGCTTTCATTCCTATTGCCTTCAACGTTTCCGGCTTTAGCAATGATTAGTCCCTTGAAATCGTCTGGGTTAGTCAAGTCTAGGGTATCATTCAAAGCATCTGGGTTCATTAGCTTGTAACCATCTGCTTCAACCCTGTTGATGAAGTCTTGTTTTGAGATAGTCTTGCTGTTTCCGCTCACTGAAATAGTGTCACCAGTACCAACAACACCGACGTTCATCTTGTAAGTTGTAAAACCTTCGATTAATGAAGCAACCTTCTTCATGTCATCTGAGTTAGTTAAGTTCAATACATCGTTTAACTTATCAGTATCAGAAACGTTTAGTCCTTGATCCTTTAATTGCTTGATTAAATCTTGCTTAGTGATAAGTGGAGTATCGTGTTTAACTACTGGTGACTTATTACCGTCACTACTGTTTAGTGTGTTAGTGTAGCTTGATGCATTTGGTGTAGCATCGTAAGCCTTACCAGCACTTAGGTCAACTGATGCTGGTAGTGAATCCATATCTGAAATTGTGTAACCTTGTGCTGAAACAGCGTTAACAAAGTCAGACTTGTTTAGGTATGAATTTTGTGAACCAACGTTTACAGTGATTTCCTTAGTAGTACCGTCACTTTGTTTAACGTTTAGTTGAACAGCATGAGCAGAAGCATTTGGAATAACCACTGGGTTAACGTTATCAACTGCAACACTTAAAGGATCGCTTAATGCTGATGGGTTCGCAACAGTGTAACCATTGTCTAGCATTGCCTTTACATATTCTGATGCTGAAAGTGAACCGTTAGCTGAAGGAACGTATACAGTCTTGTTAGTGAATGTACCGTCTTCGTTAGCTACCTTCACAGTTTGTGGGTAGTTAGTAACAGCTTGCGCATTTGGTTTTACATTAATTGAGTTGTCCTTAGTTAAATCAAGTGGGTAAGTCACACCAGCGTTATCAGCTAAAGCGTAACCTTGGGCAGCTAATTCCTTAGCTAGGTCGTCTTTATCGATAGTTGATGACTTAGAGTTGATGTTAACCTTAGAATTTGTACCATCTGGAAGTACAACTGTTAGTTGGTAACTAGTTGGTGCATTAGGGTTAGCAATTACTAATGGAGTAGTAATTGCACTCAAGTCGACTGAATCTGATAGCTTGTTCTTTTGGTCATCAGTTAGTTTGTAGCCCTTGTCTTCTAATGCCTTGATGTAGTCATCTTTAGACATAGTTGGTGTCTTGCTGTTGATGCTTACTGATACATCATGAGTTTGGCCATTGCCATCAGTGTAGGTTAATGATTGTGGATAGCTCTTAGTTTTTGTTGCGTCAGCATTTGGAGTAACTTCAATTGGATCAGTTGAATTTAAGTCAGTGTTTTGACCTAATTTAGCTTTTTCAGCATCTGTCAAAGTGTAACCTTGATCTGCTAAAGCTTTAGCTAAAGCGTTAGTATCCATGCTAGGATTGTCACTCTTAATATTTACAATAGCAGTCTTAGTTGTTCCATCGGCATCTACAAAACTAACAGTCTTAGGATATACGCTGTTTGAGTTAGCGTTAGGAGCAATTGTCAAACCAGTGTCACCATTGTTCTTGGTTAAATCAACCAGAGTGTCACCTAACTTGTTAATATCATCTTGTGATAGTGTGTAACCTTGATCTGCTAAAGCCTTTTGTAGTTCTTTAGGAGCAATTGTTGGGTTAGCACTATTAACAGTTAATGCGATTGGGTTACCGTTAGCATCCTTGAACTTCATTGCGTATCCTTCACCAGTCTTGTTAGTGTTAGAAGGTGTTGCAACTGTGCTATCAACGTAGATTGTAGCAACGTGATTACCGTTACCTTCATCTTTAATAGCTGGGTTTAACACGTATTGTGCTTGGAAGTTATCGTAAGTTTGTGAGTTAAATTGACTTGATAATGATGAAAGCTCTGGAGCATAATTTTGGCTCTTTAATGAGTTAACCTTGTCAGCGATTGAGATGTTGTCAAAATCAGTCACACTATCTTTTTGAAGTGAGTCAACAATCTTACCAGTACTCTTATCAACAAAGTTAATTGTTAAGTTTGAAACTGGAGCATTAACGTTAATCTTAACTGATTGATCCTTGTAGAATGCTGGAACAGCTTGGTTTGATACGATTGAGTTATTTGAATCTGGAGTAACACCCTTCTTAGTTACAGTGTTCAAAACATCCTTAATTGAAACCGGTTGGTTAATTGCTGAAGATGGTAGGTTTGTTGAGTACACAACGTTTCCGTGCTGGTCAATAAATGAAATTGGTAGAGAGTTCTTGATTAACTTGATTGCATAACTATCACTGTTTGCAAAATTAATAGGGTCCGGAAGGTCATTTGGATTTACAACTTGGAAACCTTGACCAGCTAGTCTTGCCTTGAATTGATCAGCAGTCAATGTTGATGAATTACTTGTGAATCTGGCTTTCATTCCGGTAGGATTGTTATTATCGTCGTCGATAGATAAAGTTTTTTGATAGTTAACATTGATAGTGTATGTTTCTGGTGCTGATTCTTGAGCTCTAAATGAATGAGTTTTAACCATGTCATTTGTAGGATCTAGTACTAAATAGCTAGGAACTGAATTAAGCACATCTGAAATATCGTATGGCGCATCATTATTAGCCTGAATTGTTTTAGAATATGCAACATTTTGATTTGAATCGACAAAGTTAAATGTTTTATCTGTTTTGATGTGGTAATCAGAGAATCTAGCACTGTAGTTACCATTACCATCGTCTTCAATGGTTGGATTGGTTGAAATACTTTCTGGATCAACACCCCAGTTGCTAATCATGAAATCATAGATACTTGAGTTACCAGAGTTTTGATTAGGGTAAGGGATTTTCTTTAAATCCAAGACAGTACTATCATAAGGAACTGTGACATCAAAAGGAACATAATCTGATGGGTTCATCACATTGTACACAACTACCTTAACTGTTTTAGTTGCGTTTGCATCATTACTTGAAGTTGAATTTGATGAACCACTGTTAGAGGTGCTACCTTGAGCAGTTGAGTTACTGCTTGCACTTGATGTTCCATTGTCGGAACTCGTTGTACTACTTTGTGAAGCTGAGTTGTTGCTTGTGTTTGATGTATTGTTATTATTGTTCGTTGTTGCGGCCTTTACATCGATAGGTCTATTGTCAGTATTTTGTGCTGCTTTAGCACCAGTGATTAACACACCGGTAACTGCTGCTGCGTAGATCCACTTTTTAGAAATCTTAGATCTATTTGAATTTTTATTATTGTCAAAAGATTGTTTCATAATTCTCCACATCCTCTTTCCGAAATCAAAATTTAAACTATCTGTCTTATTACGAATTAGATTATAAGGCTAAAAAATTTTAATTTGTACCCGATTTGATTGATTTTAAACCATTCTTAACTAACTTAATATTTAGCTAATCATTTTAATCTTTTTATAAGAAAATTAAGGAAAAATTTAGAAAAATTAAAAAACTGCTTTTAATGGCTTTTATATCAATGATTTCAAGGTGTTTTTGCAAAAGAACTCTTTAAAAGCTATAAGATACAAAAGCTGTTATATCAACGTTTTAAATATAAAGTGCAATTAAGCTTGTTGATCGATTTTCTTGCATAAAATTTTAAATATTTTTAGCAATTTACGGCTAAAAACGTCACTTTTTACTGACTAAAAATAAGTTTATGGTTAGGTTTTTTGGATAAAAAGTACAATTAATTAAACGAATTTAATGTCAATTTTAGATAATTGTTAAACGTTTTTTGCCAAAAAAATGCAAAAAAGACGACGAAATTACATACGTAATTTCATCGTCTTAATATTTATATAAAATTGAAACGTTTAACCTATTTGTTCTTTCTTCTTAGACCGAAATAAACAAAACCTAGACCTAGTGCAATGGTAGCAACGCCTAATGCGATTGCTCTAGCTTGGTTAGTGTTATCGCCAGTTTGTGGTAATTTAGCACGAACGTCCTTCTTTTCTGCAACTGGAGTTTGTTTAGTTTCCTTTGCAGCAGCCTTCTTTGCTTCACCCTTGTTTGCAGGATCAACAATCACCATTGTCTTTTCATCACTCTTTGGAGCTTGTGATGCAGATGATGAAGCGGTTGATGATTGTGCTGAACTTTCAGTTGAAGTAGCTGTAGTTGATGATGCATTTTCTGATGTAGCAACTGAAGAAGCAGCTTCTGATTTTACGTTTTGAGTTGCTGCGCTTGACTGCTCAGTTGAGTCACTTGATTGTGATGATTGGGTAACTTCACCTGATTGCTGAACAGTGGTTGTTGCCGCACTTGATTGTTCAACCGTTTTAGTAGATTCACTTACTGAAGCACTTTCCTTTTTGTCATCACTTGATGAAGATGATTGAGCTGATGAACTTGATTGACCTTGTGTGCTTGAAGCATCGGAAGTCGGTTGAGTGTTAGTTGTGGTTGTTGGCTTTGTATTTGATTCTGAAGTAGAGATATTCTGTTGTTCAGCCTTTTGAACTGTTGTTGGTGCAATTACGGAAATATTAAAAGTCGTTAATCCATTATCAACAGTTGCTGGGAAGTCTGTGTATGAATATCTATTTGATTGGGCCCATTCACTTAATTCCTTTGTACTAGTTCGAGTGTACTGAGTTACTTCTGGTTTAACTTCTGTATAAACAATATTACCGTTTTGATCAACTAAGTTGATTGTTAGTTTATGAGCAGGTTGCGTCAAATGGAAAGTATAATTTCCAGGTTTACTCATATCTAAAGCATCTGGAACATCATTTGTATCCTTACTAATACCAGGAAAGCTTGCTAAAGTTGAAAGAATTTGGTCTCTATTAACTTTTACGGGTTGAACTTGATAAGCATAACTAGCTAACGAAAATTCGTTACCATCAGCTGGCTTCTCAATTTGAGAGCCGAATTGGTTAACAAATGTAATTACTACTTTTGACGTTTGCCCAGTTTCATCCGCATGCACTGAGTATGTTGGCGCAAATTGGCCTACTTGTGTTCCAGTCAACAATACCCCTGTAATTGCTGAAACGTAAACGACCTTTTTAGTGTTCTTTAATAGTTTTGAACCTTTCTTATCGAACTTCATCATGCAACATCTCTCTTCTGTATAAAAATTTAATTACAATAGAATTAACTTTCTTTAATCATTATATATTCTTTTTGACTTTTTTATGTACTTTTTGTCTTATTTTAAATAAAAAAAGAAGACCCAACCGGGTCTTCTTTTCGTATTTATAGATAGATTATCTATTCTTTCTTCTTAATCCAAAGAATCCAAGAACAGCACCAACAATCATTGCGATGATACCAACACCGGCAATTGCTTGTTGGTTAGTCTTGTCACCAGTTTGTGGCAACTTGTTTGCTTCAGCCTTTGCAGGTTCACCAGCATTGTTACCAGCCTTTTCTGCACCTGGGTTTACAGGATCATAAATGACTGATGTCTTTTCATTTTCATTGTTAGCTTCTGACTTCTTTTCAGCCATTGATGACGCTACAGATGAAGCAACAGATGATTCAGCTGATGATGTGTTTGCGGCTTCAGAACTTTGGTTTTCAGCTTGTGATGAGGTAGTTGCTTCACTTGAAGCTTCTTCACTGCTTTGGCTAGCCTTTGAAGATTCAGCTGAGCTTTGTGTTGAGCTTTCTGCGCTTGATGCGTTTGAACTTTCAGCACTTGAAGATTCGCTGGATTGACTTGAACTAGCGGCGCTTGATGTTTCAGCTGATGAACTTTCACTTGAAGTAGAGCTTTCATTAGTGTTAGTTCCAGTTGAAGCAGCAGCTGATGATGTAGTGGTTGAAGCACTTTGTTTGCCTTCGTTATCGTAAGATGCGGAAGTTTGACCATGAATAGTAGTACCACTAGCGCTTGATACGTTAGCCTTTGATACTTCAACGTTGTATTGGTATTCATAGTTAAATGGATCTGTGTAACTGTAGCTGTAGTCGTTTGAGAATGGCTCAACTAAGTTTTTGATGTCAGTTGTACCAAAGTCAGTTACAGTGTATCCCTTGGTGGCAAGAACGGCACCGGTATCCTTATCAATGACGTTAACTGTCAAAGTGTGAGTTGGTTGATTCAAGGTGTAGTTGTATTCTGACTTGCTTAAATCAATGGTGTCAGGGATATCCTTGTCGTTCTTGATTTGGTCAGTGAAGTCATATGTCTTGTTGTTGTAGTGCAAAGTGTATGAAAGACGTGACTTTTGGAAGTTGTTGCTATCACTTGAAGCAGTTACGCCACCAAGTGAGTTCTTGTTTTGATCTTGGAAGTTAATTGTTGAATTGTATTTGTATTGATGTTGAGACGTATTGTTTGTGGTATCCGCCTTAGCTAAATAGTTACTGGATGAATTAGCATATTGGGCTCCAGCAAATAATACCCCAGTCATGGCTGCGGCATATACCCATTTCTTAGTATTATTGAATTTAGTCATAATACACAGCTTCTTTCCTATTTCTTTTTACAATTCTATTCTAGGAGCTTTTTGAACAAAGTGTATATTAATGCAGTGATTTTTACTCTTTTTTAAAAAAGGTTACAAAGTTTTTAAGGGCAAACTAAAAAGCAGGCCTATTCAGGTCTGCTTTAATTATTACTTATATTTCTTTACAAACTTAGTAGCTGCTTTCAATGAATTGTTAGCTTTCTTTAAAGCTTTTTGAACTTTAGCGGCTTTCTTCTTGTTGGCCTTTGAATGATTCTTCTTTAGTTTCTTCAATTGAGCAGTTAATGACTTAATTTGTTTGCTATCGTGATTGATAGTTGAAACGCTCTTGAAGTACTTAGTAACCTTTTCTTCCTTTACTTTTACTGATTTAAGTACTTTCTTTTCAATGGCTAATTTTGTTTGAAGTTTCTTGTAAGTCGTCTTTTGTTCTTTGGTAGCATGTTTTTTCATCTTTTTCTTCAAAGATTTCAATTTAGCTGTATCAGTCTTAACAGCATGTTCACTTTGTTTGTATGTCTTAGTAATCGTTTTTAGTTGTTCTTTGGTTGGTTTGGCATTTTCAGTCTTAGCTTTCACAACTGGTTTGGCAGTTTGTGGAGCGGGTTTTACTACCGGTTTTGGTGCTGGAGCCGGTGTTTTCTTTGTTTCGGGCGCTGGTGTTGATTTCGCTGTAGAAACAACTGGAGAAGCGGTTGAGTGTGATTGAACAGCTGGGGCAGCAGGTTGTTCGGCTGGCACAGATGATGGTTGTGCACTACTTTTTGCTGGTTCAATTGATGGTTGTGATGCAGATGAAACTACTGCGCTGCTCTTTGCAGATTCTACAGCTGGTTGTGATGCAGATGATTGCGGAGCTGCTTGTTGTGGTTGATTTGATTGTGAAGACTGAGCAGATGAAGATGCTTGTTGTTCTGCAGCTGCTTGACTCTTTGCTGCTGCACTTGATGCTTGTAGACCTGATAATGTATCCGTACTGTGGAATGTGTATGGACCCTTGGTTAGATCAATAAATGATGGCAAGTCTTTAACGTTATTAAAATTAACAAGTGAAGTATAGTCTTGATTTTCAGGGCCTAAGTTATTTGTGCTAACCAATTGTGATTCTGAACTACCTACAAGTAAAGATACAATATTATTACCGTCCGCTCCTACGACATTAACGGTAGTGTAGTACCCATCACTAGGGATCGTTTGTGAGGCATCTGAAACGTCTGGACTTGCATAGCCGTAGTCATATGTTTTAACATCACTTGGATTTGTTGGGGCAACGAATGTACTATCAGTAGTCACATTAATGGTTGCTGTATCTTGGTTATTTGATACATATTGTTGTCCTGGGTTAATAGAAATTCCATTGTCGTTAAACTTAGATGCATCGTCATAAAAATTAGTATGTCCATAGTTTGTGACTTGTCTAATCGTCTTAAAAACCGTTACATTATTTTGATTAACATAATTAATAGTTAAAGCATGGGTTGGTGCTACTACAAAAATGTAAAAAACATTATCCCCCTTATGTAACTCAGTAGGAGCTCCAATATTCGTGTTGATTGTTGAATCATAGGTCATTGGTGCACCATTACTTACAATGTTTAATTTGTACTTAGTTTGTTCTTGATTTAAATCATTCATAATTTTTTGATAGTCTGGATTATTGCTAGTATTAAAATCATACTTGTTACTATCAGTGCTGGAATACTTAGACTCAATATAGTTATAATTTTGATCCTTAATTTCAAAAATAAGCTTATTACTACCATTCAAGTCATTAGGTTCTTGTTCTGCCCCCGTTAAATTAACATAAAAAGTATTTGCGTCTGGATTTTGGGCATTTTCTTGCGTTGTCGGTGTATATGTATCTGAAATATTTGAGACATCATATCCTAGATCTTGAAGTTTTGTTTTGTAGTAAACAAGATTTATTGGTTTTCCAATATTCCCATTTACAAAGTCTGGAATAGCTTCACTATGGTCTTCTGCGTTGACAAATAAGATACTAACTTGATCTGATTGACTTGAGCTTTGTGTATCAGAAACTGTGTCTGCCTTTGTTTGAACTGATTCTACATATTGTCCCCCGATAAAAATTGCACCAAGTAAAATAGATGAGTACAATGCTTTTTTCCAATATCTAGAAACCTTCAAATTATTATCATTTGATTCCTTCATACAATATCTCCCCTAAATATAAATTGTTAAGAATTTATTAAATTATAACTGTATTATAATATATTTAATCAGAATTTAAAAATCGGATTATGTCGAGATTATTAATATCGTAAAAGCAAATTAAAAAGCAGACCTATTTAGATCTGCTTTTTTATTACTTGTAGTTCTTTACAAACTTAGTAGCTGCTTTCAATGAATTATTTGCTTTCTTTAAAGCCTTTTTGTCCTTGGAATATTTCTTCTTACTTGCCTTAGAATGCTTTTTCTTTAGTTTCTTCATTTGGGCAGTTAATGACTTAATTTGCTTATTATCACGACCGATGGTTGCAACACTCTTGAAGTACTTAGATAGTTTTCCTTCTTGAGTTTTTACTGAATTAAATGCTTTCTTTTCTGCAGCTAATTTTGTTTGAAGTTTCTTATAAGCTGCCTTTTGTTTCTTTGTGGCATGCTTCTTCATCTTTTTCTTCATAGCTTTAAGTTTGGCGGTGTCACTCTTAACTGCATGCTTAGCTTGCTTGAAAGATTTAGTAATTGCTTTTAATTGAGTCTTAGTTGGTTTTGCTTTAGCAACCGGCTTAGCAGGCTGTGGAGTCGGTTTGACTACTGGTTTTGGTGCTGGAGCTGGTGTTGGCTTTGGTGCAGGTGCTGGTGTTGATTTTGCTGTAGAAGCAACAGGTGCAGCGCTTGAATGTGATTGAACAACTGGAGCTGGTGTTGGTGCTGGTTGTGCACTACTCTTTGCAGGTTCAACGGTTTGTTGTGGTGCACTACTTTGGGATGATTGTGCCGATGGGACAGGTTTTGGAGTTGCAGAAGCTGAAGTTGGTTGTGCAGATGATTGTTGAACAACTGGAACTGAGGATGAAGTTGATTGAGAAGCTTGAGCTGATGAAGCTGCTTGTTGCTCAGCAGCTGCTTGACTTTGTGCTGCTGCACTAGATTGAGCGGCTTGTAGCCCTGATAATGTATCTGTACTGTGGAAAGTATATGGACCTTTGGTCAAATCAATGTTTGCAGGTAGGTCTGTTACATTATCAAAATCGATAAGTGAATCGTAATCACTGTCATCTGGATCTAAGTTTTCAGTCCTTACAGTTTGAGATTGATTGCTACCTACAATTAAGGATACGATGTTCTTTCCATCCGCACCTACAAAGCTTACAGTTGTGTAATACGCATCCCCATTTGGATTTTGTGAACCGTTTGCATCACTTACAGTAGTAACATCATCTGGATCTGGAAAAGCATAATTATATGAACCAACTTGAGTTGGGTCAGTAGGAATTTGGAATGCTTGATTTGTTGTTACATTAACAGTTGCCGTTGATTGATCATTTGCAACATAAGGTTGATCAGAGTTGATTTGAATTCCTGCGTTATCTTCACCAAAGTTTTTTTGGTCGTCATAAAAGTTAGTGTGACCATAGTTAGTAACTTGTCTAGTAGTCTTAAAAACAGTCACATTGTTTTGGTTAACATAGTTAATTGATAATGTATGGGTTGGTGCAGTTACACTAACCGTAATAACGTTATCTCCTGTTTGAAGACTTGGTGTATCAATCTTTCCATTATCAGTACTATTGCCATTAAGCGTAAACTTATCTTTTTCTTGTTTTAATTCATTAACAATTGCAGTTGAATCATAATTATCACTATTGTTTGTACTATCGTACTTAGATTCAATGTAATTACCGTTTTGATCCTTAATTTCGAAGATTAGTTTGTATTGACCACTAAGGGTGCTGGGTTCATTTTTAACGCCGATTGGTGTAACAGAATAAATCTTCGCATCAGAACCTGTGGGAGTATATGTATCTGGAATGTTTGATACATCATATCCTAAATCTTGAAGTCTGATTTTAGCATTTACTAAGCTTGATTGTTGTCCAACATAGCCTTTAACAATAGGATGTTGAAGATTGTTGTTGTTAGCTACATCATCAAAAATAACTTTTGATGGAACTGGTTGATTGGCTTTTTGAGTAGTATCTGCACTTGCGTGAACTGTACTTACATATTGTCCACCAACAAAAAACGCACCCAGTACAACTGATGAGTACAACGCTTTCTTCCAATAGTTAGAAACTTTTAAACTATTATCATTTGATTCCTTCATACAATATCTCCCCTAAATATAAAATATTAAGAATTTATTAAACTATAATCTCATTATAATACTTTTAATCAAAATTTAACAATCAGATTACATAGGGTTATTATTTTTCGTATAAACATACAAAAAAGCAGACCTATTTAGATCTGCTTTTTTATTATTTGTAGTTCTTTACAAATTTAGTTGCTGCTTTCAATGTTTTGTTAGCTTTCTTTAAGGCTTTCAAGTCTTTTTTGTACAATTTCTTACTTGTCTTAGAATGCTTTTTCTTTAGCTTTTTAATTTGAGCAGTTAATGACTTAATTTGTTTACTTTCGTGATTGATAGTTGAAACACTCTTGAAGTACTTAGTAATTTTTCCTTCTCGAGTTTTTACTGAATTAAATGCTTTCTTTTCAGCGGCTAATTTTGTTTGAAGTTTCTTGTAAGTCGCTTTTTGTTTCTTTGTGGCATGCTTCTTCATCTTTTTCTTCAAAGCTTTAAGTTTTGAAGTATCAGTTTTAACAACATGTTCACTTTTTTTGTATGTTTTAGTAATAGCTTTTAATTGTACTTTAGTTGGTTTTGAACTATCAGCCTTAGCTTTAACAACCGGCTTAGCAGATTGTGAAGTTGTTTTAACTGCTGGTTGTGGTGCTGGAGATTGTGTTTGCTTTGGTGCTTGTGCAGGTTCTGGTGTTGCTTTCTCTGTAGAAGTTACTGGTGCAGCAGTTGCGTGTGATTGAACAACCGGAGCTGGTGTTGGTGCTGGTTGTGTACTACTCTTAGCAGGTTCAGCAGCTGATTGTTGTTGATTACTTTGAGCCGGTTGAGAAGAATTCACATCACTCTTAGTAGTTTGAGGTTCAGTTTGTTGTGAATTGTTTTGGGCTTGTTGTTGATTTGAGTTTGAAGGTGTTGAAGTTGATTGTGAAGAATCTGTATCACCTTTAGTAGTTTGAGATGTTGATTGTTGTGTATCATTGCCATTTGTTTGTGATGAATTACCAGAGTCTGATGCACCTGGAAATAGATCTCTATATGTTAGGTTCGTATATGCTGTATAAGGACCCTTCGTTAAGTCCATAAGTTTAGGTAGTCCTGTGATTGTATAGTTATTTCTATTTTGATTTTCAAAAAATGCTTCAAAGAAATTTTTAGAATCAACTATTTGAGATTGTGAGCTACCAGCTATCTCCGATAAAATGTTCTGGCCATCGCTTCCGATTAAATCAACTTCTGTATGATATCCCGTCCTTAATGGATTATCATGACCTACTCCAAGATCATAGACTGGCTGTGGGTATCCATAGTCATAAAATGAGTCATAGCCACTTTTCCCAGATGAGGTTACATTAATATTTGCTGTTGTATCAGTGTTAGGAATGAATGTTTGTCCATCGTTTATGGTAATTCCGTTTTTATTTAACAAAGATTCATCGCTATAAAAACTTGTATGACCATAAGATGTAACTTGTCTTTGAGTGGAGAAAACAATATTGTTGTTTTGATCAATATAGTTTATTTTCAAAGTGTGTGTGGGAACTACTACGTTAGCGTAGGTTACTTCATAATCCTGAGAATATTGTGGAATATTACCTTCGCCGTAACCATTGTCATAATCATAATCATTGGATGTTGGAATTTCTATTTCTGGAATCTCATCACCATCAAGATACATAAGTGGATTTAATAAATACCCATCATTCTTTATCCATGGCCAACTTTTAGAGCTACTTTCTGTATCATTATTACTATATTCTGTATAGCTTTTAACCAAGTTATAGTTTTGGTCGATAGCAGTGAATAGGTATTTAAACTTAGTTGATTTGTCTGCTTCCATTTGTTTAAATCCGATTGGCTCTACATTAAATGTATAACTATCACCTGTTGGTGTATAGGTATCAGGAATAGATGATGAATCAAACCCAAGATCTGATAATTTAATTTTTGCATTTCTCATATCAATTGGTCTGTTTTTATATCCCTTAATAACTAAATCATTAATATGCGGATTAGCCCCCGAAACATATTGCCCCTGTGATGGAGTGATATCGTTAAAGTGAACTTCAGCATTATAATCGTTATGTTCACTAGAATTCAAATAAAAGGTTTGATTAATAGGATACTCATCCACATTACCTGTAGATGTCTCATCTACTCCGTCCGCATGAACATGTACCGAGTTTGCAAACTGCATACTAACGGATACACTTAACAAAAGAACAGGCATAAACAGTGCTTTCTTTAATAAATTGCTAATATTACTTCCCTTCATACAAAAAATCCCCCTAAAAAATAAATTAATTTTTCATTATAATATAATTATATTATATTTATTAATTTTTTAATAGATTATTAATAGGTATTATCATCACCTATACATACGCACAAAAAAAGACCGACTCAATCGAGTCGGTCTTATTCTTTAAATATTCCACTTACCGTCTACCTTTTTGAACTTAGGTGCACGGTGCTTTTTAATATCTTCTTCAGCTTCACTTACAGCTTGTTCACGAATGTCTTCTGAGTATTCGGAAATCATATCAATGAAGTCGTCGTCGGTGATATTTTGATCATTTTGGCTGTTGTATTCTTCCTTACTATTCTTTAATAGCACTTGGCCAATCTCTTCGACGTCAGCGTCACTTAAGTCTGAGTAGACAGCTACCCATAAATTATACATGTAATTAAAAACGATTTTATCGTTAAACACGTTATTGTCCCTCCTGATATGATTTACATTATTATACTTATAATTTTACTATATTTGCTAATAAATTTATATGCTATATCGTAAAATGATTATTCTAACACCGTAATTGTCCCTGTATTGGACTTGAATTGGTATTGCTTGTCGGTATTAACCGCCTTTACCGCTGTTTTCACAGTTGGTTTAGGACCTGATGTATTCACATCTAGTCTGGCATCTTCAGATTTCTTTAGCTGTGCAAAGATGTTACCAGTGTCGGTATTAACTGAAAGATGGCTTTCAATTGTTGGTCTGTCGATATTGACATCCCCTGTAGTTGACTTGATTGCTAATGATTTAAAACTACTATTGTGTAGATCAACGTAGTTGTCTCCGGCATCAATTTGGCTAGCATCCCCATTGAATGTACTATCGGCGATTGAGACACGGTCTTCAATGCCGCGTACGCGAATGGATTTAGCATTAACGTCCTTGATTTTGACGTTCCCCCATCCGGTAACATCCAATGGTGACTTATTACTGTAGTGTTTTAGTTTTAGACTGAAACGATTATCTAAACCATCAACCTTAGTCAATTGGTGACTAGGCACAGTCACTGTCACAAACGATAGTCTTGATAGTTCACCCATTTGAAAGTTGGTTGAGAAGCTACTTTCGTTATTGTCCTGGCGTAATTCCAAAGTCCCATTTTGCACCTTATATACTAGTGGATGATCCTTTGAATCAGTGGATGTGATGGTAAACTCACTACCGGATTTTATTGTTAGGTTGATGTTTCCATACGCGCTAATCTTATCGTATGCCTTCACCGGTTTGGTGTATGTCTTATCCATATTACGACTAAAGAAAATATCGGTGATACTTTGGTCGGACTTAGCGTATCCGATTGAAAAGACGATTCCTCCAGCAACGATTAGACCTAATCCGATTAGACTAAATTTCTTCATTGTTGACTCTCCCTTCATCATTGCCATATCTTAGGCACTTCTTGTATGTCCAGATTGTGACGTGTTGAATCCAGTTGGCCAATCTTTTCACTAACCATTTTGATAATGGATATAATTCCATGGATAGACCAAGGGAGAATAGTGCCATCCCTAATACCATGATGCTTTCAAACAAGTGACCTGTGATGTTGGTCACACCCCATACCGTTGCACATAGAAAAACGATAAAGCTCAAAATTAATACTAATACCACCGCAAGCACCATTAGGCTGGCTGCCAAAACAGCACCAAAAATCACTAGGATTAGACTAATTACGACTGGAATTAATAGTGGGCTGGCAAACAATGCCAAGATCACAATTGATGGTAATTCCCAGAACTTTTGTGGTGTTGAACTATCTGAATTGTTGATAGAAATATCGGCACGAATTTGTAGTGCTAAACGCTTCGGTGCGCCCAATTCCTTCACACATTCCTCGTATGTATTTAAATTCCCGTCAGTTAGATAGTCGGTGTAGTAGCTGATAGCGTCCATCGCATCTTGTTCGCTAAGTTTCTTCAAGTGTTGAGTCAGTTCCTCGATATACTGATTCAATTTTATCCCCCCATTAAATCATCGATGCCGGTCTTAAACGTCATCCATTCTGTCTTTACTTCTTCTAGCTGTGTCTTTCCTGCTTCAGTAATCCGGTAATATCTGCGGTTACGGCCTTCAAACGATTCGTCGTATGTGTCGACCAATCCTTCTGATTTTAAACGGCGCATGACCGGATACATTGTCGAATTAGAAACATTAATGGACTCTTGAACTCGCTTAGTAAGTTCATATCCATACATCTCTTCTTGTTCCAATAGACCCAAGACACAACCATCTAATAGCTTTGTTGCTACTTTAATGGCCATTTGAACATCTCCAGTTATATTTCAAATTATATTATATGACATATAATATTATACAAAAATAAAAAAAGCAACTAGAAATTTAATCTAGCTGCTTTTCATTTAAAACCGGTCTGAGTATTTATCGGCTAATTTTTCTGTTCTAAAAAAGCCAACCTTATCTCCGGTATTATTGTTTAGCATCACTAATGTTTCATGTCCTCTGTACTCACCATATCCATAAGTCGTCTCTGGGTCGGTCGACTTGCTGGTCCCCCATGGCTTTGAGAAGTATTCATTGTGACCGTTTTGTCTGTAGTATCCGCTGTAGACCGGAGTAAAAAACGCTCCTTTACGCACTTTGACATTCTTGGCGTTAATACTATAAATCTTGCTTCCGGTTTCTGATCCGTTACCATCCACGAAAACGGCCTTCTTTTTATCAAAGGAAATCGACATGTGATAATCTTGACCATCAATTTCTTTTTCACCATACCAGGTTCCACGAATGCTCTTTGGATTAGATCTAATGTATTGGACTTGCGCTGAGGCTTTGGTGGTTGAAAAACTAACGGCAATGAATGCAAACATTATTAACACTATCAATTCGATAATGCTTTTCAGCTTCATAAATGTATCCCCCGATACGTAATTATTAAAACTCTATTATGATTATATTATTAAGTATTGATTAAGTCGATAAAAATAAAAAAGGCAACCAGAAATATAACTAGTTGCAGTTTTCTTACATATTACCAATCTTGTTTTGTTTAACACTCATATTTTCACTATTAACCCTGACTTCATTCCCGTCGTGGAAGAATTGTCCGGTCATGGTAATCTTGCCGCCTAGGATGTAGATTTCAAATACTGTGTTGTCTAAATAAAAATCAACTGATGAAGCTTCACCCTTGAATGTGCGCATTGAAGTATCTTCACCGACATTCTTGCGTTTCAATGTCCATTCTTGGTCACTTTCATCGTATGACAAACGAAGATAGCTATCTTCTGATTCCAAGTTCAAATTGAAGTGTTCATCAAATGGTGCCGCTTCAATGTGTTTTTGTAAATCAGTGTTACTTGCTTCATCTTCTTCGATTAATTGTTTGAATTCTTGAACTGGGCGTTGAGTTAAGTCACCATCTTCAATGTGTAATTCCCTTACCATTGAAAGTTCACCTTCCCAACCTTCTTGATCGGATAGGTATTCGGTATCAGGCAAACCAATCCAACCGACAGATAGCAAGCGACCATCGGGAGCATTCAATACTTGAGTGGCGTAGTAGTCGAAACCTTCATCAAGTTGTTTCATTTCCGAAGGATTAATCAATTTCATTTCTTCGAAATCCAAGTCATCCGCAACAATGTATGCGTTTGGGTGAACGTTGTCATAATGGAATTCGTGTTTGTCGGCACCTTGTGGGCAGAAGATTACTACGACTTTTCCATCGATGAAACCAACATTTGGACATTCAGCCATGTAGCCTAGGTTGTCAGTTCCAAGATCTAACTTCTTGTATAGTTCCCAGCCGTTTTCAATGTCTTTAGTGCGGTAGGTTAGAATTTCACCGGCATTATCGACGGTTTGGGCACCCAAGAATGCGTAGTAGTAGTCGCCGTTCTTAATGACTTGGGGGTCTCTGAAGTGACCGGTAACTCCAGTTGGTTCACTTTCAATCAATGGGTGATCTAGTTTTGAGATATTATTATCGTCATCCATCCAAGCACCTAATTGGTAAGGATGTCTGGCCATCTCTTCACCCTCAAATGTGTTTCCGGTGTACATCAAGAATAGCTTGTCGTCAACGTTAATGGCACTACCGGAATAACATCCATTACGGTCAGAATATAAGTCCGGCACCATTGGATTGTCGATGAACTTCCAGTGAACTAAGTCATCTGACACCATGTGTTGCCAACTCTTTAGTCCATGAACAGCACCGTATGGGAATGCTTGGTAGAACAAGTGCCATTGGTTATTGAAGTATGAAAAACCGTTGGGGTCATTCAATAAACCGGTTTGAGTAGTAATGTGGTATCCAGGACGCCAGTGAGATTTAGCAATCTTTGTTTCCAATTTATTTAACACTTCTGGGTCCCAATCTTTGTATAATCGACCTAATCGATCGATATTCCAGTACTTTGTATCCATTTCTCTAGCCTCACTTTTTTCGTATTATTGTGTCTAATTGTAGCAGGTTTACGGGTTAAATGAAACCGTTTACATTATCTTTATAAAATCTTTAAAAAGCCCGCCATTGTAGTTATATATCCATGACAATTGATTTTTAAATTCTTAACCTTTTTTTAACTATTTTTTACTTGTATTTAGAAAAATCGGGTCCATAATAAAAATTGGGAGCGCATTCAAAAACTAATACTCCCCATAGAAAAAGGTTAAAGGAGATTCAACTATGAAATTTGGTAGCATTGAAGCAGGCGGAACAAAATTTGTTTGCGCCGTAGGTAATGAAAACTATGAAATTCTTGACAGTGTGAGAATTCCTACCACCACTCCTGATGAAACATTAAGCAAATGTATTGAATACTTCGAAAAATTCGACGACTTAACCGCCATGAGTATTGCGTCATTTGGTCCCATCGAAGTGCGCACAGACTCACCAAAATATGGTTATATAACAGACACACCAAAACCAAACTGGTCCAACACTAACTTCTTAGGAACAATGAAGAAACATTTCGATATTCCTATTTTTTGGACTACTGATGTTAATGGTTCCGCTTATGGTGAATACATTACATCAATTAGAAATCATAATCCATTACAAACACTGGTATACTACACTTTCGGTACTGGTGTTGGAGCCGGAATTATCAATGAAGGCTCATTCATTGGTTCTCTAGGTCACCCTGAAGCTGGACACATTTATCTAAAACGCCACCCAGACGATTTAGACTTTAAGGGATTATGTCCATACCACCACAGCTGTCTAGAAGGTCTAGCAGCTGGTCCTACTTTTGACGTTCGTTGTGGTAAGAAAGGTAAAGATGTTCCTATGGATGATCCTGTATGGGACATCATGGCTTACTACATTGCCCAAGCAGTAATGCAAGCTACCCTATTCATCCGTCCACAAAAAGTTATTTTAGGTGGTGGAGTAATTTCAGAACCAGTTATCAAGAAAGTTCGTGAACAATTCAAGGAAATGTTCAACGACTACGTTGAAGTTGGCGACTTAGACTACTACATCACTATGCCAGCATGTGAAGACAACGGTTCAGCTACAATCGGTAACTTCGCATTAGCATCAAGACAATACTACAAAGAAAACATCGTTAAAATTGATTAATCGATGGAGGAACATAAAATGAAACGAGTTGAATTAGACACCAAAGGTCTAAAGTCCTTTGTGCAATCAAATGAATTAAAGGAAATCGCCCCAATGGTACAAACCGCCCGTGACTTATTAGTTCACGGAACCGGTGTTGAAGCCAAAATGGGTGACTGGGTAAACTTACCAGACGAATACGATCCCGTTGAATTCGACCGTATTAAAGACGCTGCCAGAGACATTCAAGAAAAATCAGATGTCCTAGTTGTTATCGGTATTGGTGGTTCATACCTAGGTGCCAAGATGGCATTAGATTTCCTACACGGCAGTTTCTTCAACTTAGAAGGTACTGACAAGCACCCTCAAATCTTCTTCGCAGGTAACACAATTAGCCCTGCTTACACTGCCGACTTACTACGTGTAATCGGTGATCGCGACTTCTCAGTTAACGTTATTTCTAAGTCAGGTACCACTACTGAACCAGCAATGGCATTTAGAATCTTCAAAGAAAAGTTAATTGAAAAATACGGTGAAGAAGAAGCTAACAAGCGTATTTACGTAACTACCGACGCTAAGAAAGGTGCTTTACACGATGAAGCAATCGATCAAGGCTACACTAGTTTCGTAATCCCTAATGGAATTGGTGGAAGATACTCAGTACTAACTCCGGTTGGTCTTCTTCCAATCGCCGCATCAGGTGCTAACATCGATGATTTAATGGACGGTGCACACGAAGCTCAAGTTGCATTAAAGGACGCTCCTTTATATGAAAACGACTCACTTCTATACGCTGCTTACAGAAACATCTTATACCGTAAGGGCTACACTAATGAAATCCTTGAAAGTTACGAACCACATCTTCGTTTCCTAGCCGAATGGTGGAAACAACTTGCGGGTGAAACCGAAGGAAAGAACTACAAGGGTATCTACCCTAGTTCAGCTATCTTCAGTACTGATTTACACTCATTAGGTCAATACATCCAAGAAGGGATGCGTAACCTAATGGAAACAGTTGTTGAAATCAAACAACCTGCTTCAAACCTAGGTATTCCTGCCAACGAAGAAAACTTAGATGGTCTAAAGTACTTGGAAAACACTACGATGGACGAAGTTAACAAGACTGCAAGAGAAGCCGTTGTTATCGCCCACACAAACGGTGGCGTACCAAACATGTTGGTAACCGCTGAAGACAACAGTGAAGCTACTTTAGGTTACTTAATCTACTTCTTCGAATTTGCGATTGCAGTTTCAGGTTACCTAAACGGTATTAACCCATTCAACCAACCAGGTGTTGAAGACTACAAGCAAAACATGTTTGCCCTACTTGGTAAACCAGGATACGAAGAAAGACGTAAGGAAATTCAAGAACAAGATAACGAAAAATTTCACTAAAAAGAGGCGTTGAATATGTTATTAGGGAGTCTCTGTACCACTGATCACAACCAAATGGTTTGTGCTGTTGGTGACGGTAAGTGCAATATCTCAGACTGGATTGTAATTGATTTAACTGAACCTCAAGAAACTTTGAAAAAAGCTATCGACTACTTCAAAGGTTTTGACGATTTAGCAGCTATTGGTATCTCATCATTCGGTCCTTTGGAACTTCGTACTTACTCTTCTCAATACGGTTATATTAAAGAATCCTCCCGCCCTAACTGGCAAAATATTAACCTATTGGGCACATTCAAACATCATTTCAATATTCCAATCTCATTTACAACTGATGTTAACAGCCGTGCCTATGGAGAGTACATTAGCTCGATTCTAAAAGATGATCCTATCTTGAGTCTGGCATACATCACAATCAGTGATGGTGTCGGTGTCGGAATTGTAAACGATGGAAAGTTTGTTGGACACATGGGAAGCCCTGAAATTGGTCATATCATCCCCCAAAGAAACGTTAACGACCAAGACTTCAAGGGAACCTGTCCATATCAAGGTGACTGTTTAGAAGGACTTGTATCAACCAAGGCCATCGAAGCCAGAACTCACCAACGCCCACAAGAAATCTCAATGTTTAACCCCCTATGGGATACTGTGGCGTTCTACATCGCACAATCCGTAATTCAAACCACTGTCTTCATCAGACCACAAAAGGTTATCTTAGGTGGTAGTATTTTAAACGAAATAGAATTAGGCAAGATTAAGGAACAATTCAAGAAGCTATTCGATGGCTACCTTGATGTCGGTGATATCGATCAATACATCACCCTTCCTAGTCAAGACGCTGACAAGTTATCAATCATTGGTAACCTTGCTTTAGCAAAACAACAATTCTACTCAGAAGACATTAGATAAATAAAAAAGACGCCGCAATGGCGTCTTTTTTATTATGTTTACTTGTTTTCATTTTCACGTTGGCTACGACGTTCTTCTGACTTGCGACGAGCTTCATCGAAGCTGTCCTTAGCCTTACCGAAGAAGTTTTGTGCCTTACCCTTTAATTCATCTAGCTTGCTACCGGTGGCCTTACCTTTTAGTTCGGTTGCTTTACCTACAATCTTGTCTTTTGTATTTTCCAAATTCATAATATCACCTCAAGATATAGATTGGATAAATTCCTTTATCTGCCCCTATCATAGAACATTTCACCTGTAATAGTGGTAAAGATTTTACTAAGATTATGTTACAATTTTGGAATTGGTAAAGTTGCTCGTTTAAAGATATAATAAAGACAAATATATTTGGAGGGTTCCCCCAATGAAAAACATGAACACAATCATGATGATTGTCCTATTATTAATCAATTTAGCGCTAATTAGTAACGATATCCTACCGCACACTCCTTCCGGTACTATCTTTCACATAATCATAATTATCGCTTTATTCACCACCGTTATTTTATGGATTAGAGATCGTCATAAAAAATAAAAAGGCTGCTCGTTTGAGCAGTCTTTTTTATTTAACTAATTCTTTCTCGCAAGTATTCACCAAATTCCGCAATAATCTCATCGACAGACACGCGCTTGGAGATGCTATCAATATGATTATTCACGGAGATAATTCCACCTTCAATATTTCCATCAAGCATCCCTGTCTTCATACCACAAAGCTTTTTAATCTCTGTGTTTACATCAATGGGATTACCCTTATCAACATAAATATTATGTAGTTGTTGAGCTTTTGATGTGTTAATTGAACGAAGTTTAGATGAAACACTAATCAAATCGCCTGATTTGGAGCTAATAATTAGGTCTTTAGCAGACTCTGAGATTGGTGATTCTTTGGTGGCAATGAATAATGTTCCCATGAACAAACCACCAATTTGATATGAACTAAGTGCATTAATATCATCGATGCTATTAATACCACCTGCCGCAAATAAAGGAACGTGGATGTGTGGAATCACTCGTTTGATGATTTCAGCTGTCGTTAATTGTTGTTGTGGAAGTGATCCACCGGCCTCACATCCGGTAGCCACTAAGATATCAGCTCCGTTTGCTTCTGCTTGCATCATGTTTTCAATAGTTGGGGTAATTGGACGGTGAATTATAATTCCGCCATGATGCTTAATTTCATCAAACACTATTTTATTCGGTACGCCAACCGTCACATAGTACTTGATGTCCTCCGCAAAAGAAACTTCCAACATTTTTTGCACGTAATCTGTAATGTCATCCATTGCATCATGCATAACAATGTTGATTGCAAATGATTTATCGGTTAGCTTCTTAGCTTTTTGAATCTCGATCTGCATCTTTCTAGCAGCATCTGAAGCGTTATCAGCTCTTTGGTGTTGACCTGCATTTGCGCCTAATACTCCTAGTCCACCAGCATTTGAAATTCTGCTGACAAAATCAGCGTTTGTGATCCACGACATTGGTCCTTGAATGATGGGATATTCTATATTTAGAATTTCCATCGCCTTTGTTTGCATACTCATATCTACTCATCTCCAAAACTCTCAATCTATAGACCGAAGACCGGTCCAACCATATATACTCCAAATCCCATTACGATTAGTGAAAAGGCAATCGTCAAAAACTTGTAGATGCCCTTCATTCTAAATTGTTTTGGTAGTGCTTTGCTTTCTAGAACTAGTAGGAAACCAAGTACGATTGGAATCATCAATGCATTTACCACTTCAACAGTAATCGCTGTAGAAACAAGATTCTTATTGAACAATACTAGCCCGGCACTAATCATTAGGGTAATGGCATACATTGTGTAAAAACCAATATTGCTCTTATTTACTCTTTCATTCAAAGAATGGCGCCAGTTCAATACTTCGGTCATGCCCCATGTTCCGGCAAGTACAACGACGATTGCAGCTACTAGCGCTCCACCCAATATGCTGGAACCTAGTATCGCCTTTGCATTTTGAATGCCGATAAAGTTACCCATCGAATATACCAAGTCACTGACTGTATCTTCACTGGCCTTCATGTGTGTTGTGAAGACGGTAGCAGCGAACAATACAACAAAACCAATCATGATGCCTTGGGTAATGAATGTTCCAACAAATGTGTCAGTTTGTTCTTTTTTAATCATGCTTGGTTTTAGGTGCTTGTCGACGACGGCACTTTGTTGATAGAAAATCATCCAGGGCATAATCACGGATCCAACGTTTGCAGCAATTAGATAAACGTAGGAAGAATCATGAATTGGAACTGATTGAATTCCTTGCATAAACGAACCCATATTAGGATGAACCATAAAGATTCCAATGATGAAGGTTAGTTCGAAAATGCCGAATAGAATTCCAATCTTTTCAACGCGACGATAGCTTCCAGCGAATCCGATTAGAATCAATACAGCGGTACTCATTGGAACGGTGACGAATTTGGAGATTCCAAATAGTTCTCCGACACCGGCAATTCCAATGAACTCTGTCAACAATGCGCCAATACAGGAAATCATTAGTGTAATAGCTGAAATATAGGCCCAATATCTACCGAAATATTGTCTTATTAGTTCACCATGACCCTTCTTGGTGATGATTCCTAATCTTACTGTGATTTCTTGAACCATGAAAAGAATCGGAATCAATGCAATCTGTGGCAATACCATGGCATAGCCATAGGTTGCTCCCGATTGTGCGGCAGTAATCAAACAACCAGCATCAGTGTCGGCTAGCATCACAATTAAACCTGGTCCCACCACCATCATCCATTTCTTTAGTTTATCCACCCAGCTGCTTGCCTTTACTGCAATGTTTGTATTCATTGCTTCACTAGTTACTGCACTTGCTCTCATACCACCACTTCCCTTCTATGGTCATTTTTAAAATTTAGTGTATTCCAAGTTGTAATCTTGCTTCCCTGGACATGTTATCTATGGTCCAGGCAGGTTCGAAGATTAGATTAACTTTGACGTCATCAATTTCTTCAAACCCAATTAGTTGTTCCTTAATTTGATCGAATAAATAGTCACTTAATGGGCAGCCCATGATTGTTAATGTCATGGTGACCACACATTGTTTGTTGTCATCGACTTCGACTCGATAGATTAAACCTAAGTTCACGATATCGATATATAATTCAGGGTCGATGACGCTTTCTAAAGCATCAATGTATTTATTTCTTTTGATTTCCATTTGCTCCTCCTAACCGATTGAACCTTCCATTTCAAAACTAATTAGGCGGTTCAATTCAACAGCGTATTCCATTGGAAGTTCCTTGGTGAAAGGTTCAATGAAACTCATGATAATCATTTCAGTCGCCTTTTGTTCGGTAATTCCTCTAGACATCAAGTAGTACAATTGTTCTTCTGAAATCTTGGAAACCTTGGCTTCGTGTTCCATTGAAACGTCACTGTTATAAATTTCGTTATAAGGAATTGTGTCACTGGTTGATTTGTCATCCATGATGATGGTGTCACATTCAACGTGACAATGTGATCCAGCACTTTCCTTGGCAAAGCGAACCTTTCCTCTGTAATCAACGGAGCCACCATCTTTTGCGATGGACTTTGAAATGATTGATGAAGAAGTTTCCGGTGCGTTGTGAATCATTTGAGCTCCTGTATCTGAGCGAATGTTGTTACCAGCAACCGCAATTGATAGCATGGTTCCCTTAGCACCACGACCGTTTAGATATACTGATGGGTATTTCATGGTAACCTTTGAGCCTAAGTTTCCATCAACCCATTCCATGACGGCATCTTCTAGCGCTTGCGCACGCTTGGTTTCAAGACTGTAAACGTTGTTTGACCAGTTTTGAATTGTTGTGTATCGACAATATGCATGTGGTAATACGTTTACTTCCACCACGGCGGCGTGAAGACTGTCGGCATTATAGGTAGGTGCAGTACATCCTTCGACGTATTCCAGATGGGCGCCTTCATCAACGATGATTAATGTTCTTTCGAACTGACCTGACTTAGCAGCATTGATTCTAAAGTAGGTTTGAATCGGTGCTGATACTGTGACCCCCTTTGGTACATAGATGAAGGTTCCACCCGACCAAACGGCTCCGTTTAATGCGGCAAACTTGTTGTTGGTTGGTTTGATTAACTTACCGAACCACTTCTTGAATAGCTCTGGATACTTCTGTAATGCGGTATCGGTGTCGGTGAAGATGACCCCTTGTTTGTCTAATTCATCCTTCATGTGATGGTAGACGGATTCTGATTCGTATTGAGCTGATGAACCAGCTAAGTACTTTCTTTCCGCTTCCGGAACCCCTAATCTATCGAATGTTTCCTTAATCTTATCTGGAACATCATTCCAATCACGGTACTTCTTATCGGTCTGCTTTTGGTAGTACTTCATGTGTTCCAAATCAAGACCGCTTAAGTCAGGACCAAATGGTGGATCTTCTATTTTTAGATATGTTTGATAACACTTTAGGCGGTAATCTAACATCCATTCGGGCTCGTTTTTTTCTTTGGAAATCTGTCTGATAATATCTTCATTGATTCCTTCACCTGTTGAGAAGAATGGTTTGATATCATCATGGAAACCAAATTCATAATCTTTATCGGGTAGAACTTCAGCGATATCAGTCATATGAAATCACTCCTTTATAGTCATTAATTAGTTTGTCTGTGGCATGCCATCCTAATGTCGCGCATCTGATTCTGGTGGGAAACTTCGCCAAATCACTTAATAATCTGGCATCCCCCAGCATCTTCTTATCGGCATCATCGATATCTTTTTTGATGATGTTGTCGGAAAAGGCCTTGATGATTTTTTTGGCGTCGTCGACGTTTTTCCCCTTAATCTCTTGAGACATGATGCTAGTCGAGGCCTTAGAAATGGTGCAGCCAACGCATGTGTACTTAATATCTTTAATCACGTCGTCTTCAATATTGACGAAAACCTTAATAATATCTCCGCAGCTAGGATTTCTTAGTTCAACGGAACCGGTGCAATTATCCAAAGAACCAAAGTTTCTAGGGTGCATTGAATGATCGAAGATAACGGATTTATATAATTGATTCATCCTGTCGATTCCCATTGGCAAAGAACTCCTTTACGTTGATTAAGGCTTCAATGAACCTTTTGACATCATCTTGATTGTTGTAGAAGTAAAAGCTAACTCGGACGGTGGATTCCACTTCCAAGTAGTCCATCAATGGTTGCGCGCAATGATGACCCGCTCTTACTTCGATGCCTTGTAAATCAAGGCCGGTTGCTACATCGTGGGGATGAATTCCTTTGATGTTAAATGTGATAATGCCGTTATGATGTTTGAAATCATCTGATCCATAAATCGTGATTCCATCTATCTTTTGCATCTCTTGCATGCAGGACTGCGTAAGTTCTTCCTCGTATTCATGGACGTTGTCCATCCCGATTGAATTTAGGTAATCAATCGCTGTGCCTAAGGCAATCGCTCCGGCAATGTTGGGTGTCCCAGCTTCAAACTTATGTGGCACCGGTTGAAAAGTTGCGGATTGTCTTGAGACAATATCAATCATTTCACCGCCAAACTGAACTGGGTCCATCTCGTCTAAGACATCCATCTTGCCGTATAGGACACCAATGCCAGTTGGTGCTAACATCTTGTGTCCGGAGAATGCTAAGAAATCGCAATCAATATCGGTTACATCCACTGGCATGTGTGGTGCGGCTTGGGCTGCGTCGACTATCATCTTGGCACCCACAGCCTGGGCCATCTTAGTAACCTCTTTAACTGGATTGGTGGCACCCATGACATTTGATACCATCGCCATCGATACGATCTTGGTCTTGTCAGTAATCTGACGTTCGGTATCGTGTAAGTCGATTTGGCCATCATCATTGACCTGGACGTACTTTAATTTGGCTCCCGTGCTTGCGGCAACCTGTTGCCACGGAATGATATTACTGTGGTGTTCGGCCACGCTGATGACGATTTCATCGCCAGGCATTAATCTGTCTTTCGCGTATCCATTAGCAATCCAATTTAATGATTCGGTTGTTGATCTGGTAAAAACGATTTGGCGATCTGATTCAGCATGGATGAACTTGGCGACTTTTCCTCTGGCTTGTTCATACTCATCGGTTGCTTGAACCGAGATGCTGCTGACACCGCGATGTACATTGGCGTTAGTGTTGGTGTAATAATCAGTAATCTTGTCGATAACCACTTGGGGTTTTTGTGTGGTAGCGGCACTATCAAGATAGATCATCGGTGCGTCGTTAATGCGACGACTCAAGATTGGGAAATCTTCTCTTATTGAAGATTTATCCATTGGCTAGTTTTCCTTCAATGATATTAATCATTTGGTCCTTAATGGCTTCTGATGGAATGTGAGAAAGAATGATTCCTAGGAAACCTCTAATTACCAATTTCTTTGCTACCTCGGGTTTAATCCCGCGACTCATTAGATAGTACAATTGACGTTCATCAATCTTACCGATGCTGGCCTTGTGACCGGCAATTACGTCGTTTTCATCAATTAATAAGATTGGGTTAGCATCACCTGTCGCTTCATCTGATAACATCAAAACACTGTTTTCTTGTTGGTTGTTGGCACCATGAGCACCATGGGCAACCTTCCCGATTCCGTTAAACACAATCTTGGCACGATCTAAGATGGCGCCTCGTTGGCTAATTTCACCATCAGAATGTTTACCATAGTTAGTCACTCTGGTGTTGATGCCTTGTTGTTGACGGCCATTAGCTAATGAAACGATTCTGGTATTACCCTTCGAGCCTTCACCGTTTAAATCGGTGGAAACGTCTGAAATGGTATTTCCATCATTGAATGAACCAATCATCCAGTTCATCTTCGCCTTTCTACCAACGTCTGAATGGCGCATCACGTAGGTGATATTTTGTTCACCCATGGCATCTAATGCGAAGAATTGAACGTTGCTATCGTCCTTGGCGTAGACATCGATGTTGACGTGTGAGACCTTCTTGTTGCTACCGACACTGCCTAATTTTTGGACAACATCGAACTTACTATTCTGATCTCCGACAACGATTAATCTGCTAAAGGTAGACTTGGTTTGGTAATTATTTTCAATCATGTAGACACTGATGGGTTCCTTTAACTCAACGTTCTTGGGTACATAAATGAAGATTCCATTATTAATCATGGAGCTTTCAAGGCAGCTTAAGCGGTTGTTTTGCATCGCTTCGTTCTTAGTGAAGTATTCTTGAACAATTTCCGGATACTTGCTAATCGCTGTCTTAAAGTCACAACAGATCACTTTGTTTTGAATCATTTCATCATTTGGGTGCATCCCAATCGTCTTGGTTCCCATGGTAGTAATGCTGTAGTTA
The DNA here is from genome assembly GCF_001308195.1 of Apilactobacillus kunkeei. Lineage (GTDB taxonomy): Bacteria > Bacillota > Bacilli > Lactobacillales > Lactobacillaceae > Apilactobacillus > Apilactobacillus kunkeei_C. The sequence goes on along the minus strand of NZ_JXDF01000004.1, from coordinate 19,954 downwards.
GCGATTTCTTTTTCGATGTGATTATCAATCACCTGTTCTTGATTCTTGTCATCGTTATTAGTGCTGATGAACTTCCAAGCGTGATAATCCATCTTATCAATTTGTGGTAACTGCTTAGTTGCCATCTTTTCAAAGGCGTCACGACGGAAATCAGTCATCCATTCTGGTTCTTGATCAAATGTTGAATCTTCGATCATTTCCGGACTCATTTGACGCATGAATTTATCTTTTATCATTGGCCAATCCCCCTTATTTATTAGACATCTTCATCGGTAAGATTAATGTCTAATCCAAGTTCGTCTCTAAGTGAGGCATATCCATTATTTTCTAGTTCGGCAGCTAAGCTAGAGTCACCGGTCTTAACGATTCGTCCGCCCATCATGACGTGAACGAAATCTGGTTTGATGTAGTTTAAGATTCTTTGGTAGTGGGTAATCATTAATGTTCCTAATTCCTTGTTATCCATGGAATTAACACCACGTGAGACAACTTGGAGTGCATCAATATCTAGTCCTGAATCGATTTCGTCTAAGATTGAAAACTTAGGTTTAATCATCATCATTTGGAGAATTTCGTTACGCTTCTTTTCACCACCGGAGAATCCTTCGTTTAAGTAACGATCCACCATTTCTTGGCTCATGTTTAAGATTTTCAAACTGTGGTCTAATTCATCGATGAATTCACCAACCGGCACTGGGTTGTCTTCACTTCTTCTGGCGTTGACCGCTGCTTGAATGAATTCCGCATTGGTAATTCCTTTGATTTCTGCCGGATATTGCATGGCTAAGAATAAACCAGCACGTGCTCTTTCATCGACGGTCTTATCTAAGATGCTTTCCCCATCGATTAAGATGTCCCCTTGGGTGATGGTGTAGTTGGAATTACCCATGATGGTTTCGGATAAAGTAGATTTACCGGTCCCATTGGGTCCCATGATGGCATGGGTTTCCCCGGTTCTAATGGTTAGGTTGACTCCCTTTAAAATCTCTTTGGATGTTTCTTCTTCCTCGTCAATGAAACTTACGTGTAAATCTTTTACTTCAAGTGTGGTCATAATAAACGCCTCCAATATTAGTTAAAGTCAGGAATGTGACTTTCGTATTCTTTAATTTCATCCATCATGTTCATCGTGATGGCGATATCATCTAATCCGTTCACTAGTTTGTATTTGATTCGTTCATCAATGTCGAAGAAAAATTCCTTGTCGTTGATTTGAACCTTTTGATCGATTAAGTTAACGGTAATTTTTTGTTCTGGTGGAACGTTTGCTAAGTATTCGCGTTGATCCTTAGGTAATTTAATTGCTAAGACCCCGTTCTTAGTACTATTCATATAGAAGATGTCACTGTATCCACCAGCAATGATGACCTTAAATCCGTAGTCCTTTAAAGCCCAAACAGCGTGTTCTCTAGATGAACCACAACCAAAGTTTTCACCGGTGACTAAAATTTGCGCACCCTGTCTTTCTGGTTTATTTAACACAAAGTCAGGATTAGGAACGTTGGGTTTTAAATAACGCCAATCGTATAATAAGTCCTTCCCAAAACCAGTCTTTAAGATGTTCTTTAGGAATTGCTTTGGAATAATTTGGTCAGTATCAATGTTGTCATTCATTAATGGCACTGATCTGGCTGAGAAAATTTTGATGGCATCCATCTAAATCGCTTCCTTTCTAATGTCGATAAAGTGACCGTGAATCGCTGCGGCAGCAACCATTGCGGGACTTGCTAAATGGGTAATTGAACCAACCCCTTGGCGTCCTTCAAAATTACGGTTCGAAGTCGATGCACAATGGATGCCGGCAGGAACATGGTCGGGGTTCATCCCTAGACAAGCCGAGCATCCTGGCTCACGCCATTCACAACCAGCATCTTTGAAGATTTTATCGATGCCTAACTTTTCAGCGGTTTCCTTAATCGTTCTAGATGCTGGAACCACCCAGGCGGTGATGCCTTCAGCGATATGGCGACCCTTTAAAATGCTGGCCGCAATCTTCAAATCGGATAATCTACCGTTGGTACAAGAACCAAAGAATATCCATTTCAAATCGACATCCTTAAGTGATTGACCCGGTTGTAAATGTACATAGTCGTAAGCCTTTTGATCATCTGCGTTCTTAATCTCTGGAGTGGTCTTATCAATTGGGATGGCCATTCCTGGGTTGGTTCCCCATGAGACAAATGGTGCTAATTTGGTAGCATCCAAGTCGATGATTTTGTCGTATGCACTTTCGTCATCTGTGTAGAATTGTTTCCAGTGGGCAATCGCCTTTTCCATGTTCTTTGGTGCGTATTTACGACCGCGAACATATTCATATGTCTTTTCATCAGAAGCGACACATGCCATCTTGGCACCACCTTCGATGGCCATGTTACATAAAGTCATGCGTTCTTCCATTTCCATGTTTCTGATGGTGTCACCGTAGAATTCGGCACCGTATCCAGTTCCAAAGGCAACCCCTTCTCTGGCAATCACGCCCATGATGACGTCCTTGGCATAGACACCCTTAGGTAACTTCCCGTGAACGCGAATTCCCATCTTCTTGGGTTTGTTTTGCCATAAAGTCTGGGTAGCTAAAACGTGTTCGACTTCACTGGTCCCAATCCCAAAAGCGATGGATCCAAATGAACCGTGGGTGGCAGTATGTGAATCACCACAGACAATTAACATTCCTGGTTGGGTCAAACCTAACTGTGGTCCAATTGCATGAATGATTCCTTGGTCGGCATGGCCCATGTCGGCAACGCGGACGCCAAAGTCCTTACAGTTTTGACCTAATGTTTCAATTTGTTTCTTGGAAATCATGTCCTTAACGTTGAAGATATCAACGGTTGGAACATTATGGTCCATGGTGGCAAATGTCTTATCGGTTCTTCTGACCGGACGGTTATTTTCCCTTAAACCTTCAAAGGCTTGGGGTGAGGTAACTTCATGAAGTAAGTGCAAATCTACATATAATAATTGCGGTTCACCCTCTTTTCCTTTAATCACGTGTTGATCCCAAATCTTATCAATCATTGTTTTAGCCATTTTGATTCCCTCTTTCATATGTTATCGATGACTGCATCAGTAACTTGTTCTGTCTTGTAGTGTCCACCTAAGTCCGGTGTAACAGCGCCATCTGTAATCACTTGATTGATTGCTTGATAAATCTTTTGTGCTAAGTCGTTGCGGTTAAACGAGTTGGCTAACATCATTGCCACCGAATTAATCATTGAAAATGGATTGGAAACGCCTAATCCGGCAATGTCTGGTGCTGAACCATGAATTGGTTCGTATAAGGCCGGACCGCCATCCCCGATACTCATTGATGGAATGGTTCCTAATGATCCGGTAATTTGTGCCGCCTCATCGCTTAAGATGTCACCGAATAAGTTCTCGGTTAAGATGACATCGAATTGACCAGGGTTACTGATAATCTTCATCGAAGCAGCATCAACGTAGCAGTAATCTAATGTCACATCCGGGTAATCCTTGGCAACCTCTGCGACAACTTCTCGCCAGAACTTGGAAGTATCTAAGACGTTTGATTTATCAACTAACGTCACGTGATGGCGTCTTCTTTCCGCCATATCAAACGCGATTTTGGTAACTCGTTTGATTTCCTCTCTGGTGTAATACATCGTATCTAAGGCTTGGAAGTCGTCCTTATGACGTGGAGTGCCAAAGTAAATCCCACTGGTTAATTCCCTGACAATAACGAAGTCGACATCATTTGCATTCTTAATTGGTGAATATTGCGTCATCGCTTCAGAAATGTTGGTAGGTCGGATGTTGCTGTATAGGTTCAGCTTTGATCGAATCTGTAACAATCCTTGTTCCGGTCTTTTTTCAGCGTGGTCCCATTTCGGTCCGCCAATCGCTGATAGTAGGACAGCATCACTTGATTGGCATTTTTCGATGGTTTTGGGCGGCAGTGGATCACCGCATTCATCAATCGCTTCGCCACCAAAAGGGGCTTCAACAATCTGATAATCGAATCCATATTTATTAGCAATGGCTTCTAAGACTTTTAGTCCGGCATTCATAATTTCAGGGCCAATGTAGTCACCCTTTAGTACTGTAATCTGATTAGGCATGAGACATCACTCCTACTCTTTTCATAATTATTTTTAAGTCGTTGTCGTCAATAATTGCTTTATGGTCGGCAACACTTTTGAAGACTGGAAAAATCTTCTTCATTTCTTCTTTTGAAACATCGAAACCGATATTTTGTAATTCTTGCATGACCGCGTGTGAACCAGATAGTTTACCTAAAACGATGTGGGTCGCATCCATTCCAACAGATTGTGGAGTTAAGATTTCGTAGGTGCTGCGATTCTTTAACATCCCGTCTTGGTGGATTCCCGATTCATGTGAGAATGCATTGTTTCCAATCACCGCTTTATTGTTTGGAATCGCCATCTTAGTAAATTCACTGATCATATCTGCAGTTTTTTTAGTTTCTTTTAAATTAATGTTAGTGGTGAAATGGTAGTAATCATTTCTGACCATGAATGCCGCCGCAATTTCTTCTAGCGCTGTATTTCCAGCACGTTCACCAATTCCGTTGACGGTTCCTTCAATTCTTGAGGCACCGTGTTGAACTCCGGCGATTGCGTTTGCGACCGACATTCCTAAATCATCATGACAATGAACGGAGAAGACTACGTCGTCAAAACGTTCAACGTTTGCTCTTAAGTAATCGAATAACTGGCCAAACTCGATTGGATTGGTATATCCAACGGTGTCTGCAATGTTGATAACACTTGCGCCAGCATCGATGGCTGTATTGATTGCTTCTACTAAGTAGTCAGGTTCAGTTCTGGTTGCATCTTCAGGTGAGAATTGAACGATGTCGAAGAATTGTCTAGCATAGCTAACCCATTTATGAATGGCAGCTAAGTTTTCTTCTTTGGTCATGTTCAATTTGTATTCACGGTGAATTGGGCTAGTCCCGATAAAGACATGGATTTGTTTGTGCTTAGCATTCTTGGTTGCTTCCACACATGCATCGATGTCGCCTTGTTTGGCTCTGGCTAAACCAGTGACGCAAACTCGATTAACACTCTCCGCTACTGCCTTCACGGCTTTAAAGTCATCCTTTGAAGCGACTGGAAAACCAGCTTCAATGACGTCGACTCCCCATTTTTCCATTTGTTGAGCAATCTTTACTTTTTGATCAATGGAAAAGTTCACTCCAATGGTTTGTTCACCGTCTCTTAGTGATGTATCAAAAATCTGAATCTTCTTATCCTCTTTTGTCATAACAATTCCTCCATTTCATCTATAAATAAAAAACGTCCTAACTATCCCAAACCATTTAAATGGTCAGAATAGAAAGGACGCCTAACGTGGTACCACCTTTATTCGCTGATTACTCACATAACCAGCCTCATTGAGTACTTTCTCGAATTCACATTCACCAGATATATACTCAGACATTGATAATGGTAGTCGCACCAGAATTTCTCGAAAAAAATTCATCATAATATCGACTTTTCGATTTAAGTTAATGCATTGTCACAGCAACCAATGCTCTCTTTAAAAAACTTAAGTCTAATTTCTCGGTAAATTAGATCACATATTTTAGAATGCTCTTCGGCGTTATCAATTTATCATTATTTTAAAATGATAATGATTATTGTTTGCGCCTCTGAGATTGTGAATAGAATAACACCCCGAGAAAAGTTTAAAAGTCATACTAGATATAATAGTACAAGTTGTAAAAGAATTTAAATCCTATTAAATAAACGTTTGTAGCGTGTCAATGATCAAAAATACCCCTTATATTAAACTTTCTAATGGTAGAATAAGCAAATTTTATATCCCTTCACTTTTCACAAACTTTCACTTTATAGACATACTGTCTAAAACTTGTTTTAACACCGATTTCACGCCCTTTTTCGTTTTATTTAGAATGGTTATAAACAAATAATTCACATGATTTAGACCAATTTTAATTTGAAATAAAAAAACTCGAGGAATATACTCAGTCTGAAATTATGAATGGTCATGGATAAATGGGATAAATCCAACATTTTTTTATCACGAAAGGATAATGCTTATGATCAATATGATTGATAGCCAGAATAATCTTGGCGAAAGAATGGACTCTGCAAAAGAATCACCTTTGTTTTTTAAGGTGTTTAGTTTAGTCGGAGTCGGACTACTGCTGGATAGCTCAGACGTTTATATGGCAAGCAATGTTAACTCATCAATTGTTACCACCCACTTTGCTAGCCTGACACAGGGTTCAATGTTCTTATCTGCCGGATTTTTTGGTTTATTTATCGGATCAATTATTACTGGATTTATCGGTGATTACTTTGGTAGACGCAGTGCATTTCAATGGAATCTATTAATCTTTGGGTTCGCAACATTAATTGCTGCCTTCTCTCCTAACATCTATTTCCTAATCTTTATGCGCTTCATTGCTGCAATCGGATTAGGTGCGGAAGTCGTTACCGGGTTTGCGATGGTTAGCGAATTTGCTCCCGTTAAAAACAGAGGTAAATGGAGTGGCTTTGCCTCAGTGATTGCCAACCTGGGGGCACCTTTTGGTTTCTTCTTGTCTACTATTTTGATAAGTCGATTCGGTTGGCGCTCAATGTTCATCGTTTTAGGTGTATTCGCGCTAATTGTTTGGTTCATGCGTCGTAATCTACCAGAGTCACCACGTTGGCTAATCAGTCATCATGATGACAAGAAAGCAAACGTCATTATCAACCAACTAGAAAAGAATGGCCACTATGATAAGAACCAAATGAAGAAAAACGACAACGGTCACATCAGTCGCTTCAAAGGTACCATCATCGCTACTGTCGGTGTGTCCGCTACTTTGCTTTGCCAATACATGTTCACATCATGGGTACCAACCTTGTTATTGAGTCGTGGACTAAACATCGTTCACTCAATGTGGTTCTCCACCATCATGATGACAGGTGCTCCCCTTGGTGCATTGATGGGAGTAATCCTAGTCGATGTGATTGGTAGAAAGAAGACAATTGTTCCTTCTTTTGTACTTATTGCGGTTGCCGGAATTATGTATGCTTTTGAAACTACTAGTGCCGGTATTTTGATTAATGGTTTTGTACTAACCATGCTTATGTACCTATCAATGGCCAGCAACATCTCCGTATATGCTCCTGAACTATTTACCACTGACTTTCGATTCAGAGGAAATGGTTATGCAAACGGTGTTGCTAAACTATTGACGACACTTTCCCCTTACTTTGTTCTTTGGATTATTAAGGCTCATGGGGTTACATCCCTATTCATCGCTATCTCTGCGATTGCCATCTTTGCTTCACTATTCATCGCGATTTTTGGTCCAGAAACAAAGAAAACATCGATTCAATAACAAAATAAAAAGGCTGCTCGTTTGAGCAGTCTTTTTTATTTGCTTAGGATATTTAGTATTTCGTCTGCCACCTCTAAGGGTGTCTTGTCATCGGTAAAAATAGTGTGGTCGGATAGCTCGTTGTAGATGACGTCTCGTTCATGCTTCAACTCGATAATCCCATTTAACCCGTGCTTATCTACTAGTGGACGGCCCTCGTTTTCACTTAGCCGACGTTGGATGGTCTCGTCTTTGGCATCCAATAAAAAGACCGGCAAGTCCATGTTCTTGATGACATCAACGTTGTAGATTGGCGTACCTCCACCAGTCGCTAAGATGCCGTTTAGACTAACCGATTGTTTTAAAACCTTGGTCTCAACTTCTCGAAACTTTTCTTCACTATTGTCTTCGAAGAAGTCGCTAATCGATTGGCCAATGTGGTCGACAATCAGACTATCCAAGTCCATGAATTTCACGTTTAACTTCTCGGCTAATAACTGGGTGACGGTGGTCTTACCACTGCCCATGAATCCAATAATAATTGCGTCCATCCCGACACCTCCTAGTCTGATAAATTTTGTAAGTGGTCGAAGAATTGTGGGTAGGAAATGCTAATCGCATCTTCGCCATTCAATTGCACGTCAGTATCTAATAACAGTGCTGCCACCGCCAAAGTCATCCCGATTCGATGATCACCGTGACTGTCCAATGAGGAATCGACTACCTGCCAATCCTTGGCACCATCGATTGAAAAACCATCGGGTAGTTCTTCAATGTGAATGCCGATTTTGCTAAGTTCTTCTACCACCGTCTTGATGCGGTCAGTTTCTTTAAAACGCAGTTCCTCGGCACCGGTGATGGTGCTATGACCATTAGCTCTAGCAGCCAATAAGGCCACCAAGGGTAACTCATCAATCATCAATGGGATACTTTCTTCATTCACTTCGATTGGTTTTAAATCCGGTGTGTATGTCACTTCAATGTCGGCGGTTGGTTCACTGCCGTTGGTTTGATTAAGTAGTTTTATGTTAGCACCCATTTTGATTAATACGTCTAAAATCCCAGTTCTAGTGGGATTAATGCCGACGTTTTTCAACACAATGTGTGAGTTTGGTACCAATGTGGCGGCGACCAAGAAGAATGCGGCTGATGAGATATCGCCAGTAACATTGAGGTCCTGTGCGGTTAATTTAGGTTGGTGATGAACAGTAATTGCATTGCCGTGTCTTTCAATCACACTATCACCAAACTGATTCAGCATCGTTTCGGTGTGATCTCTGGTCACCTGTGGTTCGATAATGACACTGTCCTCATCGGCATTTAAAGCAGCCAGGATAATCGCACTTTTGACCTGCGCACTCGCAATTGGTAAGTCGTATTTCACCGCCTTGATATACCCAGGATTAATGGTCATTGGTAAGTGGCCGTCGGTAGTTTCAATTGAGGCACCCATCATTGATAACGGTTCACTCACGCGTTTCATCGGTCGTTTGGATAATGAGTCATCACCAATCAATTCTGTGGTGAACTTTTGGGCGGCCAATAGGCCTGATAGTAAACGGGTGGTGGTTCCGGAGTTCCCCATGTCTAACTTAGTTTGCGGTGCTTGTAATCCATTCAAACCGACGCCGTCTACAGTTAGTTCATCCCCAGCTAAATCAATTTTTACGCCCATTTCACGGAAGGCATTGATGGTGGAAATACAGTCGTCGGAAGCTAGGAAGTGATGAATGTGACTGGTGCCCTCACTGATGGAAGACAGGATGACACTGCGGTGAGAAATGCTTTTGTCACCTGGAACTGCTAGGTCGCCATGCAAACCAGTATTCAGATTTACTACTAATTTTTTCATCGCTTTTCCTCCTAGAATTCCTTAATTTCTTGTCTGTAATCCTTTAGTTGTCTGGTTAATCTTTCCATGTTGCTGCCGTCGAAAGTTTCGGTAATGATATTGGCAATTTCAATCGCAATTACACTTTCAATCACGATGGAAGCCGGAACAATCGCCGTTACGTCTGAACGTTCGATGTTGGCCTTGCTGACTTCCTTGCTGTTAACGTCGACACTCTTTAAAGGTTTGTATAGTGTTGGAATTGGCTTCATTGCGGCTTGGACAATAATTGGCATTCCGTTGGTCATTCCACCTTCGAACCCACCAAGATTGTCGGAGTCTCTAAACCAACCCTTTTCTTCGTTCCAGTCGATTGGATCCATTACCTGACTACCAAACTTGGTAGCCGCTGCGAATCCTTCACCGATTTCGACCCCCTTCATGGCATTCACACCCATTGCGGCGAACGCTAGACGGGCATCGAATTTTTGATTCCACCCAGTGTAGCTACCCAAACCAGCTGGGACGTTTTCGGCAACGACCTTGATAATTCCACCAAGGGTATCACCATCACGTTTGGTTTGATCAATCATGGCGTGGACTTCATCGACCTTGTCTTCATTTAAAACGCGTAGGTCATTGTTCTTAATCTTGTCTTCGATTTCAGCTACCGGTAGTAGATGGTCAACGTCGGCGTTAACTTGGCCAATTTGTTTGACGTAGCCCACAATGTTGATGCCTAATTGTTCTAGTAGTTGTTTGCAGATGGCACCGATAGCGACACGCATAGCGGTCTCTCTGGCGGATGAACGTTCCAAAACGTTTCTAAAATCGCGGTGGTTGTACTTCATCCCACCAACTAGGTCGGCATGACCAGGACGGGGACGAGTCACCTTTCTGACTGAGTTTTCCGCGGTTTCTTCTGCAGTTGGGTCCATGATTTCGTTCCAGTGCTTGTGGTCTCTGTTCATCACGGTTAATGAAATTGGTGAACCCAAGGTAATCTTGTGGCGAACCCCACCGGTAATTTGAACAACATCGTGTTCTATGGCCTGGCGGTTACCACGACCGTAACCACCTTGGCGTTTGGCTAGTTGATCGTTAATCGCGTCGATATCTAGTTTTAATCCTGCTGGAACACCTTCTAAGATTCCAGTTAATTGCGGTCCGTGTGATTCTCCTGCTGTGATAAAGTTCATAGTTGATTCTCCTATTCGATATTTTTAGCTTGTTGCATGATTTCTTCAAAGACGATTTTGATTTCTTCGCCGTACTTTGTTGCGGTGGATTCAATCCCCGCTAGAACCTCTTGTTCTCTTTTTTCGTCTAAGATTGGGAGATTGTTTGCACGCTTAATCTCGCCAACCTTCTTACATAGTTCAAAGCGTTGTTCTAACAACTTGATAATCTCGTTATCAATGTCGGTAATTTGTTTTCTGATTTCTTGCATGGCCCTACTCCTTGTTGGATTTCATAATTATCATTACTAAAATCACGAAGACTGAGCTGATTAGTGAGATTAGGATGCTGAAGTTGAATGCTAAACCAATGCCCTTGGTTGATAGGAAACCAGTTACCAATGGGACGGTTAGTGAAGCGATACTACCGAAGAAGTAGAAGATTCCGGTGATGGCGCCTCTGTGCTTAGGGAATAGTTTCATGAAGATTGTTAGACCAGTTTGCATTACCCCTCCAGCTGCTGAGAAGCCAAATACTAGACTGGCCGCTTCAACGACTAGCGTTGTTGTTGCTAGGTTAATCACGACAAGTGCTAATAAAGCGGTCAAGTTCAAGATAACGACTAGTAGTTCTTCACATGATTTTTGTTTCAAAATAAATGAAATTACTAACACCCCGGTAATTGATCCGATACTGTACAAGGAAAGTAGGAAGTGTGAGGTAATCGCACTTAGGTGAAGCACTTTTAGGCCGTACAAAGTAATCCATTGGGTGAAGATAAGCATTAAAGCCATTGAAGTGTATCCGTATACCAGTAATCCGATAGTGGCAAAAATCTTCTTTACCTTGCTGATAGATGAACTAATCATTTCCATGCTGTCGTTAATTTGTTGAATGTCTGGGAACTTGATACTTAGGATGTTGACTAAGTTCAAAATCAAGATGGTCGCAGGAAGAATGAATGAAATTCCAAACCATAAATGTCTGCTATCTAGGAAAAAGACTAGTAGTGGTAGGATGAAATCCCCCGCTGACATGAAGGCCTTGATTAACACTGTCGACTTACCTGAACCATTGTTAATTTCAACCAAAGTGGTGTAGGTTCCAGCATCCAATGCTGAGTTCCCAACACCTGCCAAGATTGCTAATATGTACGCGAATACAATGTTGCTAGCAAATGGCATCGCAGATAGGAAGATGATGTATAAAATCATGCCAATTAATACGAATGTCTTTCTGTTTAGTCGATCGGATAGGATTCCTGTGATTGGGTATGCAATCAGACGGCCAATTCCGATACCGGAAATTACGTATGACACGACTGCGATGGAAGTTGACCAGCTATGTGCCAGTGACAACATGTTTTGCATCAAGATTACCAATACCATGCCATGCACGAAGTAATTGATGAATAACGCTAAAGATAATCTCTTCTTACTTGTAATATGAATATTGTGATCCTCATTAATCATTTCCATTTTTAATTCCCCCTGAAGTAAAAAAACGCCGACTAGACAAAATCTAGTCGACGTTTTCTAAAAGAATATAATTTATGGTTATACCTTCGACTAGATTTTTTAGTTAATCATCTAATCGAACGGTTAGTATTCGGGCGAACTCCCACTTAACAGCAACTCGATTAGACTTTACAGGTATCTAATCGAATTTGTTATAGCAACTTCGTTAGATACAAGCATCATGTGCTTGCATCCAACAAATCAAATGCAAGCACTACATAAAGTACCAATAGTTGCTATAATAACTGGCTGCTAAGTTCTTCATAAATTACATCCTCCTTCGGTTTTAAATTAAAATATCATTAAATTATCATTAGAGAAAGCATAATTCTAAACGCAATAATTGTCAACGTTTATTTGCCAATTATTTTATACAGACACCAAATCATGGTAGGAGAAAAACGTTTAATCACTTCAAACTGACTACCGTCAATCCCTTGATTCGTCGAGCTTTCAAACCATTCCTCACTGACAATCGCATAGGCATAATCACCGCGTAAAAAATTTTTCAGTGCTTCTGGTTTACTGGAAACGTAGTCATGGATTAAATCGACGTCAAAATCATGTAAGAACGCTGATGTAGCAGGGTGTAAAACGACTTTTTGATTATCTTGGTGTAGATTATGCACCAAAATCATCGGCATGGTCGGTAGGAAAAAAGTATCGATAATCTTTAGTTGATCGACGTATTTGTAGTTATTATCGACCCAGTTATCATTACTTTGCGCACTGCGGAAAGCCACTGGTACCAACATATATTGCCCTTTTAGTTTTGCTAGGTCACTATAAATATCATCAAAACTAGCGTGTAGTCTGATATCCACTTCTTGTCTTTCTGCAAGATACTGGGCGGCTTGATAGCTATCGGTCTGCTTAGGGCCCAATGTATTGATAATCTTCATCGTCATCACTCAATTTCTCTAATCGTTTTCTAATAATTAATTATACTAAGTGGATTTTCCTAGTTTGTCAAAATAAATATAAAAAACGACCCACCAATTACTGGCGAGTCGTTTTTTCGTTTGCCTAAATCATTTTAAGCAAATGTTATTTAATTTTTTGAACTAAGTTCTTGTTAGCACTGATGTAACTACCATTAGTTAATTGCAATCTGTAAGTAGTACCAATCTTATTCACTGCTTTAACGTTCAAAACAGTTCCGCGTTTGTATGACTTAACAGACTTAGTTAACTTAACGTTCTTGTAGGCACGGATTCTAGAACCGATTACGCGAACCGAACGTACCTTGCTGCTGTAGTACAAAGGTTTTACGTATGAAGGCTTAGTGGTGATGTAACCCCACTTCTTGTGATCTACTCTAAATAGTCCCTTCTTGTTACGAACGATTTGGTATACCTTGTATCTCTTTAGTCCATTCTTGTTGGTAGTTTCGCCAACAATTCTGAACATCACAGCGTTTGGACGAGCTTGCTTCTTGTAACCTTGGATTCTGTTCTTGTGACTGAAGTTAACACTTGAGTATCTGTAGAATCCTTTAACCATGTAGACGTTACGTGGTGTTGTTTGCTTACGAACCAAGTTCTTGTTAGCGGTAATGTAGTGACCGTTAGTTAATTGTAATCTGTATGTGCTACCGTACTTCTTGACTGCCTTGACCTTCAAAACAGTACCGTGCTTGTAGCCCTTCACAGCCTTACTTAACTTAACGTTCTTGTATTCACGGATTCCCTTACCAATAACCTTGATTTGTTGAACGTTGCTACGGTAGTACAAAGGTCTCATGTAAGAAGGTTTAGCGGTGATGTAACCCCACTTCTTACGGTCCACTTTGAATGAGCCGTTCTTCTTAACAACGATTTGGTATACCTTGTATCTCTTTACACCGTTCTTGTTGGTAGTTTCACCGATGATTCTAAACATTACAGCGTTTGGACGGGATGTAGCCTTGTAACCTTGAACACGGTTCTTCTTAGTGAAGGTAGTGCTTAGGTATCTGTAGAAGTTCTTAACCATGTAAACATTACGTGGAATAGTTTGTTCAGGACCACTTCCGTTGTTTTGTTTCTTAACATGTTGAATATCCAAGATGTGTAATTGTGGCAAAATCCTAGCTTTAATGGTATCTGCATTTCTTGATGAATCAATTTCTGCTTCAGCATTGACCTTGGCACGTTCAAGATTCTTCTTTTGACGTGCCTTTTCAGCACTGCTCAATGTTTTATCAGCATCAATTGCCGCTCTAACCTTGTTGGCCTCTTCTTCAATTCTTGCCTTTGCAGCTGATCTTTGAGCATCCAATGATTGACCGGCAACATGATCTGCATCAATCTTTGCGTTGGTGTCGCTGATGATTTGGTTAATGCTATCAGCATTAGTTGCATTATCAATAGCTTGTTCACTGGCTGCTTTATCAGCGTCAACTTTGGCCATTTGAGTATCCTTTTCAGATTGAGTCAATGTGGCATCGTTTGCGATGTCATTCTTAACCTTAGCGGCCTTGGCATCTAGGTCAGCCTTAGCGGCACTCTTTTGGTCATCAACTGGTTTGCCTGGAACATAGTCAGAAGCAATCTTAGTATTACCATTGCTGATAGCTTGGTTAATGCTGTCAGCGTCTGGTGCGTTGTCGATGGCTTGTTCAGCGGCAGCTTTATCAGCATCTACTTGAGCCATTTGAGCATCCTTTTCTGCTTGGGTTAGAGTGGCATCATTTGCGATGTCATTCTTGATCTTGGCAGCTTGGGCATCTAATTGAGCCTTGGCGTTGCTCTTTTGGTCTGGTAGTGAAGTCTTGCCTGGAACGTAATCGGCATCCATCTTGGCATTGCTATCACTGACTGCTTGGTTAATACCATCAGCATCTAAAGCATCTTCGATAGCCTTTTCTCCAGCGGCCTTATCAGCATCTACTTGAGCCATTTGGGTATCCTTTTCTGCCTTAGTTAATGTGGCGTCATTTAAGATATCGTTCTTAACCTTAGTAGCTTCTCCTTCAAGTTTAGCCTTGGCATTAGTCTTTTGATCACTCAATGAAACCTTACCTGGTACATATTGAGCATCAATTTCTTCAACACCTTGAGCAGTCATTGCATTGATGTTGTCAGCATTAGTTTGAGCATCAACATTGTCTTGGGCTGCCTTGTTCTTGGCATCCACATTAGCCTTTTGTTGTGCTTTTTCAGCACTAGTCAATGTCTTGTCAGCATCAATGGTTGCCTTGGTCTTGTCAGCTTCAGCATCTAGTTGCTTCTTAGCTGCGTCCTTTTGGTCAGTTAGTGACTTACCTGGAACGTGATCAGAAACGATAGAGTTATTGCTATCAACCAATGCTTGGTTAATTGTATCCGCGTTCTTGGCATCATCAATTGCCTTTTCTCCAGCAGTCTTGTCAGCTTCAACCTTAGCGATTTGTGCTTCCTTTTCTGCTTGGGTCAATGTGGCGTCATTTGTGATGTCTTGCTTAATCTTAGTAGCTTGGTCTTCCAATTGTTTCTTAGCAACAGATTTTTGACTATCTACTGGTGTGCCTGGTACGTGTTCCTTATCAACTTGAGCGTTAGTATCACTAACTGCTTTGTTGATGTTATCAGCTTCTGTGGCATTGTCGATAGCTTCTTTTCCGGCTTTGACATCGGCATCAACCTTAGCCTTTTGAACGTCTTTTTCATCACTGGTTAAGGAGTTATCTGCGTCGATATCACTCTTAACCTTGGTTGCTTCAGCATCTAGTTGAGCTTTGGCGTTGTCCTTTTGAGTATCTACTGAAGTTCCTGATTGATGATCGTTAGAAATATTGTTGTTTCCATCAGCAATTGCCTTGTTAATGGAATCAGCATCTGTGGCATCATCAACCGCTTTTTCAGCAGCAGTCTTGTCTGCATCTACCTTAGCAACTTGGGCATCCCTTTGTGCTTGAGTTAATGTGGCATCGTTTTGGATGTCTTGTTTAGTCTTAGCAGCTTGTGCTTCTAATTGTTGCTTAGCGGCAGACTTTTGATCATCTACTGATGTGCCTGGTTTATGA
The DNA here is from genome assembly GCF_001308195.1 of Apilactobacillus kunkeei. Taxonomy (GTDB): domain Bacteria; phylum Bacillota; class Bacilli; order Lactobacillales; family Lactobacillaceae; genus Apilactobacillus; species Apilactobacillus kunkeei_C. The sequence goes on along the minus strand of NZ_JXDF01000004.1, from coordinate 4,121 downwards.
TCAGCATTAATCTTACCGTTACCATCACTAACTGCTTTGTTAATGCTATCTGCATCTTTGGCGTTATCAACTGCATTTGAAGCTTCATTCATATCTGAAGTTGCTTGAGCTTTTTGAGCATTCTTTTGGTCGGTAGTTAATGTGTCATCATCGAAGATTTGTTTAATTAAATCATCTAATTTTTGAGATAGTTGTTTCTTAGCAGCAGATTTTTGATCTGACAATGGTGTTCCTGGTGCATAGTTGTTATCAACATTTCCAATCATTCTGTCAGATAAATCATTGATATCGTCTGCATTAGTTGCTGCATCAATGTTCTTCTTAGTATCTTCTGCTTCACTATCAACCTTGTTCTTTTGTGCTTCTTTTTCTGCACTGGTTAAGGTGTTATCAGAATCGATTTTATCTTTTGTACTTTTAGCTGCAGCATCAACCGCATTTTTGGCGTCAGATTTTTGCTTATCTAATGATGTCCCTGATTGATGGTCATTAGAAATTTTATCGTTTCCATTGCTAATTGCCTTATTAATATCGTCTGCATTTGTAGCAGCAGATACAGCTTTTTCAGCAGCAGTCTTGTCTGCATCTACCTTATCTGTTTGTTCCTTCTTTTGGTCAGAAGTTAATGTTACATCATTTTGAATATCATTCTTAATCTTAGCTGCTTGATCATCTAATTGCTTCTTAGCAGCATCTTGTTGATCCTTAACTGATGTACCTGATTTATGTTGACCATCAATATTAGTATTACCATCTTTGATTGCACCGTTAATTTCATCTGCATTTGAAGCATCATCAATCTTAGCTTGGGCAGCTTTGTTAGCATCATCAACATTCTTCTTTTGTTGTGCTTTTTCGGCACCGGTCAAAGTGTCATCAGCGTCAATAGCTGCCTTAACCTTATCGGCTTCAGCATCCATTTGTGACTTAGCATCATTCTTTTGGTCAGCCACAGACTTACCTGAATGGTGTTCACCATCAATCTTTTGGTTGGTACTGTCTACGGCTTGTTTGATACCTTCTGCGTTGGAAGCAGCGTCAATAGCCTTCTTACCAGCGTTAACATCAGCATCAATGGCTGCCTTTTGAGCATCCTTTTCGGCTTGACTTAAGGTGTTGTCAGCATCAATAGCTGCCTTAACCTTGTTCGCTTCTGTATCTAGGTCATTCTTCTTAGCTGTCTTTTGATCAGCTACTGCTTGGCCTGAAGTGTGGTCAACATTGATTTTACCTGTAGTGTCACTGATTAACTTGTTGATGTCATCGGCATTAATTGCGCCATCAATGGCCTTTTCGCCAGCGTCTCTATCAGCGTCAACCTTTGCGCTTTGGGCGTCTTTTTCAGCTTGAGTTAATGTTGTATCGTTTGCGATGTCTTGTTTAATCTTAGCTGCTTGGTCATCCAATTGCTTCTTAGCAGCAGCCTTTTGATCATCAACTGATTCACCTGGTACATGGTCACCATTGATTTTATCGTTACCAGCATCAGTGGCTTTCTTGACACCTTCAGCATCTAAGGCAGCGTCGATTGCCTTTTCAGCAGCTTCCTTATCAGCTTCTACCTTAGCAGTTTGAGCATCCTTTTCAGCTTGAGTCAATGTGTTATCGTTTGCGATATCTTGTTTAACTTTGGCTGCTTGGTCGTCCAATGTCTTCTTATTACTTGCCTTTTGGTCATCTACCGATGCATGTAAAACGTGGTCGGCAGCAATCTTATCTTTGTTGTCTTTAATCAAGCTGTTAATGCTATCAGCATCAGCTGCGTTGTCGATTGCTTGTTTGCCGGCATTTGTATCTGCATCAACCTTGGCGCTTTGAGCATCCTTATCAGCTTGAGTCAATGTCACATCATTTGCGATGTCTTGTTTAATCTTAGCTGCTTGAGCATCCAATTGTGACTTGGCAGCTGCCTTTTGGTCGGCTAAACTCTCACCTGATTGGTGTACATCATCAATGTCGGACACACTTTGAGTGATTTGGTTATGGATGTCATCCACATTTGTTAAACCATCAATCTTAGCTTGTTCAGCAGAGCTTACACTATCAACCTTGTTCTTTTGATCAGCCTTTTCATCACTAGTTAAAGTTGGGTCTGCATCGATTGCCGCTTTAACCTTGTCAGCTTCAGCTTGAATAGCTGCCTTAGCGTCAGCTTTTTGATCAGCAATTGGCTTACCTGGTTGGTGATCTTTTTCAATAGTTCCATTCCAATCGCTAATTGCTTGGTTAACACCATCGGCATCTTTAGCATTGTCAATTGCTGATTCAGCTGATTGTCTATCAGCATCAACCTTGGCCATTTGGGCATCTTTTTGACTTTGGGTTAATGTGGCATCGTTTGCGATGTCTTGCTTAATCTTGGCAGCTTGGGCATCTAATTGAGCTTTTGCATTAGCCTTTTGGTCAGGTAATGAAGTCTTTCCTGGAACATATTGAGCATCAATATCTTTGATACCTTGGTCGTATGCAGCCTTAATACCATCAGCATTAGTTGCAGCATTAATCTTAGCTTCAGCAGCTGCCTTTACGCTTTCCACATTACTCTTTTGTTGGTCTTTTTCTTTACCAGTTAATGAAACGTCAGCATCGATTTGGTTCTTAACCTTGGTTGCTTCAGCATCCAAGTTAGTGTTGTTAGAATCCTTTTGATTATCAACTGAGCTTCCTGGTTGATGGTCTTTAGCGATTTGACCACTGTTATCACTTAGTGCCTTGTTGATGCTATCAGCATCAGTAGCGTTTTGGATTGCTTGTTTACCAGCGGCTGCGTCGGCGTCTACCTTGGCAGTTTGAGCATCCTTTTGCGCTTGAGTTAATGTTGCATCGTTTGCGATGTCTTGTTTAACCTTAGCTGCTTTTTCATCTAATTGGTTTAAAGCATCTGATCTTTGACTGTCTACTGGTGCCTTGGAAGTGTGATCAGCATCAATGTTGCTTGTTCCATCACTGATTGCTTTATTAACACTGTCGGCATCACTTGCATTATCAATTGCCTTTGATGCGGCATCTGCGTCGGCATTTACCTTAGCAGTTTGAGCATCTTTTTGCGCTTGAGTTAATGTTGCATCGTTTGCGATGTCTTGCTTAATCTTGTTTGCTTCATTAGTAATTTGTGACTTAGCGGTAGATTTTTGCGTATCTAATGGTGTACCTGATACGTGTTTGCCATCAACGTCTGTTATACCTTGCTTCTTTGCTGTATTGATATCGTCGGCATTTGTTAAACGGTCAATATTACTTTGGGCCGCGGCAAAAGCTGAATCTACAGCACTATTTTGATTATCTTTTTCTTCACTAGTCAAACTGGAATCGGCAGCAATAGCAGCTTTTACCTTGTTGGCCTCAGCTTGAATAGCTTGTTTTGCAGATGCCTTTTGATTATCAATTGCCTGGCCAGGTTGATGGTCTTCTGCCATATTTGAATTACCATCATCCAATGCTTTATTAATGCCATCAGCATCAGCAGCATTATCAATTGCTTGCTCAGCAGCAACTTTATGAGCTGCTAACTGATTCATTTGGTCATTCTTTTGATTTTGCGTTAATGTTGCATCATTTTCGATATCACTCTTAATCTTGGCTGCTTGCGCATCTAATTGACTCTTAGCATTAGCCTTTTGGTCCGCTAGAGATGTCTTACCAGGAATGTATTGATTATCAATATCTTGGATGCCTTTGTGCCATGCAGTATTAATATCATCAGCATTGGTTGCCATATCAATAGCAGTTTGATCAATTGATTTAGTGCTGTAAACATTGGCCTTTTGCTTTGCTTTTTCATCACTAGTCAAAGTATTGTCAGCATCAATTTTTTGTTTGACCTTGGTTGCTTCAGCATCCAGTTGGGCTTTTGCATTGGATTTTTGATCGGCTACTGATGTCTTACCTGCAACGTATTGAGCATCGATGTCTTTGATACCTTGTTGAGATGCCGTTTTGATATCATCAGCATTGGTGGCCTCGTCAATCTTACCTTGATAAGTTGACTTTTCACTATCTACATTAGATTTTTGAGTTGCTTTTTCTGAGCTAGTTAAACTATTGTCAGCATCAATTTCTTGTTTGACCTTGGTTGCTTCAGCATCCAATTGGGACTTCGCATTAGATTTTTGGTCAGATAG
>NZ_JXDF01000003.1 GCF_001308195.1 Apilactobacillus kunkeei | reverse complement strand
TATTGTCAGCATCAATTTCTTGTTTGACCTTGGTTGCTTCAGCATCCAATTGGGACTTCGCATTAGATTTTTGGTCAGATAGTGATGTCTTAGCTGTGGCATATTGACTATCGATATCGTTAATTCCTTGTTGGAATGCTGCATTAATGTCATCAACATTGGTTGCAGCATCAATTTTTCCTTGATCAATTGCTTTTACACTATCGACATTGGCTTTTTGAGTTGCTTTTTCTGAGCTAGTTAAACTATTATCAGCATCAATTTTTTGTTTGACCTTGGTTGCTTCAGCATCCAATCGGCCTTTTGCATTAGCTTGCTGATCAGCTAATGAGGTTGAGCTTGTTTGATATGCATTGTCGATTGAAGAAATTCCTTGGCTTTGTGCATTGTTTACACCATCAGCATTAGTGGCAGAATCAATCTGGGATTGTGCTGCTGCTTTAATGCTATCCACCTTACTCTTTTGACGATTCTTTTCATCATTGGTCAATGTATTATCAGCATCAATTGCAGCTTTAATTTTGTTGGCTTCATTATCTAAACTATTTTTGGCCGTTTGTTTTTGCGTACTCAAAGAAGGCCCTGGAGTATAGTCACTATTAATTTGGTTAACAGCATTATCACGTAAACCTGAAATCTTTGATACATCGTTACTTGATTGAATCAACCCGGTGTAAGAAGTCTTATGTTCTGAAACTGATTTAAGTTGTTTATCTGCATTTTCTTTAGATAGTGTAATATCCGAATTGATTTTATTAGTGGTATTTGCAACAGCATTGTTAATATCATTAATGGCTGAATTAATGGTTGCTTGTAATTCAATTTTTTTAATGGAATTAATACCATCTGATAAAGCACCAGTAATGTCACTTGATTGAGAAACACCCATCACATTCGATTTAGCGGTTTGTAAAGCACTGTTAATCGAATTGTTAGCGGTTTGCTTATCATTAGCAGGTAAATTCCCAAGATTGGAAACATTGTTTGTAGAAGTTGCTGCTTGACTGCTTAGTTGTGAAATAGCATTAGACAACGAACTGTTATCTGCTTTATATGCATTTTTGATGGAGTTTAAAACATTAACGAAATCATCATTGGTGGTAACAGCGTTGATTTTAGAAACGTAGTTATTCTTAAGTTGGGTAGTTTGGTTCAATGGAGATGTTTGATTTAAGTCATTTAAAACTTTACCTTGCAATTGGGCAAGTAATTTAGAATTAAAGTCATTACCGAATTGGTCATATGTCAAACTTCTTGTTGATGAGAAGGCAATTTGAGTACTAGTTGGTATAAGATTTCCATTACTATATTCTCTATGGGTTGACATGAATGCTGAAATCCAGTCCCCAGGAGTTACCTTAATTGGATCAACATAAACTGATATATCAATATTTCCACCGACAACTTTACCGGTCTTGTACTTAATATAATATCTACCATTATTCATGGTTAGATCTTTAGTACCATCATCATTGGTAACAGTTACCCTGCTAACTTTGCTTGATAGGTTTGGACTCAAGTTCAATGCGAACTCTAGAACACGGTCAACCCCACCAGTAGTACTAATTAAATCGGATCCAAATTGGAAGTTAATCATGTATTTATTAGTAGAAGGGTCATCATTTACCCCGTCATAAGTTAACTTAGTGTTGGCAATGGCATTCTTATATTGTTTACCAGTTGCTCCACCGGGTCCACTAATATAAGTATTGCTATCAGCAGGTGCATCAGAAGAGCCATCCCTTAATGATAGCCCATCATCACTTTCGTTCGAACTTGATGCAGAGCTGACTAAAGAGGCACCCGATGACATTGATTCGGCACTTGATTGTAGTGATTGATTACTAATTGTACTTTGGCTATTTTGATTATCACTGGAACTATCGGCATTTGAATCATTTACATTATTTTGATCATTGCTCGTTTGTCCTTTTACGTGACTTGAGTCAATATTATTTTCACCGTCACTTAAAGCTTGGTTAATGCCGTTAGAATCGGTCGCGCTATCGATTGATTGTTCTCCTGCAATCTTGTATGAATCCACTTCCGCATTTTGACTGTCTTTGTCAGATTGAGATAAAGAACCATCATTATTAATGGCATCCTTTACCTTAGTTGCTTCAGCATCTAAATGATTCTTAGCATCCTTTTTTTGATTATCAATTGTTGAATTATTATTGTTTTGATTAGTATTAGTATTTGCTGCAACTTGAGTTTCGCTAGCAAATGAAATATTTTGATTAGATTCAATTACAGCAGATGCTCCAATTAATGCAAAAGAAGCTACTGATAAAACAATCCAATTTTTCTTTACTTTTCTCATGATTTTCTTGTCAGAATTTTTTCTGAACTGTCTGTGGTTGTATAACATATTATTTCCCCTCCTCTTTAGGCAAATAAATTAATCGACAAGTGAAATTATAAACACATATTTTAAGCAATCAAGAGACATAACCACTGATATATCAACGGTTAACTAATATTTTATAATTTTATTTTAATCATAACGGTTTAAAGGTTGATTTACAGGCATTCTTAAAAAAAGAAAAATTAAAAAAATCATTATTTAAGTTTTGTTTAAATTTTCTTATATCATAAAAATCAAGACAAAATCGAATAAGCCATAAACTTATGATGCATTAAGATTATCATCCTATTACATATTTAATACCATTTTTTGAAGCAATAATTTTTATAAAAATATCTAATTTTTTTAACAGAAAAAAGGTACTGCTAATTTAAGTAGTACCTTTTTATTAATTGATATATTTACGATGAATTCGTTTAATATTAATCGCCATAAGTAGTGGAACAAGCATTAATATTGCCATCAATAATGTTTGATAATGATAAGCTGTTATCACATTGGTAATACCTGCGGTCAAAGTCACTACGACTGATAATAATATTGAACTACCTAATTGATGAAAAACATTAACTGCACTGGAAGTTGCCCCTCCTAGTTCTTTAGGAGTATTGGCAACTCCTGATACTGTCAATGGACCAAATGAAAATCCTTGACCAATTCCGATGATGATCATTGGTAATGCCACTGAAATTAAATATCCGTGTTTTAAATCTAAACCAAATAACATTAATACCCCAATGAATGTCACAATAGTTCCAAAAAGTAATAGATTTTCGTTTTTGTACTTGTTTGATAGCTTAGATTGAAGCATCCCAAACAAGAATTGTGGAATAGTTTCTGGCATAAAACCAAATGCTGATAATAATGGCGTGAATCCATAATACTTTTGTAACACTTGAGGAACCAAAAAGAAGAATGAAAACATTGATCCAATATAAAAGAAACGTGCAATGTATGCTGAAACACGTTCTTTATCCTTAAAGATAGCCATTGGCATAATTGGATTATCAATCTTTATCTCACGGAATAAAAAGATAATCAATAAAGCGATAAAGATTCCAATAAATAGTCCTTTATGACCGGCACCATTAATCGCATTAACCAATGATAAGATGGCTAATACGGATAAAATTGAACCGATATAATCCAAATGAGCGTGTAATTGCGTCTTGGATTTAGGCACAAATAAAATTGTAAGCACAATCAATAATATTCCCAAAGGTACATTGATTAAAAATCCTAGGCGCCAGGAATAAAAAGTAGTTACCAGACCACCGATAATCAATCCTACACTTGCACCTAATCCTGCAGTAACTCCGTAGAATGAAATGGCCTTCTCTCGTTTTTTGCCTTCATAAGTATCCAATAATAATGCCAATGAAGTTGGTGCTAAGATAGCAGAACCAATTCCCTGAAATGCTCTCATCACGATGATGAATAGACCGTTTGGTGATAAGCCAACTAATAGTGAAAATAAAGTAAAAATAGTTAGTCCAGTTAAAAATACCGGCTTTCTACCATATAAATCACCCAAACGACCACCTAGTAATAAAAGACTACCAAAAACTAACGCATAGATGTTTGTAATCCATGCAATACTCTGACTAGTCATATGTAAACTGTTCGCGATTTGGACAGTACTGGTAAATACGACAGAATTATCTAATAAAATCAAAAAGTAACTAATTAGAATAATTGGAAGAATAATTCCAAATTTATACTTCATACTTGTCTCCTCCTAAAAATGTGATAAAGTAATCATATTACTTAAAGCCAGCTTTAAGGCAAGACATTGAGGTGATAAATTTTGAACATTAAAGAAGCCAGTCAAATTACTGATGTTCCAGCATCTACCATTAGATATTACGAAAAAGAACACATCATCCCTGCAGTCGATAGAAATGATTCAGGGGTACGTGATTTTGATGATCATGCAATTAGACGAATTAGTTTCGCGAAAAAAATGCGAGACGCCGGAATGGAAATCAGCACTTTAAAACAATATATCAATCTATTTGATAATGTTGAAAATAGTGAGGATCAACAATTGGCACTACTAGTAGAGCAAAAACGCATCATGGAAGAAAAACGTGATAAGATGCAAAAAGCCATTGATCATCTAGAACATAAAATTAAAAACTTCGACACCCACATGTTAAAAGTCGAAGATGAATTAAGAACAATGAAGGCAAATAAAAAAGAACGACTATAAAAGTCGTTCTTTTTTATTTGTATAATTTTGTCAAAAATATTTTTTGTCAAAGCGTATGAGGCCTTTCGACTTTTTATTATGTTTTAATCAAAAGTTTCTGATTTTATGTCTAATAGCACGAATTTATTTAACAAAACTTTATTAATTACCCTAACATATGCAGTGATGTAATTTCTGGAGAAATAATGTTTATTAATAATACTGAGGAAAATATATCGCTCTTCATACATGAATAGATAAAAGCTTACTGACACATTCCCCATTTAGTGACTAACTAATATTAGAATGAATTATCTCTTGTTGATAACAAAAGACTAAGATAATTGTTAATCCTAGAATTAAAATTCCAGAAATTAGGAATCTTTTCATGGTTATCCTTCCTTGACTAGTACGATTGTTATATCAACGGTTGTTGGTAATTGAGCAATTTTAGCGACATCTTCTTTATTTACCAATTGTCCCAAATTTACTTCCTGGTAGCGAGCATCATTATTAGCCCCACGGAGGAAAAGGGCAAACCAGTCACCACCAATATCAAATGAAAGATCACCATCAAACCATCCAGCTTGAACATCGTTTTTATCATATGGCAAGTGATCCATGACACCACAATAATCATGCGCTCCTTGACTAGCTGTAATTGTGTACGGCAATTTATCAATTAATGCTTGTGCAGTTTGTGAATCGTTTAAAACTGCAGGAAATGTTTGTCCATTAATAACCAGATTAATTTTTGTTTGCTTTTTAACTGTAGTAACGCGGTTATCCGTTTCTGAAATATGTTGGTTTTTAATCATCTAAGTTTCCTCCTTAAAAAAATAAGGTTGAGTTTTTCTCTCAGCCTTAAAGTTAAATCTTATGCCTGGTTTGTTGGGCAAATAGTAAATTCAGAAATATCAACGTCTTCTGGTTGATCAATGGCAAAGTTAACAACCCGGGCAATGGCATCTGGTGAAATTCCGTGTTGCTTATAGAAGTTCTTCATATTTGAAGCGGTCTTTTCATCACCGATGTGGTCAAGCAATTCAGTGTTAATTGCGGCTGGGTAAAGTGTAGTGGTCCGAATGTTAGTCCCTTCATTGGCACTTTCCATCCGGGTAACTTCCATCGCGTTCTTAACGGCAAACTTAGTTGCACCGTAAACCCCAGAACCAACATAGTTCTTAAGTCCAGCAATTGATGAGGTCGTAATTATATGACCATTTTTTTGAGCGGTGAAAATTGGCATTACTGCTGCAATCCCATTAAGAACACCATTGATATTAACATCAATCATCTTGTTCCATTCGTCAGTTCGAACTGCACTCATTGGGGAGTTGGGCATGATTCCTGCATTGTTAAAGATAACGTCAACCTTGCCAAAACTATATTGGGCCGCCTTGACTAAGGCTTCAACTTCTTCTGGCTTAGTAACGTCAACAGTCCGAAAATCTGCCCGGCCACCATTAACGTTAATTTCATCGGCAATCTTGTAAAGACGATCTTCACGACGAGCACCGAGCATTACCATCGCACCATTATTGGCTAACAACTTCGCTGTGGCTTCACCGATTCCTGAAGATGCACCTGTGATTACTACTACTTTTCCTTTTACAGACATAATTGGGTTCCTCCTTAAAATTTTATATCTCTTTCAACATTATTAATCTTAACCAATTACCAAGTTTAATAGAATTGCCAAAGAATTAGCATTTCATTAACTATTAGTTGATACTACTTTTCAAGTTTTTGATATTCTTTTTCAACAACCGGTTCTAACCACTCACTAGTTCCGGCAGTAATTGAAACGTGGCTGAACCAGCTATCCTTGTCAGCACCATGCCAGTGTTTAACACCTTCGGGAATTACTACTCGGTCGCCAGCCTTTAGTGTTTGCGCAGGATTCCCCGCTTCTTGATACCAACCTTTTCCTGAAGTTACTAGTAAGATTTGGTAGCCATCATGATGAATGTGCCAATTAGTTCGTGCCCCAGGAGTAAAAGTAATATTACTTACCCCAACATTAATGTTACCTTCCTTTTTTACTAAAGGATGGCGGTAAGTGTCACCAACAAAATATTGTCCAAAGGTATTCTGATTACCAACTCCAAATAGATTATCTCTAATATTTGTCATTTTAAATCTTCCTCCTTAACATTAAGTGATATTTCATGTTTAGTTCTTTAACTTAAAGGTAACGTCAACCGAACCTAACTTACTAAAGAAACTAACATCACTATCGATATGTCCAATTGGTTGTTGTTCAAAAACTTCACCATTTTGCTCATATAGGATTACCAGTGATCCCATTGGTGGCCAGTATGAAATATCGCCAACTTTATAGTTCCGATTCTTAGCATTGTCAATTGGTAAGCTCCCACGACCATAACGATGACACATTTCACGAGAATACAGGTTATCCATTTTAATTGTAAATGGCATCCGCGAAATTAGTTCCTTAGTGGTGACGTTATCTTCAAATTGAGCGGTTAAATTAATATCATTATTAACGACGATTTCTACTAATTGCTTATTCATCTTAAATCTTCCTTTCTAACTATCTTAGCTTTAGCGTGGGTTGCGCGCCAAAACGTGGTCATAATTAATAACCTTTATTTTGTGGTTATCCTTTTGTCTATGTTGTTTTTCTCACCCGTGATGATTTTTAGTAAATGTGATTTTCTGGTGAATATCCTTATCACGGTGATTAACCCAGACACTACTTACATCATCAGTTGTTGTTACTCGCGAACTAGCCGCGTGAGCAACTAATGTAACACTGGCAAAGATAAATAATGATAATGCAATGAACAGCTCCTTCATTTATATCACACCATCCGCTGCTAACCATTCTCTTATTTGATTAGTACTACTTGCTACTGCATGAGTCTCTAACCGTAGGCCTGCTTTAACATTCGTTGTTGGTAAGAATTTCTTCGTGTCTTTTTCCGTATTTTCAATCCCAATATCACCTGATGTCGCAAATGGAATCACCGTCTTACCACTAAAATCATAGGATTCCCAGAATGACCGAATAATCATTGGCTCACGATACCACCAAATCGGGTGACCAATAAAGACGGTGTCATATTGGTCCATATCAGGAACCTGCTTAGTTAATTCTGGACGAAAGTCTGCTAATAGTTCGTTGTGTCCCTGAATTGAACATGGATCATGCTCTTCTGGATAAAATTGACTAGTTTCGATTTCAAATAGATCTCCACCAGTTAAATTCTGAATTGCCTCTGCGAATTCCTTACTGTGACCCCAGTGACTAAAATATGCGATTAAAACTTTTCCTGCCATTTTAACCTTCTCCTTTTAATTATGTTTCGATCAAGCTAACCTGATGATGACATAACAAGTCAGTAAAGTAATTAAAGTCTACATGTTACTTACTCCATTCACTTAATAAAATGATGGCTTTCCCCATTGGGTATTCGGTTCGGCTATCCCAACACTTTGATAAGCTGCTAATTCTGGGTTATTTACGATATCAGCAACAAACCTAGCCGCTGCTTGACGGGTTAATTGCGTATCCTGGAATGGCTGACCGGATTGAATCAATTCATAAGCTTCATTTTTATCCTGGTCATACAACCATGCCATCCGCATTAATGTGTAATTCAGGCCGTTGTGTTTGATAACGTTAGCCGCTACTTTTAGATTTTGATTATTTCCCATCATCTTCCTAGTCCATTTACCAAAATCACCGGTAACTTCATCCTCAATTCCTAATTCGCTAATTGCAATTAAACGCTTCACATGCTGCTCTTTCATCACCGCAACTACATTTTTATTAGCTTGAATAAATTGACTAGTTGCCATAAAAACAATATCTTGATCTTTGATTGCACGTTGAAGATCATCAACGTTATTCCAATCACCATTCATCACATGAACTTTCGGATTGCTTACTAATTTCGCTAGCCGTTGACAACCATGACGGGCAAATAAAGTTAGAAAAACACTTTGATTCAACAACTTTGGGATCAAGTAATGTGAGATATTGCTCGTTGCTCCCAAAATCAACACTCGTTTCACCTTAATGCCTCCTTGCTTCATTCGATGGTTTTATTATGCATCCAATACCATTGACAAGGAAGAAGCTCATTGTTAGGATGGTATTAACTAAAGGTTGATACGGAGGGTGTGCAATGGAAACCAATAATTTACGAACCTTTATCTCAGTTGTCCGGTCGGGAAGTTTCACAAAAACTGCCGAACAAAACTTCATTTCTAGTACTGCTGTAATGAAGCAAATTAACAGACTAGAAAAAGAAGTAGATGCAAAGCTATTTAATCGTGCTAATACTGGTGTTACACTAACCGCTAGCGGCAAGGTGTTCTTAAAATATGCTGAAAAGTTTATCCAATTAACTAACCAAGTATACACAGACTGTCACAAAGCAGATGGGAGCATTCAAACCATTCGACTTGGTACCTCCCTTCTCCACCCAAGTACTCCGTTCATGTCAACCTGGAATAAAATTAAAAATAATTTTCCCCATTACCAGCTACAGATTATACAAATTCCACGTGATCTTACTACTAATAATCGTGAATACTCAATGCTTGGTCGTGAATGCGATATTATGATTGGCACCTTTGATCAAGCAACAACTAGAAGTCTGGCGACTACAATTCCCCTTGGAACTTACCAATTTGGTATTGCAATTCGGAGCGATAATCCACTAGCAGATAAAGAAGAATTAACCATTTCCGACTTAAGGGAACAGACATTATTAATGGTTCCAACTGGTATTAGTGAAAAGAACGACCAATTACGTCAAGAAATTTTAAATAATGATCCAGAAATTTCTATTAAATACACAAGTGGACGCTATGACATCAATGTTTTTAATCAAGCGGTTGATGAAAATGATGCATTAATCAATTTAACCCCCTGGAAGAATATTCATCCTAACCTAGTCACAATTCCGCTCCAAACCAGCATCGAAGTTGAATATGGCATTCTTGCTCCAAAAAATACTATTGGAAAGGTTAATAATTTTATGAATCGTGTTCGACAATTGCTACATTAGGCAAGAAGGCATTTCATCTTCCATGCTACAGTGCAGGACATCGGCATCTACACTAAACCTAACTAACAGTACAATTCTGATTCAGAATGGTGCTTAGTGCAATGTTATTGTGGATTTATCAACCAATGCCATCTGAATCAGAAGAATTTAAGTACTCGTTTAAAAGAACTATTAACTCCTCTGTTTCGGACGTTTGTTGAGTATCTATTAAATAAAAAAGAACGACTTTTATAGTCGTTCTTTTTTATTTTACTGTTTCTTCATTCTTAGCAACAAATAGATAAATAATATAACTAACTGTCCACACAAAGATGAATACTAAAAAGATTAATAATGCTTTGATATCTAAATTAATATTGAAATTCAAGAATCCTTTTAACTTAATAATATTAAATCCTAAGAAGGATTCCCATGAACCATGTGAATGAAATATAATTTCTAGAAAACTATCTAATAATATAAGAATCAAATATGCAATGGTTCCGTATGAAAACCAATTAAACACCTTTTTTAACATAAAAATTCCCCCAAATTAATCAATATATTTATTATACACAAAAAAGCAACCCTTTGTTGGGTTGCTTTTTACCTTGGCTAATCCTGTGAATGCCAGGCCTAACATCACTTTAAGTAATGGATGAGGTAAAGGATTAAATTCCTCACGACGTAATGTTAATTATTAATAGTGATTATGGACACTATAATCGATCAATTAATCTTTTCGGCTGGAGATAAACGATAATTACCTACCATAATCACCATGCATCCAGTCAATGAATTAGCCAAGCGATAGCCCTTCATATCACCGTTCTTAAATCCAAGTCATCTTATTTTTCATAATCAACTTTCATGCTAGCTGATTCCTTAACCTTGTGGTTTTGTAAATACTTAGCACCTTTTTGAGCGTAACTTAAATCACCAACCTTGCCAAAGGTAACCTTACCAGTCTTAACATTATAGTAAACCTTTGTAACACCTGAATTTGGAATTAATCCGTTCGTTAAAAGACTTTTATCGGTCTTACTTAGGTTGTGATCATATTTAGATAGATATGCACCAATAATCTCTCCTGAACTAACAACCAGAGCATTCTTACCATGTTTTTTATATGTTTCTTTAGCAATTCTTCTAATCCCTGCTGATTCTCTTTTCAGTACTTGATTTGCACTCTCAGCTCTATCTTGGACGGGGGTAGAGTCGTTCTTCTTATCTAGCTCATAAATAGCTTGAATACGTTTAGCAGTAGTATTTAAACCAAATTTTTTTGATAACTCCGCATTATCTTTAACTCCATAATAATCATCGATAACCTTACTATGGTCTTTTTCCTGATACAATTCGTACTTTCCACCACCAACTTCTCTAAACTGTGGTGTCTCAAGTACGGTTATTTTATTGTTACCGGAGTAATCTAGCATATCTTTAATTGTGTCCAAATGACGGACTAGTTTACCACACGCCGCCTCTGTAAAGTGAACACCACGAAGTCCTGCTCCGACTTGTTTGGCAACCAAATCTCCTTGAGGAGTCAATGGATAGTCATCCCATCCTTCTGCAAGGGTCATAACATTTCCAGTAGTTTGACCATGTCGTGCTAGATAGACAGTCACAATATTTCCATTCTTTTTGGCATTTGACGTCTTACTCTTTGCCGAGGCAGCCACCCCAGTACTTGAAAGTGTTAAAAATAGCAATAAGCCACTCATTAATTTGGCTTTGGAAATCATTAGCGTCATCTCCTGATGAATTATTTATGGAACGTCTTTAATATATGCCTACCATGTAAATTTGCTATAAAAATTATGTAAAAGTTATGTAAATATAAAAAAGAGAGGCGCAGGCAAAGCGCTTCTCTTTTTATTTATTAGTTTAAGTCGATATCTACGGTGTGGTTATCGAAGAAATTAGGTTGGTATTCCAACTTTAACTTAGCGTTTGGATTAGCTTGACCGATTAAGTAACCAGTAACTTTTGAACCTTCATCTAAGGTACCACTATCGATAGTATTATTATCATAAGTATCATTACCAGTAGTTTCATCTAGATCAGTACCATTACCATCAGCACTCAACTTAAAATCAAAAGGATTGTAGTCTTGCTTGTCACCAGTATCGTTTTGGATGGTAACATTAATTGCAACATACTTATTACCACTCTTAGGAGTGTCAATATCATCACCATCATCATACTTAATATCATTTACAGTGACTTTGTATCCCTTGTAATTAATGGTTTCTCCAACCTTGTATTGTTTGTTCAATACAGCTTCAGAATCTGATTTTGAAGATGAGTCTGTGTCTGAGTCTGTGTCTGTGTCTTGTGATGATTTTGTTTTACCTTGTGTAGTAGAAACATCACTGTCTGATGAACTTGAGCTTGAACCATGTGATGATGCAGTAGCAATAATTGCAATTGAAAGAAGTACTGAAACAGCAATAACTACCCAAATCCACCATACCTTATACCAAGGAGCAATTACATCATTTACTTGTGATGCTTTCTTGGCTGGTTTTTGTAGAAATTCAAAAACAACAGCGATTATAAGTAATACAATTGATGGGAAAGCAAAAATCATTGATAAACCAGATATCGCACTACCAATAATCCCCAATACTGGTCCTACGATTGAAATATTTAATTGCTTAGCATAATACAATGAAACAGTGTTTAAAATCACACCGATCCATGTAACTAAATAGAAAAATCCCCCGTTGGTATTTCCATTATTTGCAATTGCTTGCGCAATTACGACAAACCATGAAATAAACAACATTAAACAGTTAAAAATGTTAAACGCTGCAGTCCATATATTAATTTTAGACTTCATGTAAAAAATTCCCCCTAAATTTTAATCCATATTTAATAATATCATAACGAAAAATCAATTCAAAGAAATCTTTTATTAAGATATTAGTGAATAATACTTCACAAAGGGTTATACTCTAATTAAAAATAGGAAGTGATAATTATGAATAATATCGCTGAATTTAAGCTGGATAGACAAAATTATGGTCTAGCGTTAGTCGAAGAATTTATGTCCACCGAAATTTACGACATCATTAACAAAGACCGCGAAGAATTATCCAAGTGGCTACCATGGGCTAAGGACATGCAATCAATTGATGACGAAGCAAAATTCATTCGCTATGCTAAAGAACACAATATATTCGTTCTAGCAATTTTAAATGGTGCAAAACCAGTCGGTATGATTGATTTACACAATGTGGATCAAGTGAACCATACCGCTGAAATTGGCTACTGGTTATCCAGTGAATATCAAGGTAAAGGAATCATGTACAACAGTGTGCAATCACTTGTTAGTTATGCATTTAACTTCTTTGATATGGAAAAGCTAATTATTAAAGCTGAAGTTGACAATGAACCAAGCAGACGCGTTGCTGAACGTGCTGGATTCACATTCCAAAAAACAGAAGAACCATTTGCGATTTATGCAAAACAAAAGAACGGCTAGAATTAGCCGTTCTTTTTATTTTCCTTTAGCATGTAGTCCATGAATCCATATAAAGCCATCCAGATTAACATGATGACAACGAAGTAAATCAATGTCTTCCATGTGATCAATAGACTAAAGTTGAATTCCCCGGGGTTAAAATTCTTAACGACTCTTACGCCCATTAGAGTGCGCCAAGTAGATGGTGATTGATAGTAAAAACCTTCCAAAAATCCATCAATAATAGTTAAGATTACATATACCCCAACGCCAAGTGAAAACCATTTGCTCATCTTCATTTGCATAATGTAACCCGCCTTTATTATGTACTAACCACATAATAGCACAGCAATTCTCTTCGTTGCATCAAAAAAGTCCATAAAAAACATGTTATATCAACATTTTAACGAGTTAATACAAAAAGATGACAATAGTTTGTCATTTTCATTAAGTTTATAAAGTGGTATATTCTTATTACTACAAAATTCAAAGGAGGTGCCATGATGAAGACAATCAGAAACATTATTATCTTAGTATTCCTTGCTGTGCTTATCTTCATTGCTTTGCCTGTTGGAAAAGACTTCTACATCCAAAGCTCATTAAGCAAACAAGCTACTTCAGCAATCAGCAACCAACAAGAATTAAAGAAAGTTGCTGCTAACGAATCAACTTACGTGTACTTAACTCAACACAATAATGATCGTATCTACAATTCAGACTCAGACACTGGTAAAGGAGATACCTACCGTTACTCCGCCAAGTATGGTGATAAGAACATCACACTTACTGGTACCCTATTAAATGCTGGATTTAAAGTAAAACTAGATAAAGTGGAAATTACACAATAAGAAAAATCTCTCCTAACATGGAGAGATTTTTTGTTTTATAATTATTAAACTAAATCTTTTATAGGAGTGACAAGCATGAGCAAAGTAAGACTTCAACATTACATTCCTCAATTAATATTAAGATCATTTACAGATTCAAGTGGTCATCTTTCTTGTTACAGGATTGAGGACGAAAAGTTCTTTCATCCAAAACCCAACGCTGTAATGGCATCAGCTTGGCTATATGATGAGATAGAACTAGAAGAAGTAAAAAAAGGCTTAAAATACCTGGATAGGAATAATACTATCAAAAAATTTGATAAAGCTATAAAAGAAATGGAAAATGAGAATCAATACATCGAACATTCTCTAGGTTCTTCTGAATCAGGTTTCGGCGTACTTATAAATAATCTCATAACCACACGAAAAGGTACTATATTAACAAAAAAGAGTATTAGAAAAAACCTCTTATTAATGCTTAGACAATTATCCTGTAGGTCATTACGGCGAAAAAAGCAAATTGAGTCAATACCGCAAGAGAGATATAACAAATGTTTAAAAAAATACGGATTAAATGATATTAATTTTAAAAATTTTGCTAGTTTTTTAAGATTTCAAGAATTATTCATTCCTTCTGATGAAGAAAAATTCGAAATAAATTATATTAATTTTTGTGGAAGTATTTCGCTAGCAATAAATGATTCCGAAACACCCCTTTTATTTGGAAATAATGCACCTATGTTAAAGATACCCCGAACGGAAGAACAACTTTTCCCCATATCACCAAAGTTAGGTATTATAATCCGAAGAGATGAATCAAAATCGTTAATATTTAGAAATAAAGTTGATCAATATAATAATTATTACTTAAGCAAACAGGAAATCGAGATTTCGAACATTCTTCAATCATCAGATTTAAATGACATAGTAATAGGTCCAAGCGAAGTAATAAAAGAAGCTAGAAAAAAACAAAACTAAATACTGAACACTTCACATCTATGGTGCTACTATATAGTTGGATTCAGATATAAATTGAATTGATAGAGGCGATTAATATGACTGAATCAGAAATTATTAGTCAAATTGAAAAGATTAAGACTGCACCGGGAATGATTGATTTCTTAAGAGAATTATTAAAGGATTGCCGAAAAGAAGATCCTACCGATGTCCACACATTCCATAATTTTGAAAAGGCATTGTATGATTATGAAAATCATCAATACCAAACTCATAATCAAGCTGATAACTCCCTATAATGTTATTAGGTCAAAGAAGGTCTTATGATGATGAAAAGATTTCGAATTCATGATTGTACTACTTTCTTACTTGATAGATTTTCAATATAATGTAGAGACATTTTAAATAAAAAAGGCATCCGTTTGGGTGTCTTTTTTTAATCATCATATTCATTTACAATTTCTTTAATACCTTTACCGATACCTTCAATAATTGAGGTAACTAGAGCATTTCCCATGAAAAACATTCTCATTCTATCAGTAACTTCTTTAACTTCACCATCAACAATTTTATATTTAGTCCAATCGTCAGGGAAATCTTGCATTCTTTCCGCTTCAATTGGTGTTAAAACTCTATACCTATCATTAATCTTCAACCAATGAGTTGATCTGTTAACACTTCCTTCAGAAGTAAGCATTGTTCTACCTGGTAGTGATAAATCTTCATAAGGAGACATTCCACCTTCACTGTATGTGTAGGTATGACCATCTGCTGAAGTTCTTTCAATATGTTTAGGACCTCGTAGATATGCAAATTTATCAATCTTCACTTGATCATCTACGTAGTACTTTTCATCAACATCTTCTTCTGGTTGAATAATATCTCTTAATGGTGTTGGCTTTTTATCAGAATTTGGAACAGAGTCAATAGTAAAGTACTTACCGTGTCTCATAATTCCAGTGTTGAATACTTTGCCAGTGAAATTATCTGATGCAGCTACAATATCATCTGGTAGTTCATAATAAGCTCTTCTACCTTTGTATAACTCTTCTTTAATTGGGAATTGCTTTGCAAACAGGCCTTCTTTAAAGATATATTCGTCATAAGCATCATCTGGGATTAATTCTTCATCGAAATCATATTTTTCATCTAAGTGCTTAGCATAAGGTAAATCATTACGGAATACGAAGAAGTATACACGACGACGACGTTGCGCTCTACCGTAATCAGCCGCATTAATAACACGCCATTCTACAGAATATCCTAAGCTATTTAATGCAGTAAGCATAATTGAAAAATCTCTACCTCTTTGCTTAGCTGGAGCTTTCAAAAGTCTATCTACATTTTCAAAAATCATATATTTAGGATGGATGTCTTTTGCAGCTCTTATAATCTGCCAGAATAATACACCCTTTTTTCCTTGAATTCCCATTTCATTTTTCTTAGATCTCGCTACTGAGTAATCTTGGCATGGAAATCCACCAACTATCATGTCAGCGTCCATGGAACTGAACTTTTCATCAGAAATTTCAGCAACATCAATCCCAATATTTTCGGAATCTGGAAAGCGATAGTTGTATACATCAAAAGCATCTTGGCTTTTTCTCGATGGTTCGTATTGATTGGACCATTTTGTCTTAAATAAGTCTTTATCCGCATTATCGAGACCAATACGGAATCCACCGACTCCGGCAAATAATTCTAAGACTTTAAGTTCTTTCGCCATGCTAATCACTCCTTTTTTGAATTATTAATATATATTATATAATATATGTAGAAAAGGATCAACACATATTATTCAAGAGGGGCCAAATATGGATTTTAAAACAAAGGAAGAAGTACATAATAGAGCTGTTCAGATTGAAAACATTAAACAAAAAGATCTTATAAAAATGCTTAATCTGCACATAAAAGGTAAAAAAAATGCCATGGGTGACGTGTTTGAAGCTTGGTTTGGAAAGCCAAAGGACTCTGCAAGTCAACCTGATTTAGGTGTGTCTGAGCTAAAAGCGACTCCTTTCAAACGTTTAAAAAATGGTGATATTAGCGCTAAGGAAAGATTAGTCCTTAACATTATTAATTACGAAGATTTAGATAAAGAAAATTTTGAAAATAGCCATCTTCTTAAAAAAAACAAAGTACTGGAACTTGGATACTATGAATACAATAAAGACATCCCAAAAGAAGATTGGTTTTTCGCAAAATGTGTTATGTACGAAATGCTCAACAATAAGAATGATTTAGAGATTATCAAAAAAGACTGGGAAATCATTCAATCATATGTAAAACAAGGTAAAGCTGAAGAAATAAATGAAGGAATAACAAACTATTTAGCTGCTTGTACAAAGGGTGTAAACAAGCATTCAATGAGAACACAACCAAACTCAAACGTCATGGCTAAACAAAGAGCGTTTTCCTTAAAAGGAAGCTTTATGACGACTCTTCTAAGAGATTACATCTTTGGAAATAAACATTCAGATGCAATTATTAAAGATTCTACTGAATTATCAACTCAATCTTTAGAAGATATTATTAATTCAAAATTTAAACCTTTCATCGGAAAATCAGTAAAAGAAATAATTAATAATTTAAATATACCTGTTAAAGAAACTAAAACGATTGGTAAATACAATGTTGAAATTGTAAACAGAATCTTAGGAATAAAAAGCAGAACCGGAATAGAAGCCGATGAATTCAAAAAAGCTTCAATCGTACCAAAAACTATTCAATTTAATCAAAGAAACATAAATAAGGAAAGTATGTCTCTACCACCCTTTAAGTTTAAAGATTTAGTTGAAGAGAATTGGAATGATAAGGATGGTTCCCCAGAAGCATCTTTAAATGTTTACTTTTCAGAAACAAAGTTTTTATTCGTTGTTTTTAAAACAGAAGATGATGGAGATAACTATCTAAAGGGTATTAAATTCTTTAGGGTTCCAGATGAACAGAGAGACGGTGTAATAAGAGAAGCTTGGCAACAAACAGTAAATGCATTACTTTCAGGTGTAAAACTAAGTTTTAAAAACAATAGAGTCTCTAACAATCTCATATCCTCAAAAGACAAAAAAATTATTCACGTTAGGCCTCATGCCGCAAGGAGTAGCTATGTTGATAGCAAAGATTCTAATGAATTACCCACTCCCGCGAAATGGACTAACAAACCTGATTCATATTCAAATAACTTTATGACAACTCAATCTTTCTGGATAAATAGTAAATATATAAAATCAGCAGTAGAAGATTTATTATAAAATAGCAGTGAACTTTGTTTCACTGCTTTTTTATAATGTAGTAAATTCTATCTTTCCCCTTTATAAATCCCTTACTTCCCAAATAGTTATTATATTCATAAAAACTAACCTCTAATATTTTATATATAGATTTAAAAAATGAACATTTGAAGATTACGTCTTGATTACTATAAACATCAAACGTTTCATAATCCGTATCCGGTTGGTTCAAATCATGATAACCTGTCAATTTATTTAACATTGCATCATAGGCAATATAGGACATTTTCCAGTCATATTTTGGATATGTAATAACGTAATCAGGATTATCATAACTTCTTAAATCTTCTTTGTATGATTCGCATGCAATTTCAGTAATATCTTTCATGAAAAAACTCCTATAATTAACATTTAACTCATTATAGATCGATTTATAAAATAAAAAAGCCCTTCTTACACGAGATGGGAAAGCTCGATAAAGAAGGGCACTATAAAGAATTAAATTGTTTTAAAGCGTTTCAAAGGGATTAATCATCCTGAACGCAACTACATAATAGTTTCATAATTATGAATAATCAATAATCTTGCCTAATATGTGACGAATTTAGAAAATCCATATACTCTATCCGATTTATTAATAAATCTTTTGTATATCTTATCTTCATCAAGCAAAGTATTATTTTTGAGATATTTGTAATAATAAATATATTTATTATTAAGCAATTCTCTAATAGGTTCTCTTACTTTGTTATATGTGTTGTACAAAATTCCAGGTGAAAAAACAATATATTTAACACCTATATATTTCGCATATAATTCAAAGCTTTTAACAATAGAATCAAATAATTCCTTTTCATAATATTTAAAATCCAAGTCTATAATTTTAAATACTAATTCTCCATCTTCTATTGTGATTCTGACGTTTCCTTGGAATGTATTCTTTCTTCTCCACTTCATCTTAATATTTATACATGAATTTCTACCATATGGATCAATTTGAAAAAAGCCTCTTGTTTCATCATATAAAATCTTTTTAAATTCTGATATGTTTTTTTCATTAAAAGCCACACTACCTATTTTTTCAAACATCATTTGCGCATACTCTACCTTTTCATCAAATTTTTCTTTTTGTATATTCAATGATTCGCATATTTTATTTTTAATATATGGTGTAGTTTTATTATATGGGTTCATTCTGATTCTATAAATTGTACTTCTGGGGATACCTGATATTCTGGACAAATAAGAGCTACTTATATTATTTCTTATCATTATTTCATTTAAATTATTTCTAAATACAGGCTTTCTATAAATATCATATCGTTTCATTATTTCATCTCCGATAAAAATTTTAAATTTATAATAGTATCTAAAAAATAATTTAACAACAGTCATTTACTTGCAACAAAACGTCGAAAAACAAAAAAGAATGTTGATAAATCAGCATTCTTTTTTCATTCTAATTAAAATATTTTAATGAATTCCATTAATCATCAAAAAAATTATCCATATCAATTGGATCAATTGTAAATTCAATAAAAAGTAAGATTTCTGAAAGAATAAAGATAATAATTGCTATTGCCTTTCTTAATATCGTATCTGGGCCATCAAAAAAACTTTCCCAAATTAAGAAAGTTGAAGTAATTATAGCAATTATTGCTATCGATAGTCTCACAAATCCGCCAATTATTTGCCTTTTTGATTCCTTTTTCATTTAATCTACTCCATTCAATATGTATACCGAAGTTTATTTTCGGTTTGTTTAATACCACTTAAACAATTTAAACGATGTCTTATGGTAGACCTTGTTGTATAAAGATTTATGTGGATTATTAATCCATCCCATTCCTTTTTTACCATAATAGGGATTCACTGCTCTTTTCAATGAACGAACCGCACGACCTCTTGTACGTGCTGAGAATGATTTTTTCCAACTAGGTTTTCTAACCCCATACTTCATCTATATCATCTTCTTTATCATAATATAATATAATTATACAACTTATCTATTTTTTTAAAACCAAATAGAAGAGGAATGAAAGACGTTCCTGAACAACTAACTAAGACAGCTATTGCTTTTGCTAACCAAAACAAGTAATAAACATTAAGCAAAAAATAAAAGCACACAATAATGTGTGCTTTTATTTTTTCGATGGTGGATCTTGTGGTGTAAACCATGTTGGATGTTTCTTGTGTATTCTTTCGGTGATAAAACTATAAATGAGATATAAGAACATCAATATAACTCCACCAACTGCGGAAATAATGGCGTAAGTCCAAAACTCATGCCAATTATGTGCAGTGAATCCATTGGATAATAAGTCAGAAATCATCCCAATTACAGCCCCAACCACTGTCACAACAATGATTAAGGAAATCCATTCCTTTAGGGTTTCTAACTTTGTTTTTGCTTTTTTCATCGTCTCTTCTCCCTTCGAAAATTGTCCAAATTTGGGTTTATTTTTTTAGAAAAAATTATTCAGCATAATAAATTTATAGAACTATAATTGACCAATAACTGAATATCTAATTGTAAAAATAGTAATCAAGGAGTGAATGCGATGAAAAAAAAATCATTTATATTTATCTTGATATTCCTTTCACCGTTAATGGAACTTGTCCGATATCCAATCATTTATTCAACAAACGAACCATTATTCCATGCTGTTGTTGAGGTATTATTTACCTTTATCATCTTAATATCGGTTATTCTTTATCTCTATAATAAAATACTCAATAAAAAAATAATTGATGCTTTCCATGATAATCATTTTAACTTCAAATTGGTAATAATTGGAATCGAATTATTTCTCCTAGAAGTTTCTTTCGTTCTCCTAACTGCCAACCCACACGAAAGTTTTCAGGCCAATTTATCTAACCTACTTGGATATAATGATTCAAAATTACTATTACTGTGTATTGTCGCGAGTCTAACATTATCACCAATCGTTGTTGAACTATTTTTCCGAGATTTAATTCAGTCTTACTTAAAGAAAAATTTTAACGCAAAATACGCTATCCTATTATCATCATTTATTTATGGAATCTCCCATTCATTATTTAGCATCATTTCGTTAGCGTATTACATATTAGCTGGAGTTTTGTTAGGTAAATCTAGAGAGGAATCAAACGGAATTATAGCACCAATTGTACTCCATTGTTCATGGGATATTTTAATGCTATTGATGATATGGATATATTAAAAAGCATACGATAAATCGTATGCTTTTCTATTTGATATTGATCCAAATGATTGCAGCTAATAACAAAATATCAATGATTGTCATTACGACGTTGAACCATTTAGTTCTATTTTTAAAATCAACGATTAGCATATTTCTTAATCCAACTGGGATAGAAAGCATTGCCAATCCAGCAATAAAGATTACTAAACTGTGGACGCTAAATAACAATATTAAAACGTATAGCAAAAAAATGGTCCAAACAGTGTTACTGTATTTTTTCATTATCATCACTCCGGTGAAACGTAAAACTATGTAGAGTAGTTTATGATAAAAAATTAATTCTAACTTAAAAACTACTTATTAAGTTTATATATCTATTAATGATTTAAGTCAATAAAAATAAAAAAAGAACTGCCAAAACTTGGTAGCTCTTTTTGATAAATATTATAGGTCGTAACCAATCATGATGTTCTTAAAAGCGTTTAAGCAACCTTTATCAATGCGTTGGTTTAAGAATCTTTCGTTAGTAATATTGGCGTTATCGAAGTATGAAGAAGACATATTCACTTCAGGACATAGTTCGATGAACTTCTTAATCATGTTATCGTCAAATGAGTGTGGTTGAACGTCAATGCTTAAACCAAATTCTTGGTGATAGAAGCACATTACCATTTGCTTTAGTAATACCGTCATAGCACGATTTGGAACGGTTGTAATGTCAGATTCAACTTTTAGGACATCATAGTAACGATCAAACAATTGGTATTGAGCGTTGTATCCTTGAACAACGTTGATTCTGGCAACCCTGATGTTTTCCATTGAGTAACCTGAATCTAGCATATCTTGTTCACGTTTTGATAATTCATCGCTCTTAATGTATTTGATTGGATCAGTTCTTAGAATCATCTCCATGTTAGGAATATCATCCTTAGAAGATGTGACTGGTTTGTAAACCATACTATTAAATTGGAATGATGCTTCTTTTGACATTGAGGCATCAATTGTTTGTGCGTTGTTATAACGTGCCTGTTCTACTTCTCCGTGGTTCTTAATTACTACGTACACAATTACCGCTAAAGCAATGATAATCCCGATAGTAATCGCTAATATCGGATTAGATACCACACATAAAAGTAAAAATATTAGAACTAACGCTCCAGAACAACCTAATCTCATCTACTAACACTCCAATCATCCTTAAAAAATCATTATAATTCTATTATAATATCTTTTCACTTTATATTACAGAAAAAATACACAAAAAAAGAGCCATATCGGCTCTTTTTTGAATTAGTTAATTGCAATTGAGTGCTTGGATTGCTTTTCTGCAGATTTAGGCACCATGATATCCAAGATACCACCGTCATACTTAGCACCAATCTTCCCAGTGTCTGCATCAGGTAAGTAGAATGAACGACTAACATCGCTAGATGTTCTTTCGCTTCTAATCAACTTACCGTCTTCGTCTTTTTGTTCCTTATTCAAATCGTGGATAGCATGGATTGTTAAGGTATCATTTTCGTAATTAATGTTGATATCTTCCTTCTTAAATCCAGGTAGTTCAGCTTTCACTTCGAATTCATCATCATTTTCGATAACATCTGTCTTCATCTTTGAAGAGTTAGCCATGTTTCTGCCTAATCCATCAAAGAAGTTGCTCATTGGATCCATAAAATCGTTGAATACATTGTTTCTTAGTTCATTTGCCATAAGATATCCCTCCTATTATTTGAGTTAATTAGTTAATGCTGATTTTGTGTGCTTCTTCATCCTTAACTTCTTGCTTTGGTAATGTAATCTTTAAAATACCGCCATCGTAGTCGGCAGCTACATTATCAATATCGATATCAGGTAGGTAGAATGCACGAGCGATGTTGCTTGAAGTGCGTTCCTTTCTTAATACCTTACCTTCCTTGTTGGTGTCTTCCTTGCTCAAGTCATGTGTAGCATGAATACTTAGAGTATCGTTGTTGTAATCTAGATGAATTTCATCCTTCTTGAAACCAGGTAATTCAGAGCTTACTACGTAATTATCTTCGTTTTCAATAACGTCAGTCTTCATTTGATTACCAGCAACTGAATTGAAGAAATTCTTACCAAAGTCACCGAAGAAATCGTTCATTGGATCAAATACATTGAAGTCTCTGTTTCTTAATTCGTTAGCCATAATCAAAGCCCCTTTTCATTATTTTATTTTCAATATTTAGTTGGTAGTTATTTATTTCCTATCAACAATTCTTATATTAGTCAGTATTGGTCAAATAGTCAAGAGAAAACTAGCACTTAATTGCATCGAGTGCTAAAAATACGTTATAAACGTTGATATATCAATGTTTATTTTTAATAAAAAAATTTAAAAAAGATACAAAAAAAGACGATTCAATCGAAGAATCGTCTTTTTAATCAAAGTTTTTTATTTAAACATTGCACCGTAGGCCCAACCAATAAATTTACCTTGGTAATAAGCCTTGTAGTAGTACTTCTTCCAGCCGTCTTTCTTAGCACGTTGGGTGATTTGTACTGGGGTGTATGCGTATCCGGTACCGTAGTTAGTAACATGAATATCAGCGAATCCACTGTTACCAACGTGATTGTAGAAGTTTACCTTTGGGTGCATTCTAACAATCTTAGTTGCGCGGTACTTAGAATAAGTAACGTTGGTTACCAAACCGTTGGTATTGATCCAACCTAATACCTTACCGTTTTGTAGAACACGGTAGTAAGTACGACCATTTGAAGTATTCTTAGCTATTGAGTTAATAGTAACTCGCTTGGTTGCGTAAGAATTACTCTTATGAACGGCCTTAGTGTTCTTCTTGTAATGGTTATCACCAGGGACATGGTTGTAAATCTTCAAACCAGTACCACCTGCAATAGTCATTGATTTATTAACGGCAGTGTAATTAACATTCTTAACTACTGCTTTTTTCTTTGGCTTAGTAGTTGTTGTTGATGCTGAGTTATCACTATTGTTATTTGAATCATTGCTATTGTTAGTGTTGTTATCACCATTGGTGTTATTGTTGCTGTTAGCATTGTTGTCGCTGTTGGCATTATTGTCACCATTGGTATTGTTTGAATCATTACTATTGTTATTTGTGTTGGCAGCTTGTTGGTTAGCTTGGCTAGCCGCATTCTGTTGCGCAGCACTTTGTTTATTGTTTACCTTATTAGAAGATTGGTCACTCTTTGGCGCTTTAATCTTTGGTATTGGAGCAGGATTATTGGCATCGGCAATATCACCAATGAACCAGTTAGCATCCTTTGAGGTAAACATACTTGCATCTAGGTTTTTACCTAATGCATTTGAATGGAATTTATCAGTAAATTGCCATAGAACATGTTCTCTTGCGGGTTCATTGTTTTGGTATGCGGCTAACCAGTAACCGTCATAGTTAGCAACTGAGCTAGCTGCGTTTTGCACCATGAAATTAGCGTATGAGTAGAACAGAATCTTACGTTGACCAACTAATGGTCTCAATGCCTTCAACCATGCATCGGTTGATTCATTGGTTCCACCAGAAGTAACGGTTTGTGATTCATAGTCATTTACGTAAAATCTTGCACGTGGTGCACGGCTGTATAGCACCTTAGCTTCATATGCGGCATCACTAGGATTTTCGTATTGACTAAATGAGTATACCCCGTATGGGATACCGTACTTGTCCATTAGATCACGATTGTGTTCAAATGTCTTGTCGGCATAGGCACTACCATATTGCACTCTCAAAATAACAAATGGTACTTCATTTTTTAATTGTTGGGCTTGGGTATCTGTAAGACTGCCTTGCCATTCTGACATGTCATAAACGGTATTTGATGTGTTAGCATTGCTTGCATCAGCCATCGCTGGTACAGAGGTGCTAGCAAGCATCAAACCGATTACGGCAACAATCGAAAACCATAATCCTTTTTTTCTCATATAAAGATATAAAGAAATTAAAAAATTAATTTATATCTTATACACCTCCTCTTATCGTTTTATCATTATTGCATATTGTAACAGAGCCGGAGGGGTAAAAGAAAGCCAATTCCATATTAAATTTTAGAAAAACTTTGTAATATTTAATATTTTATAAATTAATATTTACTGTAAAAATTGATCCAGTTGGGTGATTATCACGGACATGAATTCGACCATGGTGTTGATCGACTATCCATTTAGCGATTGATAATCCCAGACCAGTTCCCCCAGTCTTGGAATTTCTAGACTTATCTGTACGGTAGAAACGTTCAAAGATACGCGCCTTGTCTTCGTCAGGAACACCGTTTCCAGTATCTGAAACCACAATCTTTAGATTACTGTGGTTCTTTACAATCTTAACAGCAACGGTGCCACCCTTTGGTGTGTATTTCATCGCGTTATCAATTAGGATAACCACCAATTGTTTAATCAAGTCGGCATCAATATGGCCAGTTCCATCGACATCGATAGTGTCGACAAATGACTTGTTTTGACTTGTGGCAATCTCATTGAATGGTGACAAGACACCTTCAAAGAATGGTTTCAATTCGACATCGGAGAGTTGCGCTTGGACGATGTTGGAATCAGAACGCGCTAGCGTCAATAGTCGTTGGGTTAAGACCTTTAGATGCTTAACCTCTTCTAATGTCGTCGATACCGGTTGAATCTGATCGACGACTTTATCGTTTGGTTTGGTTAGCAAGAATTCCATTTGGTTTTGAATAACCGTCAATGGCGTTCTCAATTCATGGGCGGCGTTGGAACTAAATTCCTTTTGTCTGTGCCATGAATTAATGATTGGTTTCATACTCGACTTAGATAGGTAGTAAGCAATTAAAATCGCGATTGCCCAGAAGAATATCAAGGTCACAATCAATGCTTCGACGAAACTGTGTAGGGCAAGTAAATCAGCATCGATATTTTGCAAAATCAATACATAATTACCCGCATATTCGGGGTTGGTGTTGTCGTCGGACACCTTTAATAGAATCCCTCTAAACGTGGTCACGTAATTGTGAGACCACAAAGTAATTTCTTCAACTTGATTTAGTTTTCTATTCTTAACGGTCAACTTACTCAATAACTTGTAGTTTCTTTGACCAAGCATCCCTCTATTGGAAATAATTCCCTTTTTATTGAAGACAATCACGTTAGTCTGAAAATCACTATTGTTGTAGTTGTTAAACGGATTAAAGCCGCCGGGACGTTGATTAACACTCAATGGGCCTTCATTGGCGTAAGTGTTTCTCTCAATTCGTTCCTTTTGGCGGTTCAATCCAGCGTCGATGTTGGAGTAAATCGACTTTTGGAAGAAGAAGTAAACAATTAATCCTAAAATCGCAAATAAAATCGCAAAACCAATTAGTTCCTTAATGAATAACTTAATTTGTTGTTTGTGCTCTAAGATGCGATCTCTCATTGATTAGATCCTTCTAGCATGTACCCTACGTTTCTTAGGGTCTTGATTGGGTTTTCTCCAGAAATTTGTTTAATCTTCTTTCTTAAGTTACTCATGTATACCTCAACTACTGATAATGAAGTTTCAGAATCAAATCCCCATAAACGATCGAAGATTTGGTCCTTGGTAATAATAGTAGAAGGATTTTGCATGAAGTAGACCAATAGGTCGTATTCTTTTCCGTTTAGTTTCAATTCTTGATGTTGGTATTCAACGTAGTGGCGACCTAAATCAACATTAAATTCGCCCACTGACAATGTGTTGTTGTTACCAAGACGACCTGTTCTCTTTAACAAGGCCTTTACACGAAGGATTAGTTCTTCACGATGGAATGGCTTAGTTAAGTAATCGTCGGCGCCTAATTCGAACCCATGCACCTTATCGGCCATGGTGTCCTTGGCAGTCAAAATTAAAACGGGCATGTCGATTTCGTCGTCTACTCGCCAATGTTTTAAGATATCGTATCCACTGACTTCCGGTAGCATTAAATCTAAAATTGCAATGTCATAGATGTTGTCTTGGCCCATCATTTGGCCTTCAAAACCATCATTTACCACCGTTGTGTTTCCGATTGGTGATAAGAATTGAGCCACACTGGCTGCTAAGTTTTCGTCGTCTTCGACGATTAAGATATTTAAACCATCCATGTTAATCATTCCTTTCGATTTCAATTAATTTTGTTATTTAAGTTAAGTTTATGATTGCTTTAAGATTAGTTTAATTTTCTTAAACTAGACTTAAATCATTCCAAAAAAGGAAGTGCCCAACCATGATAAATATTTTGCGGCAGTTTTTTAAATTCGGAATTGTTGGTCTTATCAATACTATTCTAACTTATCTTATCTATTCAATGTTGTATAAAGCAACTTCTCCTACTTTTGCAATGGCGATTGGATACGGTATTACATCGATTATTGGTCTAACCATTAATCAAAAGTGGGTATTTAAAGCCAACCATGACTGGATGATCGTCGTTAAATACTACCTTACTTACCTTTTAACATGGACATTGAGTATCTTAGTGACCGAGGTGGCAAGTAACTATTTCCACGTTATTGCCAGCATTATCCCCCTAATCACACTTCTAGTCACTACGCCTACTAACTTCCTATTAAGTAAGTATTGGGTATTTAGAAAAACTGAATTAAAGGAGGCATCTGCCAATGAATGAACCGACAGACAAGAAGCCTAACTTCTTCCAACGACATAAAGTCGATTGGGTGTTAGCTATTATTCTCCTAATTGCATTAGGCTTGTACGGTTACGGAACATGGAAGACTGGTTCTGCCAACGACTTCTATACTTCCGCCATCACTAGTATGACCCAGAGTTTTAAAAACTTTTGGTATGCCAGTTTTGATCCAGCCGGATACATCACTGTCGATAAACCACCTGTTGCCCTATGGTTCATGGCTATCTCAGCTAAAATCCTAGGTGTTTCAAACTTCAGTGTGGTCCTACCATCAGTATTATTCGGTGTCGGATCCGTCTACCTAATGTATCGACTAGTAACTCCTTACTTTGGTCGATTCGCGGGTAGAATCGCAGCGTTAGTAATGACAATTACCCCCATTGTTGTTGCTGACTCTCGTACAAACAATATGGATGCTACTCTAATTTACTTCCTATTGTTAGCAATCTGGATGCTACAAAAATCCATTAACAAGCACAACATGTACTGGTTAATTGGAAGTTTTGCTACCATCGGATTCGCGTTTAACATTAAAATGCTACAAGCTTTCATGATTATTCCAGCAATGCTTATCTTCTACTGGTTAGCATCAAACGATTCATGGAAGAAAAAAATTGGTAAGTTATCACTTGCCACAATCGCTTTAGTCGTATTCACCCTATCATGGCCACTATCAGTTGACATGACATCAGCTAATAACCGTCCATATGAAGGTGGATCACAACACAACTCAGTATTAGAACTAGCCTTTGGATACAACGGTACTCAAAGATTACTAGGTCAAACTACTGGTACCGGTGGTGCTTTCAAGGGTATGGGTAGCAGCTCTTCTAAGAGTTCTAACCAACCTGGTGGTAACACCAAATCAAACAGCAACAACAACATGACTCCACCGAGTGGAAAGATGGGTAATTTCAATCCATCTAAAAACATGAAATCACGTGGTAACTTCCCTGGCGGAACTCATCGTGGTGGTATGAAGATGAACGGTAAAGGCGGCATGGGTGGTGCCGGTGGTGCATTTAACATCGGAACTGCTGGTCCACTTCGTCTATTCCAATCAGCTTTAGGACCACAAATTAGTTGGTTGCTACCATTCTCCATCATCGGTATGATTGCTGCATTCATCGGCTTCGCTGATCCTAAGCGTAAATGGTACCAACTTACTACTCGTCAAAAACACACTGTTTTATGGACAGGTTGGTTAGTTCCAGTCTACGGATTCTTCTCCGTAGCTAGTTTCTTCCATCCTTACTACACCATCATGTTAGCTCCTGCCATTGCAGCTCTTGCTGGACTTGGGTTAGCAGCTATGCTGGACTTGTTTAAACGATTCGGTCTAAACAATTACAAGGCATACTTCCTACCACTAGCAATCGTTGTTACTGCCGGACTACAAGCATGGTATGTATCAAGCTACTACGCATGGTTAAGTGTCTTAATCCTAGTCGTAGCAGTTCTAGCAAGTATCTTATTACTTGTCTTCAAAGCTAAACCTGCCGGAAAGGCTATCGTTATCGTAGGGCTACTATCAATTGCAGTAGCACCAAGTTTCTGGTCATTAACCCCTACCCTTGCTAAAGAATCTGCAGCTATTCCAACCGCTGGTCCCGATCTCTTAACCAGTGGTGGTAATAACTCAGGTGGAATTGGTAACGGAACAGTTAATACCAAATTGTTGAACTATTTAACTAAGTACCAAGGCAATGCCAAGTACCTATTTGCAACCGCAGATTCTGGCACTGCTGCTCCATATATTATTAAAACCAAGAAAGCCGTCATGGCCATGGGTGGTTTCAACGGAACTGACCCTGCAATGACATTAAGCAAATTCAAGCAATTAGTAAAATCTGGACAAGTTAAATACTACCTAGATGAAGGTAAATCAGGTTCTACTAACAGCACGATTGTTAACTGGATCAAGAAACATGCTAAGAAGGTCAGTGCAAGCGAATATGGTGGTTCAACCAGCACTACTTCTTCATCCAACTCAATGAGCTTCACCATGAAGAAAGGCGCATCTGCTAAGATGTCCAAACCTAGTGGTAAGCAATCAATGAACATGGGTGGTGGACCATCTAACATGAGCAACGGTACCTTATATGACCTTTCCAGCATTTATTAATCTGGAGGTGTCTCATGCCAAATAAAACTAACAAAATCTCCATTGTTCTCCCCGTTTACAATGAAGAAGCTGGCATCAAAAACACCATCGAAGTCCTAGAAAACTTCGTGGAATGCCAAATTGAAACTTACGAAATTATCTTTGTGGATGACGGCTCTGTCGATTCAAGCGTAGATATTATCCGTCACGCACAATCACAATACGAAAACATTAGATTGGTCGAATTTTCAAGAAACTTCGGTCACCAACTAGCCATTACTGCTGGTATTCGATATGCCAAAGGTGATGCGGTTGTCGTCATGGATGCGGATTTACAAGATCCCCCATCTGTTATCCCAAACATGATTGAAAAGTGGCAAGAAGGCTTTGACGTTGTCTATGGAAAACGCCTTATCCGTGAAGGCGAATCCTTCTTCAAACGTTTCTCTGCGAAAGCCTTCTACCGTGTAATGCGTAAAGTCGCCAACGTTGATATCCCCCTTGATACCGGTGACTTTCGCCTAATGGATCGTAAAGTGGTTGATGCACTTTCCAAATTAAACGAACCGGAGCCATTCGTTCGTGGCCTTGTTTCGTGGGTTGGTTTTAAACAAACCGCCGTAACTTATGAACGACAAGAACGAAATGCGGGAGTCACAAAATACCCCCTAACTAAAATGATTAGACTAGCATCTGATGGAATCACCTCATTCTCCGAAATCCCCCTCAAGATAGTAAATTATACCGGTTTCATCAGTATTATCGCTGGAATCATTTATGGATTAATCACCGTCTTCACTGGTATCTCGACACTTACATTCGCAATCTCCCTAATGTGTGTCCTATCAGGAATGATCATGCTTGCGCTGGGCATAATTGGTGATTATCTATACCGCACTTTTGATGCTTCCAAACATCGTCCTCAATATGTCGTTTCTAACTCTTACGGATTCAATAATCAACACCAAAATATTGCCACGATTAAGAAACAGCATGGCTAAGAAAAATCCCCTCGGCAATCTGCCGGGGGGATTTTTTGCGTTGATTGATAGTTGGTCAAGTAGCTACATCATTTGCTGAAAATATAGTATTCATATATAATGCCGAATTATGAAATTAAAAATGTATATTTGCCGTATCGTTTATTTAGTATCTTTGTTTACTTTAATATACTTTACCTTTATAAATGACGCTAACTATATTGCTGCCACTGCTGGGATTATTTTCTTTATTGATGGTTTTTATCTTGTTCATCTAGAAAAAACAATGGATAAAAGCAATCCAAATTATAGTAAAAAAACTACGTCCATTTTATGGAGATTCTTATTATTTCCATGGTTTATAATTATGTAAAATATATTGCACTAACAACACCCCACCATTGCTTTATTCGCAGTGATGGGGTGTTGTTTTTTATCTACGCCTTTTACGTTCTCCATAATTAGATTACTGAGCTATTAATTTTTGCGTTCATATAGAACAAACGTTCTTAAAAGCATAGAGAAACCGCGTCAAATCTGATAAAATAGGGTTATCATTAAATCTTAAAAAGGAAGTTTAGACGTGAAAATCAGTCACTTCATTCGTCGATTTATATGTATCCTAATTACATTGAAAATCATCGACATCGTGGTAGCCATTGTTTCCATGCAAACCATAAATAATCAGCTAAGTGCACTATGTATTGCGTTTACAATGACGGTCATCGGTTACTACATCCTACCAAAACCAGATAAACATTTTATTCATACTATTAAAAATAACCTCAGTCGTCATCAAACGTATACGTTTAAAAAGACACCCGTCGCTTCAAACCAGATGATGTATCAAAATCGAACTGTCGACATTTCCAGACAGCAATACCAATCCCAAGCGACGCCCTATCTAAACGAACTATCAATGTTAAAACGTCAATTAGACGATATGAGTGAACGAATCGAATCGCAAAAAGCTTACCGTAATCAGTTAAGCAAGCAAATCAATGAGCTAAACATCAAATACCAACAGCTAAATGAGTTAACCACCCAACACGATAGTCTAGTCGAGGACATCAAGAGCCTCCAAGCACAAAAGGATCAACTAGCAGACGCCCATGTGACCGACGAGTATCAATCATTCATGGATTATCAATCCAAACAAAAGCTGGCAACGATTGATAACTTTGACGGTTATCAGTTTGAGACCTTTACCTGTGACTTGCTCAAGGCACTTGGTTTCTCAGATATCAAACGCACTCAGGGTAGCAGCGATTTTGGTGTCGACGTCTACGCTAAAAACGGTGACACCAGTTATGTATTCCAATGCAAACTCTACGCCAGTCCCGTTGGTATCAAGGCGGTCCAAGAGGCCAACTCAGGACGTAGTTACTACAATTGTAAGAAGGCCGTGGTCATTACCAACAGCTACTTCACACCTCACGCCATCTCAGCGAGCGAGAAGTTGGATATCGACCTATGGAACCGCGATAAGCTAGCTAGTTTAATTGCTGAAGCAAATGTGTAACACTATATATGTAGAATAAATTTTAAATTTTTGCCTAAAGTTTCACTTTTTTAAATCTTTTTTAGTGAAAATACGTTATTATATTCATTAAATTACTTAAAAAAAATAAACATAAAAGGTATAATGTAGACATTATATAAATTTTATTAAGAAACGGGGAATGTTCTGTTGGATAGTGGTGCGATATTCTTTCAAATCGTTATTGTATTGATTGCATTCTTCTTTGCCGCATACTTTGTTGCCTGTGAGTTTGCCTTAGTGCAAACCAGATACAGTATGTTGGAAGAAGAAGAAGAAAATAAGGGTAAGTCGAAGAAGCTTGCTCGTGAAATGCACATGATCACTAACCTAAATGACTATTTATCAACCACCCAAGTGGGTGTGTCCGTCTGTGGTATCATCATGGGTTGGGTTGGTGAAAGTCTTATCGTTGACGCCATCTTTGATTTACTTGAATTAAAGCCTGGAGTTGTCGCTGCTGGTACCGCTCACGCCATTGGTGGTGTAATTGGTATCTTGATTCTTACCTATTTAGAAGTGGTATTTACTGAAGTTGTTCCTAAGAACATCAGTATCGCCATGCCTAGAAGAATTCTAGGTTACGTGGCTACCCCACTTCATTACTTCCACACAATTTTCTATCCTGGTGTTTGGGCTATCAACGTCAGTGCCGCTGGTGTTGTTAAGTTAATGGGTCTTAAGATGACAGACGAAAGTGACGAATCAATGTCACAAGCTGAAATCCTAAGCATCTCAAAAGAAGCCGTTGAAAATGGTGATCTTGAAAAATACGATTACCTATACATGCAACGTGCCTTTGACTTTAACGATAAGGTTGCCAAGGACATCATGATTGATAGAACTCAATTGACTGTTATGGACATCAACACCTTAGTGGATGATGCCATCACAGTATACCTACAATCAAAATTCAGTCGTATTCCAGTTGTTATCGACAACAACAAAGATAACATTCTAGGTTACGTTTACTGTTACGACCTTGTTCGTCAATCAAGAGTGAACTCAAACATCCCAGTTGAACGTTTAATTCGTGATATTGGAACTGTTCCTGAAACAATGAAAATTACTGAAGTGCTTCAAAAGATGATTACTATGAGAACTCCTATTGTTGTCGTAGTTGATGAATACGGTGGTACTTCAGGTATTATTACTGATAAAGATATTTATGAAGAACTATTCGGTACTGTTCGAGACGAAATCGATCCAGCAACCAACGAATACGTCTTCAAGCAACCTAAGGGTACTTACCAAGTAAGTGGTAAGATGACTACTTATGATTTTGAACGTTACTTCAAGACTGAAATCAAAGACTTCAGCAAATCTGATAGCGTTACCCTTTCCGGTTACTTTATCGACAATAACCCAGGTATTCAAATCAAACCTGGTACTGAATTCAAGGTAGATACTTTCACATTTAAGGTATTACACTTTGAAAACTCATTCATCGATTTATTCGAAGTAGACGATTTACGTGATAACCACGAGGCTATGGCTGAAAAATCATCTGAAGAACAAAAAGATGAAGAAAGTAAAGACTAATATATAATTTTTAAATCTGTTAGAATATATTTCTAACAGATTTTTTATTTTGCCTTGAAAGGAAGCTAAACATTGAAACCAATTAGAATCCTATATATTTCAGTGGCTGGTAACACGCGTAACTTTGTGACCAACTTACAAGAATATGCTAAAAACGTACATAATGACGACGACAATAACCCATTAATTGAGTTAGAGGAAATCACCGATCAATCAGACTTTGCTGATGAAACCGGCAATTTCTTCGCATTCGTGCCAACATATTTAGATGGCGGCAACGGCATTGATAACGGCGTCAAAGAAATGATGACCAACACTTTAGGCGAATACATCGACTACAACGACAACGCTAAATACTGTATTGGGGTTATCGGTTCAGGTAACAAGAACTTCAACGAACAATACTGTTTAACTGCCAAACGTTACGCTAAACAATTTGATGCACCATTTGTGACCGACTTCGAACTTCGTGGAACTGATCGAGACGTGGTCAGAGTCTATGATGAATTAAAAAAATACGATAAATAAAAAGGATTCGTTTCATATCGAAACGAACCCTTTTTGTTTTGATTATTCTGTTTTACGACTGATAATCATAACCGCGAATAATGCGACTAACATTAAAACGGTAACGAAGATGAACAATGGATTGTAGCCAAAGCCTTCAACAAATAATCCTGCGAATAGTGGACTAATTGCACGTCCGGCTGACATCAACGCATTGAACATCCCTTGGTACTTACCCTTTTCCGACTTGGTCGATAGTTGATCAATCCAAGCTGGCACATCAGGTAGACCCAGCATTTCACCAAATGTTAGGAAAATCATGATGGCTAAAAAGACCGGGAAAGTCTTTGCGTAAACTAGGAAGTAAAACGAAATTGCGAAGATAAATACCCCCAAGAAAACTTGGTGATTTAAATGAATTTTTAGTCGTTTACTTACGTAATTTAATATAGGTTGTCCAAATACAATCATTAGACCGTTAACTGTCCAAAGCATTGAGTATGCTTCGAACGGAATCCCCATTTTAACCATGTGGACCGACATAACACTTTCCCACAATGTATAACTCAAGTAGACGGTAAATACCATGATACAAATTGGGTAGATTAGTCGAACGTTGGACTTTAAAATACCCTCTTTTTCTTCCTTGATTTCTTCTTTTGGAATGCTGTTATCGTAGTCTGAAAAGTCGATGTTAAAGTATACAAAAGTAAGTAACCATAGCAAGATGTAAAATACCGCTGCGGTCATAAAGACAATGGCGACACCATATTTTAGTAGGTATCCAACCATCGCAGTTCCGATTACCACCCCGATGTTTAATCCGACATATAGGATGTTGAATACCGTTCTGGTGTCCTTACTCTTAACGTTGGTAGCATATGAGTTTAGAAGTGTTAGGTTAATTCCGTCTCCAAACCCTAAAACTACCATTAGAATCGCAAAGGTAGGCCATCCATGAAAGAAAATTAGTGCTAAAATGGCGGCCGTCGAGACGGTAATACCAATCAAGGCCGCTTTATATGCTGACCAATGATCAAATAGATAACCCCCGATGTAATTACCAATAATGGTAAAACCGGAAATAAATAGCAGAGATACCCCCGACACTAGTAGTGACTTATGTAAATAGTCATCAATGTACATCGTTACTAGTGGCCACATGAATGCGGCACCGGAATTTAACAATAGTGAATAGAAAAATACTAAACGAAGTCCTAATTCTGTTCTTTTCTTCATGAATCCTCCCCCTTATTCAAATGTTCTAACAACAATTATAATTCATTTGAGAGCATAATATCCATTAAGAGATGTTTAAATTATTAAATTTTAGTAAAGCGTTTACATTTCTTTTGTGCTATGGATTAAAAACACTTTTTTAATTTAGCATGGTGTTATATAATAACCTTGTATTATTAACCGAAAAT
The DNA here is from genome assembly GCF_001308195.1 of Apilactobacillus kunkeei. GTDB lineage: Bacteria > Bacillota > Bacilli > Lactobacillales > Lactobacillaceae > Apilactobacillus > Apilactobacillus kunkeei_C. Next base: position 6,191 of record NZ_JXDF01000003.1, on the reverse strand, counting down.
GAAAGATATTTCATTTGATTCGTTAAAATTTTTCTATAAGGAGTGACGGTAATTGGCAACAGCAACTCGTGCCTTGTTCATGCTTTTTGGTGCAACAGGTGACCTAGCTAAACGTAAATTATATCCATCTATTTTTAACCTATACAAAAAAGGTTACGTAGATAACGATCACTTTGCATTAATCGGTACTGGTCGTCGTGAATGGAGCGACGAAAAGTTCCGCGAAGTAATCTTGGACTCTGTAAGTGCCAACGCTGACAGCGAAGAACAAGCAAAAGCTTTCGCTAGTCATTTTTACTACATGTCACACGACGTAACTAATCCAGAACATTACGACGCATTAAGTGACTATGCAAACAAGTTAGACCAACAATATGATATTGAAGGAAATCGTATCTTCTACATTTCCATGGCTCCTAACTTCTTTGGAACTGTAGCTAAAAACTTAAAAGCCCACAACTGTTTATCAGACAATGGCGGTTTCAACCGTTTAATTATCGAAAAACCATTCGGACGTGACTACGACACAGCTGAAGAATTGAACAATGCTTTGGCTAAATCATTTAACGAAAACCAAGTTTACAGAATTGATCATTACTTGGGTAAAGAAATGGTTCAAAACATTATTGCATTACGTTTTGGTAACCCACTAATCGAAGGTATTTGGAACAACAAGTACATTGACAACATTCAAGTAACCCTTGCTGAAAAGCTAGGTGTTGAAGAACGTGCCGGATACTATGATGGTTCAGGTGCCCTACGTGATATGGTACAAAACCACACTATGCAAATGCTTACTATTCTTGCAATGGAAGACCCTATTTCATTCAAGGACGTAGACATCCGCAGAGAAAAGATTCGTGCACTAAGAAGCATGCATGTTTACACTGAAGACGAAGCTCGTCAAAACTTCGTTCGTGGACAATATGGTGCAAACGGTGACCAAAGAGATTACCGTCACGAAGACAACGTTCCTAACGATTCAATTACCGAAACTTACGTTGCCGGTAAAGTATTGTTCGAAAACAAACGTTGGAAAAACGTTCCTTTCTACATCAGAACTGGTAAGATGCTAACTGACAAGTTTACTAGAATCGATGTTGTATTCAAGAAACCGCTAGTAGACATCTTTGCATCTGCTAAGGGAACTGAAAGCGAATTAAACAACAACGTGCTTACTTTATTCGTAGACCCTGTTAACAAGATCATCCTACGTCTAAACGGAAAGCAAGCTGGTCAAGGTATGGAAATGCAACCACTAGACTTAACTCACACTCAAAGTGACGAAGAAAAGGCTGCTACTCCAGAACCATACGAACGTTTAATTCACGATGCTATCTTGGGTAACGCTACTAACTTTGCCAGTTGGGACGAAGTAAGTCGTGCTTGGGAATTCGCCGATGTTATCAGACATGTTTGGGATACTGACAAACCAGACTTCCCTAACTACACACCAGGTTCAATGGGACCTGATGCTGCCGACGAATTACTAGCTCGTGATGGCAGAGCTTGGGTTTTTAACTCAAAAAAATAATTTATATGACATTTAATCATTAAAATGTTAAAATCTAAGTGTATATTTATACACAATTTTCTTTAAAAAGGAAGGTTTATAATGGCTGACTCAAAAGCAAACATTGGTGTTGTTGGAATGGCTGTTATGGGTAAGAACTTAGCCCTTAACATTGAAAGCCGCGGCTTCACTGTAGGTATTTTTAACCGTTCAGCTTCAAAGACTGAAGCTGTAATGAAGGATCACGCAGACAAGAACTTGGTTCCAAGTTACTCTGTTGAAGATTTTGTTAACTCACTAGAAACTCCACGTCGTATCGTTATGATGGTTAAGGCTGGTAAGCCAACTGACGCAACTATCGACTCACTATTACCTTTATTAGACAAGGGTGATATCTTAATTGATGGTGGTAACACTAACTTCCATAACACAATCGAAAGAAACGCTAGACTAGATGCATCTGGTATCAACTTTATTGGTATGGGTGTTTCTGGTGGTGAACTAGGTGCTTTACACGGTCCATCACTAATGCCTGGTGGTCAAGAAGAAGCATACAAGCTAGTTGAACCTGTTTTAACTCAAATCGCTGCTAAGGCTAGTGATGGTAAGCCATGTGTTGCTTACATCGGACCTAACGGTGCAGGTCACTACGTAAAGATGGTTCACAACGGTATTGAATACGGTGATGAACAATTAATCGACGAAAGTTACGACATTCTTCGTAACGGTGCCGGTATCGACATTGACGAATTAGCTGATATCTTCAAGGAATGGAACAAGGGTGAACTAAACAGTTACCTAATCGAAATTACTGCTGATATCTTAACTAGAAAAGACGATTTAGGTGCTGACAAGAGCAAGCCTATCGTTGACATGATCTTAGACCGTGGTGCTAACAAGGGTACTGGTAAGTGGTCATCAGAAGATGCCATGGAAGTTGGTACTGACCAATCAGTTATCACTGAATCAGTTTACGCTCGTTTCATCTCAATGCTAAAAGACGAACGTCTTGCAGCAGCTAAGGTATTAAACGGTCCTAAGGCTTCAGACATCATCAACGATGACGAAAAGAAAGACTTAGTAGAACGTGTACGTAAGGCTCTATACTTCGGTAAGATTATGAGTTACGCTCAAGGTTTCGAACAACTACGTTTCGCTTCAGAACAATATGACTGGAACTTGAAGTTCGGTGAACTAGCTCAAATCTGGCGTGAAGGATGCATTATTCGTGCCCAATTCCTACAAAACATTACTGACGCTTTCGAAAAGAATGAAAACCTAACTAACCTATTGTTAGATCCATACTTCTCAGAAATCGCTAACAAGTACCAACAAGATGCTCGTGATGTTGTTGCTCTTGCAACTAAGGCTGGTATTCCAGTTCCATCACTTTCAGCAGCTGTTAACTACTACGATTCATACCGTGCTGAAGTATTACCTGCTAACTTACTACAAGCACAACGTGACTACTTCGGTGCTCACACTTATGAACGTACTGACCGTGAAGGTAACTTCCATTACCCATGGTACACTGAACAATAATATAATTATTGATCACAATAAAAAGAGACGATTTAATCGTCTCTTTTTTAATACATACTAGTTTATAATGGTTATTAATTGCAAATGGATATAAACTAGAATATACTATAACCAATCTTGAAAAAAGAGAGGTTATTTTTTATGTCTACCGAAAAAGTCTACACCGATTATTTCTTTTACGAACCCGCTTTTAACACCCACGACGGTGGTTACATTCCTTTGGAAGAACCAAACGTGGAACAACAAAAGCTAAAGGTTCCAGAATTACTTACCCCTGACAAAGAGACCGATACCGACATGTACTACACAGTTACCTCACAAGCTGGTGAAGCACAAATTATGCCCGGTCAAGCCACTAAGACATGGGGATACAATCAATCATTACTAGGTAAGACCATTTTATTCAAACGTGGTAAGAACATTCACGTCACTGTTAAGAACGAATTACCTGAATTAACTACCTATCACTGGCACGGTTTAAACGTTCCCGGTGATATCGATGGTGGTTGTCACACCCCTGTTTACCCAGGTGAAAGTAAGGTTTTAAATTTCAAGTGTGATCAACCAGCAGCTACCCTTTGGTTGCATGCTCATCCATGCCCATCAACCGCCGAACAAGTTTGGCACGGCCTAGCTACCGCTGTTGTCGTCAAGGATGAACATGAAGCAACCCTACCAATTCCACGTAATTATGGTGTCGACGATATTCCCGTTATCTTACAAGATCGTCGTTTCCATGAAGACAATCAATGGGATTACAAGGCTGATTATGACCCAGATGGCGTTCAAGGTCCTACCGCAATGATTAACGGAACTGTTAACCCATACTTTGACGTCACCACCCAAAAGGTTCGTCTTCGTCTATTAGATGGTGCCAACCGTCGCGAATGGCGTTTACACTTCTCAGACGACCTTGAATTCACCCAAATCGCAGGTGACGGTAGCCTCTTAACCCACCCTGTTAAGTTTACCCACCTAATGATTACCTGTGCCGAAAGACAAGAAATTGTCGTTGATTTCGGTCAATACAAACCGGGAGATGAAGTTGTCTTATATTCTGACGATGTCCCCATCATGCATTTTAGAATCCATGAATTCGCAGAAGATAACAGCGTTATTCCCGACACCCTATTTGAAATGAACACACCCAAAGTTACTGAGAACACACCCGTCCGAAAAGTCGTTATGTCCGGTATGGATGAAGAAGTTGCCCTGGATGGCAAGAAGTTTGATATGGAAAGAATCGATGCCAAACAAACCATGGGTAACTGCGAAATCTGGGAAGTTACCAACACCAACGACTGTGAAAACGGAATGGTTCATCCATTCCACATGCATGGTTGCCAATTTGAAGTATTGGACAGAGATGGCCATGCTCCATACCCTAATGAAACCGGTCTAAAGGACACCATCGGCGTTAACCCTGACGAAACAGTTCGCTTCAAAGCATGGTTTGACCACCCCGGCGTCTTCATGTATCACTGCCACATCATCGAACACGAAGATGGCGGTATGATGGCCCAAATCCAAGTCGATGACCCAAGCCACCCACAAGAATTCCACCTAACCAAGATGGATGACTTGATGAAGGCGTTTGCTGAAGAACGCGGCGTTGCCGTCGAAGACCTCGACTTGAGTGGTATGTCTTGTTACGACCACATGGAAAATATGGATCACTGTAATATGTAAAAAAAGAACCTAATCATTGATATGATTAGGTTCTTTTGGCATTTTGATTAGATGATGAAAAATATTTATATCAATTTATAAGTGAAATGTTGTCAAAATATAAGAATTGGTGTACAATAAACATTGTAATAAAACTAGTAAAAAGGAGTGAACAACATATGACTGAATTAACTTTTGATCCAGGAGCGTCGAAAGATCATTCTATCAAGGGAAAATTGATGTCAGAAGTTGTTTCAATTCTAAACAAATAGAATTGAGATGACCTTTGACAGTTAATTTTCCCGAATCAACATAATCAATATAGATTATTTAGATGGAGAATTAACTGTTGTTGGTTATCTCAGTATCCTTTAGCTGCATGCTTAACGGTGAAACGTTAATTAACAGTGAAATGTTAGCAGCTAATAACAGTAATTTAAAATTAAATATTAATAATTGCTTGATGATGCTTCACCTTCTAGGGAACTAGTTGGGGAGGTATGGACAACAGTTTATACTACTACTAAATTTTACTAACAGATAAACTGAGTAATTATGAGATTACACAAAAATCTTCGTTGAGTCCGCGGGGACGTGGGTTTACGCCAAAGTAATTGCTACTTATCTGTTATCAATATTAATTATAAAAGAGACAACTTTGTAGGTTGTCTCTTTTCTTGTGTTAAACACGAGTAAAAAAGACCGGATCAAATTGATCCGGTCTTTTTATTTTGTTCAACAATCATAAATAACCGTTGCTTTTATATTATCATTAGTATATATTAATAATTGATTACATAATGATTAGGGGGATTATAATGAAAATTAATTATAAATCAAAATTTTTAGCTATTATTTTTGCAATTACATTATTTGTTTGCGCTGGATTTACTGCCAGTCATGAACATACAGCCTTTGCTAAGTCTCACAAACAATCAACAAAGACTTACAAATGGCACGTTGGTGTTCCAAAGAATCTTCAAGGTAAATCATATTACACTACTTCTAAACCATACACATTTTATAATAGGATGTGGTTTGTATATTTTGGAAAGAAAAACATTTACTTTGGCGAACTATCCCACGGAAAAATTAACTTTAAAAAAAATATAGCAAGCTATTTAACTGGTAATGACTTTTATGATGAGGTAGAGTATCGCCAATCTGGAAAAAATTATTACTTAAGAGCTCATAAAAAAGGCTTTACATTAACAAATGCAACCACTATGAAGAACTATAAAACCATCGGTGAAAAGAAAGTTATCATTAATAATAAAATCGTTCTAACTGAAAATAAAGCTAATGCTAACAAATTTCTAAAGAGTATCGATTGGTTCCAACATGATTTGAAATCATATAAATAACAAAAAAAGACCGTGACCTGAACCCCTAAAATTGGAGGATGGTTATGCAATTTTCTGGGAGGAATTGTTCCGGTATTCAACCGGTGACATTCCTCCCAGTTTTT
>NZ_JXDF01000002.1 GCF_001308195.1 Apilactobacillus kunkeei | reverse complement strand
AACTAATACGGCGCGGGTCCATCCCAAAGTGATAGCAGAGCCATCTTTCAAGTTGGAACCATGCGGTTCCAACTAATTATGCGGTATTAGCATTTGTTTCCAAATGTTATCCCCCGCTTCGGGGCAGGTTACCCACGTGTTACTCACCAGTTCGCCACTCGCTCCGAATCTAAAAATCATTTATGCAAGCATAAAATCAATTTAGGAGAGCTCGTTCGACTTGCATGTATTAGGCACGCCGCCAGCGTTCGTCCTGAGCCAGGATCAAACTCTCATCTTAAGATGAAAAGCTTAACTTAGCTCTTCTGAATAAATTGTTATTTTATAAGCGAATTGACTTCGCAATGTTTAATTCTTACAACCAAGTTGTAAGTTCCTTACACATCATCGATTATCAATCTTGTTCAGTTTTCAAAGATCTACCAATTTGTTGATTGCTGATTAAATTAATCGGCTCTTTAATTATATCAGATTGTTAACTCAATGTCAACAACTTTTTATAATTAATTTTTATCAACCTTGCTATCAAAAGTCGCTCAATCGCGATGACAACAATAACTATTATGCCATCTTAGCAAGTAAAAGTCAATAACTTTTTTTGCTTATTTTCAATCGAAATTAACGATCAACTTTTTTCAACAGCAGAAACAATAATACCAAATTCAAACCGTCAGGTCAACAACTTTTTATTATTTGTTTCGATTAAATTTTATTGTTATCTCAAAAATGACAACGGATATAATAATACCAACTATAAACACTGTGGTCAACAACTTTTTCAAACTTTATTAAACTTTTTAGTTTTATTCTTTATAATAGAATTAAATAGAATAATCGTTATACTATTTCTTATAGATACTATTAAAGGAGTTTTACTATTATATGGAAAAAGTCGTGATTGCTGCAGCCAAGAGAACACCGATTGGTAAGATAAACGGTGCCCTAAAGAACTTCACTTCTGTGGATCTGGGAACCATCGTTACCAAGGCTGTTATAGAACAAGCAAACATTAAACCTTCTGATGTAGATCAAGTCGTGTTTGGAAATGTAATTCAAGCAGGTGCTGGTCAAAACATCTCAAGACAAATCGAAATCAATTCAAACATCCCCTACTGTAGTACTGCCAATACAGTTAACCAAGTATGCGGTTCAGGACTAAAGGCTGTCCGCAATGCCCAAGCTGCCATTGTGATGGGTGACGCCGATGTCGTTATCGCTGGTGGAGTGGAAAGTATGTCCAATGCACCATTTTTAAACATGGACGTTAGATCCGGCCATAAGTTTGGTAACGTTACTTTAGTTGATTCATTAAACAATGATGCTTTAATGGATGCTTTTAACAAACAACCAATGGGAGTTACCGCAGAAAACGTTGCTGAAAAGTTCAACGTTTCAAGAGAAGAACAAGACGAATTTGCCTACCAATCTCATATGAAGGCTGCCAAAGCATTTGATAATGGATACTTTGACAAAGAGCTAGTCCCAATTGAAATTAAAAACAGAAAATCTTCTTATATTATGAAGGAAGATGAAAACATTCGTCGTGATACTTCTATTGAAGTCCTTAACAAACTACGTCCTGCCTTTAAGGAAGACGGAACGGTTACTGCCGGAAACGCTGCAAGTCTAAACGACGGTGCATCTGCTTTGGTACTAATGAGTGAATCAGCCGCTAAGCGTTTGAATGTTAAACCACTAGCGGTCATCGATGGCTATGCCGAAGCTGGATGTGATCCTGACTACATGGGATACGCTCCTTACGACGCTACTAAGTCATTGTTTGATAAACTAGATATCACTATGGATGATATCGACCTAGTCGAACTAAATGAAGCATTCGCTGCTCAAGTCCTAGCGGTTGCTCATGACTACCATATCGATATGGACAAACTAAACATCTCCGGTGGTGCCATCTCCATGGGACACCCCCTAGGTGATTCCGGTGCTCGTATTGTCGGTTCATTAATCTACAACCTACAACGCACCAACCAAAAAAGCGGTCTAGCTACCATCTGTATCGGTGGTGGTATGGGAATGGCCATGAAAATCACACTATTATAGATAATTCTAATTAGTTTACTAAAAGTGTCATTGTAGTATGCTATGAATAGGCTTAATTTACAAACGTTGCAAAATGCAACGTTTTTCTATATACTTTTTACTTATAATTTTCATAAAGGAAGTGTAAAAATGCCCGCAACATACTTAAAGAAATCAACTGAAGAAGATTTACCAGCAATCCTGGACATCATTCACTCAGCAATCAAGTACCTACACGAACAAGGAATTGACCAATGGCAACATGGTTATCCAGCTGACGAAGATTTAGTTAAAGACGTTAAAGATGGAATCAACTACGTGTTAATCACTGACGGCCAAGTCGCCGGAACTGCAACAATTCATCAAGGAATTGATCCAAACTACCTAAACATTGAAGAAGGTGATTGGGTTAACGGTTCTGAAGCTCACTACGCAGCGATTCACAGAGTTGCCATCTCAAATGAGTTCCGTGGACAACATCTATCTGAAAAACTGGTTAGTAGCTTAATCACCGTTTCACGTGTATTAGGTTACAAGGATATCAGAATCGACACTCATCCTGAAAACAAAGGTATGCAACACGTTATCACTTCTAACGGTTTTGAAAAACGCGGAATCATCCATATGCGCGAAAATGGTCATCCATGGACTGCTAGATTTGCATACCAACTATTAACTAAATAATAGAAGGTGCTCACATGCTAGCAGACGACCTATCAGTTCAAATCAAACTGATCATTATGTATGCGATTGGTGTCTTAGCCCTATTGACTTTGCTATTTTTCTTATACCGCAAGCACCAATCATTCAAAAATAAATATGTAGCAACCATCCTAGGAATTACCATCGTCATGGTATTAATCCTAATCGATGTCAGCACATTGCATTAACAAAAAGACGTTCATTATGAACGTCTTTTTGTTTGTTTTAATTAGTGAATAACAACCTTAGTGCCAGTTGGTACTGAGCTGTTAATCCATTTAGCATCTGGGATTGATAAACGAACGCAACCATGTGAGTTGGCAACCTTACCTAATTCATGGGCATCCTTCATTAGGTACTTACCATCCTTATTTACGGGAACGGAATGGAATAGGTAGATTCCGTGATCCTTGAATGAAGTCCAGTAGTTGGCACCTTCCTTTGATGAAGCGTTGTAGAAGTGACTTCCACGTTCTTTTTGAATGTGGAATGTACCACGTGGGGTACCGTCGTCATTTCCAGTTGAGCATAGCATGGTATATAAGACCTTGCCCGCCTTGTTTTTAACGTAGACACGTTGTTTCTTAATTGAAACATCTAGCCAGTTCTTATTTGATAGTTTCATATTTGGGTAAGCCTTCTTTTCAGATGAGTGCTTCCAAGCATTCTTTGAAGGTCTTACTGAAGCTTGTGCCGATACATTGGTAGTAGTGTTCTTCTTCGCAGTCGATTTTGAGGTAGATTGGCCGCAAGCTGTTAATCCTAATGCCACAATGACGGCAGTAATAATCATTGCAAATGCACGTTTAAATTTAGTCATTAAATATCTCCCCTTGTCTTTGACTTAATTAAAACACAAAGTGAAAATCAATTCCATTATTAAAAACATTTGGTATAGTTATATTTATAAAAAGATTCGTACAAACTAAGGAGATATCGTTATGCGAAAACTAAAAGCATTTTCACTACTATTAATCGTTCTGACTGTCATGTTGTTTGCCGGAAGCATCAGTGAAACCCACCTCACCGCTAATGCCCAAACTACCAAGCAAACTCATCACAAGAAAAAGCCTGCCAAAAAAGCGAAAAAGGCCAAGAAAACTTCTAAGGCTAAACACAAAAAGACCACTAAGAAGAAAAAGGCCGTAAAGAAACACGCCAAGAAGACTACCAAAGCCAAGAAGAAGCAACCAAAGAAGAGCAAAAAGGCTACCAAAGTTAGAAAAAAGGTAGATTCTAAGAAGAAAGTCATGCCAAAGGCGCCTAAAAAGGTAGTCAAGAAAGACACCGCAGCCAAAAAGGTGATTGTTAGCACCACTGCACCAATCGCTACCGACACCAATAAAACTACTGATTCAAATTACTATCAATCAGTAGATGGTTTTAACTATCCTTCAGATGATCATGCCACTCCTAATGCATCAGACACACTAAACATCCCTGCCGGATACCTATTTAGTTTCGATACTAACACCAAGAAGATGGTCCAAGGCACAGCTTCAGATGGCTCAATTGAGCAAAGTCGTCAAATTAACACATTCCACCCAAGCACCGAAGACATTAACACCACGGTCAACATCAATAACATTAGTACTGACCAACAACGTCAACTATCACAATACGCTGCTAACCTTGTTAATGATTTAAGACACAAGCTATCTAACAACTACCCATACACCCAAGACCTAACAGTTACCGACCGTGCATTAAAGGCATCTACCGATGTTACCATCGGCTACAACAACGATAACTGGGACTTCACTAAAAAGGGTGGTCACGATGTTTCAGTCCTAAACGACGTCTTCGCCGCTAACAACTTCACTGCCTACGGTGAAAACATTGCCGGTTCCCTACTAACTAGCTCATACATCAACGGACCCGTTACTATGGCTAACGTTAAGGAAAGCATCTACGGTGCCATCTGCGCCATGATGTTCGATGATGCATCTTCTGATTGGGGCCACGCTGCCAACTTCCTAGGAATTGGTTTCGATAGTTCTGCTAAACAAGAATTCGGAGTCTCAATCGACAAGATGGGCCAAATTCACTTCGAAATTTACCAATAAAAAAATAAAAAGGCGCTATGACGGCGTCTTTTTTGTTTGGCAAAATTATCATGTTTACAAATAGTTCAAAACAGATATACTTATACATGAATTAAATATAAAAATGCTGTCCACTGGGGTGCCGTTTTTCGGCTGAGATTACACCCATTGAACCTGATCTAGTTAACACTAGCGAAGGAAGTCAGGCGCACTCCAAGTAAAGAATTAAACTTAGTCTATCCAAGTGTACCCTTCCACCTTCGTGTGGGAGGGTATTTTTTATTTACGGCAGCAAACTGGAGGTATTGTTTCATGTTTTCACATCAACTAGTCAAGGAAGCTAACCCGATTTTGGAAGCAATCTTTGACCACCCGTTTGTTAAAGGTATCGGTGACGGTCACGTCGACGATGCAGCACTAAAATTTTATGTTCAACAAGATTTTCAATACTTATCTGAGTTCATCAAAATTTACGCTAGTATCATCCCCATCCTAAAGGACAGAGAGGACATGCGATTCTTCGCTGAAAATATCGATTTTATTCTAAACAGTGAAATCCACCCTCACCACGTCTTTTGCGATATTGCTAACGTTACATACGAAAGTTTGCAACACGCTACCCCAAGCCCTAAGGCTTACCTATACCAATCACATATGTATCGTGCCGTTAGAACTGGTAGTCTAGCCAACATCATCTGCGCCTTACTACCATGTCCATGGACATACAATGAAATTGCCAAGCAGCTAACTGCCACGGGTAAAAACACCGCTGACAATCCATTCAAGAGTTGGATTGATTTCTACCTAACCGACGATGAATACGCAGACGGTGGATTAACTCAAAAACTCTTCAAGATGCTAAACGAACTATCAAAGGACATGTCTCAAGAAGAAATCAACGAGGCCAAGGGATTCTTCCTAAAGAGTACCGAATTAGAATGGGAATTCTGGGAACAAGCCTTCTATCAACAAGACTGGCGCTTTGCCGACATTATTCATGGAGGTAGTCATCATGAATAGTAAAAAAGTCCCTGAAACATTAACGATTGCCGGTTCAGATTCCGGTGGTGGTGCCGGTATGCAAGCCGACATCAAGACGATGCAAGAACACCACGTCTTTGCTACCAACGTTGTGGTTGGTTTGACCGCCCAAAACACATTGGGTGTGCAGTCCGTCCTACCTACACCAGTGGAAATGATCAACGCCCAGTTTGATTCACTATACGATGATTTCGACATCAAGGCTGCCAAAACCGGTGCTTTGTTTGACCAAGAACGCGTCGAAGCAGTCGTCGCAAACATCAAAAAACACAATATTCACCCCATTGTCGTCGACCCAGTCATGGTTGCCAAGGGTGGTGCTAGGTTACTGGATGATTCCGGTATCGAAGCCATCATCAACAAACTAATGCCAATCGCCGACATCGTGACCCCCAACCTACCAGAAGCTGAAGTCATCTACGGTAAGAAGATTGAAAAAAACGACGATGTAATTGCAGCAGCTACTTATATCCAACAATTAGGAGCCAAAAATATCATTATCAAAGGTGGCCACCAAGAAGGCGATACGTTATCCGATTACGTCCTATTGGAAAACGGCGTCAGTTTTACCATTGAAAGCCCTAAATATGACACTGTTAGAAAACACGGCACTGGTGATACGTTATCATCCGCAATTGTCGCTAACCTAGCTAAGGGCGCATCCATCAAGGAAGCCATCATTGAAGGAAAACATTACATTGATACCATCCTACAATCAGAAATCATTGTCGGACATGGTCATGGACCACTAAATCACTGGGGGGCTGAAGATGAAATTCGCTAAAGAACAACTAGCCGTCTACTTCATTGCGGGTAGTCAAAACGTTGGCGGCGACGTCGATAAACTAATCCAAATCGTAGAGGATGCATGTAAGAACGGCATCACTATGTTTCAATACCGTGAAAAGGACCGTTCTATCCTAACCGATGCGGAAAAACTACAGGTGGCGATTCAACTAAAGGAAATCACCGCCAAGTACAACGTGCCTTACATCATCGACGACGATATCGATTTAATGAAGGAAATTAATGCCGATGGAATCCACGTCGGCCAAGACGACACCAAGATTGAACGCGTGATTGCGGAATGTCCCAACAAAATTATCGGACTATCTACCCACACCTTAGATGAGGTTAGAACTGCCAACAATGTGGATTCACTGGACTACATTGGAATTGGTCCTATCTTCGCAACCCAATCCAAGCTAAAGGTCAAACCAGCGATCGGTATTGATGAGCTAAACCGTTTATACCGAGAATCAACTCATCCAGCCGTTGCCATCGGTGGTATCAAGGAAGATAACGCCAAGGCAGTGCTAACTACCAACGTCGACGGTGTATCGGTCATCTCAGACATCATCGATAGTTCTGATATCAAACAAACCATCAACCGTCTAAAGGGGAATGCATAGTGACTACTATTAAACAAATCAGAGAAAACTCACCAATCATTTTAAATATCTCAAACATGGTAACACCACAACACGTGGCCGACGCCATCAACTTCATCGGAGCATCACCAATCATGTTCGATGACATTAAGGAAGCAAGTGATCTAGTCAACATCTCAAACGGCCTAGTCATCAACATGGGTTCATCAAACGATGCCGACGTTGAAAAATCAATTGCGGCCGGAAAATTTGCCAACCAAAAAGGCATCCCTGTCGTCATTGATCCCGTGGCAATTGGTGCATCCAAGTTACGTCAAGACAACTTCGCTAAAGTAGCTCAGGAAGTTAAATTCGACGGTGTTCGTGGTAACGCTGGTGAATTAGCATTCCTAGCTGACATCGAATGGAATGCTCAAGGAATCGACGCCGGAAACGGTGACGGTGACCTACATGAAATCGCAGAAACTGTCGCTAAAAAGTTTGACTGTATCGTTTTACTATCAGGTGTCACTGACGTCATCTCAGATGGTAGTAAGACCGTCGAAGTCAAAAACGGTCATCACTACTTTGCCGTTAACGTCGGTTGTGGCGATATGTTAGACGGTATCCTAGGTGCCTGTTTAGCTGTCGATAACAGTTTGGATTCAGCTGTGCTTGCTTCTAGCATTTTAAGCATTGCCGGAGAAATCGCCGGTGGAATTACCGACAACCTACCATATTCATTCCTATCAACAGTATTTAATACCTTGTACCAACTAACCGACGAAGAAATCACTGAATTTCAAAAACTAGGATAATAAAAAAAG
>NZ_JXDF01000001.1 GCF_001308195.1 Apilactobacillus kunkeei | reverse complement strand
TAATCTTTAATGGCAGCTAATTTTAATTCTTTAGAAAACATAAAAGAACCCCTTAAGTTAGATTTCTCCAACTCAAGGGGTTCAGTTCAGACTGACAAGCGTCAGTCCTTTTTATTTTTATAGTGCTTTTTCGATGTTAGCTAGTGTTAGTTCATCAGTTGAAGCAAACACGATGTCAGCATCCTTTAGGATATCGGCACTACCGATTCCGATGGAAGTCTCTCCGGCGCCATTAATGGCTGCAATACCGACTTCCGCATCTTCAATTCCGATGCATTGATTTGGATATAGGTCCAAGATTTCAGCACCCTTAGTGTAGATTTCTGGATCTGGTTTACCCTTACTCAATAAAGCTGGGTTAACCACTTTTTCGAAGTATTCACTTAATTGAAGTTTTTCCAAAACGGTTGGTGCATTCTTGGAGGCGGATGCCAAGGCAATTAGGTATCCATTGTCACGTAAGCTGTCCAAGAATTCCTTGATACCAGGAAGAATATCTGCTGGTGACATTTGATCAACTAGGTTTAGGTAGTTATCGTTTTTTTCCTGTGCTAGTGCCAACTTATCGTCTTCAGTATATTGGTCCTGTAAATTACCGCGGTCCAAAATCAGATTCAAAGAATCCATGCGGTCAACGCCCTTTAGGTCTTCGGCTAATTTATCATTCCATGGAGTGCCGACTTTATCGGCGATTTGTTTCCATGCCTTACTGTGTAAAACAGAGGTGTTGGAGATGACACCGTCCAGGTCAAATATGAAACCCTTAATCTTGTCTAATCCCATGTCTATTCCCCCTTTGATAGAACTTCTAGTGTTGCCTTTTCTAACTTGTATGACTTGTTGTCTACAATGATGTTCATTGGTTGACCGTCAACCAACTTAATTGCTGTTTTTCCATCAACAATGTTGATGTTTAATAATCTGCCGTTAAAGACAATTCTGAATTCAAAACCATCCCATTCAATTGGTAGATGTGGGATAATCTTTAATTCACCGTCTGAAGTTACTTGCATCCCTGCGAAACCTTGAACCACACTTAACCAGCTTCCACCTAGGTTTGCCAAGTGCAAACCATCTTCAGTGTTACCTTGTAAGTCCGTTAAATCCATACGAACAGTGTCTGAGAAGTAGCTGTATGCCTTCTTCATGTCACCCATACGAGCAGCTAACGCACTGAAGATTGAGCGTGATAGTGATGAGTCATGAGTAGTGATTTTTTCGTAGTAATCGAATTCTCTTCTTAGTTGATCATCATCAATTGTTTCTGGGAATAATAGGTCCGCTAAAACAGTATCCGCTTGCTTGTTCACTTGGTATCTGTAGATATTTAGTGGGTGGTAGTGCAATAGTAATGGGTATTTGTCCTTTGGTGTTTCGTCGAATGGCCAGATTGCCTTGCTGAAGAATGTGTCATCTTGAGCGTTAATTTGGTATTCGTCGTTGAATGGGAAGTAGATTCTTTCAGCAATGTCCTTGAATGCTTCTAGTTCTTCGATTGAAGCACCTAGTTTGCCGAAGCCTTCTGGGTCTTTTTCCATTAATACTAATCCTAACTTGTATGCCAAGTTGAAGTTATTTTGCGCCATTCTGTTAGTAAAGTAGTTGTTATCAACCATTGCAGTGTATTCGTCTGGTCCAGTTACTGTGTGGAATTCGAATACTGTCTTGCCATCTCTCTTTGCCCATGTTCCGAATTCTCTGAAGAAACGAGCAGTTTCTAGTAACATTTCAAAACCGTAGTCCTTTAAGAATTCCATGTCATGAGTTGCTTGGTAGTAGTTACCGATTGCATATGCGATGTCACCGTCCAAATGGTATGCAGCAGTACTTGCTGGGTAGTATGCGGAAGTTTCTTCACCGTTGATTGAACGCCATGCGAATAGCGCACCTTGGTTCACTCCTAGTTCACGAGCACGAGTACGTGCAAAGTCTAGAGTGTTGTAACGGTATACCAATAGTTTCTTAGCGATTTCTGGGTTTGTATAGATGAAGTATGGGATCATGTACATTTCAGTGTCCCAGAAAGTGTGACCTTCATAACCTGGTCCTGTTAAACCTTTGGCAGCGATGTTTGTCTTACCGTCACGACCAGTAGCTTGGTTTAATTGGAAGATGTTGTAGTGAAGCGCTAGGTTTAATTCGTCGTTTCCGGCAATTGAAACTTCTCCGTTTTGCCAAGTGTCGTGCCAGAAACTTGCACTGTTTTTCTTAATTATTGAGAAGTCTTCTTTGGCAAAGTCACCTTTTTCGTTCTTTTCACCAACGATAAATCCATAACCAACTTTTGGTTCGTCCACTAATGCTAATTTTTTAGTTAGTGGACTTTCGTTGTTAAAACCGTAAACAGTAATTTCAATGCGTTGTTGTGATTCAGCAGTACTAATGGCGATTGTTTGTGATAAGTCGTCAGTAGCAACCACTTCACGTTTGATTGATTTTAGTTCTCTAGTCTTTCTTGGGTCATCGATTTCGTCGCCTGCTTCAGCCTTTGCTTCTTCTAGGACAAAACTCTTATCGATGTAGATGTCACCCTTGTAAGTTCCAGCTTCAAACACATATTCAATTCCGTAAAAGTGAACTTCTCTTTGATCGATTGCTGAAGTGACATTCATTTTAATTGTTTGTTTCTTGTCGTTACTTAATTCATATTCTTCAACCAATTTACCGTTAGATAAATCTAATTGCATATCTACTAGTTTAGAATGAGTGAATTCGCCATGACCGTCATCTAAGACGCGAATCTTTCTCAAGTTAGGAAGTGAAACGATTGTTTCATTTCTCTTTGGGTAGTAAGCAGCTGCTTCTCCGTAGGTGATTGGACTGTATTCGAAGAAACCATTTACAAGTGTTCCTTCTACTGCTCTTGATTCAATTGGGTTAGTTGCACGAACCCCAAAGTGACCGTTACCAAATGAGAACACAGCTTCTAGGTTACCCGGATTACTTGAACTCACGTCTTTTAGTCTTAATTTAATATCTTTAGTCATTTTTGATTCAACTCCTTTGATTATTCTTTAACTGATTTTACAAAGAATACTGTACCGGCAGCAATTAGTGCGCAGATTCCAGCTAGGAATAGCATTGCGCTCATTGATCCGTGTAGCATTGGGAAGATTGCGAAACTAGAAACTGAAGCGACAATTTGTGGGATACAAATTTGCCAGTTGAATAGTCCTAGGTAAGCACCTTCGTTTTTACCTTTAACAGCACCTGTAATCATTGCAAATGCTTCTGTTCCGATTGTAATGTACATAATTCCAAATAGTGTGAATGGAATGATTGATAGCATCTTTGAAGTTACAAAGTACATCATGATTAGACCTAATCCACCTAATACTAGTGAGATGAATAGGATTTTTCTTCTTTGACTTGGTTTTAGACGAGATAAAACGAATGTACCCCATAGCACTCCGGCAAGTGATTGAACGAATGTTAATACCCCGTTCCAGTTACCAGCTGCTTGGAATCCTGCGCTAGCAGGGTTAGTTGTGTGCCAAATGTTTTCTGCTAATGCACCAGTGCTGTAAGTCCATACAAATTGAACTGAGATGAATGAGAACATCATAACTGCTAGTAATTCCCAGAAGATCTTAGGAGCTGTCTTTACTAATTCCCATAGACTTGGTGCTTTTTCTTTGCTGTCTTCTTCTTCAATGTCGTGGTATTTTGCGTATTCTACTGGGTCGTATTCTTTAACGTTTATAACTGTGTAGATAGTAGTTGCAGCAATTACAACTGCTCCAATGTAAAAGGCGATTTTAACAGTTGTTGGAACTTCACCTTTAGGAGCGATGTTTGAGAAACCAATTGCAGTGATTACGAATGGTAGGATTGCAGCTAACATTCCACCTGCGTTTGAGTAAATGTTTTGGAATGACCATGCTTTGTCTTCTTGATCTGCGTTAACCATGTCACCGATGATCATTCTGAATGGTTGTTGACACATGTTTGATGAAACGTCTAGAAGCATGATAGTAACCGCACCAAATAGTAAAGCGGCTAATGATCCATAACCTAAACCTAGCGATCCAACGTTTGGTAAAACGATTAAAACAATTGCAGAAATAATAGAACCCATAATTAAGTAGGGCAATCTTCTACCAAAACGGTTCCACGTTTTGTCTGATCTCTTTCCAATGATTGGTTGAACAATCATCCCTGCCAAAGGTGGTAGGATGAAGAACCAACCCAATTTATTAGGGTCTGCCCCAATAGTTTGGAAAATTCTACTCATTTGAGATGTTTGTAAAAAGAACGCCATGTTTAAACCAAAATAACCGAAGGTAATATTGAATAATTGGAACCTCGATAGTTTTGGTAATTTTAGTTTGGACATCATAATAGCTCACTCTCCTTTATTAAATGTACTTATTTAGTGGCTATGATTACTACAGCGATAATAATGTAAGCGCTTTACTAATCTATAACCAAATTATATTTCATAAATTTGGAAATAGCTACTATTTTTTAATTAAGAATTTATAAAGGCATAATTAAAGTTTTATATATTTAAGTTTCTGATTAAATAGCCCATTAATTATTTCTATACTTTTATTTTGTGCACAAAAAAAGCCGACCCGTTTCGGATCGACACAAATAAAAAAGGACTGACAGATGTCAGTCCCCTCGTTTTAATAACATACAAAATATACTATAGCGATAATAATAACGGCGATTACCATTAATGTGTAACAAATCTTTTCAAACATATGAATTCCTTCTTTGCTTCCGCATTTAATTTATTTAAAGTTTAGGCTAACTGCCCGCACTTGTCAATTTTGTTATATGTAATAAAAAAACGCTGGAATAATTCCAACGTTTTTTGTGTTATTAGATGTATTGAACGATTGTCATTAAGATAGGAATAACAACGATGAACAATACAGTTGAAGTAGTTACAATGTTTGTAGCGTACTTAACATCCCCGTGTGATTCAGCAGCTAGGATTGGTAATACGGCTAGCATTGGAGTAGCTGATTGAACAATCATAGTTTGGCTGAACATTGTTGGTAGTGATACACCACCGTGAGCAGCAGCAGTTAGGATAACAATCATAACAACTGGAGCCAATACGAAACGACCTAATAGTGCAACAACAGTGTCGCGGTCGAATGAGATACTCTTTAGACCAGCATCAGCTAATACAATACCAATGTAGATTAGTGATAGTGGAGTAACTAAACTACCAACGTAAGTTAGTGTTTGTGATAAGAAAGGTACCTTTAGTACTGGAATGTTTAGTAGTAAGAATACTAAAGCAACTAGGAAACCAACAAGTGGCATTGGAATAACTTGCTTCCAGTTAATCTTGTGGTGTTCCTTAGGTTGACCTGCCTTAGTAGGATCATCGTTACTGATCAAGAAGACACCGAATGCCCAAGTAGAAACAGTGTTGATGATGTAGTATACCAAGAAGTAAGTCATTGACTTGTCACCGAATAAGGCGATGTTCAATGGTAGACCAATGAAGATAGTGTTGGCGTTAACGATAGCGTTAATGAATACACCACGACGACCTGGTCTAACCTTCATGATTTTAACTAGTGCAAATGCTATTAGGTAACCAATAACAACTGAGATAACACCCCAGATTAAGTAGCTACCGAAACTTACAAGTTTGCCTCTAGTTAGACGACTTAACACCGCAACGAAAATTGAAGCTGGTAGAGCGATGTTTTTGATTAATTTAGAAATGTTCTTGCTGAATGTATCTGCAAACCAACCGGTTTTTCTTAATACATATCCTAATAACATAATTAGAACAACAACAAGGACACTTTGGATTGAGTTAATAAATACTCCCATTATGAATCCTCCTATTTGATATTAAAAATAATTATTGCTTAATTTAAAACACGATAAGTACTATAAAACATACTTAAAGATATAGTCAAAGGATAAGTTCGTTATAAATATTTTTTATATCAATGGATAAAACCCCGTCATATTAGTCTTTATCGTCATTTTTATGCTTGTTTTTTAAAGAAATTACTAACACAGTTGATAATGTAGAAATAATAAATAGTACAATGACCATGATTAACATACCGATCACTTGCATCTAATCCCTCCCAAATGTTTAATTCGTTAATAAAATTATAGCTAATTTTCAATTTTTTCTCAAAATATTGTTGCATAAAAACTATAGATATGGTTTAATATTATATGTCGCTTGAGGTTACATCTCACAGACAAACTTAATATTTTGAGCTGTTAGCTTAAGGTAAAAGCACTCAGTCCTTTGCTGAGAAGATGGTGTTCAAAGCATCACAGCTCACTAACTAAAGTACTTTGAAGATTTTATCTTTGGGGTACTTTTTTGTTAAAGAATAAAAGTTTGTTTTTGTATATCTCACAAAAAAAGAGCCGCTTCTTAATTGAAGCGGCTCTTTTTTTCGATCTTTTTCTACATATAATAAAAAGCCATAGGATAACCTATGGCTTTTTTCATATCCAAGATATGATTTTAGTGGAATTGCATACCACCATCTAGAATTAATGTTTGACCAGTCATGTAGTCTGAGTCTTTACCTGCTAGGAATGAAACACCAGCAGCGATGTCTTCTGATTCAGCTAAACGACCTAATGCGATATCCTTAGAGAATTGTTGCATACCCCATTCGTCATCCTTACCTGCGTTTTTACCAACTTCGTGGGCGATATCCATCATCATTGGAGTCTTAACGATACCAGGTGCGAATGCGTTAACAGTGATGTTTTCACTTGCTAAATCACGAGCAGTGGTTTGAGTAATACCACGGATAGCGAACTTAGTACTACCGTATAGAGTTAAGTTAGGGTTACCAACAACACCAGCTTGAGAAGTAGCGTTGATGATCTTACCACCATGACCTAGTTCGTTGAACTTAGCCTTGGCTGCTTGAGTTCCCCAGATTACTGATGCAACGTTGATGTTGTATACAGTGTTGAATTGTTCTGGAGTGATTGTGTCAACTGGGGTAGTAGGACCTACACCGGCGTTGTTAACAACAACGTTTAAGTCACCCAATTGTTTTACAGTTTCTTCAACTGCAGCAAATACTTGGTCTCTGTCAGCAACGTCTGCTTGAACAGCAATTGCCTTACCACCATTTGCGTTAATTTCCTTCGCTACTGCTTCACCCTTTTCAGCAGTACGGTTAACAACAGCAACTGCAAAACCGTCTTGAGCTAATCTTTCAGCGATTGCTTTACCGATACCTTGGCCGGCACCTGTAACAAATGCAACTTTTTGAGTCATAGTAACATCCTCTTTTCTTCTTTTGTTTATTTATTCACAAAGTGATTATATACTATTTTCATTAATTTTACAGTACTTATATTATTAAATTTTTATTAAATCCATAAATTTTGTTATGTCTTACACTATATAATCCGAAACTAATTAATTGAATTAAATTTCGCGAACGTTTATTTTATAAGTATACGAAGATGAATTTAATATCTTATGTAAAGAAGGAATTGATAACTATGACTGAAAAATTCGATTACGATGTTTTATACATCGGTGCAGGTCACGGTACTTTCGATGGTGCAATGCCATTAGCCGCTAAAGGCTACAAAGTTGCCGTAGTCGAAGCAGATAAAATCGGTGGTACTTGCCCTAACTGGGGTTGTAACGCCAAGATTGCTTTAGATTTACCAGCACAATTAATGGAAACTCAAAAACGTTTAAGAAATATTGTTAAAGGAAACCTAAGCATCGATTGGACCCAAAACATGCTAAACAAGCATAAGGTCATCGATAGTCTTCCAAACGCCATCCAAGGTGGTCTAGAATCATTTGGTATCGACGTTATTAAGGGCTACGGTAAGTTAACCGACGGCCACACTGTTGATGTTGACGGCAAGTCATACACCGCAGACAAGATTGTTGTCGCTACTGGTTTACGTCCACACAGACTAGATGTTCCTGGCAAGGAAATGGCCAACGATTCAAAGGACTTCCTAAATATCAACGAACTACCAGTTCACATCGCCATCATCGGTGCTGGATACATCGCCATGGAATTCGCATCAATCGCAAACGCTGCCGGATCACAAGTTACTGTCATCATGCATGGTGACCGCGCACTTCGTGACTTCAACGGTGAATACGTTGACGCAGTCGTAAACGATTTAAAGGAAAAAGGTGTTACCTTCGTTGAAAACGCCGAAGTTCAAGAATTCCACGAAGAAAAGTGCAAGACTACCATTGAATTATCTGGTAACCGTCAAGTCTTCACTGACTACATCTTAGATGCTACCGGTCGTATTCCAAACGTCGAAAACATTGGTTTAGACGAAGTTGGTGTTAAATACGACAAGAAGAACGGTATTGAAGTAAACGATCACCTACAAACATCAGTTGATAGCATTTATGCTTCAGGTGACGTTGCTGCTACTGGTCAACCAAGATTGACTCCAACTGCAATCTTTGAATCACAATACCTAACTAGCCTATTCTCAGGCGAAACTAAGGAGGCAATTGATTTTCCTGCCATCCCTTCAGTAGTGTTCACTTCACCTCGTATCGCCCAAGTTGGTGTATCAGTTGAAGAAGCAAAGAACAGTGACGACTACACTGTTGAAGAACACGATATGACTGCTGATTGGTACCGTTCAATCACTAACGAAGAAATTGCCAAACGTGCATACATCTTCGATAAACAACACCACTTGGTTGGTGCCACTGAAGTATCAAACGAAGCGGATAGCGTAATTGATTCAATCCTACCTGCCGTCGCTCTAAAATTAGATAAATCTCAAATTAACAAGATTGTCCACTTGTTCCCTACTATCGGTAGTGACGCTTGGCAACATCTATAAAATATTAAGTAAAACCACCCATTTGGGTGGTTTTTTTAATGTTTAAAATTCCATTAAAATCGAGTCAATATATTTGTTTGCAACACTACAATATTGTACATTAATTAATATAAGAAAATATAATAAACGTAATAAATACGGAGGCTTTAACATGAAAAATCCTAACTTCGATTACGATGTTATCTACATCGGATCAGGACACGCCGCATTCGACGGTGCTAAGACACTTTGCAAACAAGGTTTCAAAATCGCGTTTGTCGAAGCAATCGCCGTTGGTGGTACTTGCCCTAACTGGGGTTGTAACGCCAAAATCTCACTTGATGGACCAGTTACTCTAGCTAAGACCCAAAGACGCATGAAAGACATCGTTGAAGGTGACACTAAGCTAAACTGGAAAGAAAACATCAAACACAAACGTGAAGGAATCCTACCAATCAAGGTAGACCGTGAAGCAACTATGAAGAGCTTAGGAATGGATGTTATCCATGGTTTCGCTAAGTTCACTGACGCTCATACACTAGAAATCAATGGTGAACACGTAACTTCAGACAAGATTGTTATCGCCACTGGTCTAACACCACATAAAGTTGAAATTGAAGGTACTGAATTATCACATGATTCAAGAGACTTCATGGAACTAGAAGACATGCCAAAACGTATGGCTGTTGTTGGTACTGGTTACATCGCGATGGAATTTGCTACTATGGCAAACGAAGCAGGTGCTGATGTTACTATGTTCATGCACGGTGACAAGGCATTACGTCCTTTCTACCAACCATACGTAAAAATCCTAATGGACGAAATGAAGAAATCAGGTATCAAGTTTGTTGAAAACTCTGGCCTACGTTCATTCAGCCAAGACGGTGACGAATACACTGTTACTTACGCTGACAACCAACAACTAACTGTTGATTACATCCTAGACGCTTCTGGTCGTGTACCAATGGTTCACAACATGGGTCTAGAAGAAGTTGGTGTTAAATACGATGATAAGAAGGGTGTCCTAGTTAACGAATACCTACAAACATCAGTTGAAAACATCTACGCTTCAGGTGACGTTGCTGCTACAGGTCAACCAAACCTAACTCCAACAGCAACTTTCGAATCACAATACCTAAAGCACTTATTTGCCGGTGAAACAGATCAACCAATCGACTTCCCAGCAATTCCATCAGTAGTATTTACTTCACCTCGTATCAGTCAAATGGGTGTTACCGTTGATGAAGCAAACGCTAGTGACGAATACACTGTTGAAGAACATGATGCTACTAACACATGGTTTAGACAAATCACTAAGGAACCTGTTGTTAAGAATGCCTACATTTTTGACAAAGAACACCGCTTAGTTGGTTTTACTGAAATCTCTGACCAAGCTGATAACGCAGTGGACATGATTGTTCCAGCCGTTAACATGAAGATGACCCCACTTGAAATTGAAAGAAATGTTCACCTATTCCCTTCAATCGGTCACGACACTTGGAAGAACATCTAAATCATTCTTAACCAAAAATTAAACCCCGGTCGAATTTTTCTGCCGGGGTTTTTGGTATAATTAAGACATAATATCAAACAGGAGGATTCTCATGTACAATCGCGCAGAACAAAAAAGAGAAGTTAAAGGCCTTATTCGTGGTCACCAACGCTTCTTCTTCATCCTATTTCTACCATTCTTACTAACTTACATTGCTTACAACGTTTTAGCTAACCAAGTAAGCTTTAACTCAGCTCTAAAGATAGATGCCACAAACGTTACTACTAACATTACAAGTAATGACGCCGTTAACTCCGTTGCAACATTTATTTTCATCATCTTATCTTCAATCTTTTTACTTGGTGCTATCTACACCGCCTTCAACGTATTAAGAGGCCAAGATGATTTCCAAAAACCACTTAGAAAATCACTAACATTTATCGACGACCAACGTCTTTTCTGGGGTACTACATGGACCTGGATTTTAAGATCAATTCTATTATCACTATGGTCACTACTATTCATCCCTGGTTTCCTATTCATGATTTTACTACCAAACTCTTTAGGTTTATCCCTTTCAATCGCTGAATTTATCGCCGTATTAGTATGGTTAGTCGTAAAGAGTTTCGCATACAACCAAGCACTTTGGGTATACAGAGATGCTAGATTGGAAAACAAACCCGTCAGTGCCTACACTGCTATTATGACCAGCCAAGACATTATGAAGGGATACAAAGCAGATTACCTTGTATTACAACTATCTTTCACCGGTTGGATGATTCTAGTTGCAATTACTTCAGGAATCGTCGGAATTTACGTATTCCCTTACTACTACATCACACAAGTGAAGTTCTACGAATTCGTAAAAGAACAATTCAAACAAAAACAAACTGTTTTGGATGTTGAATAATAAAAAAGCCATAGGTTATCCTATGGCTTTTTTGTTTGGTCTTATTTCTTAGGTAATCTAAATGATAGTAAGAAACCGACTACCGCAACCCCTAGCATTAACCAGAAACCAAATTGGTAACCGGTAATTTGAGCACCAGCAGTTGAAGCATGGCTACTTGCTAGGTTTACCCCTAAAGTAACGACAGTCATTGAGATGGCGGTTCCAAGTGATCCACCAACTTGTCTGATGGTTGAAGAAGCAGCGTTACCGTCTGTTTCGTATTGAGTTGGTAATGAGTTAATTCCATCCGTAAATGTGTTCATCATTACTAGTGCTACCCCGACCATTCTTAAAACGTAGCTCACAATGATGATGGATAGACTAGATGATGCATTGAAGACAACCATTGGAATTGATCCGATTAAGATGAATGCAAAACCAATAATGGAGACTTTTCTAACTCCTAGCTTGTCCTACAAGCCACCTGAGATTGGGTTGAAGATTCCCATCAAGATGGCACCTGGCATCATGACTAATCCAGCAACCAATGCTGAAACCATGCGTGAGTTTTGTAAGTACAATGGCATTACCAATTCAATGCCGACCATTGCGATGTTACTTAAAGTACTTAGCAATGTTGTTAGGTTAAAGTTGTGGTTTTTAAAAATGGACATGTTAATCATTGGTTCGTCCAGGTGATTTTGTCTGTATACGAATCCTGCAATTGCAGCAATTCCAATCAAGCCGATGATTGAAATAGGAAGGTTTAAGTTACCAGTATTCCCAATTTCTGAGAATGCGTATAGCAAACCACCGAAACCAACAACAGATAGTAATAGTGATACAAAGTCGAGCTTAGTCTTCTTGATTTCATTGATGTTTTCAGTGAAGAAGATCCCGACTACTAGGATAATCACTGAGATGATGCTTAGTAGTGCAAACAAATCACGCCAACCAAAGTATTCAAGAATGATTCCTGACAATGTAGGTCCAACCGTTGGTCCTAATGCGATAACCAGACCGGTGACTCCAAGTGCTAGTCCACGTTTTTCAGGTGGGAATAGCAATAGGATTACGTTTTGAATGAATGGCATCAATAGTCCAGCGGCAATGGCTTGAACAAAACGACCAAGTAGCAAGATACCAAAGTTGGGTGCTACCCAGCCGACTACAGATCCGATTAAAAATAGCGTAATCATGAACAAGTAGTTGTACTTGGTCTTGAAGTTATTGAATACCCATGACGAAATCGGAATCATCAAACCAACAACCAATAGGTATCCGGTTGATAACCATTGAACTGTGGCTTGGTTGATACTAAATGAGTGCATGATATTGGTTAATGCGTTGTTAAATAATGTTTCCGCTAATAGTGCCATGAATGCCCCGAACAAAATCACGGCCATCATTAAATTACGTTTTTTGATGTTTGCCATTAGTATTCACTCCCCTTTAAATTACTAATTACCTTGTCTAACATTCTGTTCAAATCCGAAACTTCTTTTTCCGATAGTCCATCAGTTAAAAATTTTTGGTTATCAACCAACATCTTTTGAATTGCAGAACTCTTATCGTTCATAAGTGATAATCCGTTATCAGATAGTTGGACCTCAATTTTTCTTTTATCTTCTTTAGATTGATTGGTGTTAATCAAGTCCTTGTCCAGCATGCGCTTAATGACATTGCGCATTGTCGGATGACTTGAGTGCATCACTGATGCCAATTGATTTTGTGTGATGACCTCATCCTTGTGATCAAACAGATAAGTCATGACAGCGAACTGTGTATTAGTTAAGTTACTTATTACTGATTTAACTTCTTTGTCGAAGTGGGCTCCTGCCAAGTTACTAATGACATTTATTTTGATGCCAAAATTATCCTTACTAAAAAGCACTAACATCCCCCCTTAAATTCGAATAAGTGTAGCTTACTACACTTTTTTATTTTATGCAAACAAAAAAGACCCAAGATATAATCTTGAGTCTTTTTTCGGAGTGAGTAATTAATCAATAGTTTTTTATCTAATCACCATAACTGATACTGGTGAGTATTTTGCCATGTAGGCAGCTTGGCTACCAAAGTGACGAGCTAAGCCCTTCTTTGATTCTGATCCAACGATCAATAAATCAGGGTTAACCTTAGGAAGCACATCCTTGATGATGGTTTCCCCAGCTTCACCGGTTGATGCAATAATATCAACATCGGCTACACCGGCAGCTTCAGCAGTTTGCTTGTATTTTTCTAGATGTTTTTCTAAATCTTCATACTTACCATGAACAAATTGTCCTGATAATGATTGGAAAACATTGATTTCTTCATCTTCTAGTACTGAAACGATGGTTAGCTTTGCGCCTTCTGATTTAGCACGTGAAATCGCGTACTTGAAAGCTAATAAAGCGTCATCTGAATCATCGACAGCAACTAAAATATTCTTGAAATTAATTTCGACGTCCATGTTTTGCATAATTTTCGCCTTCTATTCTTGAATTTTTTATTTTAGTTTTCTCTGTTTCTTAAACGTCTGTTACCTAGGTATAGTTCAACTAATGTCCAGATTAGTAGAAGAATGATAACAACGTTAATGATGTTAGCAATTACACCAGCTTCTGCGTTTTGAGCAGCAGTTGGGTTGTCACTGAAGAAACCAGCAACGGCAGGTTGCATGTTAATTGCGTTTAAGTAAATTAACACGATAACTGAAATCCAACCTAAAATGTTAACCCATAATCTGTTCTTGAAACGGTTACCCATTTCTTGACCGCTATTAGTCATCATTAACAATGGAAGCATTGAGAATGGTAATGCGAATGCTAAGAAAATTTGTGAGTTTTCAATCAAATCGTTGATCGCAGCATGTTGTTTTAGTGTTGATTCACCTGCTGTCAATAGCACACAGATAAGCACTGGAATAACTGAGATTAAACGAGTAATTAAACGACGAGCCCATAGAGGAACCTTCATGTTAACGAAACCTTCCATGATAACTTGTCCTGATAAAGTACCAGTAATGGTTGAGTTTTGACCTGAAGCAAGCAATGCTACAGCAAATAATGTTGATAGAATACCAGACTTAGCAACACCAATTAGAATTGGGTTTGATAGCATCTTAGTATTGTTTAAAGCATCGAATAGACCGAAGAATGATGTATCTTGAACGGCACCAGTCTTAAATACGGCCACACCCATGATTAATAGTAAAGCGTTAACGAAGAATGCGAATGTTAATTGGATGTTTGAGTCCCAAGTAGCAAAACGAACAGTTCTTGCAACGTCTTCTTCATCGTTGTGATCGATAGCTCTAGTTTGAGCAATAGCTGAATGTAGGTATAAGTTATGTGGCATAACAGTAGCACCAATAATACCTAAAGCACCTGATAGTGGA
Source organism: Apilactobacillus kunkeei (assembly GCF_001308195.1). Taxonomy (GTDB): domain Bacteria; phylum Bacillota; class Bacilli; order Lactobacillales; family Lactobacillaceae; genus Apilactobacillus; species Apilactobacillus kunkeei_C. The sequence continues at coordinate 61,698 of NZ_JXDF01000001.1, read as the reverse complement.
GTCATTCCAGCAACTGGATGGTCACTAGCAAAAGTACGTTCAGTTGGTACTAAACCTTTAATAGCGCCAAACCAATCTGGGTTTGATAGTACAACTTCATAAATGAAGACTACTAAGATAACAAGGATTAAACAAACAACAATTGCTTCAATCTTTCTGAATCCCACTTTAGTTAATAATAGCAATAATAAAACATCAAATACGGTAAGGAATACCGCTAAGATTAGAGGAATGTGGAATAAAAGATACAAGGCAATGGCCCCACCGATAACTTCGGCGATATCAGTAGCCATGATTGCTAATTCAGTCATAATCCATAGAACAACACCAAGTGTCTTTGAGGTTCTTGAACGAATGGCTTGTGCCAAATCCATCTGACTCACGATTCCAAGTTTAGCCGCCATGTATTGAAGTAACATCGCAATCAAACTTGAAATTAAGATGACAGACATCAATAGGTAACCAAAGTTTTGACCCCCTGTAATTGATGTAGCCCAGTTACCTGGATCCATGTAACCAACCGCAACTAATGCACCTGGTCCAGAGTAGGCGAATAAAGTTTTCCAGAATCCCCAATCCTTAGGAACTTTAATTCCACCGTTAATTTCTTCTAGTGAAGGACCGTTGGCATATTCAACGAAGCCCTTTTTTTCATGTGAAACGTTTTCACTCAAAGTTCTTCACCCTTTCTATTTTTAAGAACAATACAATTGTACACTACATTTCCCCCTTTTTAAACATTTTTTTAGGTACTACTGAAAAATTACTCTATCAAGTATAGAAAATATATCTATTAAAGGCTTAATACTATGCATGTTTCCCGAACATTAAAATAGATTTGACTTTCTTTCATTAATGTTTCATAATACTTGATAATTTTAATCAAAATTAAATTAACGTTGGGGTGGAAAAATGCAAACAATCGATTTACTTGTTCAAAATGGAAAAGTTTTAAACGTATTTACAAACAGCTTCGAAATTAATGATATTTTCATTAACAATGGCAAGATTATTGCTGTCGGCAATCATCCAGAGTTAAAAGTTAAGGAAATTATCGACGCTAACAATCAATTTGTCGTTCCTGGTTTTATTGATTCACACGTTCACATCGAAAGTTCACTAGTCACTCCATCTGAATTGGGTAAGGTGTTAGTACCCATGGGTGTCACTTCTATCGTCGTCGATCCACACGAAATCGCAAACGTTTCTGGTGCCGACGGGATTAAATACATGATTGAAGATGCCAAACAAACTCCACTGGAAGTATTAGTGATGTTACCTTCATCAGTTCCCGCTACTAGTTTCGAACATAACGGTGCGACTTTGACCGCGAAAGACTTGCACCCACTATATAATGAAGAATCCGTAATCGGTTTAGCCGAAGTAATGGATTACCCAGCCGTACATAATAAGGATAAAGACATGATGGCAAAGCTAAAGGATGCCCTAGACCACGGGTATCAAATCGACGGTCACGGTGCCGGATTATCCTTGGAACAACTTAAGGAATATCGTGAAAACGGCATTACTACCGACCACGAATCAGTCAGTTTAGAACAAATGAACGACAGACTTGCTGCCGACATGAATGTCTTCTTAAGAGAAGGAACCGTCGAAAGAGATTTACAAAACACCATTCAAGCAGTTACTGAAGAAAATTCCGATCGTTTTTCATTCTGTACTGATGACAAGTTCATCACTACCATCATTAGAGAAGGTAGCATTAACTTCAATATTAAGTTAGCGATTCAATACGGACTAAAACCCGAAACTGCATACAAGATGGCCAGCTACAACGCTGCTGTTGCTCACAAACTAGATAAATTAGGCGCCATCAAGGAAGACTACCAAGCAGATTTAGTCATCGTCGATCACCTAGACCAAGTCGACGTTAAGACCGTCATCAAAAACGGTAAGGTCATGACCGAAGAAAGTTTTAACACCACTCCAATTGAATTTGACGAAAACTGCGTCCACCAAAACCTATCAGTTAATGATTTAAAACTACCTTTAAACTCAAATAAATGCCACGTAATGGGTGTAATCGCAAATCACATTGAAACTACCTACTCCATCCAAGAAGTTCCGATAGAAGATGGTTATTTCAAAACTGATTTAAAAAACGATGTCCTATTAATGGTCGACGCGGAACGTCATCATCAACTAGGCACCTATGGCTTGGCATTGGTTCATGGTTTCAACATCAAAAACGGTGCCATTGCCACTACTGTCGCCCATGATTCTCACAACATCGTCGCTGTCGGAACTACCAAGGAAGCCATCTACCGCGCAATCCAAGAGGTTACCGCCACTAAGGGTGGAATTGCCGTTGTCGATGAAGAAAAAACTTTAGCTACCATGCCACTACCGGTTGCTGGATTAATGTCTGATAAGTCATGGCAAAAAGCCAGCCACGAACTAGAAGAAATTGAGGCAGCGTTTAAAGAAATTAGTGATGGTGTCGATTTCGACCCATTCATCACTCTATCATTCTTAACACTACCCGTAATTCCAACATTAAAACTAACCGACCAAGGTCTATACGACTTCGATCAGCAAAAAATCATCAGTGTAGAAGCTGAATAAAACAAAAAAGCTTATCCCGCTAAGGATAAGCTTTTTTAGTGCAATATAATAATAGTCTAAATAATAATTACCATCGAGAATGCTTTTATTATAAGGAATGAAAAGTATTACGATTTTGGGATAAATCTGCGTGACGGAGATGCATCACCGATTGCTTGAATTCTCGAAATAACTACCAATTGCTTTTTTCGACCATTACGTCTTAATAAAAGAATTGCTACTTAAATACATCTTTAAATGCAGCATCTAAATACTAGAGAAGGTTCAACAACTTTTAAAACGAAATTCATACGAAACTGTCATTATCAAAGCTTACGTGTACGTTATGAAACATAACTTAATAAATGATTGGGGGAATTGACTGATCTGTGTGTCTACCATCACACAGAACAATACATAATCATATGAATCAGAAATAATAAATAATAGCTAAACACTATGTGTCCTAATGGATTAACCTCAATCAATAAAAGGAGCAATGCTAATGGTTAAAAGCATCACAATGATCCTACCAAATCATTGCTGCTAGATATCCATCACAAAGTTATTGATGAGAAATAGTCTCTCAAGTTAGACTATTTACTCCGATTAAGAAGTAATCAACGAAAAGTGCATTATTTAGATTGCTTAAATTGTCTTAGGTTTGCGTATTTGACGTACAAACCATAACAATATGCATTTACGATATAAACAATATAGATAACATATTGATTCATCATCCAACTGCCATTCGTCCACCGAATTTTTTCATCGCGCGTCTTAGAAAAAATAAGAATGGCAATCGAATCAAGATATTAAATATAGAGCTTATAAAGATGTAAACTCCACAAAAGTGATCATTTGCATGCATCACCTGAGGAACAATTTTGTATTGTAGCACTGCTTTTACATAATTTGTAGTTATAATTCAGTTAAGTTTTAATTAATGATTAGAGGGTTCAAACATTGCAATATCGCCTTTTATCATTTTACTCTTAGTTTTAATTTTTCGTCTTGTACGGCATAATCACAGAAAACATAATGGATGAACTTAGTGTTAGCTAATAGTAAGAAGATTGCATCGTGCATGACGCAATTCCTCCTTTTCCGTTATAAATATAAATAGTTTTTAATTATCATTTTTATCTTTTCTAAAATTACTCACATTTTAAGCACAAAAAAAGAGCGAATTTTTTTCGCTCTTTTTATAGAAAGTGGACATGATAAGCTGAAACAAATTGAGTGTAAGCTAAAATCAAGGCCAAAATTCCAGTCGCAATCTTGATGAATTTAACGGGTAGCACACGCACAATCTTTGGTCCGATGTATCCACCAATGAAAAAGCCAATTCCTAATGGTAGAACTAGGATCCACACAACGTGTGAGAAAAGTGAATAGTAGACGGTTGCCACGATGTTTGCAGCTCCCATCGCTACATTTCTAATTGCGTTACTTACAGTGTATTCATTATATGTAGTTCTAGTTAGTAGGACTAATAATAAAATTCCTGATGCTGCGCCAAAATATCCGCTGTATGCACCAATTAAATATGTAAGGACAATGATGGCGATATTCTTTAGCCAAGTCCATGGCGTATCTTTTTTAGCTGCAGGATTAAAGTTCAATGCACCCTCTGTATTTTCGTTAACTTCTTTCTTGTCTGGAAGCAAAATCATTAAACCACCAAAGGCAATAAAGAATGGCACGATATGGGTAAAACTAGATGATGGTAGTGCAGTTAGCAAGATGGCCCCTGTAATTCCACCAAAGAAGATGATAACCATAATCTTGAATAGTTCCTTCCAGTGACCTCTAAGTTCACGGGTGGAAGAAATACATGATCCAACGGCATTAAACATTAGTGACGCCTTGTTAACCACGTTTGCGGAAACAGCTGGTAGTCCAGCAAAGTATAGCAATGCGGGATATGATACTAGTGATGATAGACCAGTAACTGTTCCCAAGATTCCTGCCACAATCCCAACAGGAATAAACAATAAAATAATCCAAATACTTACACCTAAAATAGTAATGACTTCTCATCTCTTTTTCTACTAAAATAAAATCATAATTTCATATTAACATTTTTCGAATAAAAGAAAAGGATAAAAAAAGCACCTACCGTTATAAATAACAATAGGTGCCAAAATTTCATCTTTAGAAGAAGTAGAATAAGTGAATACCGTATGCTGACACGAATTGAGTGTAAGCTAGGTATAGCGCTAAAATACCAGTAACGATCTTGATTAACTTAACTGGTAATACACGAACCATCTTAGGTCCAACGTAACCACCAATTAGGAAACCAATACCTAGAGGAATAGCTAGTGCCCAGTAAATGTGGGTGCTACCGTGTTGACCATACTTGAATGAGTATAAGATAGTACCAATAACGTTAGCTGAACCCATGGCAACGTTTCTGATAGCGTTGTAAACAGGGAATGGATCTTTACTTGTTCTTGATAGAACAGCTAATAGGATAACACCAGCAGCAGCACCGAAGTAACTACCGTAGATACCAATAGCGAAGAATAAAACAATCATTCCGAAGTCAACAAGCATTTTCTTTGAGCCAACAGTGTCTTCTTCAACTACCTTAGCAGTAGGTGCCTTAGTAGTGTCCTTGCTTGGTAATAAGATACCAATACCAGCAGCTGCAATAAATACAGGTACTGCGTATTCAAAGTCCTTTGATGGTAAGAATGTTAGTAAAATAACACCAACGATACCACCGAAGAAGATGATAGTCATAACTTTGAATAGTTCCTTCCAGTGTCCATCTAATTCGCGCTTGGATGAAATACCAGAACTTACTACGTTAAATAGTAAAGCGGAAGTGTTAGTAATGTTTGCTGAAATTGGGTTTAAAGCACCCCAATATAATAGCGCTGGGTATGAGGCAAGTGAAGCTAGTCCAGTTACTGTACTTAAGATACCGGCAACGATACCAACTGGAATGAATAATAGCAATGTCCATACACTAAAACCAAAAATAGTGATAATGAAAAACTCCTTTTATTTATCAATTTAAAATCCAATATATAAATTTATACATCTTATTTAGATTAAATACAACCCCTTAAAAACGCCAAAACGCTGACAATGTCCAGCATGTCAGCGTTTTCATAACTTAAAATTTTTTCAAATTATTGCGTGTTATTGATTGATTTTCAATTGAGAAGTACTTTCCGTCAACTTAATGGTTCCAGTCTTTAGCTTTCCATCACGGTAATACTTGATACTTACTGTTGATCCAAGTTTTTGACTGTATAGAATGTTCTTAACTTCATCTTGGCTAGAAATCTTCTTACCAGCAAGTTCAACAATCACGTCGTATTTCTTCAATCCGGCGTTTTCAGCAGGACTATTCTTAGTAACTGTGTAAACCACTACCCCGTTTTCAACGGATGATGGTAGTTTTAGGATTGATTTTTGTTGGCTAACGGCAATGTTAGTTAAGTCAACATATTGAATTCCAAGGGCTGGACGTTCAATCTTTCCGTTCTTAACTAGTTGGTTGATAATCTTAACCACTTCATTACTTGGAATAGCGAAACCAATTCCTTCAACACTGGTACCTTCACTATCAGAAGCTAATTTCATTGAGTTAATTCCGATAACTTGACCAGCCAAGTTAATCAATGGACCACCTGAGTTACCGGGGTTGATTGCAGTATCAGTTTGGATAACTGTGGCGGTGTTACCTGTTGCTTGACCATTTGAACCAGTCAATGGCACTTCACGTTTCTTAGCAGAAATGATTCCTTGAGTTAGTGAAGAAGCGTAGGCAGAACCTAGTGGTGAACCAATTGCTAGAGAGGTTTCACCAACCTTAATGTTGTCAGAGTTACCAAATGAAGCGACTGATTTGATCATGCTTCCGTTAATCTTCAATACGGCTAAGTCGGTCACACTATCAGTACCAACAACCTTGGCTTCTAGTTGTTTACCATTGCTTAATAGCACTTGAATTGCTGAAGCTCCGGAAACAACGTGGTTGTTAGTTACGATGTATGCGGCGTTACCGCTCTTCTTGTAAATCACACCAGAACCTTCACTGTTAGCTTCTAGTTTGCTAGAACTCTTCCCTAGCATTGAATCAAATGAGCTTGAACTAGTTGATTTTAGGTTGATTACAGAAACAACTGAATTCTTAACAGCTTGGTATGCTTTTTCTGATTGTGATTGCACGTTAACTTTTAAATTTGATGTTGAGGCTGTGCCCCCGGCGTTAGAACCTGCAGGTACGGCAACGTCGACACCTGTGCTTTGCAACAAGCTCGCACCACCGTATGCGATTCCTCCACCCAATAGTCCAGCCACTAAGGCAATTAATCCTGTTTTTAAGACAAATCGGTCACTTTTTTTCATAAGGTTTTCCCCCTATCAATTTTATTAATCTTATTATATTAAATAATCTTAAATCAAACTAAAGTGTAAATAATTTAGATGCCTTTTCAACATCGGTATCCAATAAATCAAAATCGGTGCCTACACCAAAATCGTTTTCTTCTAACATGGATGCGACAGTTAGATGGGCTAATTCCTTCACGTTGTTGTGATGGCTTCTGTGCCCGATAAATATGCGTTTTGTGTCATATCCGATACATTCCATTAGTGAGTTAGCACCATCTTCGTTAGATAAATGGCCCTCATCACTCATGATACGTTGCTTCAATGACCATGGGTATTCCCCACTTCTAAGCATTTCAACGTCGTGGTTACATTCCAAAACATAGGCATTGGCGTTATTGATAACACCAAAGATGTGATCTGAAATGTATCCGGTATCGGTTAGGACAACGAAGCTCTTATTGTGATGATGAAAATCGTAGAATTGTGCTTGCGCAGCATCATGAGAAACGGCAAAACTTTCGATATCGATGTCACCAAAGTTCATTACCATGTTTGGTGGGAAGATATTCTTTTGTTCGTTTGGAATTTCTCCGATGGTTTCATGCATTGCATCCCATGTTGGTTGGTTTGCGTAGACGTTGATTTGTGGGTAACGTCTGGCCAATACACCGACCGCCTTACTATGGTCGGTATGTTCATGGGAAACCAACAACATGTCGACATCCTTCATTGAACGGTTAATTGACTTCATCAATCTTTCGATTCTGACACCGCTCAAACCAGCGTCTAGCAGTATTTTATGTTGATTAGTTTCAATGTAGGTTACATTGCCCCCACTTCCACTGGATAAAACACTAATTTTCATATCGTCTGCTTCGTTGTTCATTTTGATCCTCTTTCTAAAATTCTAATTCGATTGGGTAGCCGATTGAGTCGAGCTACTGCCGTCCAAGATGGCACCGTTAAAGGCATTGATTCTCTTAGCTACTACTGAAGAGGAATCTGAAGTGGTGTATCCAATTACCCAAGTTGGAATTAAAACAATATTGTTCTTAATTGATAGTAATTGGGTGTAGTACAAGCGAACCCATTTAATCTTTGAGTTATCAGGGATTTCGTTGTATTGGTATAACCATACTAAAGCCTTAGCTGGTGAAATGATGTCGGTTTTTTCACGCAAAATGCTGACATCATTCATGTAACTTTGCGTATATCCTTCTAGTAGATGGTCACTACTAATGTCGAAGGTAATCTGACCGTGTTTTGTACCATAAAGCAATCCGTCAGATGTCTTTTGTGAGTACACAATACTGTTCTTGGTAGATAAATCAGAATTGTATTCATATTCCGTCCCGTGTGAAACGAAGGTGGATTTCTTCATCAACTTGTCTAAGATATCACGGTAATCGCCGGAATATAGACCGATTGGTCGTTTGAAAGTACTTCTTAAGATGTGATTGGCGTAAGTCACCTTTTGGTTAGATAACTTATTGACGTCGTTGTTTAAAGTGTCATCGTTGACTGCGGATAAATAGTATCCGGTTTGACCACTTGTAGATAGTTTAGGTGCTACAGTGATTTGATCATTTTGCATTTGCTTAATGATTTCGGTATCACTACCTTGATTACTGTTTTCGGTTTGAAGATGTGAGTTTTCTCTGAATAAAGAGAATAAGAAGACATCAATCATCACGAAGATAATCAAGAAAATGATTTGTATCTTTTTAAAGTCCATGTAGCTTTCCTCCTATCTTATTGTGGTCCCCTTGATAACATTTGGGTGTAATTCATGTACTTACCGTTATATTTAACAAACCATGTTGGTTGTAGTGTAATCAAGATGTCAGAAGACTTGGTATTACTCCATTGGTAAGCCAACTCGATGTCTGTAATCTTGTCGGAATTGTATCCGTGATTACGTAGGCTGTTCAATAGTTCGTCGGTAGTAATTAGTTTAGTATCCTTACGTCCAGTTGGTACCGGGATTTGAAGGGTATTTAGTGAGAAGTTGTACTTCAAGGAAGTATTATCAACCAGTCTCATTTCGATTGCCCCGTAAGGAGTTTGATCGAAGATTGGGAAACCTTCAACGTAGTTTCTGTAGACAACACTTGAATTCTTAGCATCGTAATCGAAGAAACGAATGTTGGCTAAGGTATCGCTGACTAGTAGTTGGGAAATATTTTGATATGAATCCTTCAAGAATTGGGTCATATTGGTAGAAATATTACCAGGATGACTATCGTAGTAGTTAACCTCGCCATCGTTTGAAAACGACAACTGGCGGGAATTTTCGTCATTGTATACAGTTGAGCTACGGTGACGTTTGACACTGATATCTTGTGAGTCTGATAGCAGTCTTGTCACGTAGTAATTTTGTGAAGTTCGATTAATCAAGTATCCATATTGAGGCATGGTAAATGATTTATAGAAATCAATAAATGGAGTGTGGCTAATCATCTTCATCTTAACGGGAATTGCTCTGACGTTATCCTCGATAACCTTTTGAATTCCCTTCACGTTAGTATCTGAGACGTGAACCTTGTAGACCTTGTAGTTGTGGTCCGAAAATAGGTAAATATCATTACTGTCGTCAAACGGAATCACAATTCGATTGATTGAAACGTTAGGTAATGATTTAAAACTCTTACTAATGTATTGGCTAACAATCTTTAGGTTCAAAGCATCCGGATAGTTTAGCATGACAGAATCATCTTTATTTAGATACTTAAGGTAACTTTCTTCATTACTCTTTACCTCTGTAAACTTAGGATCCTTATAGTTGTTCATTTGTTGGCCAATTTCGGTGGTTAAGTTAACTGATTGGTTGGTTAGAACGTATTGCTTACCAGAGTCCTTGGTTCTAATCACCTGAGTTGGTGAGTAGATTGTCGACATTGGTTTAGCATCAATCTGACTACTTTGCGTAGAAACCTTTTGACTTGAACGGTCGTAGTGAGCCGGGTTAATCAAAATGGAGGCAGAAAGGGCAAAACTAACTACAACTGCAATCGTTAATAATGCTGGTAGTATAAAATATTTAATCTTCATCCCATAAGTCCTCCTCGATTGGTTCGTATGGTAGTGAGATGTAGAAAGTAGAACCTCTATTTTCGGTACTTTCTACCCAAATCTTACCGCCAAGTGCTTCGACCACTTCTTTGGAAATTGCTAATCCAAGACCAGTTCCACCTTGAGCTCTAGAACGCGCCTTATCAACACGGTAGAAACGATCAAAAATGTGTGGAATGGAACTTCTAGGAATTCCCAAACCTTGGTCTCTAACGCTTAAGATAACGCTGTGCTTGGTCTTGTATAGTGAACAAGTAATCACTCCCCCATCAGGAGAATACTTGATGGCGTTGTTCATTAGGTTATCGATTACTTGAGTAAATCTATCAGTATCGACTTCTACCCATAGGTCTTGTTTAGTGAAATGACGTTCAATGCGGTAGTGCTTATTAGGCTTTTCGCTATTGTTGTCATCTGACTTAATAATCATGTCGAATCGGTTCAAGATATAGTTGAATAATTCAGTGATATTAACTAGTTCCTTATCAATCTTTTGGGTTCCAGAATCCATTCTAGACAAGGTTAATAGGTCGTTAATCATTCGAATCATACGGTCGGTTTCTTCTTGGGTAACCTTCAAAAAGTTAGGTGCGATTTCTGGATCCTTCCAGGCACCATCTTGTAAGGCTTCAATGTATGAGTGAACACTAGTTAATGGTGTTCTTAATTCGTGAGAAACGTTTGAAACGAATTCCTTACGGTCATTATCAATCTTTTGTTGTTCGGTAACATCGTGTAGCACACAGACTAGCCCTGATACGAAACCAGAGTCTCTTTGAATTAGTGAGAAGTGAGCGTGCAAGATTAAGTCATGATCCTTATCTGAACGGTCGATGATGGTTTCATCGGGGTTTTCGATTAAGTCACGTAGACTGTATTCTTTTCTGATATCCAAAATGTCTAAAATGGAGTTCCCGAGTGCATCTTTTTCAGTGGTTTCTAGGAAACTAGCCGCTTCATCATTCATGATGATGACGTATCCACGACGGTCAGTCGCAATAACCCCATCGGTCATGTTGGTTAGGACGGAATCCAGTCTTTGACGTTCTGATTCAGTTGATTCTTGGGATTCTTCAACCTTAACAGAAAGGTTGTTAACCGCATTGGCAAGTTGACCCAATTCATCACGTCCGTACACGTGAACTTGACCGGAGTAGTCCCCACGGGCAATTTGTAATGTTTGTTTCTTCATTTCATCAATGGGTTTAGTAATCGCCTTTGAAATAACAATGGAAATTAACAAACCAGATAGGATGGCAACCATTGCAGCAACAACGTAAATAACCGTGATTTGGTTAATTTCGTTATAAACGGTATTTAAATTAGCGTGCACATAAACAACACCGACTAATTCGTTATTACTACTCTTGATTAGCGGTGTGATAATAGTATAATAACGCGAACTATCGCCCGGGTTACTAGTAATTGAACTAGATGAACGACGGTTAATAATCGCGTTTTTAATATCTGTTCTAAAGTTTTTTTGGCCGACTGAGCTTTGATCACCAACTTCATTAGTACCACGAATAGTGTTCTTAGCATCAACAACCTTAATTTCGGTGTAGTTGTTACTATCAATATTAGATAATAATGACTTAATTTTTACATTGGCATTGGCAATATTAGAGCTAGAAAGCTCATTCGTTAAGGTTGTGTTTACGTAAGTAGGAACCTGAACTTGTTTTTTAAATGAAGCCATATTCTTGTTTTCCAATTGGTTAACAAAAACGGCCCCAACAATTTCTAGGGTCACCAATAAGATTAGCGCAAGCACAAGCGCAATTTTAAAATGAATTGATTGAAAATACTTAATCTTACTATTCACCGCAAACTACTCCTTAGTTCTGTCGATTATTCTTGTTCTGAGTTGCGTAGGTAGTATCCTACCCCACGTCTTGTGATTAGCCAGATTGGGTGACTTGGGTTGTCTTCAACCTTTTCTCTTAGACGACGAACAGTAACATCAACTGTACGAACATCACCAAAGTAGTCGTAACCCCAAACCGTTTGTAGCAAATGTTCTCTAGTCATTACTTGACCAATATGTTGAGCTAAGTAATGTAGCAATTCGAATTCACGGTGAGTTAATTCGATATTTTCACCACGTTTTGTAACGGTGTAAGCTTCTGGATGAATTACTAAGTCACCAATCTTGATGTCCTTGTTTTCATTATCTGAAACTTGTCCATTGTCGTTGCTTGATTGACGACGCAAATTAGCCTTAACACGAGCAACTAATTCTCGGTTTGAGAATGGTTTAGTAACATAGTCATCAGCACCCAATTCAAGTCCTAGGACCTTATCCAGTTCAGAATCTTTAGCTGTTACCATGATAATTGGCATATCGCGAGTCTTTCTGACTTCTCTAGCCACTTCTAGTCCATCAACCTTAGGCAACATTAAATCTAGGATAATCAAATCAGGGGATTCTTCTTCAACTTTTTGAAGTGCTTCTTCCCCATCATATGCGACTACAACGTCGTATCCTTCTTTTTCTAAATTAAATTTTTCAATATCTGTGATCGGTTTTTCATCATCTACAACTAAAATTTTTGCCATAATATTCTATCTCCTTAACAGGAATTGATTTGTTTTTTGTTCATGTAAATGTTAACGAAATACTATCACTTCAAGGATAGTTATACTTTTATCTATTTTTAAACCGTTAACTTACTACATTATAACACGCTTGGACTTTTGTTTTCTAAACGTAATGTTCTTGCAATGAAGATTTAAAGTACGACACTTTTCAAAAATTAGGGGTTGTCAAAATAATAATTATCATGCTATTATAAATATCGTTGATTTGAGGCAAGGAATTGATAAACATCTTGTTAATTAATTTTAAAAAAGGTGTTGCAATCCTTACTCCAACATGGTATTATAGTTTTTGTTGGTTGATAGCCAACAGATAAATATTTTGGGCAGTTAGCTCAGCTGGCAGAGCAACGGACTCTTAATCCGTGGGTCCAGGGTTCGATCCCCTGACTGCCCATAACTGATAAAAAGACATCGCTTAGGCGATGTCTTTTTTTGTTGTTTCTTACAAATAAAAAAGCATCCCGATTTATTTCAGGATGCTTTTTCTATAGGATCATTAAGAATATTAATAAGTTCCAAATCATGTGCATGATAATTGGCGCGATGATTCCGTTTGATTTATTTCTGGCTAACCCGATGAAAATAGCTACAATCGCATGTGTAATGAAGATAAATGGATTGAATAGTGAATGAGCCAATCCAAAAAATAGCGATGAGATGATTAGTGCTGTGGTTAGGTTAGTTGTCTTCTTAACGTAGGTGAATATTAGGCCTCTAAAGTAGAATTCTTCGACAATTGGCGCCAAAATCACACTAATGATAATGAAGAAGTATTGGAGTCTAACGTCTGTAAAACTAGTCATGTGCACCAGTTTTTGATAAATCGTCCCGTTAGGCGTACCACTCATCAACATTAATAAAACAACGACCACAATCATTTCAATGGTATAAACTATCAGTTTCTTGGAAAAATGACTATCCTTAAACAATCTGATGAACTTTTCTTTGATCAACCATCTGTATAGAATGATTGTTACCCCAATGACAACTACAATGGCGAAAATAACTTGGAAGATTAACGCTAGAAAGTTGCCGCCGCGAAAAGAATTAAGCGGGTAAGAAATCAATCCCACAAATGGTGACAGAATCAATAATCCGAATAAAATTAATACTCGTTTTAAAATTGTCATAACCGTTTGTCCACGTAGCGTGGACTTCTCCCCCTCGTCTGTTTTTATCTTCATCATAGTTTATAGATAAAGCTTTTCAATATTTGTGGGGAATTATTTACCAAAATTTAAAAATATTTTCTAAATATTGCTCAACATACTGATAAATTAAGACAAATAGCCAATTTTTCAGTCTAAATAGTTCATCTTTCTTCATATTTATAGAACTAAATCAGCCGATATTTACAGGATTTCAATCTATGTTTATAATCTCCGTAAACAAAACGAAAGGAAGATTTAGTGGATTACATCTTATCAATCTCCATCATTCTATTAGCTGCTCTGATTATCGGAAAAATATTTTCTAAAACGAACCTGCCATCAGTAGTTGGCCAACTGGTGGCTGGTATCATAATCGGTCCAGCAATTTTAAACCTCGTGAAACCAACGAACTTAATCTCGTCATTGGCTGAATTAGGCGTTATCTTATTAATGTTTATCGCCGGTTTAGAAAGTGATTTAAAACTACTCAAAAAATATTTCAAGCCAAGCATTGTCGTGGCCATAATGGGGATTATTTTCCCGGTCGTCAGTATTTTTTACACAAGTAAGTTATTTGCTTTATCAAATATCGAAAGTCTATTCATTGGCGTTATTTTCGCTGCAACATCGGTATCAATCTCAGTCGCCGTACTGAAGTCCATGAATGCCCTAAATACAAAACCAGGCGTAACAATCTTAGGTGCCGCAGTGGCAGATGATATTCTTTCAATTTTACTGTTAAGCATTGTTATTACATTTACCAGCGGTAGCTCATCAAAGGGAAAGCCAAACATTATCCTTTTGATATTAATGCAAATTGGATTCTTTATTTTCGTTTGGATTTTATTCATCTTAGTCAAAAAATTCAAAATTAAACTTACTCCTACATTGGCACCAATAGTTGCTTTAATCGCTTGTTTATCATTATCCGCTTTGGCAGAACACGTTCAAATCAGCGCAATTACTGGAGCATTCTTCGCTGGAATATTAGTCGGACAGACTAATTATAAAAAATCAGTTAATCACCAAATGAATCAACTTGGTAATCTATTATTCATTCCAATTTTCTTCGTAAACGTTGGTCTTAACATGAATATAAGAGGAATCGTAGAAAACGCATCATTATTCCTGATCATATCAATTATTGCTATTATAACGAAGTTCTTAGGAGCATATTTAGGATCTCGTTTCTTTAAATTCACTCGATTATCCGCAACCGAAATTGGTGTTGGAATGATTAGTCGAGGCGAAGTTGGTTTAATTATTGCCGAAATCGGTTTGAAAAATAATCTAATCTCAGATAATTACTACTCAACAATCATCGCTTCAATCATATTAACCACAATTTTGGCACCATTATTACTAAAACCAATCGTGATGAAAATAAAACAAATATAAAAAGACACCCCGTGGGTGTCTTTTTTTAGTTTACTTAAAAAATAGCTTTTGAATATCTTTAAATTGACGAGTCTTTGAAAGTCTCAATAAGATAACGTATGCAATGATGGATCCTGAAATTGCACCACCAAAGAATTTTGGCGTGAACACGAACCAGAATAGTTGATTAGAACTTCCGGTGTACCAAACCATGACAGGATATGAAGCAAGTGAGCCCAATACCCCAGTTCCGATAATTTCACCGATGACAGCCATCCAGTTCTTACGGTAGATAAGATATAGTAATCCGGCCAAAAACGCCCCGAAGACTGCTCCAGTGAATGCTAGTGGTGGAATTCCTAGCAATAACATTCTAAGGCAAGCACAGACGATAGCCATGACTAGTGCATACCAAGGTCCCATCAATACCGCTGCTGTTACGTTTAGTACTGATGACATTGGTGCCATTCCTTCAATTCTAAAAATGGGTGATAAAACGAAATCTAGTGCAATCATAATTGCTAAAATTGTTACTTTCTTGATGCTAACTTTTGAATCCATTAATAAAGCTCCCCTCAAATATGTATACTTCATTAATGGGGTATTCCTGCACAGCATCTTAATTAAAAAAGTCCCTATCTATTTAGATAGGGACAGTCCAAGTGCGTTTATCTTCCCTAGCGCCAGCATTATCTGGATCAGGTTCTTGGGTATAATCTCAGCCGATTAAGGCACCCCATTAATGTTTGTATTCTCAAATCATATCGTAGTTGAATGAAATAGTCAAAAGAATATAATACTAGAAAAAAGGAGTGAAGTGTTATTAACCTTTTAAGGGAAATATTTATAAATATTCTTGTTCCGCTATCTTCAATAAGTGCCTTAATATTAACAATATTTTATAGACATTTAGACACAAAAATTATCGAAAAAAAACAAGCTAAACACATAAATATATGGCTTGAAAAGAGCGAAAAAAAGCCAGGTCAAGGTTTGTATACAATATATAACAGTAGCGAAGAATGCATTTACAATGTGTTTTTATTTGGAAGAAGTAATATGCAAAGTAGACATGGAATTAACAAAGAAGGAAAAAATCTTAAAGAAGTTATAATGGGAAACAATCATATTTTTGGATACTTTGAATTCTTTAAACCAAATTCTTATAAAATATTTAAACATCCTCTCGGGAGTGCCACCGGAAATGAACACATGGTTCCAGAAGTTTTCTTTACCGATTCTAATGGCATTTCATGGTACAGACACTCAAATGGAATATTAGAAAAATTTAATTATATTCCGTTTCTCGAAAGTGGGTATATTGGGAAACATGTTTAAATAAAAAAAGGTGGAATCAATCATGTGGAAGACTAAACAATTTTCAGAACTAACCCTAGAAGAACTTTTCGAAATTTACCGCGTCAGATCAGAAGTATTCGTTGAGGAACAACACATCGTCTACACTGATCCAGATGAAAATGACAAGCAATCACTGCACGTTTTTGAAACCAATGGAAAGGCCATCACCGCGTACGCCAGAATCTTCAAAGATGACGACCACGTTACATTTGGCCGTGTCTTAACCACCCAACAAGTCCGCGGAACCGGTAAGGGTAAGGAACTTTTGGAATATATTCTAAAGGTTATCAAGGAACACTTCCCTAACACCAGAGTCGAAATCGACGCTCAAGCACATGCAGTTGGCTATTATGAAAAAGGTGGCTTCAAAGTTACAAGTGAACCATTTATTGAAGCTGGAATTGATCATATTAAGATGGAATACTAATAAAAAGACCCTACTAAGGGTCTTTTTTTCTCTAGTATATACAAATTTATAAAAAAGTTTATTATTGTATAAGTTTAGTTAACAATTGTTGTTTTATCTATCATACTGGCTCTATAATAGCGGTGGAATGATTTTATTATCCGCTAGGAGGTTCTATATTATGGTTAAAAAAGTTGCTTTAATTACAGGTGCTGGTCAAGGTATTGGAAAAGGAATTGCTTTACAGTTAAGCAATGATGGATTTACCGTTGCACTCGCAGGTCGTCATCTAGATAAGGTTAATGATGTAGCGACCGAAATTAATAATACCGGTGGTCAAGCCATCGGAATTCAATGTGATGTCCATAAGAAAGAAGATGTACAAAAAGCCATTGAAGTGGCCGTTTCTGAATTCGGCCAGCTTGACGTTTATATTAACAACGCCGGAATTGCTATCGTTGATCCAGTGGAAGACATCTCAGAAAAGGATGCAAGCAATCTATTGGAAATCAATGTTTTAGGCTCTTTATACGGAATTCAAGCTGCTGCTAAACAATTTAAGAAGCAAGGAACACCTGGTAAAATCATTAACGCTTCCTCAATCGCAGGTTACGAAGGCTTCCCAATGCTAAGTGTTTACTCAGCAACTAAGTTTGCGATTAGAGGATTAACACAAGCTGCAGCCAAGGAATTGGCAAAGGATAAGATTACCGTAAACTCATACTGCCCTGGTATTGTTTTAACTCCAATGTGGGACGAAATCGATGATAAAATGACTAAACTAGACGGTCGTGAAAAGGGATCTGCTTTAAAGGATGCAATTAATAGCATTGCTTTAGGCCGTGGTGAACAACCAGAAGACGTCGCTAACCTTGTCTCATTCTTATCAAGTGATAAATCAAATTACATTACCGGCCAATCAATTATCGTTGATGGTGGAATTCAATTTTCATAAAAACCAAATAAAAAAAGCCTACCGAAAGCGGTGGGCTTTTTTAAATGTTAAAAGTTAAGGTTAACAGCAATAGTGTTATCAGGTGTGTAGTTAAATGTGAATGAACTAAAGTCAGCTGGAGTTGAATCATCAGTTCCAACGAAAGTTAGGTCAACCACTTGTTGACTGTTTGCTGGAACATCCATTGCGTATCCACTCCATGATGGGTAAAGTTTCTTATCAACATTGTTTGATGATATATAAGTACTGTCATTATCACTAATAAAGTATGAGTGGTCTGATGAACTATCTGGGTTTTGAACTAAGAAAGTAAATGTCATTGCAGTATGATATTGACTATTCGTTAAGTTATAGTAAGTAATACCCTTTAATGTTAGTTTATTTGGTGCATCACTATCATTGCTATCATCACTAATAAGTTGATCATTGTATGACTTGTATTGCTTATTAGTGTATTCAACCTTAAGAGAATTATCACCTGTTGGGTTGATAGTAATAGTTGGGTTCTTGTAAGTAATTGGAGTAGGTCCATCAGGCTTCTTTACAACATGCTTCTTAACTGCCTTCTTAGTTGGTTTCTTCTTGGTTACTTTTTTCTTTGAATGCTTTTTAGTAGCCTTCTTTTTACTCTTCTTTGTTGCCTTCTTGTGTTTCTTTGAAGACTTCTTTGCTTTCTTGTGCTTCTTAGTGTCTTTATGATGAGTAGCAGCGTTTGCTTCTACTGATGTAAAGGCGCTGACAGAAGTTGATGCACTAGCAGCAAAAAGTGTGAATACTGCCAAAATGGCAAGAAATGACTTTTTGATTTTCATATCAAAATCCCCCTAATTTATGTAACAAAATTAAAATATAATTGCAATAAAGTAATAATATTATAACGTTTGTTTAAAGTCTATCGATGAATGCGTATATATAAATAATTTCATGTTAATGAATAACTTAGGAAGTTAAATATTTATCGTATTTTCAAAGGGGTTTTGTGATTATCCATTTTGAACAAATTGCATCTATGTCATTTTTTAGATACAAATGTTCATGTTTATAAGAAACAAAAGAATTTAACACATTTTGACACATGCCATCCAAAAGCATTTGTGATTTTACTAACTTATCATCAATCTATAATTTTTTTATTTTTACTTTGTGTCCAATAATTCATCAATATCGATACTTAAATGAATATTTATGAACTCTGTGTTTATTTTTAAGTTTTTCACTAAATTTATTTCCGTTAGAACCCCTGATACAATAGTGAAAAATCAATAAGGAGGAGTTAATCATCATTCATTTAAAGTGTCCGATTTGCGGTAATTTATTCTTCAATCAAATCAAATGTAAGTACTGTCGTCTTATCACTGCTCAACTAAAAAGAGATCTAAAAAAATCATATAAACGATTTACAAATTCCTTTGATAGAAACGTCCGCCACATGAGTCGGTTTGGTGATGAAAGATTCCTACCACTACTAGCTTTTATTTGTGCGATTGTGACCGTTGTTATTATCGATTTAATCCTGGTATTAATATCTTATATTCCATAAAAAAAGAGGGTCAGCTTATACTGACTCTCTTTTGCGTTTCCATAATACGACTGGTTTTAAAATTAGTGGAGCTAAGATTGTTGTCACAACTATTACAGCAATCAATGTTGAATAATAGCTAGTTGAAATAAAATGACTGCCCAATCCAGCTTGTGCGATAACAATTCCGACTTCTCCTCGACTAATCATCCCTGCCCCGATTTCCACGGAGTTTGCTAAGTCGATTCGGCTAAGTTTGGCACCGATAAAGGCACCTAAGAACTTAGTAACCACCGCTAGCACAGTTAGGATTATAAACATCAATAAGTGCTTGTAGATTCCGTTAACTTGCATATCAACACCAATACTTACAAAGAAGATTGGAATTGGCAGCAATGTTCCTAGGCTCTTTAACCTAGACATTAGTACCTTTTTAAACTTAGTCTGACTGATGATTAGGCCAGCGAAGAAAGCACCTGTGACGGCACTTAATCTGACCATTTCGGCAGTTCCAGCTAAGAATAGGCACAATAGGAATGAATATACCCCTGCCTTAGCAGGATCAACATCCAAAATGTTGATTAATAAAGTTACAATCTTATAGCAAAGCCATAAGAATAAGAAAAATACAATTTGTAAAATAATTAGGAATAATGCATCTGAATCACCGTGGCCACGGCCCACTCCTAAAATAGGAATAGAGACACTTAGCAAGACGATTGAAATAATATCATCGGCTACGGCTGCGGCTAAAATCGTAATTCCAGCTGCGGATTTCAATTCATGCATTTCTTCTAAGACGGCAACTGAGATGGACACTGATGTTGCCGCGAACACGATTCCGATAAAGGCACTTTCAATAATCGAAAGTTGGAAGTATCTACAGATTAGATAAATTGATCCGACCGGAAACACTACCCCAAACAGTGCCACGATGACACCTGGACCAAAATACTTCTTCAATCTGTCGATATCACAAGTTAGACCGGCACCAAACATCAATAGTGCAGCCCCCAATGAAGCTAGTGCAATTACAATATCCTGTCGGTGAATCAATCCTAGTACGGATGGGCCAAGAATGACACCACCCATGATTTGTCCGACTACCTCTGGAATGTGAATTTTAGAAGCAATCATTCCAAAAAATTTCGCAAATGTAATCATTAAAAACAATGCGATTAAATAATCCAAATAAATCCTTCTCCCCGAATAAAACAATTCTGTTTATTTTAAAACAATATGGTAGTACTATTTATAAATAACTTATGTATAACTTATTACTTTAGAGAAAGGGAGTCAACATTATCGACGCACCTCACCCCGCCCGATTCGGTGAAAAAATATCAACGGCATTCTTCTTAACCTCCATCGGTGGTTGTCTTGATGCCTATACTTACATCGAACATGGTGGAATATTTGCAAGTACCCAAACAGGGAATTTAATTTTGTCCGCATTAGCGTTGACACAATTCGATTATGGTCACTTTTTAGAAAGAATTTTACCGGTGATTGCATTTTCAATCGGAATTCTATTAGCTAATTGGATTCACCATAATCTAGATAAACATAAACTAAACTACTGGAAGGTCTATATTTTGGCCATTGAAATTGCAGTCTGTACAATTGTGGGCTTTTTGAAATACAACGTCCCACAATTAATGATCACGACTTCAATGTCTTTAACCACGGCCCTTCAGCTTTCAACATTTAATACAATGTCTGGATTGGGATACTCCAATATGTTTAGTACTGGAAACCTTCAAAAAACAATGAATAACCTATTCTTGTATTTGGAAACTAAAAAACACGAATTCAAAACCAAGTTACTTTACTACGGTGGCCTGGTTTTAAGTTTTCTATGCGGAGCTTTTGAGGCCAGCATCCTATCACTTTTCTTCCATACTAAGACCATCTGGGTTGTCGGTTTGGAACTAATCATCATTTTAGTATTCCAAATTCGCTGCATCCTAATCTATCGACACGAAAACCAACTATAAAAGAGTAAATTTCAAATTTACTCTTTTTTTACGTTTAATTTACTTAAAAACAACATCGCACTGCTAATCTGTAGTTACTAAAGCAGAGGAGGGGTTGGATGTTAAAAAAACACAAATACCTTTTATTACTATCGACATTTCTATTCATGGGTCAATCGGCACTATCACCAAAGTTTACATCGCACGCTAGCAGTGAAACCAAGGCTAAGCAATACAATTACAATTTCTCTTACAAATCCGTTTTAGACCACCTAAAGAATGATAAGAGTATGCAATCCAAGCTTGATGCGATTAATCAAGCAATCTTGTATAACTACTGGCACAAACCTAATTTCGGCACAACACAAAAGGTTGGTGTGACCAGCTCCTCTAACAATGACGAACTAATCTCGTTGTTTGAAAAGGCCCTAAAAATCAGCCCCAATAACGTCCAATACCTACTGGGATTGGCTTCCATCTACCAGTTAAACGGAAATCCAAAGGAAGCTCAATTGGTATTAAACAGAATCAGAAATATCAATCCGAGTAACTATCAGGCATTACTCCAATTAGCGATGAATAATGAACTATTCAAACAACCAAAAAAATTCAATTCTTCACTTCAAAAACTAAATCGTTTGAACAGCACTAAAACCGATCAAATCAAAAAGGTCACTCAATTAATCACAAAATCATTGGATATGAAGTTAAACCAAACCGTTAAAAGCACTAATAAAGATGGTAAAAGTGACTACATTGTCATCTTAGGATTTGTCCTAGATAGCAATGGAAAACCACAAAAGACGCTGGTTCAACGACTAGAGAAAGGATTGGCGCTAGCTAAACAACAACCAAAGGCCAAAATAATCGTCTCCGGTGGTGAACTTCCAGCTGAACCAAAGGTTGAATCCAAGGTTATGAAGAACTGGTTGATTCAGCACGGCGTGGAAAGTGATCGTATCATCACCGAACAAGGTTCACTCGACACCGTCGGCAACGCTTTAAACGTAACTCAGATATTGAACAATCACCACGCCAAACACGCAACAATTGTCTCCAGCGCATCTCATATGCGTCGAGCATATACACTGTTTGAGACCGCCAAACTGGTTTCAAACGGGAAATACAGTCTTTCTCAACTAGTATCTGTCGATGATCCGAACGCCCTAAACGCATTAAAACAAACTGATCCAGCGGTAAATAAAATCCTCTTAGATTCATTAAGAACCAGTGGCTATTGGTTAATTCCAAACATCCAACGATAAAAAGAGACCAGTAATGGTCTCTTTTTATATAATTGTTAACACATTAACCCGAATTAATTCTCGACTTTCCTTTAAGATAAAGGCTTTATCGTATTTATCTGGATAAAAAATATATAGTTCGATGAACTTAATCAAAACCGTCGCAATCACGGCTGAAATGATTTCAATTCGTTTCGTGGTAACCAAAGGATTAATTTTGGTCAGTGTCTTTTGATTTATTCGTTCAAAGAAATCACTAGCCTGCACCCTAAATTCATCATCATGATTGAATAAAAAGGCCACAATATTTTGTTTATCCTTTACTATATCCAATATTTTCGATACAAACTTACCTTCCAACAAATCTGCTCGTAAGGCAGATTCTTTTTTTGCTAAAAATAAGTTTTGTTGGATGATGATTTCCTGAAAAATCATCTGTTTTTGATCATCGAAAATAGCATACTTGTCGTAATAATGTTGGTAAAAAGTCCCTCTGGAAATCCCGGCTAATTCAGCTATTTGTTTTACAGTTACTTCCTTGATTCCATATTTTGAGACCAACTCCATAAATGCATTAATTATCTGTTTTCTAGTTTTATCCCGCTTGTTTTGGTACATCCAATCACCCTTTTTGAAAATTGAACACATGTAATATTTTGTAAATTGAATTGGTTAAATTATACCCTAATATTAAATATATCAACAAAATATTGGAGGTATATTTATGCAAAACACAAACCAATTATTTCAAAATGGAACTGGTGCAATCGTAGTCCCCGGACTTTTCGACGGAACCCTATCAATCAAGGAACTCCTATCACACGGTGATACCGGAATCGGCAGCGGTGATGGTCTAGACGGTGAACTAATCATTATTGATGGCAACCCTTACAAGATAGACGGTGATGGTAATGTCTCCATCGTTTCAGATGATTTCACCATGCCTTTTGGTAATGCCCACTTCGCCGATTTCCAAGACTTTAAGGTCAAAGATAATCTATCAATCAATGAATTAAACGATGCGATTTTTAACAAGTCCAAACTACAAAATACTCAATTCGCAATTAAGTTCCACGGGACTTTTCAATCTGTTAAGCTGAGATCCGTATACAAACAAAGTAAGCCATATCCTAATCTAATTAAGACAGCTGAAAGTGAACATATCTTTAACGGCGAAAACGTCACTGGAACCATCATCGGATACTATAATCCATCTCCATTTAGTCAAATTGCTGTGTATGGTTTTCATATGCACTTCATCGCAGATGATTTATCAATTGGTGGACACTTAAGCGACTTTCGTAATTTTAACGGTGAATTCGGCATTCAAAAATTTAACCAATTCATCCTGCAACTACCTACCGATAACAAAGAATTCTTGGAACACGATTTTTCCAAGGATGATATCGAAGGTGCCATCAATCAAACTGAAAGATAATCCCAAAAAGAACTTTTTCAATAAAGTTCTTTTTTTGTGTTTTTCATTCGGATTTCACTTATTAAACGTTAGTATATCAATACTTTGGGCACGATACGTAAGCATTCAATTTGAACATTTTTAGACAAAATTCCAAAAATGTTCGACGAAAAAAGGCGAAATCGCTCATCACTACGTATTATGAGAAAATTAAATTATTATAATCATTCAGTACGCACTATTCAAATTGACATTCAAGAATGTTTTTACACTATATATGCGTGTTAACATTATTTCAGACACAAGTTATAGTGTATATTTTAAGGATAGGACTGATATAATGTTTGATAAAACTTTTGCTCATTTAAACGTTATAAAGAATTCTGGTGACAAGACCAAATTCTATAAATACAAAATTGATTTTGTACTAAATCAATTGGGTATTAGTAAAGAAGATAACAAACGTTTCTTTGAACGTTTGAACCTATTTACTAAGGATCAAGAAGAAATTACTTCAAGTCATATTCATGACTTCATCATTCAATTTCTTGAAGAAAATGATTTCTTAGATGCTAAAGAGCAATACTTAAAATATGAAAAAAAAGACATTGAAAAATTCAAAAGAGCAACCGATGTAAAGGCTCGTATCGACCAACTATTCAACCGTTATGACCGTGTTGTTCACGAAAATGCCAACAAAGATAGTAACGTCTTTAACACCCAACGAGACCTAGAAGCAGGAGCAGCTAGCAAAGCCATTGGACTTCAAATGCTACCTCCACTCGTTGCAAAAGCACACCTTAGAGGTGATATTCACTGGCATGATTTAGACTACTCACCAGCAACTCCTGAAACCAACTGTTGCTTAGTTGATTTTGCAGAAATGTTGAATAACGGTTTTAAAATTGGTAACGCAGAAGTTAAATCACCTCGTTCAATCCAAACTGCAACCGCTCAAGTTTCTCAAATCATCGCAAACGTTGCATCTCTACAATACGGTGGCCTATCATTCGACCGTGCCGATGAAGTATTGGCACCATTCGCCGAAATTAACTACGAAAAACACCTAAAGACCGCTTCTAAATGGGTAGAGGAAGACAAGCGCGAAGAATACGCAAAAGATCGTACCAAAAAAGATATCTTTGATGCGATGCAATCACTAGAATACGAAATTAATACCCTATACTCATCACAAGGTCAAACACCTTTCACCACTGTTAGTTTTGGTCTAGGAACCAATTGGATTGAAAAAGAAATTCAAAAAGATATTCTAAGAATCAGAATTAAAGGACTTGGTAAAGAACGTCGTACCGCAATTTTCCCTAAGCTAATCTATGTATTGAAAAAAGGATTAAATTTAAACCCTAACGACAAAAATTATGACGTCAAAGAATTAGCCATCGAATGTGCTACAAAACGTATGTACCCTGATATTTTGATGTACGACAAGCTTTGTGAAATTACTGGTGATTTTAAAGCACCAATGGGATGTCGATCATTTTTACCTAAGTGGACCGATGAAAACGGCAAAGCCGTCAACGCCGGTCGTATGAATCTAGGTGTTGTGACCGTTAATCTCCCACGTATTGCACTATTATCCAAAGGTAACATGGACTTGTTCTGGCACATTTTTGAAGAAAAACTAGGTATTGTCCACCAAGCAATGGCATACCGTATTGAAAGAACTAAGGAAGCAAAACCAGATAACGCTCCACTACTATACAAGTATGGTGCATTTGGGAAACGACTAAAATCAACTGATAGTGTTGATGAACTTTTCAGAAACGAACGTGCCACGGTATCGCTTGGTTATATCGGACTATACGAAGTAGGCACTGCATTCTTTGGTCCAGATTGGGAATCAAATCAAGAAGCTCATGACTTCACTGTCAGCATCGTCGCTGAATTAAACCGTCTATGCAAGGTTTGGAGTAAGGAAAGTGGATACCACTACAGTCTATACTCCACTCCAGCCGAATCATTAACCGATACATTTGCTCAAGATGATATCGAAAAATTTGGTAAAGTAAAAGACATTACCGACAAGGAATACTACACAAACAGTTTCCATTACGACGTTAGAAAACGTCCTAACCCATTTGAAAAACTAACATTTGAAGAGGCTTATCCCCACTATGCTTCAGCTGGATTCATTCACTACTGTGAATACCCTAACCTAAAGCAAAACCCTAAGGCACTAGAAGCCGTTTGGGACTGGGCATACGACCATGTTGGATACCTAGGTACCAACACTTCAATCGATAAATGCTTCAAGTGTGGTTTCAAGGGTGAATTTGAAGCTACCGCCCGTGGTTTCAAGTGTCCTCAATGTGGAAACCACGATCCTAAGTACTGTGACGTTGTTAAGAGAACTTGTGGTTACTTAGGTAACCCTCAAGCACGTCCAATGGTTCACGGTCGTCACGTTGAAATTTCATCACGTCAAAAGAATATGTCGAAAGGAATGGTAGAAAGTGTCGCACATGAAGAGACAGCCAAACAATCCAAAGCCTAAGGAATGGCTTGCAAAAGACTTAAGCCAACAATATATTGCTGACTATAAGCCATTTAACTTCGTTGATGGTGAGGGAATCCGTTGCAGTATCTATGTTTCTGGTTGCAAGTTCTTATGCCCCGGCTGTTACAATGTCGCCTCACAAAACTTCCATTACGGACAACCTTACTCACAAGATTTAGAAGACCAAATCATCGAAGATATGAAAAAAGATTACGTTCAAGGTCTTACCCTATTGGGTGGAGAACCTTTCTTGAATACGCAAGTTTGCCTTCGTTTATGCAAACGAGTTAGAGAAGAATTCGGCCACACCAAGGACATCTGGTCATGGTCAGGTTACACATTCGATGAATTACTAAAAGATTCATATGACAAATTAAAACTACTTTCAATGATCGACATCCTAGTTGATGGTCGTTTCATGGAAGACCAAAAAGATTTAACTCTTCAATTCCGCGGTAGTGCTAACCAAAGAATTATCAATGTGCCAAAGTCACTTGAAGAAAATAAGGTCGTACTTTGGGACAAGTTAGTTCACTAGGAGGATTATTGTGTTAAAAATTGAAAACCTACACGTTAAAATCAATGAAACCGATGAAGAAGTCATCAAGGGACTAAACTTAACCATCCCAGACGGTGAAGTCCATGTCATCATGGGACCCAACGGAACTGGTAAGTCGACTCTTTCTCAGACCATCATGGGTTCACCAAAGTATTCAATTACTGAAGGAACCATTTCATTCGATGGCAAGGAATTAAACGACATGGCAACCGATGAACGTGCCCGTTTGGGTCTCTTCATTGGTATGCAATACCCTACCGAAATCAGTGGGATAAAAAATGTCGACTTCATTCATGCCGCAATGAATGCGGTGGCTGACAAACCAGTATCAGTTTTAGACTTCATGAAACGTTTAGACTACGTCATGGACTTCTTAGATATCGACGAATCATACACCGACAGATACCTTAACGAAGGTTTCTCCGGTGGTGAAAAGAAACGAAACGAAATCCTTCAAATGATGATGATTCAACCCAATCTAGCCATCCTAGATGAAATCGATTCTGGGCTAGATATCGACGCCTTAAAAGTTGTTTCAAAGGGAATCAATCACATGCGAGACGATAACTTCTCTTCACTTATCATCACCCACTACAACCGCATCTTACGTTACGTTAAACCAGATGTCGTTCACGTTATGATGGGTGGTCGCGTCGTTACCAGCGGTGACTATCACCTAGCTGAACAACTAGAACAAAACGGTTACGCCCAATTGCGTGATCAATTAGGCATCGACGTAAAGCTGGTGGATGAATAATGAGTATGTCAGTTCAAGAATTTGCCCAATCACATAACGAACCACAATGGTTAACCGTTAAACGCATTGTCGCAAACGATATGAAAAAGACGATGAAGGTTCCCGCACCACTTCGCAAGTTTCACTTTGAATCTCCTGAACTTAACTCCCGTTCAATAGATACGCAAAACTTAGCACCTAAAAACTTACAGGATTTAGGCATTATCATGATGGACTTGTTCGCCGCTGCAAACGAGTTTCCGGAACTAATCCAAGAAAACTTGATGGAAAAAGCAATTTATTGGCGTGATAACGCATTAAATGCGAACCATCTTGCGTATCTACAAAGTGGTGGGTTTGTTTTCATCCCTAAAGATGTCTGCGTTGATGAATCAATCGACATCTCCGACTTAGTCGATCACAACATGCAGGAAAAACACCTCCTAATTATCGCTGCTTCAGGAAGTGAAGTTTCATTCACCTACAAGGATTCAAAACAACACCCTAAAAACGACCGCCTAATGATTGAAGTATTGCTAGGAGATCACGCCAACGTCTCCTTCTATGACGCTGCAATGACTAATAGCGAAAAATCTCACCGCGTTTTAAATGCTTATTTAGCGCAAAACGCCAACTTAAAGACTTATGTCGGACTATTTAATCATGGTGACAGTCGCTACTACAGCAACATTGACCTCGATGGTATGGGCAGTTCCGCTAGAATTAATCTAGTGAGTCTATCCGATCAAAACCAAAACCAAGTAGTTCAAACCAAAATTATCAATAAAAGTCCCAATACGAGTGGCTTGATATCACAACGTGGTATCGTCGCCGATAAATCCAAGACTGTCTACGATACTACTGGTCAAATTAAGCTGGAAGCTAGCGACTCTGATTCAGATCAAATCAGTCGACTATTGACTTTAAGTCACGAAAGTAAGGGGAAAATTGACCCAATTCTTTTAATCGACAATCACGATGTGGTTGCCGGTCACGCTGCGAGTGTTGGTAAAGTTAACCCCGAACAGCTATACTATTTAAAAACAAGAGGAATTGACACCAAGACCGCCCGTTTCCTATTAACCCGCGGATTCTTGACACCTTTAATTGAAAAATTCCCCGACAAATCAGTTCAAGAACACCTATTAAATAACTTAGAGGAGCGTATTCATGGATAGTCTAAACATTCGTCATCACTTTCCCATCTTCAAAGAGCATTCAGATATGATTTACTTTGACAACGCTGCAACGACTCAAAAGCCAAAGTACGTCATTGACGCAATCAGTAACTTTTACACTAACCACAATTTCAACGTGCACCGAAGCGTCTACACTGATGCCGGGGAAACGACAGAAATGTTTGAACAATCCAGACAAAACATTGCCTCATTCATTAATGCCAGTAGCGCAAAAGAAATCGTCTTTTCTGCTGGTACCACCGATAGCATTAACTTAATCGCTAACGGATATTATGCAAAGCACATAAAATATGGTGACGAGATTGTGGTTTCAATCGCAGAACACCACAGTAACCTCCTTCCATGGCAAAAGATTGCGAAAAATAACGGCGCAACTTTGAAATTCATTCCGCTAAATGAAGATGCCAACCTCGACTTAAATGCCGCTAAACAAATCATTTCCGACAAAACCAAATTAGTGGCAGTCACTGCCGTTTCCAATGTCTTAGGAAACATCAATCCCATTGATCAACTAACCACATTGGCTCATGAACACGGCGCTGACATCCTAGTCGACGGTGCGCAAGCTGCTCCCGAATTACCAATCGATGTGCAAGAAACACCAATTGACTGGTTAGCCTTTTCCGGACACAAGATGATGGCACCAACCGGAATCGGGGTTTTATACGGTAAACAAGATTTACTAGAAAACATGGATAGTCCCCGTGTCGGCGGCGAGATGATTGAATCAGTATCAACTACCGACTACAAGGTCAAAGACATTCCATACAGACTAGAAGCCGGCACCCCAAATATTGAGGGTGTCATCGGTTTAGACGCCGCAATTTCTTATCTAAAAGAACTTAAAATGACTAACGTGCAGGCACAATGTGAAAAACTAGGTCAATACCTATACGACCAACTTAATGCATTAGACAGTGTTTCAGTATACGGACCAACTAAACGTCAAACTGGAATCGTCTCTTTTAACGTCGACAATATTCACCCACACGACGCTGCAACCTTCCTTGACTCTAAGAATATCGACGTCAGAGCTGGTCAACACTGTGCCGAACCACTAACCCACAAACTGGGAGTCAACGCGACATTACGTGCTAGTCTCTACATTTACAACACGATTGAAGAATGCAACCGACTAGTCGACTGTATTAACGAAATGAAGGAATTTTTCAATGGATCTAAGTAACATTTATCAACGCATCATCATGCAAAAAGCCAGTGAATGCCCTAACAATAATCAGTTTGATTCAGACGTCCATCTAACTAATCCCACCTGTGGTGATGACATTATGATGGCTGCTGATGCAAAGCAACCCAACGTAGAAAACCTACAAGTGGCATGCGATGGCTGCATTATTTGTAAGGGTGCTACTCAGATGATGTTAGAAGCAATTCAAGATAAATCCGCTGATCAAATCAATGAACTCGTTTTAAATATGTCCAAAATGATGACACACGAAGATTTTAA
Organism: Apilactobacillus kunkeei; assembly: GCF_001308195.1. Classification (GTDB taxonomy): domain Bacteria; phylum Bacillota; class Bacilli; order Lactobacillales; family Lactobacillaceae; genus Apilactobacillus; species Apilactobacillus kunkeei_C. The sequence continues at coordinate 31,220 of NZ_JXDF01000001.1, read as the reverse complement.
CGAAGAACTGTTAGGTGATTTAGTCGCCTTTCAATCTGTCGTGCACCTACCAATTCGCATTAAATGTGCCATGCTTCCCTTCAAAGCAATTTATCAATTAATTAACGGAGATGATATCAATCGATAAATCAATCCAACACTTAAATGATGATTATCAATACGGTTTTAAAGACAACGTTAAACCCGTCTTTTCAACCGGTGATGGCCTAACTGAAGATATCGTCCGCGAAATCTCAGCACAAAAACATGAACCCAAATGGATGTTAGATATTCGTTTGAATGCTTTTAAAATCTTCCAAAAACTACCCATGCCTGACTTTGGTCCCGACCTATCTGATCTCGACTTAAGCAAAATCAGATACTTCCAAAGAGCGACCGATTCAGTATCACGTAGTTGGGATGATGTTCCAGAAGATATTAAGAACACCTTTGAAAAAATCGGGGTGCCAGAAGCAGAACGTAAATACCTAGCTGGTGCCGAAGCTCAATACGAATCAGAAGCTGTTTACGCCAACATCAAAAAAGAATTCGCCGACATGGGAATCATCTTTTCCGATACCGATACAGCATTAAAAGAACACCCTGATTTAGTGAAGGAATACTTCGGTAAACTAGTAACACCTCAAATGAACAAATTCGCTGCGCTAAACACAGCGGTTTGGTCTGGTGGTGTCTTCTTGTACGTTCCAAAGGGTGTCCATGCCAAGATTCCAATTCAGGCATTCTTTAGAATCAATGCCGGTCGAACCGGTCAATTCGAAAGAACCCTCATCATAGTTGATGAAGATGCCAGTGTGAACTACGTTGAAGGTTGTACCGCCCCTAACTACTCAGAAGATAGTTTGCATGCAGCCGACGTCGAAGTCTTCGTGAAGAAGAACGCCTTTTGTCGTTACACCACCATTCAAAACTGGTCCGACAATGTTTACAGTTTGGAAACCAAACGTGCTTCCGCAGATGAAAATGCCACAATGGAATGGGTCGACGGAAACCTAGGATCCAAGGTCACCATGAAGTACCCAAGTATCGATTTGAATGGTCCCTACGCCAACGGAACAATGCTATCAATCGCATTTGCCAGCGGTGACATTTACCAAGATACCGGATGCATCATGAGGCACCATGCTCCTCACACTTCATCCAACGTGGTATCAAAATCAATCTGTAAAGATGGTGGGATTTGTAACTACCGTGGAACAATCCGTATGATTGAAGATGCTCACTACTCTAAGTCACACATTGAATGCGACACGATCATCATGGATGATGACTCAATGAGTGACACCATTCCGCACAATGACATTTACAACGGTGATTCAGAAATCGAACACGAAGCCAAGGTTTCAAAGATTTCAGAAACCGACCTATACTACTTAATGAGCCGTGGCTTATCCGAAGCTCAGGCTACTAAGATGATTATCATGGGATTCATTGAACCCTTCTCAAACCAACTTCCAATGGAATACGCGATGGAATTAAATAAATTAATTGATTACCAAATGGAAGATTCCGTTGGTTAAAACTAGCGCCCCTAGAGCTTTTCTAGGGGCGCTTTTGTTTCATGTGAAACAAATTTAGATATTTCATTTGACTAATTAAAGATTTAGTTTATACTTAATGTAATATTTTATAACATATAACTATTTTAGGAGATGTTTTTATGCGTATCGAAAAAGATTGTGTTGGTAAACTAGAAGTTCCTGATGATGCTTTGTATGGTATCCACTCCCTTAGAGCCGCAGGGAATTTCCCGATTACAGAAGAGAAAGTTGACCCGCTTTTGATCGAAAGTTACATTCAGATTAAAAAAGCCTCAATCACCGCAAATTACGGTGCAAAAGCGACTGATGTTATAAAATATAACACAGTCGTAGATGCTTGCGACTACTTACTTGAGCACCCCTCACCAGAGAGTTTTATCACTCCAGCAATCCAAGGTGGGGCCGGAACTTCCACAAATATGAACGTAAATGAAGTAATTGCCAATGTCGCAATGAAATTACACCCTGATGTCTTCATTCATCCAAACGATGATGTTAACCAGGCACAATCTACTAACGATACCTACCCAACAGCTGGTAAACTAGCAATGATTAAACGTTTACCAAAATTAACCAGCGAAATTAATCGATTAATCGAAATCCTAGATGAACTATCCAAGAAATTCCAGTTCACCATTAAACTAGGTCGAACCCAACTTCAGGATGCCGTTCCTACTACCTATGGAAAAACATTCCATGCTTACGCTTCATTATTCCGTCGTGATTTGAAACGAATCAACAGCGCTGAAAATGAACTAAAGGCCGTCAGCATGGGTGGAACTGCCATCGGTACTGGTACTAACACCACTAAGTACTACCGTGATCACATCGTGGACGAAATTAACAAGATTACCGGTTTCGATCTAAAACAGGATGAAGATTTAATCGACGCTGTTCAAAACACAGATCACTTCGTCGCATTCTCCTCTAGTTTAAAAACATTGGCCGTTGACTTATCCAAGTTCAGTAACGACTTACGTCTACTTGGTAGCGGTCCACAATCTGGTTTGAATGAATTAATCCTACCAAAACGCCAAGCCGGTTCATCAATCATGCCTAACAAGGTTAACCCTGTTATCCCAGAAGTTGTGAACCAGGTTGCCTTTGAAGTAATCGGTTTTGACGCCACCGTCACTGCCGCTTCAGAAGCCGGTCAATTGGAACTAAATGCCTTTGAACCAATCATGTTCAAGAGCATCCTAACCGCCGAAGTTCACTTGGCACGCGCAATCGAAACATTGGTTGACCACTGTCTAGACGGTATCGACGTCAATGTTAAACAGTGTCTAGATGACGTTCGTAAATCAGCCGTAACCGCCACAGTCCTATCTCCTATCTTGGGTTACAACAAGACCACCGAACTAATCAAGACAGCCACCAAGGAAAACAAGACTGTACCAAACCTACTAATTCAAAACCATATTTTATCTCCTGAAAAAGTTAAACAACTATTCTCCCCAGAATATCTAGTTAACGGTGAAAGCTAATAAAAAAAGAGCTCGAATAGAGCTCTTTTTTATTTTAGTTTTACAAGCAACCCTGAGACATTTAAAATAAAGTCAGGAGTTGAATACAAATGCAAAAAACTACTAAAGGCGTGTTAGCTGCCATCAGTCTTTTGATGACTGTCTACATGCTAATTATCACCATCAAAGATATTTCAGACTTATACGTAACTGATTTTTCACTAACACTATTATGGTTAATCACCATTTTGACATTTGTTGAAATCATTTTATTTTTCTGGAAAAACAATTGGATGATCCCCGCAGTAATCGGCATCATCGTATTTATCTTAGGAATCATTCTAGTCGCAAACGGGACACTTGGTTTTACCATCATTTTGATTAATTTAATCATTTCAGTCCTATTAAGCGTATATAGTTTATATAACTAAAAAAAGAGCTCATAATGAGCTCTTTTTATATTGCTTTTTTCATTAAAATATCTCTTTGTTTATCGGAACCAACAACAAAGATGTGTTCAGAGAAAGGCGTAAATCCTTTTACTTGATAGAAACCAATCGCGTTTGTATTGTTTTCCCAAACGCCAAGCCAAATAAAGCTCTTATCCGCTTCTTTAGCAGCATTAATCGCGTAGTTCATAAATTGAGATCCTAAGCCGCGACGTTTAAAATTCTTTCTGATGTAAATTCTTTCAACTTCTAAATAGTCACTGCCCATATCTTCAGATTGAGCTTCATCAATATTAATCTTTAGGTAACCAGCCAATTCATTATCAACGTAGATAAACTCGAAATCAGTTTTATCATCGCTAATTTCCTTCTTTAGCTGATCAATTCCATAATTGTTCTCAAACATTTCTTCTAAATCTTGCTGACTGTTATCATCACCAAAAGTATCTTTGAAAGTTTCAATACTAATTTGACGAAGTTCGTAAACATCAGATAATTTAACTTTCTTCATTTCAATCATAATAACGCCTCCTAGTAGTCTCTTTTCTCACCACGTTTGACTTTTTGCCAATCTTTTACGACATTGTCTTTGGCTTTATCTAATAATTGATTAAATAATTTTCTTTCGGATGCGCTAAAACCATTAAGAGCAACTTCATTAGAATACTTATTCTCCCTATCTACAATGTCATACATTTCTTTTCCTTTTTCAGTCAGGTATAAGAGCTGATTTTTTCTATTATTTACACTAATTTCTTTTCTTATTAACTGTGCTTTTACTAAATTGTTAACGGACCTGCTACCAGTTGTCTTATCAACACAAATCATTTCACATAGTTGTTGTAAAATAATCCCAGGATTTTCGCCTATACGGACTAAATATAGATATTGCCCCTTTGATAATTCATATTCCTTAAACTCTATATTACTAATTGAATCCAAAGACCTTGCTATCACACCTATTTTCCTTAATGAATCCATACAAGCACCTCCGTTTTTTGTTGCAAATGCAACTATATCACAATTACATATTATTTTCCAACAAAAAAAGAGCTCATAATGAGCTCTTTTTTGTTTCTTTAATTAACGGGGTACACAGCCTCTTCTCCGTTAACAATCTTGATAGCATCTCTCGTTGAGAATAACGCCATATTGTAGACCGCAATGTCGGTAAAGAAGGCAATATGTGGAGTAACAATTACGTTATCCATCGCAATTAAAGCTTTTAAGTTGTCATTGTCGTATCCCTTGTCACCAAGGTCGACACTGGTAATTCCAGCTTCACCATCAAACACATCAATTCCTGCTGCACCGATTTCACCGGCTTCTAGGGCAGCAACCAACGCGTCAGTATCAACAACTCCACCACGGGAGGCGTTGATGAAAATAGCATCGTTTTTCATCTTCTTGAATCGATCAAAATTCATAAAACGGTCCATTTCAGGCGTTAATGGTGTGTGTAGGGTTACGACATCAGATTCTGATAATAGGTAGTTTACATCTACGTATTCGACCGTATCAGCCAAATCAGTTCGTTGGACTGGATCGTATGCTAACACACGAGCGCCTAGCGCTCTAAAAATACGTGCGGATGCACTTCCGATGGTACCGGCTCCGATTACTCCAACGGTTAAGTTGTGAATTTCACGGGCTTGCGCACCAGTCCAACTAAAGTCGTTTCGTTCCTCACGCTTGCTGTAATCCTTTAAACGGCGTAATAATGCCATGGTATCAGCTAATACTAATTCACTGACTGAGCGAGGTGAGTACCCAGAAACATTGGTAACTTTTAGGTTGTATTTGTTGGCTAGATCTAAATCAATAATTTCGTATCCGGTACTACGTAACGAAATTTGTTTGATACCATTTTCGGCCAAACGTTTGTATAAATCTTCGCCTTCAAGGTTACCGTGTTGTTGGATAGTAATTGCATCGTAATCCTTGGTCTTATCGACATTATCAAGGGATAGTCCCTCTTCTGTCCAGTCGATTTGGACCTTCAAATCATCAGCAATTTTTGCAAAAGTTTCTACTTCATATGGTTGGGTGTTAAACATTAGTATTTTCATCTAGTTATCCTCCACAAACTTAGCAATGCGTTTCACTGCTTCATTCAAATTGTCTTCACTGGTTGCATAACTTAAACGGAAATACCCCTTTCCAGATTTACCAAACGCACTACCAGGCATTGTTCCAACCTTGGCTTCTCTGGCAACTCGACGACAGAATTCAAAGTCATCGTCGCCAAATTTTTCAGGAATCTTACCAAAGATGTAAAATGCACCAATTGGGTTAGGACTTTCAATTCCTGCATCAGCTAATCCCTGACGTAGTAAGTTACGGCGCTTTTCGTAAACTTTTCTCATTTCAATACCATCATCTTTACCGTTAGTTAAAGCTTCAACGGCGGCGTATTGAACGACACCAGGTAATGATGTGGCAGTGTATTCGTGAATTGAGCGCGCAGTATGGATGATTTCTTCTGGTCCATAAACCAGACCAACTCTCCATCCTGTCATCGCATGTGACTTAGATAGTCCATTGAATACAATTGTGCGTTCAGGAATGAATTTCGCAATTGATTCATGTTCTTGATCGTAAGTTAATTCACTGTAAATTTCGTCGCTAAAACAGACGAGGTCGTGTTTTTCAATCACATCAGCCAAGCCCTTTAATTGTTCTGAAGTGTATGACACTCCAGTTGGGTTGTTTGGTGTATTGATGATGACAATTTTAATTGTTGGGTGTTCCTTAATCGCTGCTTCTAATTTTTCGGGAGTTAGGACAAATCCATCGTCGGATGTATCAACTTCTACCGAATGAGCGCCAAAGAATTCAACATTGTTAAAATATGGAGAAAACGCGGGTGAAGGTACCACAACGCCATCCCCAGGGTTTAGCAATGCTCCAAACGTGATAAATAGCGCTTCGGTAACACCAACAGTGGCGATGAACTGAGTTTCAGAATCGTAATGTAAATCGTATTTATCTGCTAAAAATTTAACGGCAGCATCGCGCAATTCCTTAACGCCACGTGAATCAGTGTAATGACTGTGGTTGTTGTTGATTGCCGCAATTGCTGCCTCCTTAATGTGATCAGGTGTGTTGAAGTCAGGTTCTCCAATTGTTAATGGAATTAAACCTTCAACATCAGAAATTGAATCGCTGAAACCTAATAAGACATCAGGTTTAACGTTACTCATTCTGTCACTAATTTTGTTAATTAATTTAGACATATTAATCAACCTCCCTTTACAAATATTAGAAAATGATTAGAAACATTATCGATATATTATTACGATTATATAGCCAATGTCAAACTAATTATTAATTTTGTATTAGAAAAATGAATTAATTTCATCTAAGTAAATTGACAAAATAAAAAAGAACCCGGTAATCGGGTTCTTTTTAATGTTATTTTTCAACGTATGCTTTGCTGAAGTTCCATTCCAAACCAGTAGCTGAGTGAGTAACGTTTTTGATGTTAGTCTTAACAACTTGTGGTTCTGAGCTTTGGTAGAATGGTACGGCACCTTGATCGTTCATAAGAATCTTTTCGGCCTTAACCATGTCATCCCAACGTTTTGCTGAATTGTTGGCATCGGTAGTTGATGCAGCATTTACATACTTGTCGTATTCAGCATTCTTCCATCTTGCAAAGTTGTATGGGTAGGTACTTGTTAGCAATTGTAGGAATGAGATTGGGTCTGGGTAAGTGGTGCTCCATCCAGTAACTGTGGCGTCGTAATCGTAAGCAATTTGTCTACTCAAACGAGCCTTAGTTGGAATGTTAGTAGCAGTTACCTTCAAACCAGGTAGTTGACTAAATGCTGAACTTTGTAGGAATTCAGTGATTGATTTACCTTCAGAAGTATCATCGAACAAGATGTTGAATGTAAGTGTCTTCTTACCGATTTCTTTCATCCCTTTGTTCCAGTAGTATAGTGCCTTCTTCTTGTTGTAGGTAGCAGCATCCTTAACGTAAGCAGCATCTGCAAAGTCAACACCGTTTCTACTCATCATTCCAGTTGAAACTAATCCCTTAGCTGGGAATGAACCATCACCCATTACGTCGTTAACAAATTGATCTCTGTTAACTACCATTGATAGAGCTTTTCTGATGTTGACGTTCTTAAATGCAGGAATTCTATCTTCGTTAAATTCTAGGTAGTTGTTACGTGCACTGGCTAATTGATGGAATTCAGGAGTGCCCTTGTAATGTTTAACTTGTTCTTTATCAGCTAACATCATTTCATCCAATTGACCTGATTGGTATTCGTTGTAGGCAGTGTTAGCATCTTTTTGAACGCTAATCTTAATCTTTTCTAGTTTAGTACTCTTGGCATCCCAGTAGTTGTCGTTCTTTTCTAGCATCCAAGTATCATTGGTTCCGGTCCAGCCGGTAACCTTAAATGGTCCATCGTAAATTTGATTTTCTGAGTTAGTTCCATACTTGCTACCCTTTGATTCTACGAAAGCTTGGTTTTGAGGTAGGAAATCAGTACCAGCTACTAGGTACTTAAAGTATGGTTGTGGGTTAGATAGTTTATATACTACCGTCTTGTCATTAGGTGCATATACACCTAACTTCTTGTATGACATTTGACCCTTACTAATAGCTTCGTAATTTACGACATGATCGAAATCATATGTATTTTGTGCGGCAGTTTTTGGGTTAACTGTTCTTTGAGCTCCGTAAACAAAGTCCTTGGCAGTTACCTTAGTGCCATTGCTCCATTTAGCGTTATCTCTTAAATGGAATGTGTATGTCTTACCATCTTTTGAAACATCGTAACTCTTGGCAATTCCATAATCTAACTTTCCTTTTTCACCATATGTTAATAATCCTTGTTCTGCATTTAAAGCAGTATTAGCAGTTGATGTATCAACAATCTTTGATGGGTCTAAAGTTGTAATTTCTGCTGTAGACATCCAATTAATTGGCTTGGTAGTTCCGTTATTTGATGTTTCACTTGCTGAGTTAGATTTACCACAGGCAACTAAACCAATGGCCATCATAATCATGGTTGATCCGATAATCATTTTGTTTTTCTTCATAAAATTCATCCCCTAGTCTAAAATTCTTTTCTTCCGCTTACGTACACTTCTTTATCTGTTTGTTGGACTGCTTTGATGTCTTCCATTGGGTTGTCATCAATGATTATGAAATCCGCATATTTATCTTTCTCGATTGAGCCGTATTCATCATCAATTTTCATTAACTCGGCGGCTTTGTAAGAAGTTCTGTACGCTTCAAATTCACTCATTCCGATGCGTTCAACCATCATCTCTAATTCCTTAGGAGTGGTCATATCAAAGTAGTTATAAGGTGTTCCTGCATCAGTACCTAATGCAATGTTGACGCCGTTTTGATAAGCCTTTTTGACATTGGTATATGCATCATCCATTGCGTTAGCCATCTTTTGGTGTTCCCACTTAGGTAATGTTTCCTTACCCTTTTCGGTTACAGATGCTGCGGCGATAATGGTTGGAACAATATATGTGCCACGTTCTTTCATCATTGCGATTTCTTCATCGTCAACGTAAAAACCGTGTTCGATAGAATCTACACCAGCTTCAATGGCGTTTCTGATTCCTGGATTACCTTCAGCGTGAGCTGCGACAATCTTATGTTTGTTATGTGCTTCGTAAACGGCGACCTTCATTTCCTCAATCGTTAATTGAGCTTCGTCCATGAAGTCACCAGGTGACATGACACCTCCAGATGCCATGATCTTGATGCAATCAGCACCAGCTTTTAATCCTTCACGAATCTTCTTTCTCATTTCATCTGGAGAATCAACAACGTTTCCGCCGTTAGCATAATCACCATGTCCACCAGTCATTGTGTAGGCCTTTCCTGAGGCCATCACGTGTGGGACATTATCGATTTTGCCTTCGGTAATTAAACGCTTGATTGGAATATCGATTCCGTATCTAGCACCGCATTGTCTGACGTATGTACAGCCAGATTTTAAGAATGCTCGTAATGCCTTGATGGCATCGACTGTGGTTTCTACAACGTCCTTATCACCTCCAGTGCTAATGTTAGGATCACTGGTGATGTGAGTGTGGGCATTGATTAAACCCGGAGCGACAAACTTATGATTTACATCAATTACTTCATCGTCTGCTGCTGGCGAAATTTCTTGAGCAATTTCAGTAATCTTCCCTGTTTCTACATCGACTGCAAAACTAAAATCTTTAAAGACATCTTCGTGGACTCCATCAAAGATGTTGGCGTTTTTAAAAATTTTTCTATGCATATAAATCTCTCCCAACTTTTTAACAAATAACTAAAAAAACGCCCCTCAGCCAATCGGCCAAGGGACGTTTGTAACGCGGTACCACCCAGATTCAAAATATCTTCACAAATATTTTCTCGCTCGTACTACACAAATTAATGCTTCATACGCGGTACGATAATGGGTACAACCATTTCACCTGGAAAAGTGAACTTATACAATCAAGTCTTTCAATCAGTAGTCGCAATGTCCTTTCAGCAACGACACTCGCTTAGTACGGCTAAAGATCTAATTACCTTCATCAAAAATGTTTTATTAGTTATTTATTTTTTATTTATTGAACATTTCAAATACTAGACTTTGAGTTTAAAAAGGTCAATGATTTTCTAACCATTTTGCCATTTACGTTTTCGATACTAACATTAGATAAAATAATAATAGCTACACAGAAGCGTTTACCACTCTCATTTAATTCTAATAATATAGATCATATTTAAATCTTTTTTAGTAAATTAACTAGTTTGCTTTACAAACTAGTGGAAGTTATTTATACTCACTAGTATGTTATACAAACTAGCAAAGGAGAATGTGCGTTGGGTACAAAAAAATCTCAAGATATATCCAGTCAAATGCTAAAAGGAATCCTCCAAGGATGCCTTCTTATCTTAATTAACCAAAAGCCATATTATGGATATGAAATAAGTCAGGGCCTTTCACAATACGGTTTTGAAGACGTTCCGAAGGGAACAATCTACCCACTTCTTATTAGCATGGAAAAGAAAGAATTAATCTTTAGTAAAATGCAGCCGTCAAAAGAAGGACCTAAGAGAAAATACTACTATATCACCGACAATGGTAGGAAATCTCTAGAATCATTTATAAATCAATGGAACAACTTATCGCTAAACGTAAACAAATTAATCAACGAAAGAGGGCAAAATGATGAAAGCTGAACAACTAATCGAGCAAAATAATGAACTTAGGGAAAAATTAAATCCCAAAAACAAGAAATACTACGAAAACTTGTTACTTTATATCCGCGCCAAAGCAGTCTTTCAAAAAGACGAGGATGTCGAAACCACCTTATTAGAAATCCTAAATGATTTAATCGACGCTCAAAACAATGGCCAAGACGCCGAAGATTATTTTGGTAAAGATCCTGAACAACTAGCATCTGAAATTATTGATAACCTACCAAAATCATTTTTTGATACCTTTAAATTAGCTTGTTATATCTTCTTTGGTTACATTGCTTTCTTCAGTATTCCACAAATGATTGATCCTAATTCAAAGATGGACTTGGGAAGAATAGTCTTAATGGGTATCACCGTCTTCCTTTTTGCTCTTATAATTTTATGGTTAATCGGAAATCAAGCATATCAAAAGAATAAATTAGTTACTGCAATTAATTACTCAATATTATTTATTTTATTTTTGGCTTTTGTTATTGGTGGATTCTTAATAGAAACTCCTCTAACAATTCATCTACCAGGTCTATCCGGCATACTAACAATCATTGGTATATTCATCATATCAACCGTTATTTATATAATTGAACGAAAAAACCTACCTTTCTTATCTGCCGTGTATCTATACGAAATCGGTTTTTCCATTATTGGAATCATTATCAGAATTCCTCTTTTTGAAAAATATCTTTATCATGATCATTCACAAAATCTAGCAAGAATTGTTCTAATCTTTTTGGTTTTCATATTAATCATTAACGTAAGGACAATTTGGAAAATCCTAAAAAGAAACAAATAAAAAAGAACCCTGTCGAAGGGTTCTTTTTTATTCTGAATATTTAGTTACTTTTTTACGTGAATATCTAGCGATTAATTCTGATCCTAAAATAATTACCACACACGTGATTGTACAAATGATGAACAATAATCCATACGAAGTGGCATCAATGATGATTCCACCAACCAATGGTCCAATTGCCTTACCAATTGCGGCCCAGGCGTTGGTTAATCCTTGGTACTTACCTTTTACTTCAACCGGCGTTAGCTCGTTGACCAACGCTGGAATTGAAGGAATTACGGATGCTTCTCCCAATGTTAGAACAATCATTGAGATAACGAATCCGGTGTAGGTATGGGTAAAGATTAGTGTAAAGAATGACAAACCAATAAATAGGATTCCAAAGTAAATTTGGAAGTATAGGCTGTCGTGTTTTTGTGCAATCCAATTAATCAATAGTTGGAATACTACCAATAAGAATGCGTTTAACGTCCACAATAGACTGTACATTGATAGTGGAATTCCTGATCCGGTAATGTATACAGACATGTTGGATACCCATTGTTCATAGACAATCCAAATGATAGCTAGCGTCACAAAGAATGTGGTGACAATAATCCAGTTTGGACGTGGTAACTTCACCTTTGTCTTCTTCATTGCATCACGTTTGATTGGGTAAATTGACCCCTCTTTGTGATAGGTCAAGATAGCGCTAATTCCGTAAATAATCAATATGGCGGTGGTCAACATAAAGACGTAGCCAATTCCGATTGGATAGATAAATCCAACCGCAATCGTGCCAAATACCACACCGACGTTTTGCGCTAAGTACAACATATTAAAAATAAAACGCCCTGATTTTAGTTTAACGGTGGTTCCTAAGGAATTAATCATCGTTAGGTTCCAACCGGTCGTAAAGCCAAATAATACCAATCCAATTGGATAGTATGGCCAGCCATTGAAGAAAATTAATCCAAATGATATCAACACGGAAGTAATAATCCCCATTATCGTCAAAATATAGCGATTATGGCGGTCAAATAGTTTCCCCGATATATAATTACCCAAAACGTTAGAACTTGAGTATAGGAACAAAATTATGCCGACTTCAGTCAATGACTTGCCCAATGCATCATGCATGTAGACGGTCGTAAGCGGCCAGACCGTACTTACCGCAATGTTATTAATTAATGATCCTAGAAATAACCAATGCAGTTTAATTTCATTCATTCTCTCACCCCCCGAATTTTGACAAAAAAATCCTTAGCAAACGCTAAGGATTTAGTTTTAATTAACCCTCATCATCTGGATTGTATGCGATAGATGAGAATTTATTATGTGATTTGATAAATAGTAACTTAACAGTTCCACGAGGACCTGAACGGTTCTTTTCGATAATTACTTCAACTTCACCTACGTCGTTGTTTTCTTCTACTTCTGATTCTTCTTCATCATCGTCGCCGTCTTCTCTTTCGTAATAATCATCACGGTATAGGAAGGCAACGATATCGGCATCTTGTTCGATTGATCCAGATTCACGAATATCAGATAGAACCGGACGCTTGTCTTGTCGTTGTTCAACTCCACGAGACAATTGGGATAGCGCAATAACTGGAACACCCAGTTCCTTGGCAATCTTCTTCAATTGACGTGAAATGTATGAAACTTCTTGTTGACGGTTTTCTTGGCTACCACCATCAACCAGTTGCAAGTAATCGACCACGATTAGACCAAGGTTGTTAGTATCCTTGGCCAAACGTCTTGATTTAGCACGAATTTCGGAAATCTTAGTTCCGGCAGTGTCATCGATGTAGATGCTGGCATTGGATAGACTACCCATTGCCATGTAAACACTTTGCCATTCTTCACCAGTCAATTGACCAGTTCTCAAATGGTTGGCATCAATACTTCCTTCGGCACAAATCATACGACTAACTAGTGATTCGGCACTCATTTCCAAACTGAAAATAGCAACTGCTTTTCCAGACTTGGTACCCACGTTTTGCGCCAAGTTTAGGGCAAACGCAGTCTTACCAACGGCTGGACGAGCGGCTAGAATTACTAATTCATCATCATGCAAACCGGTTGTCATTTTATCTAGGGCTGGAAAGCCAGTCGACAAACCAGTAACAGTTGATTTTTGTTGTGCTAATTCTTGAATACTGTCTAGGGATTGTCCTAAAACATCCCCAATGAACTTGAAACCATTGCTGTTTCTATCTTCTGAAACGTTTAAGATTGAGCGTTCAGCGTTATCCAATAGTTCATCAATGTTTCCATTATTGTTGTAACTTTCGGTCACAATGTCAGTTGCGGTCTTGATCAGACGTCTAGCAACTGCCTTTTGGTGAACGTTTTTGGCATAGTAAACGGCATTGGCAGCGGTTGGTGTTGTGGTTGCTAATTCAGCTAAGTAAGCCACACCACCGGCATCTTCTAGATTATGGCCACCTTCAAGTTCAGTTCTTAAAGTCGACGCATCAATTGGTTCGTCCTTGTCACCCAATGTCTCCATAGCGGCGAAAATCAACTGATGAGCATGTCGATAAAAATCATCAGAGGTAATAAATTCTTGGGTTTCTGCTAATTTTTCATTGTCTAATAGGACAGCACCCAAGACGGCTTTTTCACCATCTAAATCTTGTGGTGGTGTTTGACCATTCATATACTCGTTACTCATACTACCCCTCGATTTCCTTTAAGATTTATTTTTCACTTACATGAACTCTGATTGTAGCAGTAACTTGTTTGTGTAGTTTAACTGGAACGTTAGTGTAACCTAAGGTTCTAATTGGTTCACCCAATTCAATCTTACGCTTATCAATCTTTAAGCCATGTTGTTTTTGCATTTCTGCAACGATTTGTTTTGAGGATACTGATCCGAATAAACGGCCGTCAGCACCAACTTTAGCAGATAATTCAACGACTGTCTTATCATCTTCTAGTTTTGCCTTTAAGTCTTTGGCTTCTTGTAATTCAGCTGCAGCTTCTTTTGCTTCGGCGTGTTTTTCACCTTGAAGTTGGCTTAATGCTGAGTTGGTTGCTTCTTTAGCTTTACCTTGTTTAATTAAGAAGTTTTGTGCATATCCGTCGGAAACGTTCTTGATTTCTCCACGTTTACCTTTACCGCGAACATCTTCTAAAAATATAACTTTCATTCAAATCACTCCTCTTAATGTCTTTATATTATTATAAACTCTCTGGGTGTTTTTTTAAATGAATGAATTAATTGTCTTCTGATTCTTCAGGAGCTTCTTCGCTCTTTACTTCATTGATAGAATCCAAAAGCATTTGTTCCACTTCTTCAATTGTCTTATCGGCAATTTGGGTAGCACCACTTGATAAGTGACCACCACCACCTAGTTCTTCCATTACTCTTTGCACGTTAACTTCACCGTTACTTCTTGCAGAAATACCAATTAAATCATCTGGACGATGAGAGATAACGTAAGAAGCTTCAACACCAGACATGTTTAACATTGAATCAGCAGCTTGAGCGGCAGTAACAGGATCGTAGACCTTGTCTTCTTCACCGGCTACGTACATCATGTTTTCGTGTCCTTCAACGACCTTGGCCATTGAAATTAGATGCATTCTTGCCATGTAGGCATCAGGATTTTCACGCATGAATTGTTGCATTTCTTCTGAATCAGCACCCGCTGAACGTAGGTATGATGCAGCATCAAACGTTCTAGTTCCTGTACGTAAAGTGAATTGCTTAGTATCAACAAAGATACCGGTCAACATTGCTGTTGCTTCTAGTTTGCTTACTGGTTCAGCATCTTGTGATTGATATTCAAACATTTCGGTAATCAATTCACAGGTTGATGAAGCGTATGGTTCGATGTAGACCAAGACTGGGTTTTCAGGGAATTCTTCACCACGTCTATGGTGGTCAATAATCATAACCTTGCTTTCCAATCTGTTGTATAGGTCTTCAGACACACTCATTGATGGTTTAGAGTGGTCCACCATGATTAAAAGACTGTTGTCAGTAGCTAGTTGTAGGGCTTCATCTGGTGTGATGATGTCCGAAGCTAGAGTTTCGTCTTCCTTAGTCTTGTCGATTAAACGTTGTACGTCAGAGTGGAAAGTTCCATCTGGGATAACAACGTAACAGTGCTTGTTGTTCATCTTAGCTAAACGATGAATACCTAAGCCAGCACCAATTGAGTCCATATCTGGTTGGCTGTGACCTTGCACGAAGATAGTATCTGCTTCTTTGAATAGTTCTTGTAGGGCTTGAGAAATCATACGAGCACGAACTCTGGTACGTTTTTCCATTGGGTTGGTCTTACCACCATAGAAACGAGCTTCGTGGTCCTTAGCCTTCACAACAACTTGGTCTCCCCCACGACCTAAGGCTAAGTCCAAATCACTTTGGGCTTGTTCGGATAGGTCGTTTAGGTTGTCTTCACCATAAGCAATCCCGATACTCAAGGTAACTGGGTAGTTTTGCTTAGATGTAGATTCACGGATTTCATCTAGGATGCTGAACTTGTCATCTTCGATATCCTTTAGAACCTTTGAGTAGGCCATCATGATGTAGTGATCTTCATCAACTTGTTTGATGAATAAACCAAATTTTTGCGCCCAAATAGTCAATTCGTTGGTAACGTAGTTATTTAGGTTTGAGATTTCTTGGTCGGTCATTGATTGAGTAATTTCATCATAGTTATCCAAGAAAACTTGACCAACGGCGATTTTTTCGTCGTTGTAGTCTTTTTCGATTTGGTAGTACTTAGTGATATCCATCATGTATATGGTGCGATATTCCTTTTGAATCAACATTGTAAAGTAATGGTCTTCCCACTTTACGGTTGCGTAGTCAGGATTATCCCAATTGTTTTCTAGGATATCGGACAATTCTTCATTTACCTCTTCGACGGTCTTACCAAGTAAATCTTGATCACCAAAATAAGGGGTCAAATATGGGTTTACCCATTCAATTGCTCCTGTTTCACTGATCATTAATACACCAACTGGCATTTCCAAGAGTGTTTCTTGTTCACCACGGTGCATACGGTATGAAAGGTCTGAGATGTAATTATCGGTGCTGACACTTAGATCGTTCATTTTCTTAAAGATGTAAGATAACAATGAACATACGAATACTAAGAAAAGGACACCGGATTTCCAATCGTATAGGAAAGATACAACCAAACCAAAGATTGATAATACGGTTAAAGCTAACGCAATCCATCTAAGAACTTGGTTCTTCAAAAATGGAGGTAGGTTAGTTAGCGAGAACAATTTTTTCATTGTAACTCCTCTTTTTTTATTTTTTTATATCTTTATTTTATCACATTAGGTGATTATTCAAAAAAAGGAGCTACAAACATTATTTGTATCCCCTTTATATCGGTATTTTTGAGCATAAAAAAACTGAGACCGATAAAAAATCAATCCCAGTTAAAAAGTTATTTTTAGTCTTCTGAAACGAATGGCATTAAGCCCATGATACGTGCACGCTTGATAGCAAGAGTTAACTTACGTTGGTTCTTTGCGCTAGTACCAGTAACACGACGTGGTAAAATCTTACCTCTTTCAGATACGAAACGACTTAATAGGTTAGTATCTTTGTAATCGATGTATTCGATGTGGTTTGCGGCGATGAAGTCAACCTTACGGCGACGACGGCCACCTCTTCTTTGTTGAGCCATTAAATTTCCCTCCTCTTTTATTTACACATTAAAATGGTAAATCATCATCGGAAATATCAATTTGATCACCAGAGTTAGCGAACGGATCCGCTGAGTTGTTGCCACCATTATTTGATGGGGCGTTGTTTGATGAATCAAATGGATTGTTATTTCCTGCATTTGCTTGAGGAGCATTGTTGCCGGCGTTGTTGTTACCTTGGTTACTTGAACGAGGTTCTAGTAATGCAAAGTTTTCTACAACTACTTCAGTAACATATACTCTTTGGCCTTGTTGATTTTCGTAATTTCTTGTTTGAATACGTCCATCAATACCAACCAAAGCACCCTTATGGGTGAAGTTAGCAAAGTTTTCAGCGGATTTACGCCAGATAACACAGTTGATAAAATCTGCTTCTCTTTCACCTTGTTGGTTGGTAAAACTACGATCAACAGCTAAAGTGAAGTTACCTACGGCTGAACCGCTTGGAGTGTATCGCAAATCAACATCCCGTGTTAATCTACCAGTTAAAGTTGTACGATTAATCATGCTGAAAATTACTCCTCTCTTTTTTAAAACGTTTAAATTCTAAATTATCTTCTTACAGTCATTTGACGTAGAATGTCATCACTGAATTTTGATTGACGGTCGAATTCGTCTAGAGCAGTCTTGTCTGCAGTAGTTAGGTTAACGATGTGGTATACACCTTCGTTGTAACCGGCGATTTCGTAAGCGAAACGACGCTTTGACCAGTCTTTTGAATCAATAATCTTAGCACCATTGTCAGTTAGAACCTTGTCGAACTTAGCAACTAAGTCGTTCTTAGCTCCTTCTTCCATATCTGGACGAATGATGTAAGTAATTTCATATTTGTGTTCTTCCATGAATTACACCTCCTTGTGGACTTTAGACCCAACCTCTTGGGTTGAGTAAGGAGTACGAGTTATTTATAACCAATACTCACGTTCAATAAGTTTAACATTAAAAAATAAAATATTCAATACAAAAAACGGGATTGTTTTTCTGCGATACATTTATATATACGCAAAGAAACATTCCCGTTATTTTTTAAAAGTTATTAATAGTAAATAGTTGTGATCCACGAATTGTTAGGATGTATCCTAAACCAGCTTGGTTAAAGGCAATTCCTTCGAATTCTAGGTTAGTCTTAAATTTAGTTGTTCTAACATCACTTGGACGTAATTTGTTTAACTTGTTTACTGGAATTGATGAAATAACACCGTCAGAAACTAGGTATAAACGATTATTTGCTGGGTTGTAACCCATTCCTTGAGTTTGGAAACCTTGACCGTTTGCTAAACCTTGCTTGATAGCTTGGAAAGTAACACGGTTGTTCTTAACTTGTCCCTTGAAGATAACGATTCTACCAGCGGATTTACCTTGCATACGGTATTTAACGTATGTATAGAAGTTTCCGTTGTTATCAATCGCTAATTCATTATTAATTGAGTATGAAGGACTGAAGTTAAACTTAATTTGCTTAATTGGTTTTAATGTAGTTGGACTAACTTCAACTAATGTTGGTGAAGTTGTCACAACGCCCATTTTTACATACCATAGCGTATTAGTCTTTGGGTTCAATGCTAGTGATTGACCATGACCGGCGTCAAATTTAGGACCAAACTTGATGGCTGACATAATTTGTGGGTCACGATCTCTAACACCCATTCTTAATTGAGCCATGTTGGTAGTATCAATACCTAAACTTTGTAGCTTCCAAAGGTCGTATCTAATAATGGTGTTTTCAGTATCTGGGTACATTACGTAAGCGTATTGACCAGATCTTGAAATAGCGACACTTTGTGGATTTCCAAGATCACCACTTGATTTGTATGAAACTGGTAGGTAAAAACTAGTTTTGGCATTACGACGGAAATTTCCACCTTTTGCAAACATAGTGTATGAACTTGATTGGTAAGTAGAGCTTTCGTAGTATCCATCGCTAGAACCGTAACTGTACTTTGGAATGTATGCATAGTTTCCGTTGTTTACGAAGTGTGTTGCATAACCACCCTTCAAAGCATATCCCCTTTGATGGTATGTCTTAACGCTAGCATTAGCGTTAACTCCCATAGCAATCAATAGGAACAATGAAAAGACAAACAACAAAGTCTTCAAATCTCTCTTAAAAGTCATAAGAATATCCCCTCAATTCTTGATATGTTTTAATTCTATCACCAATTTAATAAAATTTTAATTAAGAATTTATTAATTTATTATACTTTACGTTCAATCATCTTTACGCATGATGATTTTATAAACCACAAAAAGTATATATATAAAGACCATTTGAAGGGAAATTGATGGAAAAGTATATCTCAAAAAATTAACGATAAAATGAATAACCGGTTCAAAATAAATTGATGAGATCATTTGATCTATCTTGCCGACTAAATAAATAAAAAGCCAGCTCCATAGAATTGAGGAGATTGTATAGACTACGAAACTAATTGAAATAACAATTTTACTCATACTTAAGAAGTCATCCTTATCAAAGGCAACGGCCGAAAATACAACCATACTACTGGTAGCTGATATAAATAAGACATTTGCCAAATCCATCCTGCCAGAATTTCGAATGAAGTCGTAGACATCATAGCAAAGTGACAACAAGATAATGTTAACCACGGATATTTTCGTGTATTTAAAAAAATCATGAATTTGTTTAATCGTTTCTGGTGAATGATGTTTCTTTGAACGCATATTATTCTCCTTAATTAATCTGATCCGCATGCTCTTCTACATACAAATCATCTTTTTTAATGTTTCTAATGAATTGAGAAATACTAAACACGGTATAGACTATTAAAATCACACCGCTAATAATCATAATCAAACTACCATTTGGGAACATGTCATATAACCAAGTATATACCAAGGTTCCAAATGGCATAATGGCGTATCCAACCGTGTAAAGCGTGGAACTAACCCTGCCCAAAATGTTATGTTCAACGGTACTTTGAAGACGAATTTCAATCGCCAAATCAAAGATGGCAAAGGATAATTCCATCAATAATGACAATAGCATCCCAATTACCGAAACAATCATTTGATTCTTGGTAACGGTGAATAGGAATCCTAAGACAACTAGACTGATTCCAACCAAAATCATGGTCGACATAATCTTAATTCCAAAGTGATTTTGTTGCCTTAATCGACTGGTAATCAAACTACCAGTTAGATAACCAATTGAGTATCCGGTTTCCGTCCAAATTACTACCGAATTGGGCAACCCTAATTGGTTAACGATGATGAATGGACTCCCGGTAACAACAGCCGTGTAGAAGAAGTTAACCACGATTTCCGCCACAATACTGTCTCGAATAAATGGCCGTCTTTTAACGTATTGAAGAGTTTGTTTAAACTGTTGTCTTTGCGATACGCGTTCTTGTTTTTCCGCTTTAACCTCGTAGAAATGAAGCGACATCATAATTAACATAGCTACTACCGTCGCTGCGATTTCTAAAGCGATTAATCCCTCGACACTAATCAAGGCATACAGCGTAATCCCTAAGACGGGCGATAATATTCTAGAAGCTGATGCAACTGCGGTGGTGAGCGAAGTCAGTTTTGCGACATCCGACATTCTCACTAATTGACGAATTGATGCTGAGTACGCTGTGTTTCTCAGGTTCACCAAGATAGAATCAATCGCAATAAAAATCGCGACAGGAATCAATAATGATCCACCGTGGAAAAATGGTAGTGCTAATGCTAATGCAAGAAAACCAATCATTCTTAAGACATAACCCCAAAAGATAATGCGCTTATGATTATGGGTATCAACGAAGTTTCCAATCGGAATAAACGTCAATAAACTAATCAAGGGACCGACGGCAATGTTCATCCCAAAGCTCAATGGAGAATGGGTGGCATGCAATAGCATGAAACTAATTCCGTACTGGAATATTCCATAACTAAAGGCCCCCAGCCCATTACTCGTCAGTGACTTAATAATTTGTTGGTTGGATTGGCTCTGCGTTAGTTGATTTTGTTTTTCCATTCGCTCACCCCCCGTTTTATAAAGTGTATTAAGGCCTAATTATAGATTTATTGGTGAACAACCACAATAAAAAAGCTTTCATCATAGGACTTTGATATCCTACATGAAAGCTTTTTTTGTTTGACGATTATTCTTCGTCGTTGTTATTTGCTTCGTCAGTTGATTCTGCATTGTCAGAACTTACTTCAGCGGTTTTTTCTTCAGCATCATCTTCTGTTTCGTCTTCTTTTTGAACACGGGCAACAGTTGATACTCTAGAATCTTCATCAATCTTGATTAAATGAACCCCTAGAGTAGCACGACCGGTTTGTGAAACGTCAGAAATACTAAATCTAATCATAACACCCTTGTCAGTAACAAGCATGATATCTTCATCACCGGCAACAGTAGTCAATCCAGCTAATGGACCGTTCTTTTCAGTCACGTTAACTGTCTTGATACCCTTACCACCACGGCCTTTGATTTGGTATTCGGAAGCAGGAGTTTGCTTACCGTAACCATTTTCAGAGATAACGAAGACATTGTCGTTTGGATCTAATACATCCCCACCAACTACGTAATCATTTTCTCTTAGACGGATACCACGAACCCCGGTAGCAGAACGTCCCATTGAACGAACGTCTGAAACCTTGAAGCTGACACAGTAACCTAAGTGAGTACCAATAATAATGTTTTGGTCTTCAGATACTGTTGATACACGCATCAATTCGTCTTCATCCTTCAAGTGAATAGCCTTTAGACCATTACTTCTGATGTTTTGGAATTCATCGATTGGTGTACGTTTTACAGTTCCCTTTAGGGTTGTGAAGAATAAGAACTTGCCGTCGTTACTTTCGTTATCGTCAACTGGAATAACAGCTTGAATCTTTTCATCTGTATCAATTCCTAATAGGTTGATGATTGGAATTCCCTTAGCGGAACGACCGTATTCAGGGATTTCGTAACCCTTCATTCTGTAAACCTTACCTAGGTTGGTAAAGAATAGTAATGAATGGTGAGTAGTAGTTGCTAGTAAGTGTTCGATGAAGTCATCATCGTGGACACCCATTCCTTGCACACCACGACCACCACGGTTTTGGCTCTTGAATTCGGAAGTAGCAGTACGTTTGATGTAACCGTTGTGAGTCAATGTAATCATGATATCTTCTTCAGCGATTAAATCTTCGTCTTCGATACTTAGAACTTCACCAACACGTAGTTCAGTCTTTCTTTCGTCACCGTATTTTTCTTGGATTTCTAGTAATTCTTGATAGATTAATTCATTAATCTTTTCACGACTACCTAGAATTTCCTTGTAACGTTCGATGTCTTTTAATAGTTCGGCATGTTCGCTAACAATCTTGTCGCGTTCCAAACCAGTCAAACGAACAAGACGCATGTCCAAGATAGCTTGGGCTTGCTTATCGGTTAGTGAGAATTCACTCATTAATTGATCCTTAGCGATTGCTGAGGTTTGTGATTCACGGATGATTGTAATAACACGGTCAATGTTATCCAAAGCAACGATTAAACCGGCTAAGATGTGCGCACGGTTTTCAGCTTTGGCTAATTCGTATTCAGTACGACGTTTGATAACGTTAACTTGGTGTTCCAAGTATTCATTTAAGATTTCTTTCAAACTTAAAATCTTTGGAGTACCTTCAACGATAGCTAGCATGTTAAAACTAAAGCTAGTTTGCATTAATGTTAGCTTATATAGGTTGTTTAGAACGACTTGAGCAGATGCATCACGTCTAACATCAATCACGATTCTCATACCATCACGGTCAGATTCATCATTGATATCTGTAATCCCATCTAGTCGTTTGTCACGAACAAGGTTAGCGATGTGTTCGATTAACTTCGCCTTGTTAACCATGTATGGAATTTCAGTAGCGATAATGCGTTGCTTACCACTCTTTTGTTCTTCAATTTCAGTCTTAGCACGTAGCACGATGCTACCCTTACCAGATTCGTAAGCTCTTCTAATTCCAGACTTACCTAAAACGACCCCACCGGTTGGGAAATCAGGTCCAGGTAATGCTTCCATCAAGTCAGCAGTAGTAGCTTCTGGATTGTTCATTAAGATATGAATTGCTGAGATTACTTCGCTTAAATTGTGAGGAGGAATGTTTGTAGCCATCCCAACGGCAATTCCGGAAGCACCATTAACAAGTAGGTTAGGGAAACGAGAAGGTAACACTTCTGGTTCTCTTTCACTACCATCGAAGTTATCTTGGAAATCGACAGTATCCTTATTGATGTCTCTTAGCATTTCCATCCCAATTTTACTTAGTTTTGCTTCGGTATAACGCATGGCAGCGGCACCATCACCATCGACAGAACCGAAGTTACCATGTCCATTAACCAATGGATATCTGTAACTAAATGTTTGGGCCATTCTAACCATTGATCCATAAACTGCAGCATCACCATGGGGGTGATACTTACCAAGAGTATCCCCTACGATTCTGGCAGACTTACGGAATGGTTTGTCAGGAGTTAAACCAAGTTCACGCATATCGTATAGGATTCTTCTGTGAACTGGTTTCATTCCGTCTCGAACATCAGGAAGGGCACGCGCAACGATAACACTCATTGCGTAGTCCAAGAATGATGTTTTCATTTTTTCAGATAAGTCAACGTTTTCAATACGATGGCTTGATAAATCTTCATTATTGGCCAATGTTTTTACCTCCAATTCATGGTCGTTACATTAAAATGTTTCACATGAAACATCCATGTTAAATGTCTAAGTTTTCAACGAATGTGGCGTTTTCTTCAATGAATTTACGACGTGGTTCTACCTTGTTACCCATCAACATGTCAAAGATTTCAGCAGCTTGTGCAGCATCCTTTGCTTCAACTCTTTGTAGACGACGGTTGTCTGGGTTCATAGTAGTATCCCAAAGTTGTTCGGCATCCATTTCACCAAGACCCTTGTAACGAGAGATGCTAGGTTTTGGAGATGCAGGCAATTGAGCCTTCCATTGTTCCAATTCATCATCATTTGCAATGTATCTAATCATCTTACCTTGTTGTAAACGATACAAAGGTGGTTGAGCGATGTAGACATATCCAGCGTCGATTAATGGACGCATGTAGTTATAAATCAATGTCAATAGAAGTGTTTGAATGTGGGCACCATCGACATCGGCATCGGTCATGATAATTAGTTTGTGGTAATGAACCTTTTCAATATCAAAGTCATTACCGAAACCAGTACCCATTGCTGTAAACATTGATCTGATTTCTTCATTGGCTAAAATCTTGTCCATTGTTGCCTTTTGAACGTTCAAAATCTTACCTCTAATTGGCAAGATGGCTTGGGTCAAACGGGAACGACCTTGCTTAGCAGATCCACCCGCGGAGTCCCCTTCGACAATGAATAATTCAGAGATTTCAGGGTCACGACTAGTATTGTTGGCTAACTTACCAGGTAAGTTAGAAATTTCTAGTCCTGATTTCTTTCTGGTAACTTCACGCGCACGCTTAGCAGCGGCACGAACACGAGAGGCTAATGCACCCTTTTCAACAATTTGCTTACCCAATGTTGGGTTTTCAAATAAGAACTTAGCAAAGTGTTCTGAGAAGATGTGATCAGTAGCGGTTCTTGCGTCTGAGTTACCTAACTTAGTCTTAGTTTGTCCTTCGAATTGTGGGTCCGGATGTTTAACAGAAATAACGGCTGTTAAACCTTCACGAACGTCAGGACCAGTTAAGTTATCGTCTTTTTCTTTTAATAGGTTGTTCTTACGAGCGTAATCGTTGATAACACGAGTTAATGCACGTTTGAAACCTTCTTCGTGAGTACCACCTTCGATGGTGTGAATGTTGTTGGTAAATGTTCTCATTTCACTGTGGTAATCATCAGTGTATTGAAGTGCAACTTCAACTGAAATGTCATTTTCCATTCCTTCAACATAGATTGGTTCTTCGAATAATGGTGTCTTTTCACTATCGATGTATTCAACGTAGTGCTTAATACCACCTTCGTAGTGGAATTCTTCGTATGTTGGTTCTTCTGGACGGTTGTCACGAAGTGAAATCTTTAGTCCCTTGTTTAAGAAAGCAAGTTCTCTAATTCTTTCAGTTAAAGTTTTGATGTTGTAAGTGGTTGTTTCAGTAAAGATATCTGGATCTGGAAGGAAGTGAACCTTAGTACCGTGGTTATCTGGATCATCATCACCAACGAATTTCATCTTGGTGTTAACGTGACCACGCTTGAAGTCCATGTAGTACTTCTTACCATCACGAGTTACGGTTACGTCTAATTCAGTTGATAACGCGTTAACAACTGATGCCCCAACCCCGTGAAGACCACCAGAAACCTTGTATCCGCCACCACCGAACTTACCTCCGGCATGCAAGATAGTAAATACTGTTTCTAGGGCTGGCTTTCCAGTTTTTTCTTGGATATCAGTAGGAATCCCACGTCCATTATCGACGATTGTAATACTGTTATCTTTTTCAACAGTTACGTGAATGGTGTCGGCGAAACCAGCTAGGGCTTCATCAATCCCATTATCAATAATTTCCCATACCAAATGGTGGAGACCTTGAACACTGGTTGATCCAATGTACATACCTGGACGTTTACGTACCGCTTCTAGACCTTCTAGAACTTGAATTTGGCTGGCATTATATTCGTCAGCTTTTCTTCTTTGTTCTTCTTTTTCATTTTCAGTCAACTTTATTCCTCCCCTAATTCAGACTATTCTTCTACGACTTGCCCACTTGAAATATTGAACACCTTCGGATCAGATATTAAGTCGCGAGCAATTCCGCTTAGACTCGTAGTCGTCAAAAACGTTTGCACTTTATCTTGAATTGACTTTAGTAAATGAGTCTGACGATTATCGTCTAACTCGGATAAAACATCATCCAACAATAGGATTGGATATTCGTTCGTTTCTTCCTTCATCAAATCAATTTCGGCTAACTTAACCGAAAGTGCGGATGTTCTTTGTTGGCCCTGTGAGCCGAACGTTGAAACATCTTTTCCGTTGATAATAAACTGTAAATCATCACGATGCGGACCATATAACGTATTACCCTGTCTAATTTCTTTGTCCTTGTTTTCGTCAAACAATTCCTTTAGACCGGTGTAAATGTCATTTTCATTGGTCTGCTGTTTTTTCTTTAATGCGCAAACATATTTAAACTTCAATTCTTCTTTGCCTTGAGAAATTTCGGCATGGATATTTGCTGCCCATCCCTGCAACTTCTTCAATAATTCCAAACGTTGAAAAATTAACTTGGCACCATAAGCAGCTAATTGATCTGATAAGACATCTAGATAAAGCTTATCCGAAGCCTCTTTTAGCTGAAGCTGCTTTAGGTAATTATTTCGTTGTTTTAGAATCTTTCTGTATTGAGAATTATTGTATAAATACTGACTGCTCATTTGACCAAATTCCATGTCCATGAAGCGACGGCGAACCGTTGGAGCTCCCTTAACGATGGATAAGTCCTCCGGAGCAAACAAAATCACGTTTAGTTCACCCACATAGGAGGATAGTTTAGCCTGTTCGAGTTGATTTACTTTTGCACGTTTGCCTTTCTTTCCCAAATCGATTTCCAATTTGGTGGTGCCTAGTTCTTTTTCAACCTCGCCATAGACCTGCGCATTTTCATTTTCCCAATTAATCAAGTCGCGATTGTTATTAGTACGATGACTACGCGTTAATGCCAAAACATAGATTGCTTCTAGCATGTTGGTCTTTCCTTGGGCATTGTTACCCAACAAGACGTTAATTGAAGGTGAGAACTGCACCTCTACATCGCTATAATTACGAAAATTACGTAATTTGAGTTCTCTTAATTTCATAAATAAAGCCTACTTTTTGCGAATAAAAAACAAACCAACATCAATAACTTCAACGTTATCCCCGTCGTATAATTTCTTACCACGACGATCTTCAGGTTCGTCGTTTAGTTTCACTGCATGGTCCTTCAAATACCACTTAGCTTGACCACCGGAAGATACGATATCTTCTTCCTTCAACAACTGACCTAATGTTATATATTCGGTATCGATGAAAACATTCTTTTTCAAAACTTCACCCACCTTTTCCTATGTACTATTATACCCTTTTGGACGTCAAAAGTATAGTTTATAAGCTGATTTTAGCCTTTCTAAGCAATTATATAAAAGTGCTTACTAGTTTGTTAAATCCATGCCAAAATCGCTCATATCCTTAAAAAATCACTTTAAACGCAAAAAGAACCCCTTAGATAACTTTCTAAGGGGTCTTATTTTATAAATATTTAATTTCTTTAGGTGTATGGGTAAATGGTTCGCATCCATCTTCGGTTACGTAAACGCAATCTTCGATACGGACACCAGCGAATCCTGGGACATAAATTCCAGGTTCGATTGAGAAACACATTCCTGGTTTCAATACCATCTTGTTTCCTTCCATGATTGATGGGAATTCGTGTTCAGACATCCCCATTCCATGGCCTAGACGGTGAATGAAGTATTTACCATATCCCGCCTTTTCGATAATGTCTCTTGCGACCTTATCGACTTCTTCAGCTGTTACACCTGGTTTAACGAAATCCATCGCAGCTAATTGAGCTTCTAGACAGACATCGTAAATTTCTTTTTGTTTGTCGCTAATTTCACCAACGGCAACAGTTCTGGTGGCATCTGAGATGTATCCATCATGCACTGTTCCTAGATCAAATAGCACCATTTCATTTTCTTTTACTAAATTATCGGAGGTTGCACCGTGTGGTTCAGCAGCATGCGCCCCTGCTTGAACTAAGGTATCAAAACTCATTTCCATGACACCCTTTTGTTTTAGTGCGTATTCCAATTCAGCAACGACTGATTTTTCTGACTTCCCTGCTTTTAATGCTGCGAAACCTTTTTCGAAAGCAAAGTCGGCTTCTTTACCCGCTTCCTTCAACTTTTCGATTTCGTCTGGAGTCTTAATCAAACGCATTGTGTTCAAGTAATCAGTGACGTCAGTTTCAAAAGTTACATCTTGCAACTCTCTGTGTAAATTTTCTAGACGTGCAACTGTTAAGCTTTCTTTTTCAATTCCTGCTGATTTTGGCGTTGCCACTCTTTGTTGGACATGAGCAGCAATCTTTTGCCATGGATTTTCATGATCTAAGTATCCATAAACATCATATGGAAAACCAGTATCTTTAATTGCTTCTACTTCCAATGCGGGTGCAAACATAAACGGATCCTTTTCAGGAAATACGATTAATGCTAATACCCTCTCTACCGGATCACTGTAAAACCCAGTTAAGTATTGAATTGTTTTCGGATCACTTAGGTATGTGAAATCTAATCCATTGTTGTAGGTCCAGTCCTGGATTGACTTTATCTTAGACATGCAAACCCCTCCTTTTAATATATCTTAGACTAAAATTACAAAATTTCAAACAATTATTAATTCGTAAATTAAAAAAACGCGACCCTTTATTAGACGGGGCTCGCGTTTTATTAGATGAATTATTAAAATCCCTAGAAAGTACGTACTGGGGTGATTAATTCGATGAAGTTTTCAGCATCTTCAGAAGGAACAAGGGTGAATGGACGTAGTGATGATGTGAATGACACATTGATCATTGAGTGTCCAAATGCACGTAGGGCGTCCTTCATGTAATCAGGGTTAAAGGAAATTTCTAAGTCATTTCCGGCAACTTCCTTGCTTTCAACTTCTTCTTCAACGTTACCAACGTCTGGAGAGTTACCAGAGATGGTTACTTGTTTAACATTTGCCTTGATAGTTAGCTTAACAACGTTGTTTCTTGATTCGTGAGATAGAAGAGAAGCTCTTTCAATCGCACCAAGTAGTTCGTAGGCATCGAATTGAACGTTAGTTTCTGAATCTTTTGGAATCAATCTAGAAGTATCAGGGTATGTTCCTTCAAGAAGTCTTGAGTAGAAGTAAGTGTTACCAATAGTGAATAGAACTTGGTTTTCGGTGATCTTCATCTTAACGTTTTCAGTATCGTCTGAAATCATCTTTGATAGTTCTGAAAGACTGCTACCAGGAATGATAACGTCGTATTCGCCTTGGTTATCTGGTAGGGCAACTTTACGTTGACTTAGACGGTGTGAATCAGTTGCGACAGCAAATAGAGTACCGTCTTTTAGCACAAAGTGAACACCAGTTAGGATAGGGCGACTTTCTTGGTTTGATACGGCGATAACAGTTTGGTTAATGATTTCCTTAAACACGTCACCTGATAATGAAATTTCGTTATCGTTTTCGATTTCAGGTAAGTGAGGGTAATCAGCAGCATCTAAACCATTGATAGTGAATGATGAAGTTCCTGAAGTGATTTCAGTTTGGAAACCATTTGCAACGGAAAGTGTCATTTTATCGCTAGGTAATTTCTTAACGATTCCACTGAAGAATCTAGCAGGTAAAACGATTGAACCTTCTTCTTCGATGATTAGTTCGTTATCTGCATCGTTTCTGTCAATAACAGTTTCGATAGAAACATCAGCATTGCTACCAGTTAAGATCAAACCTTCGTTTGATGCACTTAACTTTAGACCAGTCAAAATAGGAATAGTGGTTTTTGATGAAATTGCTCTTGAAACCATGTTTATTCCTTGAATGAATGCTGATCGTTTGATTGAAAATTTCATTTTGAAAGTCTCCTCGCATGTAGTATTTAATATTAATTAATATATATAGTTAAAACAGTAGTAGTAGGGCTTGTGTATACTGTGGAAAACTCGATTTACTCTTACGGACACAAAGTTTTGCACATGTGGATAACCTGTGGATAACTTACCACGTTTTTCCACACCCTTATCTCTCTAATGTTTCCTTTAGTTCTTGGATTTGTTCTTTGATTGTTGAATCAGATTGAACTGCATCGGCTATTTTATCGTAAGCATGGATAACAGTTGTATGATCCTTACCGCCAAAGGCGTTACCAATCTTTGGAAGAGAACTATTAGTTAAGGTACGGCTTAAATACATCGCTATCTGACGAGGGATGACGATTGTTTTAACGCGTTTTTTCCCTTTTAAATCGTCTATAGAAACGTTGTAGTAATTTGAAACTGATTTAATGATGTTTTCAACCGTAATTTCAGGTTTGGAATCACCATTGTTAAGGCCACGTAGGGCTTCTGAAACTAAGTCAGTTGTAATTGGAACCTTTTTGAAGTTAGCAAATGCATGTACACGAGATAGTGCACCTTCTAGTTCACGAACGTTTGAATCAAATTGACCAGCTATGTAATTAAGCGTATCTGGGGGAACTTGAATCCCGTCTGCTTCTGCTTTCGCACGCAAGATAGCAATTCTTGTTTCTAGGTCTGGAGGGGTAATATCTACCGGAAGTCCCCAGGCGAATCGAGAAACCAAACGATCTTGCAACTTGGCAATTTCCTTTGGTAAACGATCAGAAGTTAAAACAATTTGTTTTTTATTTTCATACAAATCATTGAAAGTATGGAAGAATTCTTCTTGAGTTCCGTCCTTATCAGCGAAGAACTGAACATCATCAACTAGCAGTGCATCAACGTTTCTGTATTCTTGTCTGAATGCTTCGGTTTCATTATTTTGAATCGCATTAATGAAATCGTTGGTGAATGACTCACTAGTTACATACATAATGTTTGCAGTTGGATTGTCTTCTAAGATTTTGTTACCAATTGCATGCATCAAGTGGGTTTTTCCTAAACCGACACCTCCGTACAAAAGAAGTGGGTTATACATTTTTCCTGGATCTTCGGAAACAACTAGCGCCGCTGCATGCGCCATTTGGTTACCTTTACCGATAACGAAGGATTCAAATGTATAGTTAGGATTTAGATGGCTGTTTTGTAAGAATTCATTTTTGTTTACGCTGCCTGAATTCTCTTTAACGGCATCATCTTTCCTATTAGAACTCCTAAGATCTCCTTCTAAAACAAATTTTGGAACGATATCTCTTTTAGTTATTTGATATGAATACTCTACTAAAGAGTCCTCTAACTTATCTTCCCAATAATCACGATGGAGAGGAGATGGAAGTTCTAGCGTTAGCTCATTTCCGACTAAGCTAATGGGTTTAACTGTAGCAATCCATGTTGAATAGGTTGTAGTGGAGTAATTTTTTTCAAAAGCTTCACTGATTGCTTCCCATAAAGAGTCTTTATCCAT